>CAZGMB010000084.1:0-20378 GCA_964526715.1 uncultured Aureispira sp. | reverse complement strand
ATGACCACAAAAAGCAAAAAAGCAAATGGGAAAGTAGTCAGTAAAAGTACTCTGGGTGGCAGAGACACTTGGTTAAACCATCCAAAATAACTAGCTACGGCTACATAAATAAGATAAAGCACAAAAAATAAAACTACAAAAGGAAATGCCTTTTTGTATTTTGTATTTTTAGATGTACTATGTACAAATAAAGCGATCAATATAAAAGGAAGTGGAATGGCAATAAGGAAAGCTGTTGAAATCCATTCTGGGACAAAATATTGTGTCAAAGTATTCATTTATTGTCTAATATTTCTTTTCTAATTCTACTTAATGATGTATCTGTGATGCCAAGATAAGTGGCGATCTGTTTTAAAGGCACATTCTGAACAATGTCTGGTTTTGCTTTTAGTAAATTCAGGTATCTATCCTTCGCAGGATCGGCAATAATGGAAATGGAATGATTTTTTAACTCAAAATAATTGGTTATTAATCGAGTGCGACCTACTTCTCTGAATGCTTCTATACTAAATAGTTTCATGAAATTTTCGAAAGTAATTTTCCAAGCTACACAAGGCGTTATTGCTTGAATATTTTCTCGACACTTTGTCTTTAAGAAATAAGAATGCCAATCGATGACAATATCTGCAGTACTGAAAAATTTGGTGCTGATATCATTTCCTTCCAAATCAATCACATATGACCTTGCAAAACCACTCTCCATAAAGTAATAGAAATTGGCTGTGGTATCTTCCTTAATAAAATAGTCGTTTTTAGAGAATTCAACCCTTTGATATTGATCAATAATGTGATCTAAGTCTTCTTTTCGGAAGTTTTGTTCTGCAAAAATTGTTTTTAGAAAATGGTCTTCTGTCATATGGTTATGGTATAGGTGTAACGATGTTTCTATATCAATATAAAAAAACGCACATTTTAATATATTGAGAAAATAAATTTATGGTCTGATCACAAAAGTAGCTAGAAATGATTGATTTAATGCCTAATATTTTCTAATTTATTTAAGAAGACTTAAAAATTTAGAGTAAAAGAATAAACGCCGCTATTTTGATTCATGTGGCAGCGCATATAACCTTGTCTTCGATTTTATAATATTGTTAATCTTTTGTTTTTAAATGTGCTTCTATCCTATTTTTTTGTCTAGCATGGTGCTTAAAATGCATAAATGCAAACTGTAACCATTCATGGGCATTAAAGTAATGTAATCCAGGATGTTTGGTTTTTCCATTGTGATTGCTATTAGAAATTTGTTTAGTTAAGCTAATGACATCCATTTTTAAATTTTCAAATGATGTAATAATTTCATCTTTAGATGTAGGCTGGCGAGTATCATCATTAGATTTAGGCCCTTTTATGATGATATCTGGAAATGCGTTATTTTGAAACATAGACATGGCATCTTTTGACATTGCTTTATCGGCATTTTCATTATTGGATGTACAAATAGCTATCTGACTAAAAAAAAAATGGGTAGATGCTATCAAATGAACACAAACTTGACCGAGTGACCAGCTGTCATCTTCGGGTTGAATGCATAATTGTTCAAAATGATAATGGCCAATATCCTTTATCCAACGGTCAATGGTCAAAACAAAATCGTCGCCCTGCATTTTTGGAAAGATTTTAAGAATTTAAATAAATGTTTCCATCCTCTTAGCATAGATTCCTGTATTGGACAGGAGTGGTTCCTGTCTTCAGCTTAAAAAGTTTACTGAAGTATTGCGGATATTCAAAACCTAAAGAAAATGCAACTTCGCCTATGGATTGATCTGAATTGGCTAAAATATTTTTTGCTTCTTCGATGATAAAGTAATGAATATGGTCTTGAGCATTCATGCCGGTTTCTTTTTTGAGTAGGTCACTCAGATAGCTCGGCGATAAATGTACTTGGTCAGCCAAATATTTTACAGTAGGCAATCCAGCAGATATTAGGTCTTCTGATTTGAAGTAAACTTTAAGTAGTTTCTCGACCTTAGCTACAGTATATGAATGTGTATCTTTACGCGTTATAAATTGGCGACCATAATATCTTGCGCAATAATTCAAGAGTAATTCAATATTTGAAATGATCAAAGTCTGACTGTGGGCATCAATATTTTCTTGGAGTTCGTTTTCAATTTTTTGTATACAATCATACAATACCAACTTTTCTTTGTCAGATAGATGTAGTGCTTCTGATGTTTCATAAGAAAAAAAAGAATAATCATTCATCTTTTCACCCAACGAGGTGCCACGGAGTGCATCTGGATGAAAAAACAAGCCCCAACCCATCATATCGCTTCTTTTTTCTGTCTCAGTGTCCAAAGTTATTACTTGTTTTGGTGCAATACAAATTAAGCTACCTTCTTGAAAATCGTAGGATTGTCTGCCGTATCTGAGCTTGTTAGTACAGTAATTTTTAAACATTATGGTATAAAAATCAGCACTAATCCGGGTGCCTTCTTCCATATAATCGTCAGTCTTACTAAAATCAATGACTGCAACTAAAGGATGATGAGTTTTTGATTGCACCAATTGATTGAGATCAGCAATACTCTTTAAATGAATGATAGGTTTCATACTAGACTTGACTCATTACTATTTTATCAAACAATCGGTCTCCCAAATATAATCGCATCCAAACCATAGGTTTTGCCCATAAACCAACTCTGTATCTTGTTCTAGGTGATTTGGTATTTACAATTTTTGTCACCGTATCTGCTATGACTGCTGATGAAGAACCTTGTCCGCTGTCATACATTTTTTGAGTGGCAGCAATAAGCTTCTGAGTAAGTGAAGCATAAGCACCTTTAGCAGAAAACTTACTAATGTTTTTTAGCATTACATCTCCAAACTCAGTCACAATAATCCCCGGCTCTAAGACGACGACATGAATATTAAATGGTTTTAACTCCAATCTCATACAATCACTAAACCCTTCAACTGCATGCTTACTTGCATGATACCAAGCACCCATAGGTGTGTACATTTTGCCACCCATAGATGAGGTATTGATGATCAAACCTTCTTTTGCTGTGCGCATATAAGGGATTACTTTTTGGGTAATGGCAGCCAGACCAAATAAGTTTACCTCAAACTGATTTCTAGCTTCAGACACAGGAATGTCTTCTACAGCCCCATACAAACCATAGCCAGCATTATTCCACAAAACATCTATTTTTCCTTCTTTTTGGATGATGGTATCTACCACATGTTGTATGTCATGTTCTTGGGTTACGTCCATTGACATCGGATGACCACCCATGGTCTTGATGTCTTGCATTTGATCTAATCTCCTAGCTACTGTATACACAATATGTCCTTGCACAATTAGTGACTTTGCAGCTTCTTTGCCCATTCCTGAACTGGCGCCTGTGATTAAAATTACTTTTTTACTCATTTTGATTTATTTAAAATTATGCCACAAAGGTCAGGTCATAGCAAGATATAATCATCATACAAATTCAGGAATATTGTATACTTTTTGATGATTAGTAACACATTCGTATTCAAAATATGGTATAAAACCTGTACAAGTGCCTTTTTGATTCGATATTTACGACGTCCATACCGGAAATTCAATTACAAATACAGATATAATTATCTACCAAAACCCTAGGGTCTATGTATATTTATTTATTGGAATGAAACCCTATGGTATTACCTTCTGTATCCATGGCCAAAGCCACAAAACCATGTTCGCTGATGGAAAATTTTTCTTGTATTACCTTGCCACCTGCTGCTTCCACTCTGGCTATTTCTATGGCTGCGTCTTCACTGGTAAAATAAACCAACGTCCCACCAGCGCCAGGTTTAAAGTCACTGGTTTTGCACAGTGCTCCACTGATATTAGCTCCATCTTGCACCCATGGGAAGCTTAGCATTTCTAAGTCACCGAAATCTCCGGGTGCTTGCATAGGTACCATCTCAATTTGCAATACGGCTTCATAAAATTTCTGAGCTCTGCTCATGTCTTCTACGTAAATTTCTACCCAAGTGAATGGATTTTTGGCTTGCTGTGTCATATTGTTAAATTTTTTAAGTGTTAAATTGAATTATCTATGCTGGTCAATTAAAATATTATTTCCGTCAGGGTCAGTCAAGGTGATATATTCAGGTCCATTAGTTGTTTCGTCTGCTTCTCTAGTCAATGTGATTCCTAATGATCTTAGATGTGACTGAATCACCCTGACGTCATCAAAGTTTTCAATATTTTGTGCATTGCTATCCCATCCAGGATTAAACGTGATGATATTACCTTCAAACATTCCCTGAAATAAGCCAATAACGGCATTTTCATTTTTCAATACAACCCAGTTTTGTTCTGTATTGCCTCCTTTGTAGGTAAATCCAAGTTTTTCGTAAAACTCTTTAGATTGATGTATGTCTTTCACTGCCAAACTGATCGAAAATGCTCCAAGTTTCATATTTTATGGTTTTTGTTTAATTATTAAAATAAATTTCAAAATGTCATTTCGCTGTCATTTTATTCCCTTTGGGATTATGAGTTACCTCTGCAAGCCCTAATGCTTCCATCAGTGGTGGAATATACATTCCTACTCTACCTCGAAAACCTTTCTTTAGGCCATACCAACCGCCAATAGGGTTGTTTTCCGATCTTCCCCAAGCTTCCACAGTTCCTTCTTTGGCTGGTTTTTGCTCATCTGCACTGCCTAGTTCCATCCAATCACCGTGAGACTTTAACATTTGATGTAAATCATCCAATATGTTTATATTGTAGTGCAATACTGTCTTTCCTACTGTACAAACCAAAATGTCTATACCATCTTTTTGATCTATGTGCATGGTATATTCACTGGTCAATGGTGGCGTTTTTAATACCATTGGACTATCTTTTGTACCTATTTTGTAACTCATAATTTTATTATTTTATTTTGTGTTTGAAATTAATTCTGCTTCGTTTTTAAGATCTTTAGCATATTGTTCAAAGGTCTCATCAAATGGTGGAATCATCTTAGCAAATAATGGAAATAAAGGACCACCAATTTTTTCAGACATAGTGAAATTGGTCAAATTGGATCCTATCGATTTAAGTGTAAAAACCCTATTTCCCATAGCATCTCCCCATACCATTCGTTGTTCGGCATCAAATTCTTTTACTTTTAATTTGAATGCTCTTTTGGGGTCAAGTTTGGCTTTAAGAACAATTTTTTCATCTTTTGCAATTGTTCCTACGATGGTGATTACTGTAGAATTCCATCTTGGAAAATCATCAGAATTAGTCAATAATGCCCAAATAATACTTCTATCTGCTTGGATATCAATACTTACAGTTGTCTCTCGACTAAATGTTTTCTTGGTTGTTACTGCTTTACCTTTTGATGTTAATGTTGTCATTTTTTAATATTTTTATTTGGTAATATCCTTTGGACGTATATACAAATTAAAACGATAGGATATTTATGCTTTTTTTTCAAAAATGTTCCATAATTTTTTTATTATGCTCTAAATGATGGAGTTGTAGGTCACTACCATTGGATTGGAAAGGATCAATATCCTTCATAATTTTAAATCGCAAATCCAATAAGTGTTGCCTATCAGGATCATTAGATTTTTTCGCAAACTCTACTTTATTCTTTTCCACTTCAAAATCTTGCTTGGGATTGAAAATACCACAAAGTTCTGAGCATTGGTGACAAGTACCTTCCTTGTTGATTAAGGCACATCTACCTTCATAAATTTTTTCTAGTTTAACTCTGGCCGTATGTAAATAGTATTTGGCCATCGCTTCTGTGGTATTTAATATCTCAACTATTTCAGTTACCTTAAAGTCATACATTTCTTTTAGAAAAATGCAAATTTGCTGTTCTAAAGGAAGAGATTTGGATATACAGGTCAAACAAAAAGTTATGTGTTCCTTTATTTCAAATTGAGCTTGAGCAGAAGTTTGCATCAGCTGACCTATTTCTACAAAATAGTCAGGATTTGCCAATGCTTTTTCTCTACAAATATCGGTAACATTTTCAGGCCATCGCTTTTTTGCTCTCAGGTTATCTCTGGCAATATTGGAGGCAATAGTGAAAATCCAGGTTTTGGCGGATGAGTCACCTCTGAAACTATCTAATTTCTGAGCAGCTCGGATATAAGTATCCTGAACAATATCTTCTGTGTCTTCAACGCTAGCTGTTATCCTTAATATATATGATTTTAATTGTGGTCTAGCCAACTCAAACTCAGCGGTAAACTGTTCTATGGTCATTTGTTGATTTTAAAATGCAAACACTTATGTTTCAATATTATGGCAAAAATACAAAGTAAATAGTTCATATCGTAGTATATTACTTATTTTCTTTGTTATTTTTAAGTAAAACTGAAGTATTCAATATTCAAATAATATACACCCTATAGGGTATGAAATTATAAAATAAATATCAATTTATACCCTATTTGGTATAAATTGACCTAAATTACCTAATATTACACCCTATGTGGTATAATTTTGAAAAATTACTTTATTTTTGTACCCTAAAAGGTATAAAATGAGCTTAAGTGATTTTGTCAAAGAAAAAAGAGCGCTTACTAAACTGACTCAGCCAGAATTGGCAGAAAAAGCAGGAGTGGGTCTTAGATTTTTACGTGAACTAGAACAAGGGAAGGCCACACTGAGATTGGATAAGGTGAATCAAGTACTTGGACTATTTGGATATGAAATGGGACCTGTGGAGCGTGATCGTAATTTATTGTAAATTAAAAATATAATCGATGAGAAAAGCAGAAATCAAGATGCATGATCTTACAGCTGGATGGCTCACAGAAGATGAAAACGGGTATCATTTTGTCTATGATCCAGCTTATCTTCAAAAAGATAAAGTACCACCAGTAAGTCTAACATTGCCGCTTACTACAAATGAATATACGAGTAATGTAATGTTCCCCTTTTTTGATGGTTTGATTCCTGAAGGTTGGCTCTTGAATATTGCTGAAAAGAACTGGAAACTCCGACCTAGGGATAGGATGGGATTGCTATTGGCTTGCTGCAAAGATTGTATTGGGGCAGTTAGTGTTCATCCGTTAAATGTGGAAGAAGAATGAAAAATCGATGTTTATATTGTTATTTGGACTTGGAAGAATATGAAGTAGATTTTCATGCCACGTGTAGTAAAAAAATATTCGGTGTGAGTAATCCTCCTATTTTACCTTACGGTGAAAACAACATGGAAGCACTGGCAGAACAAGTCATAAAAAGCCAAACTACTGTCACAGGTGTTCAGCCGAAGTTATCTTTACACCTTGTAACATCTGAAGAACCCAATCAGCCAAAACGGTTTACTATAGTAGGATTGTGGGGAGGCTATATATTAAAGCCACCTTCCAAACTTTATCCGCACATGCCTGAGGTAGAAGACCTGACTATGCATTTGGCAAAATTGGCAAAGATAAATGTAGTACCACACAGTCTAATTAGGCTACAAACCGGCAACCTAGCTTATATTACCAGTAGGATAGATCGAGTAAAAAAATCTAAGCTACACATGGAAGATATGTGTCAGCTCACAGAGCGATTAAGTGAGCATAAATACCATGGATCATACGAGCAGATCGCCAAAGCTATTCAGAAGTTTTCTGTAACTCCAGGCCTAGATGTGGTTAATTTTTTTGAAATAGTTCTTTTCTCATTTTTGACTGGTAATGCAGATATGCATTTAAAAAACTTTTCACTTATCACATCACTTGAAACAGGACCTATACTAGCTCCAGCATATGATTTGCTTGCCACAGCATTGGTCAATCCTGCTGATGACGAAGATTTGGCACTCACACTCAATGGTAGGAAAAAGAAAATTAAAAAATCAGATTTTGAGACTGCATTTAATACCTTAGGTTTGGATACCCAACAACAGAAAAATATTTTTAATAAAATGTATAAAGCTGCGCCCAAGTGGGAAGAAATGATTGACAGGAGTTTTCTAGTTGAGGAATGGAAGGAAAAGTATAAAGTATTGATCATGGAGCGGTTTCAGAGGATATCTTAGTACCTCCCAATCACACCATCCAGTACATCACCCACATCTTCTTTATTACTATATTCATAACCAAAAAATGCTGCCACCGTTTTAGCTACTTGATTTTGAAAGAAACGTCCTTTGTCTTTTCTTTCGCCCAACGCAGGTGTATCAGGACCGATGACAGCCATCCATATCTCGTTGCTGCCTTTGAAAATTTTGCCATGAGATGTCCACTCTTTTTTGACGATGTCACCACGTCCATGATCGGTGGTGATGACAAAAGTGGTTTTGTTTTTATAGACAGGATCTGATTGACAGTAAGCCCATAAGTCATGGATAAATTTATCTGTCCTGCGAGCAGATTGGAGATAGTGATCATATCGTCCATCGTGAGCAAAATCATCGGTTTCACCATAGGAGATGTATAGAACTTTGGGATGCTTTTTTTGGATGTATTCCAAAGCAAACTGATGGGTAAATACATCCAATCTGACACTATTCCATGGACTCGGTGTTTGGTCTTGGAGTTCGTTGAGATACTTTTCTTTCCAGGTCAGATCGTCGCCTGTAGCGTGTTCAAATCCTGCATTGACAGGGATGCCAGATCTGTCTCTATTGATGATGTAAGGAAAAACATCCCAGGAACCGAATGCTGCTACTCTTCCTTTGAGCGCGTCTTTTTGGTTGAGCCACTCTAGGACAGTGACATTAGGATTATTGATTTTATCATTGGACTTGATGTATGGATCGGTGTATCCTGTCAGAATTTCGTTGTAACCTGGATAAGAAAACCAATGAATATTGGTCACTTGGGCATTGTTTCCATAGTTTCTGTTGCCTATGATTTGTCCTTCTTTTGCCAATGTATTCCAAAACCATGGCATCAGGATTGCTCTGCGTTTTAGAGGATCTGTGTGCCAGAATTCTTTTTTTAAAGCCGCAGTATCTTTGGTAAATACGGTATTGTGAATAAGACTATCATCCGCACCACCAAAAAGCTCTTGCCATCTCAGTCCATCGAGGGTGATCAGAAAAACATTTTCTGTCTGAAGATCAGTGGTCTGTGCCGTAATCGTCATGGGTAAAAAGTAAACAGCACACAAAAGGATGGCTAAAAAATATCGTCTCATTTGTTGGCTTTGTATATGGTTAATTGATCTAAAATAGCTCCATTGATGTCGTAAATATACATCATTGCTTTGTTTTTTTGTAGCATCATCCTACCAAAATGATGTTGTTTAATGAGTCGATCCATGATAGGACTTGGATTGGATTCTACAGGTTCGATACCACCGCCTGCACCACCGGATATGATGAGTGTGGTGGAATGGTCTCCATACTTTTTTGTCAGTCGTTCGTAGTCATGGATGTGTCCACTAAGCACAAAATCAATCTGATAAGGATTTGCCAAGGTATCGATCATATTTCGAATGAATAAATCACCTTCATAACCATTCCACCCCTGTCCATAAGGCACTTGATGAATGACTATAAATCGCCAGTCAGCTTCCTTCCATGACTTAGTCTGCATGGTTTGTAGCATCCAATTTTGTTGTGTAGCATCGATAGCTAAAGGAAAATTCCGATTCGGATCCAAAGCTATAAACGCAGCTTTTCCGACATAAAAATCATAATAAGTTTTGCCAGTTTTTTCGCCAGATATATGTTTTAAGTAATTTTGGGGAATCAAATCATCATAGTAGCCATCATAATCGTGGTTGCCAGGAGTAAAAAATAGCGGCATCTTTTTTTGCAGCGGATTCAGTGCATCTCTAAACAAAATATATTCCGATTCTTGGCTCCCATCTCCCACCAAATCACCCAAGCCCACGCTAAAGTCATCATCAAAACCAGCCATTTTCTGAACAATATTACCAAAGGTATTCCATCCACCCTGACTATCACCCCAAAATGAAAAAGATATTTCTTCTTTATCTTCTTGGATATTTTTGTCTCCAGACATTAAAGGTGTGATTGAATATTGGGTCTCTATTTCATTTTCAATATTTCCATCGGAATTATTTACTATTGCCACGCTTCTTATTCCTCCTGCTACCGCATTATTCAAAACGCGAATGATGATTTCGGTACTGTCATTGGTTGTTTCGAATGGGAAATTTCCATCTTTATTAGGCTTAGTTCGCTGATCATTTATCCATACTTGAGCGCCGTCATCTGCATTGAGTTTTAGGATGGCTTTACTACTTCCCACTTTTATTTTCTTTTGATACCAAAACACACTGTTAGGCATCGTCAGCCTGTGTGGAAGATGCACTAACTGAGCATTCTTAAAATCAGGTATTTGAAAACGATATAGTGTCTCAGCATCATCTCCGGGAATGAATAGCCAATTTTTAGTCACATCATCTATTGGTTTTGAAATTTGACTTTGGCTTATTGAAAGATTATGTACACCCAAAGCCAACCAAATCCATAAAGCCATCCGAAATTTCTTCATCATGAGAATATGGTGTTGATATGTTGGGCTGCCCATCCTAGACTCGCAGTCATGCCTTTACCACCTATAGCCGTCACGACATGGATACGATGGTCTATTTTTTTATGAAAAATGGGTTCTTTTTTACTTTGAGAATAACATCCTGCCCATGTCCGGGCCATAGTGTAGTCTATATCCATTATTTTTTTGGCTTCCGCTACCATGAAATCGTTGATGGACTGATTGTTGTCCTGTAGTTGTAGATGATGTTCTTCGTCAATGGTCGCATATTCATGTGAGTCACCCAAAATAATACTACCACTCGCTGTTTGCTTAAATAAAATATGGATACCTAATTGATTTTGGAAAGAAGTTTTGTTTTCTTCTGCTTTGATACGGCTATAAGAAGGACATTCTGAAAAGCTCTCATACCTCCTAATAGTCCACCCGGTAAGTACAGAACCAGGTATAGTTGCTTGTTGTGGTATGGTTTCCATCATTTGCAACTTGACCAGTTGGATGTCTGCCTTTGGAAATTCTTCTGGAAACAGTGATTGATATTCACTGCCATTACAGATGATGACTTGACCGCCTACCCATTTATCACCAGCAGTATCAAAAACAATGGCTTCGTTTTCAGTTTCATAAATATCTACGATACGCTTACCATTGATGATGTGCATACCTAATCCTTGGACAAGATATTGAGTAATGGCAGGTATCGTTTTCCTGCTGTCGGCGTTGATTTCGTCTGGAAAAAATAGCGCTCCTTTGACATAATCATCTTTGAGCATAGGATATTTTTCTTTACACTGTTGCGCAGTGATCAGCTGAGATGGATATTCGTTTGCTGTATTGATATGGTGCAGCTCTTCTATGAGTGTCATTTCATCTTCGTCTGATGCAATGTATATACTACCTTCTTTGCGTACAGATATATCTGCATGGGTGGCCATATCCAAGTAATGTTGGGTAGAAGCGATACCGTACTTTTGCCATTCGACACCAAAACCTGAGGGTACTACCTGACCAAAATTAAGAATACTGGCTCCCATGGCTTGAGTATTTTTTTCGATAAGCAGGACTTTAAGACCTTTTTGAAGACTGTGATACGCATGAGATAAGCCAAGGATACCACCACCTATGACTATAAGATCGTACTTAAACATATTTTTCTTGAAGATTTATATCGGATACGGTACTTTTTTCGTGCTCCGATTTTTGAAGTAATGATACTATTCTGATATGAGTTAGAATCATGATCAAGACACCAACTATACCAGCTATGACACACAGTATTGTATAGAATTGCAGCCAGGAAATGCTTTGATTACCAAAATTTTTGTACAATAGAATTCCCACACTACTCAGATAGCCAAATGCATCTACGATGTACATAAAAAAACCTACGTTTGCAGTGATTCTGAAAGCGCCGATCAATCTGTCAAAAAGGATACCGTTGTACAATATGTAAGGTACAAATAAACCAACGCCTGTAATCATCATCCAAAGCATACCACTCAGGTTTCCCGTGTAATATGATAGTGTGGCCAAAACCAAAAGGACCAAACCTGCAATCGTCAACCATAAATTAAGGAGTAAGGCTCTTTTGTTGTCTTTGATTCTGTAAAGGGCACCCAAAAGTAAAAGTAGTAGTATGGTGGCAGGAATTTCTGATGTCGTATAGACGGATGCATCATCGCCGTATCCCAATCCTTTCCATATTTCTACTCCAAAATTGTCTCTGACATCTCTGATCATGGTTAGGATGATGTATCCCAATATAAAAAGTATCAACACACCGCCAAAATCTTTAATTATCGCATTTCTTTCCACTTGGGTCATAGGAAGTCTCTCAGTTCGTTGCTCCACATCTGATTGGTTTTGAGACGGAATCATAGTCAACATCCATACAAATAGTAAGGTCAATGGGACAAAAATCCAACCTATCATCATGGGCATCATCTTTTCGGACACTCCTGATTGCAGGCAATATTGACCTAGTGATTTGGCTACTCCTGATGTAAAGATAAAATTGGCACTTAATATTACAGTAAGTAATTCCGTGATGCTGCGTCCTTCCAGGTATTGAAATACCACTCCCCAAATCAATCCTAATGCCAAACCATTGATAAATAGCCACAGCATACTCCACGACGGACTACTAAAATAAAAAAGACTCAAACCTATCAATGCAATACCTATCAATCCGATGTAATAATATGCTCTGCTCTCAGGCTTCATAGATGAGATGATACGGATACCTAAAAACTTGGAACAGGCATATCCCGCTACTTGTGAAATGATTAAAACAATTTTATAGTCTAAACCAAAGAGCATTTGTCCTTCAAATAGGGCAGCAGCATAAGGTTTACGGTACATATACATACAGAAGTAGGCCCCAAAGGCTGCCATGCTTGCCCATAATGTCAAAAAAACCGGATGAGCTGACATTTGCCGGTGCAGGTAAGTACTGATTTTCACAACGTATTGTTTACAAAATCAATGATTTCTATCAGATCTCTCAAATGGTGGATGATATAATCCGGTGTCGCTGTACTTAAAATTGCAGCCGATTGTGCCCCGGTAGTAATGCCGATGCTATATTTTACTTTAGCGTTTTTTCCTTCTTCTATGTCGACTACTGAGTCTCCCACCTTGATGCATTCCCATGGTTTGATTTGATATTGGTGCAATGCATAGTGGATCATATCTGGTGCAGGCCTACTATGGGCTACCATATCTGCTGTCACCAATAAATCGATGTCCCGGCCAGGAATGATATTTACCTTCTTCAATATATCTGAAGCAACAGCATGGGTATATCCCGTATTGAAAACCACCTTGATATCTCTTTTGTGCAAAAAATACATCAGCGCTTTCACCCCATCAAATAGTTTCATCTGTATGGTACTGTATGCTTCTTCAAGTAGCGCCTTAAAAGATATATAGATTTCCTGAGCCGTAGCTTCATCCGGAATTTCGTTTAGTACCTCAGTATACACACTTTTGATGGCATCCAGTTTTTCCTTACCGGCACCGTGTAGCAGTACAGTCTCCAGGTCTACAATTATCTTGTGATCGATAAAAGCTTTGGTCACACATTTATAGACCATATTATCTTCATCGATCGTAGTGCCAGCCATATCAAAAACGACCATTTTTATCATCACAAAGGTTTATTGGTTACAAGCCACAAATTTGGTACTTTGCGATGAGCTAGCAGTATGATGTCAGGTTATGTATTTGTTATGATTATATTAAGGGAAAGTAACAGAATGATTAAAAGGATTGATTTTCTAAAGAGTTTATAAATCAGAAATGCAAAAAAAAGTATATTTCATTCTATATTCAACAAGGTTTTTTCGATACTTTCAGTGAGTTCAGCGCTAACCTGTACATCTGCTGCAAATTTTGGCCATTGAGAGATGGTTTGGTTTATTTCAGAGATGATGTTTATTGATTTTTTACATTTGATGGATTCTCCTATAATCATTAGATCATCTTTCGAAATATTATTTCTTTTGTTATTGATGCTCAATGCATGTTGACTCACCCATTCGCTTCCTGGTCGGTAAGCATGACAAATATCGTATGCAGGTGTTAATTCCCATTTTTCATCTTTCTTTAATCTAAAAGCAAAGTTTTTGGAGTGGTCGTCACAATTTCGGGCAATGACATTAAAAATCATTCGCCTGTACATTTGTTCCATGTCTTGATAAGTCAATTTTAGCTCCCTCATAGTTTGGAATAATTGTTCATAACTAAAACTATTTACCATATTGAAATCAAAATGTTTAAGGGCACAAAATGTCTGAATATGATGCTTGGTCGCACCACCTTCACGGTCAAATCGTTTTGTCATAAAATGGGCCCTATCATTTTCTTCTAATAGTCGTGATGGCATCATGTCTATCCCACAGGCTACAGCCATATTATAATAAGCCATTTCCACTCTACCATATCCTTCGCTTTTTCCAAGTTGTACATCGCTGACATTGTCCAATTTTATCAACCAATGTTCAAATCCATTAGGCGCAGTTGTTTGGCCTGACTTCACTTCGCCAGTTTTTTCATTATATGCAATGACTGCTTTTGGACGCGCACCACCTGCTGATGTACCTATTTTCAATATCTCCATTACCGCTTTTTCTTCATCTATTTGAAGATTTGTAGTGAAAGATTCTCTTTTGGAAAGCATTTTCTGGGCGATGTCCACTAGACTATTTATCTCCACAGAAAACGCCTTTTTACCATCGCTCATCGTAGCGGGTTCAAATTCCAATGCGCCCATGCCTCTATTCCCAATGAAGCACAACATTTCTACAGGGTTCATGCTATCCTGTGGACGTCCTTGTTGAGCTAACCAAATATTGATTAATTGATTTCCATATTTATCGGGGAGCACATCTGCCAATAAGCCCGGCAAACCTTTGAAAGTATCATAATCTGCATTTTTGTTTCTCCGTAGTTCTGGGAATGTAATTATTCTATTTAACGATGTAATAGGAAGTTTTAACGGAGCTAAATCCCATTGGAGTTTTTTAAATTTAGGGTCATACTCAAAACTTGCTACTCCTTTCCCTTCGTCCCATGAAACAGCGCCTACAAGTTCTCCCCAAATTTTTACGAATGCTGTATTCATAATTCCACTTTATATCTTTTCCCTTCAGATTTACCACTAGCTCGTTTGCGTTTATTTTGTTCCATTTTAGCCAAAGCTAGTGGACTCATGGTTTGTGACACATTAAAAATTTCCATGACATGCAATTTATCCAATACTCTCAATACTTGAATAAAAGTAGCCAATGTGACAGTTTCTCCACGCTCCAATAAACTTAATGTAGATCGGCTGATTCCTGCTGCTTTAGCTAATGTATCTTGTGTTTTGTTTTGCTCCATGCGATGGTGCCTGATAAACACGCCAATATGCTCTGCCAAAGCATCATCGCTCATGGAGTCCCAATTTGTGTATGGTAAACCAGTCATAAATTACAATATTTAACAATAGTGAATGAAATACAATACAAAAATAAGCTATTTTTATGAAATAGTTAAGTAATATTCGAATATATTCACATTGTGTATGATATTTCATTCATAATATGCTATATTAGTACTTAGTGAATGATTTAACATTCAATATTGTTCAAATAAAACTTATTTCGTATAGATCTTTAACATGCAAAACTAACGCTTACCACAACTTAACCATACCTTAATATTGCCGATACTTACCGGTAAAATGGAAACCATAATTTTGCCTTTCAAAAGTATGATACCATGCCTGACAGAATATTTCAAAGTACAGAATCTATAATCTCACTCTACAAAAAATATGGCGGCGAACTTTACTTTGGTGAAGGAGTAACGCAACTGCAACACGCCCTTCAATCCGCACATCTGGCCAAAGCTAATGGTGGTGACTCAGAAACCATCCTGGCTGCTTTTCTACACGACATCGGACATCTATGTATTGATGAGACCGACGACCATCAAGTAATGGATAGTTATGGCGTGGTAGATCATGAGACACTTGGTGCTAATTTCCTTCGAAAAATGGGCTTTTCAAATAAAGTGTGCAGACTCATCGCATCCCATGTCAATGCTAAGAGATACCTAACTTACAAATTTCCCGAGTATTACGAACAGCTTTCAGAAGCTAGTAAAAGAACATTGGACTTTCAGGGTGGAAAGATGACTCCTGGGGAAGCAAAAGACTTTCAGGAAGACAAATATTTTGAAAGATATATCCAGCTACGAAAATGGGACGAAATGGCAAAATCAGAAATTTCCGTTGATGAAAATATGGATGAAATTCGCCAATTGATTTATACCCATTTGGAGCATAATTTAAAATCATCATCTTTATAAAATCACAAAACAAATGAGTTTTAAGTCAATCCTATTATTTGTTGTTTTATCAATGCTATCGTTTTTCATTTATGGACAAAGTGATAGTGGTTTTTTGGTAAAACCTTATCTCCAGTTTTCTACCCAAACGGGCATGTATATCTTGTGGGAAACACATCATAAAGCTACGACCAAAGTGCAATACGGCGAAGCTACTAAAAATGCAGTTCAGCCCAATCTGGATCAAGCTGTACTAGTCAAAGGCAAGCGAACACTGCATGAAGTGTATCTGGATAAGCTAAAACCAGAAACCAATTATTTCTATCGAGTCGTATCTGTGACGGAAGATGGCAAAGAATGGATATCGCCCACTTCTACCTTCAAAACAGCCGTCAAAGATAGCAGCGCACTCATGTTTGCCTTGATAGGTGATACGCAACGAAATAATGATACCCCTTGGGCTTGGGGCAAAATAGCGGAAAAAGTATGGCAAGACAGACCAAACTTTGTGGTACATGTAGGTGACCTAGTGGACAAAGGGTTGAAAAAAACGGATTGGACAGAACACTTTTTTCCATATGGTCATATATTGATGAATCGCATTCCGATATATCCCGTATTGGGAAATCATGAACAGGACTCACCCTTGTACTACGATTATATAGTGGCTCCTGCACCAGAGTATTACTATACTTTTACCTACGGGAGTGTCCAGTTTTTTATGATTGACTCCAATAGAGATCTTCAGGAGGGTTCAGAACAGTACAATTGGCTGGAGTGGGAACTATCAAAATCAACAGCCATTTGGAAGATAGCCATGCACCATCACCCTCCATATACATCTGATAATAATGACTATGGAGATACGGATAAACAACTCTCCAACTTGGGCTCAAAAGCGAGAAACCTTGTACCACTTTACGATAAGTATGGACTAGATTTTTGCTTATATGGACACACCCATTTGTATGAAAGAAGCTGGCCGATGACCGATGATCGCATCAATACTAAAGATGGCGTCGTCTATATCAATTCTGGTGGTGCAGGAGGCTATATTGAAGATTTTGCACCGACTAGAAGCTGGTTTACTACAGAATTACAAGCAGTGCACCATTACTGTACATTCAATATCTATCAGGATCAACTTATTTTTAAAGCCATCGACCATGAAGGAAGATTGATCGATGCTTTCCAGATGGGAAAAAACAAAGACAAACACAAAATAGTCAAGATGCCACCCGGCGTAAAAATAGAAACATCAGGCCCTGTTTTTGAAAAAAGTACAACTGTTACCTTGTCTGCTGCTATGGATGATTTGATGATATATTATACGACCGACGGTTCTGAACCTACCGAAAAAAGTAGTCGATATAATCAGCCCATTATGATAGATAAAACATCTACGATCAGAGCACGAGCATTTACCAAGGATGGTAGCGCAAGCAGGATCACCCAACAATCTGTTAGAAAAATGGCACCACAAATTCCAAATGAAAAAGACGATTTTGCCAAAGGTCTTCAGTACGCTTATTATGAAGGCGAATGGAATAACATTCCAGATTTCTCAAAGTTTCAGACTGTAAAAACGGGTATCATGCAATCGCTCAATCTATCGACAGTAGCGCACCGAGAAGATCACTTCGGACTAGTAATAGAAGGATTTATTGAATTACAAGAAACAGGTATCCGTACTTTTTATATCAACTCTGATGATGGCTCAAAACTATATATTAATGATGAATTGCTCATAGACCACGATGGTGATCACAGCGCTATGTCCAAGACAGGTCAAACCATATTGTCCAAAGGTAAACACAAAATTAAAATAGAATATATAGAGTCCAAAGGTTCTCAGCATCTACAAGCCGGATATCTAGACCTGAATAAAAATGAAATTCCCTTTACCCCATTTGAATTGTGGAGATAGTAAAATAAATTTGTTATTGTTAGTTAGTTAATATAAAGCCTTCCAAAAGTGTGAAGGCTTTTTTATACCAGCTTTAGAGTGGTTTATAAAATAGTACAGATGCATTACTTGTGCTGCTGTAGTGGCGCTTAGACGACTTACCATATTTATTTAGCTAACTTAATACGTATATGGTAGTATAATGATTTAATCTTTTAGATTACGCTCAATTTTTTGTATTTTTGCATTCCAAAGAATTTTTCATGGCAAAGAAAGATCCTAGAACGCTATCATCAGGTACAAACAATACTGTAATTGCTTTGTCAGAAACAGAAGCTGGAAAATTATTTTTTGAGAATACGAGATCAGAGATAGGTTCGGAAGCTGAAAAAATGAAATTTGCAAACCATGTCAATAACTTGGTGGTAAAATTTGTCCGACTAGACTTATTAGCTGATGACACTGAAGTATTAGTGATGGAAAGGTTATATCCGATAGATTTTAGAGCATTTGAATTTGAAAGGAGGCAATTGATATTCGAAGTATTTGAAGATGAATTGACGCAACTTCATAAACAAGGTTTTGTACATCGTGATATACGTAGACCATCAGACATGCCAGGTTTTTCATTTGACAATATATTTTTGACTGATCAAGGTATTTGATTGATTGATGTGGGCATATCAGCACTCAGAAGTCAGGTTGGCGATAAGTTATTTGACAAATTTGTCACACAGGAAATCAATGAGTTAAAAGCATTTGAAACTTTTTTTATTAATCGGTAAGATGCAAATAAACTCCCGAAGATGGAAGTGATGCAAAGTTAGGACAGGAACAATTTAAGGGGAATGATGGGTTTTATGTCAGTTTTTTTACATGTATCATCACAAATGAAAAGGCCTTCCGACAAACATCAAAAGACCCTTCCACATCTTTAATTATATCACTCCAAAAAAGAGCCTACCTATTTCGGCTCCTTATTTTCCATCGCTTCATCTCCTTTATCGGTATCTGTACTCCTTTCATTGAGTCGTAATGTGACTGATTGATTGTAATTACCTATCAAGCCATTGAGTCCGTCTATGATCTCTAGGTACAAAGTTTTGTCCCCAGCTATGCGGGAGTAAGATACCGTATCCAATACCAAGTCTTCTTAGGCTTGGTGCATCTGAGATCTTTTTTCATCTATTTGTCCGGGTTTGAGCGTGTTTTTGTGCTCGGGAAATGTATTGCACGTTGAACTGTGTATTCAAATCCTTCAGGGTGGATCAGGTTACAATTTTTATGCTTTTGATAGAAACTTGCTTCATACTTCAAGACCTTGCAGGGTACTTAATGAAACTTGTAAAGTACTCGGAGAAGGTAATCAAGTACTTAGAGAAGCTTGTGAAGTACTTAGAGAAGCTTGTAAAGTACTTAGAGAAGCTTGTGAAGTACTCAGAGAAGCTTGTAAAGTACTTGAAGAAGCTTGTAAAGTACTCGAAGAAGCTTGTAAAGTACTCGGAGAAGCTTGTAAAGTACTTAGAGAAGCTTGTAAAGTACTCGGAGAAGCTTGTGAAGTACTCAGAGAAGCTTGTAAAGTACTTGAAGAAGGTTGTAAAGTACTCAGAGAAGGGAGTGTAGAATACTTTGTGTAAACTTCCAATCGTGGCTTCGACTATCGCACAGCCAGCAGGGCTTCAGCTATCGCTCAGCCACCCAATAGGGTAAATAAAGAATGTACTTGCATTTTCCCAAATAATATTCGGTATCTTTATTTGTAAAAAAATGATTAAATAAATTCGTACTATATTTATTTGAACCCATTATATTTGTCATTCATATATAAAAACTACCTTAAAAATAAGGGAAAGGAACAACTATCATCATTTTTTCGGACTTATGCTATTATCTCTGAGTAGTCATATCTTTACGCTGAGCAAAATAACGATACCGAACATACAAATCTTCTGTAATTCTTCCAGATGGATGTAGCAAGATACAGACATACATTAGTGATAATGGCCCGATGATGTTTTTATAAGATGAATGAAATTTATAAAATAGGATATTTTGATACGAAAATGGGAGTGAAAATCTCTTATTTTTGAGGTTGATGTATGTGTATGAAAGAAAAAAGGAAGTAGAATTTAGTAAAAATTAGGTAAAACCGAAAGTTCTGAATAAATTTGTTCGTATAATAGAAGTTGAACAAACTTTAACACAGGTGCAAATTTCAGTTAATTTTGATATTGTGATA
>CAZGMB010000083.1:0-20431 GCA_964526715.1 uncultured Aureispira sp. | reverse complement strand
TATACCATTCCATTTTATTTGGCTCTATTTTGTTTTTGGTCGATCATAACTTCTACTATACGCAACAAAACGTTAGAAACTTTCGGGTTTTCCAACATAAGTAAATTTATCATTTGAAAAATTTTTAAAGCCATCTTTGTTTTGTTTTCAATAATGCAAAAATATGACATCTTCACCAATCATCCAAACATATCCTACTTTTCAAGACACTCCATATATAGACTAAACACCTTATTCTTGTGCTTTAATAATGTAAACGACTTCAAAATTAAAAATATCTGCAATAATATTTTGTTATCCTAAATGATTTCCATTTCAAACCCAATTATATTTTTTCTCTAGTATCATTACTTATTGGCCTAAACACATTATTTATTTGGTTTCTACTTTTATAGTTGAGCCATTCACAAAAGTAGTTGGAGTGTCCGCAAAAGTAGTTGGGGCGTTCACAAAAGTAGTTGGACCATTCGTAAAAGTAGTTGGACCATTCGCAAAAGTAGTTGGACCATTCGTAAAAGTAGTTGGATCATTCACAAAAGTAGTTGGGGCGTTCACAAAAGTAGTTGGGGCGTTCGCAAAAGTAGTTGGAGCGTTCACAAAAGTAGTTGAGCCATTCGCAAAAGTAGTTGGATGCTAAAGTTGCCCTAAAATATTCAACCTTTTCTTAAACACTTATGATTCCTTTTTAGTTAATTTATAATACCATTTTGAAATCATTAATATGAAGCACCTTAATTTTTTGATCATTTGTATCCTGTTTACCGTTGCTAGTTGTAAACAAAATCATGACCACCACCACCATGACCATCACGAACATAACGCCACTGCTCAGGCAGAGTCACCACTCTATAAAGAAGTGATGGCCATACATGATGCCGTGATGCCCGAAATGACGACCATCCACAACTTAAAAAAAGCCTTAAAAGCGGCACAGGATGACTCCAACACTAAAATCGTTTTGGATCATATCAAAAAGCTCAATGACGCAGACGAAGCCATGATGTCATGGATGGCAGCATTTAAAACACCTGAAGACAGCACCGCTGCAAAATCCTACCTGATGGCTGAAAAAGTAAAAATTCAAGCGGTTAGCGACTTGATGGCAAACTCTATTTTGTCATCCAACCAATTATTGGATTCATTAAACATGGTCAAATGAAATTAAAACTATATACGCTTATCTTTGGCCTTTTGGCCGTATTAGCATGTAATGATGGTAATCAGGAGTTGCCTTACTTGGGCAATAAAGTGGTGGAAAACGGTAAGGAAATCTATCACAAGGTTGGCCAATTTAAACATTATAATCAGGACAGTATTTTGATGACCAACCAAGACCTGGCAGACTACATCTATGTAGCTGATTTTTTCTTTACATCTTGTCCATCTATCTGTCCCAAGGTGGCCAAAGAAATGCTCAAAATCCATGATGCACTTAAAGATGACCCACAAGTCAAAGTGGTGTCATTTACCATAGACCCCGTACGCGATACTCCTGCAAAATTAAAATTATATGGAGATAATTTAGGCATAGACCACAAGAAATGGATTTTTTTAACCGGTGATAAAGATGCAACTTTAGACTTGGCGAGTACCTATTTTGTAGCTGCCTTAGAAGATGCAGATGCACCCGGTGGTTTTGACCATTCCGGCAAAATAGTATTAGTGGATAAAGAAGGCCATGTCAGGTCATTTAGTGAAGGCACAGACCCTACTACAACGCCAAAGTTGATTGAAGACATCAAAAAACTCTCAGCATCATACAAAACTTCTCAATAATGAAGTTCATTCTTTATTTATTTATACTTTCTATTTTTTCATTGATTTCTTGCAGCGAATCTCCTTACATGCAAGGAAAACGCTTATATACGGCCAACTGTCAGAATTGCCATATGGAAGATGGCAGCGGTCTTGCCAAGCTAGTACCTTCACTCCAAGAATCTGCTATATTGGGATCTGCCATGATGTCGTGCATCATAAAGAACGGCCTTCAAGATACCATCAGAAACAACAACACCTTTCTGGTTAGAGAAATGCCCGCTTTTGGCAAACTCTCAGCTACCGAAGTGACCAATATAGTGAACTATATCAACCACAGTTGGCATAAAGACTTCAAAGAGACCCATATTACCGAAGTAGAAGATGCCTTGAAAAGTTGTCAATAATTGGGGAAATACTTTTGTAGATAATTCCTTTTTTAAATCATGATATGTTCTGGTTTACATTTGTTGCGAATACATTTGACCTGAATTCAGATTTAGTTCTTCGATAAACTTAAACTCCAAAACATCCTTCCATTTTTCACTCAAAACTAAATGTCCTCCATGGAAAAGTACTGGGCTGATTAGCTTGGATGACCACTTGTTCTTTAGTCACCGGATGTTCAAAAGACATTTGAGCACAATGAAGCGCTATCGACTTATCCGGTAGTGGATATTCTGCACCATATTTCAGGTCACCAACTATGGGACAATTTATTTTACTTAATTGAGCCCGAATTTGATGTGGTCTGCCGGTCAGGGGTTCTACTTCGAGCAGCACTTTACCATCCAATTCACCCTTCTGCACATATTTGAGAATGGCTTCTTTAGTTCCGCTTTTTTTAGAAGCATAAGCTTTTACAATGTTTTTGGTTTCGTCTTTGGAGATGTGGTGCACCAAGGTAGCAGATAACTCGTCAGGGCGAGTAGAGACAATTGCATAGTACTTTTTCTGGATCAATTTGTCCTGTAGCATCTTGTTCATTCTAATCAGTGCTTTAGATGTTCTGGCAAAGATCACGACACCACTTACCGGTCTGTCCAATCTATGTATGACCCCAAGAAAAACATCACCGGGCTTTTTGTATCTGATTTTAATATATTCTTTGACTGCATCAGACAGTGTCTTGTCTCCGGTTTCGTCACCATGTACCAATGCGCCCACAGGCTTATTGATGGCGATAAGATGATTGTCTTCATGTATAACGACCAATCCTTGCAAATTTGTTCTTTCTCGTCTCATGACGCAAAAGTACAAAAAATAAGTCAAATGAAGGTTAATGCAAGATTTGGGAAATCTTAAAACGAATCCATTCCATAATGACAGCACCTATTCATTTACTATGTAAAATGTTTTACTTGCTACATTTTTACCAGAAATAATACTGGCTACATAAGGAATATCTACCTGTAGCAGTGCAGAAAATCTGAGCACCTTTTCCCCCAATACAGGCGGCACAAAAGTCTCTCGATGTATTTCACGACCATTAGTATCATATAATTTGAGCACATACTCTTCATTATCAGGGGTGACATAATTGATAGTCACTTGATTTCCAAAAACCCTTACTTGAGTGATTTGAAGGTCTCCCTTAGGGGCCACAGCGCCGCCACAATACTTTTCAAGAATATTGTTTAATGCATTAAAAACATTGAGCCTTCCACCCGAAGTCGTTTTGTCTTCCAAAGAAGGTTTGACATCTACTCCTTCCAATAGAGCTTGTTTAACTGCCAAGACAGCCTCTACCCTACTATTAGTCACTAAATCATTGAAATCTTTACATTTGATGCTGTAAATGAGCGCAGCAGCACCAGCCACCATAGGCGTAGACAAGGAAGTGCCTGACTCTGTTTTGTAAAAATTTTTAGACTTTTGGTCTGTAGTTAATATACTTTCTCCAGGGGCAGCCAAGTCCACACTTACAGCTCCATATCCAGTGACTTTATCCATCTGATCAGACTTATCCGTGCTATTGACGATCAAAAGATAAGGAGAAGTACAAGTAGACGGCATATCACCTACTTCCTCCACATTTACTGCATCATTGGTAGTAGACGCTACGGTCAAAACACCTTCCAAGCCCAATTTATCATACAATCCGCACCAAATGGGATGATCTTTAGCAAAAGCATTGGGCAATCCACCGGAATAGGTAACCACTACAATATTGGAGCCTTTGGCACCTTGCGTCGTATTATAAAGCCTTTTTTCAGCCAAAAAATAATTGTAACATTCTATGATATCTGAAACTCTGTTATTTGCTGTCACAGGGAGCAATTTAGCATCCCAGTTCATACCTACGATCCCTTTACCATTATCTCCTGTGGCACCGAGTACCCCCAAAATATTGGTTCCATGACTTTTGATATCATGCACACCGTTGCCAGTGCGTTGATTCCACCCGTTGTAATCATCTACGAAGCCATTTCCATCATTATCTTTTCCATCACCAGGTAGTTCATCCGGATTGGTATACAAATTATCTTTCAAATCTTCATGATCCATCACAAAACCATCATCGACTATGCCAATCACAATATCTTTTCCATCATGATTTTTGCCTCCAGTGGTGATATCCCATGCTTCAAAACTTTTGATCACATTATGATGATAAAGCTCTCCTAGTCTAGAATCATTGGGTCTTAGCCTGTTTTCTACGTAGTAATTTAAAGATGCAGCGATCACCTCAGGTTGCTTAAGACTCCATTGATAAAAGGCTATATCATTTTCGGTCTCAATCAATGTCAGTTCATCATCTGTTTTAAGTCTCTTTACAGATAGTACTGTTTGGTTGCGTTCTTCAGCAAATTTATGGAGCCACCGAGATACATTTACATCTTTGGTTTGGATAATGACTCCCTGCGTTTTTGAATGTGCAGTTTGAGAAAACGATATAAAACCTTGAAAAACTAAGAGCCATAAAAGTAATTGCCTCATATTCTATATTTTAAGTTGATGGATTTAATTGATTTGGGCGTGCCCTTCCGCTATGCTTCAGGTCGGGCTATCCGCTTTACTACGTGCTCGCTACTATCCCTCACGCTGGAAAGCTGGGATACTAAAAGACAATGATCAAGAAAACAAAATCAGAAACTGATACAAAGATAGAAGTTAATTCTATGCTGATATAACTTTTTTTAAATTTTAACATATGGACACTTCTTACTTAATTATGTTTTGGAGTTTCAGATCCACTGTCATGAAACGATGACAGCAAGCAAATTATTAAATTCTTTTTTAACTGACAAAGCAAAACCATAGTGATGTTATATTGTTACTGTTTGCAATAAAAAAATCAAATGATAGGTTGGCAAATTAGTGATTTTACTGATTTTGAAGATGAGTCTTCATTTGAAAAGCTATTTAAAATATTTAAAGATCTGCTGCTTCATACTTCTGGTGATGTTAGCGAAGCGTTAGCCTGGCTTACAGAACTGGATAAACACTATAATCTCACTGACGAGCAATACGGAATAGCTGACTTTATAGAAGATCTCAAAGAAAAAGGGTACATCTCTTCTAAAGATGGAGCAGGAAGAAACCCTCAGATACCGACTTCCAAGATGGAACTAGAACTCCGAAGACAAGCTTTGGACGATATATTTGACCAACTCAAAAAATCCAAAAGCGGCAATCATCAAACCAAAATTACTGGACAAGGGGATGAATCCACTTCTGAAATGAAAGCCTACGAATTTGGAGATAAGTTGGACAGTATCGCCGTCTCAGAAACCATTAAAAATGCACAAATCAATCATGGTATTGATGACTTCAGGCTGGTAGAAGATGATATCCGTATCTACGAAACTTTCCAAAAAAGCCAAACGAGTACCGTCTTGATGATTGATATCTCGCACTCCATGATTCTTTATGGTGAGGATAGAATCACACCTGCCAAAAAAGTAGCTATGGCGCTTTCAGAACTCATCATCACTAAATATCCCAAAGACACACTGGACATCATTGTTTTTGGTGATGATGCTTGGGCCATAGAAGTCAAAGACCTACCCTATCTGCAAGTAGGCCCATATCATACCAATACGGTAGCTGGCTTAGAGCTTGCCATGGACATCCTCAGAAAAAGAAAAAATCCCAATAAACAAATCATGATGATCACAGATGGAAAACCCACCTGTATCAAAAAAGGTAAAAATTATTACAAAAACAGTTTCGGGCTAGATCGAAAAATCCTGAACAGAACGCTAGCCTTAGCTGCTAATTGTCGCAAAATCAATGTACCCATCACCACCTTCATGATCGCAAGAGATCCTTATTTAGTCAATTTTGTAGATCAATTTACCAAAGCCAACAATGGAAAAGCATTTTACTCATCCTTAGAAGGCTTGGGCGAGTTTATTTTTATGGATTACAAGCAAAATAAGCGGTCTAGGAAGAATTGATATAAAAAGGTTTTACAACATTTTATTTTAAATTCTTGAATTTTTATATTCTAATGAAAGTTCTCCATTGTAGCTCCAATAAATTATTTGTAAGCATCTTGAGTACCCTTAGATGAAAATGCTTTAAGCAAATAGAAAAATCCAAAAACAATAATACCCATTCCTAGTCTTCCTCGTCCGCCAGCAGACATACTATAAAATGTCAAAATTGCACCTAGAACAATAATCCCAATCCCTAAAAATATGAACTTATTTTTTTCAGGACCTTTGGGCAGTTCTTCATACTCTCTAAAATTATTTACCATAGTGGCTACCTCTTCTTTAGTTACAATATCAGATGACATTTTTTCAATGATTTCTTTATCAGAAAGACCTTCATCTGCTAATTGTTTTACCACTTTGTTTACATCAGACTTTATTCTATTTTTTGCTCTAAATAGTAAGCTTTCCATAACTTCATTTTCAAGATGTGAAAACTCTTGTTTATTGGCTTCTAAAGTACCATTTTTCAAATGTGTTAATACTTGATCTCCATATTCTTCTTCCATGATGTTTTTGGCACTTGTCATCACTTGATCTATTTCTCCATCATAAAGATTTTTTTCTTTCAGCATGGCTCTGAGAGATTCCATAGTACTTCCTTTTTTTAGTTCCAAAACCACTTCATTAGCATATTGGAGTTTTTCCTGATATTTCATAATAATATTTTTTTGTTTAAGTCACAAAAATAAATATATTTAGCAAATATCATACATAAATACTATTTCATTTTGTAACAACAAAAACATTGGGTTTAACCAGAATTATTTCTTGCTTAATTCCTTTTTTCGCTTTATCCGCTCTTCGGTCTTCTCCATAAACGTCTGATATTCGTCATTTAATACTACCTTTTTGAGTTTTTTAATCCATTGTTTGGCTTCTTTAAATGATCTTGTCTTCTCTTTCAAGATGATCAGCTTAGATAAAATCAAAGGTTTATCGATACCTTTAACTCTTAATGCAAAATGAATTAACTTTTCTGCTTCTACATCTTCATCAAAATCTATCAAAAGTTGTATAAAGTATGGATATACAAAAACAGCCTTGATATCTGCTGCTAATGCATCTTGGAAATATGTTTTTGCTGTAGTGTAATCTTGCAACTGTTCTGCATACACTCTGCCATATAGACAGAGTGTCGCAGCGTTGTGGTCATCACCTGACAAAGCATAATCCAGGGATTCTATGGCTTCTTCCAGATTGTATGGATAGGCATCTAAGGCCTTCACTAAATATTTATCAATCGAACTCATTTTTTAAATTATTTTTTAACTCATTTTTTAAATTTAACCTTTGGGCTTTATATCCCTTTTCTACTTTCATTTTTTTGAAATCGGAACCACGAAATGTCCTGACGGGATTGCCACGCTCTATCTGCATTTGGTTTTTCCATTGAGACAACTCATTGGTTTTTAAGGATTCCAAATGCTTTTCACGGATTTTCATTAGGAGACGTTCATAAGCCAGTTTTTTATTCTGATGCTGTGAGCGACTATCCATAGCTACTACTTGTATTCCTGTGGGAAGATGAGTTGCTCGGATAGCAGAACTCACCTTATTGACATGTTGTCCTCCTGCACCCGAACTCCGCATAGCTTGATATGAAATATCCGTAACCTTTACTTCAACATTTTCAGCACTTTCTACTTCAAAGATACCAATATACCAATTTTTACGTTTGTGGTCTTTGCGTATTTCGCTTTCGCCTATCCATTGTATGGTACCGATCCATGAAGTCACAAAACTCATTGTTTTTTCACCATCTATAGACAAAAGTACCGTCTCAATAGTGCCATTTTCGTCTCCTGATATTTTTTGCAATACCTGGGCATCTAGTCCTTGGTTTTTTGCTTCATCCATTAAAATCTGAAGTACCCGAGCGACTACTCGGGTACATTCAGCCGGTCCACGACCTGATGTGATTTGAATTAACTTTTGCATGCTGTTATCCTTTATCCATTCTTACTATTTTGGGTGTGAAAGTACCCATGATATCCACCAATTCTGTTTGCAAAGACATGACTTTCGTGATGTCTTTGTATGCCATGGGCGACTCATCGATACTACCACCGATCAAGGTCACGCCAGCATCCTTGAGTCGTTTTTTGATTTCATGTTGTGTAAACTGAGACTTGCATTGCGCCCTTGAAAACAATCTTCCTGCTCCATGAGAAGCAGATTGGATACTATTTTCATCTCCTTTGCCCACCACAATATATCCCGGTGCTGTCATCGATCCTGGAATGATGCCCGCCACACCACGCGCTGCCGGAGTAGCTCCTTTGCGGTGTACGATACATTCTTTGCCATCTACGGTTTCGCGCCAAGCTAGGTTATGGCTGTTGGAAATATTGACCAAAATACGTTTGCCCAATGCTTTACTAAGCCGTCGATGAATGTCTTCATGACAAGCCGCTGCATAATCACCGGCCAAGTTCATCGCCAACCAATATTCCATACCATCGTGTGTGCTCAGGTCCAACCACGCCAGATGCTGCACCTGACGTGGCAAAGGACACTGCTTCATAGCGAGGGTCGTATAATGTTTGGCAATATTAGCACCCAATCCACGCGAACCACTGTGTGACAGGACTGCAAAATAACTACCAGGTTTGAGTTTCCATTCGGGCAAAGTCTGATCGATATCTACGATACCAAACTCTACAAAATGATTGCCACCACCTGAAGTACCTAGTTGTTTGTAGGCTTTGTCGATCATACCTTTGAGTAATGGAATCTCTCGAAACTCCTTCCTGTCCAACACGGCATGATCGGCTTTGATTTTATGTGTCTCTGTCATCCCAAACTTGGTGTGATCTTGGAGCATGTTTTTTAGTTCATCTTCCCGACCATTGACGTAAGTGCCTGGCAAATCAAAGATAGACAAACTCATCCTACAGCCGATATCTACGCCTACGCCATACGGAATGACCGCATTGTCCGTAGCCAAGACTCCACCGATCGGAAGCCCGTATCCTGCATGACCGTCGGGCATCAGCGCACCTTTGACGGCAACAGGAAGTTTGAGAGATTCGTAAAGTTGATACTTGGCGGCATCTTCTATTTCGTTTTCGCCATAGATCTGAAAAGGCACCCGTTCTGATTTTAATCGATGCATTTTTAGTTCCAAGGGTTTGACTAGACTTTCGGCTATCTTTCCCCAAGTTGGGTCGCCCATATAAGTATCTGGTTGAAGCAAAACTTCTTTCGCCTGTGCCAGGATACTATCTTTTTTCTCGCGCTTCTTATATCGATTGATATATCCAAGCGCAATGTTTATTGAATTATTTTGAGGAAAGCCCAATTTAATTAAGTCTTTCCCTGAGATTTTACTTCCCATGAATGATTGATTTTGAATTAATAAAATATAAAGTAAATGTGCAATATGAATTGCAAAACGGTAGGTTTGCCTGAAAAATAATTTCAAGCGTCAAAATGATACCAAACGGGAAATTTTAGTTGTGCTTATACTTTCTTTATGCTTCTCAACTAGTGGAAGCGATTTTGTATAGTGATACAAAATCGAAAGTAGTAAGCACAAAAAAGCCCGTTGAAATGTATTTCTTCGGGCTTCATATATCTATGGGAAAGTATATTCTTAAGAAAAATGTAAGCCACGAAGAACGCTGTCTGCAGGTGCTGCGCTATTCTGATTGATTGTGAAACAAGACATAATCTTCGTGTTAAAATGGTTTATAATAAATAACGATGCGAAAGTATGACAAAACAAAATACACTGTGCATTATATAACTAACAATAAAATATTATTAGGATAAATTTAGAAGAAATTAACAGAAAAGGAGCTCAAACCTTCTCAAAAAAACGATCCAATAGCCTTTTTAGCTGATCTCCTGATTTATTGACCACACTGATGACCTGCTCTACAGTAGTAGGTGTGAGTACTGATGCTGGAAAGCAGACATTAGAAATAATGGAAAAAGCAGATACTTTCATCTCAGTATGTCTCGCAACGATAACTTCTGGAATAGTAGACATACCGACCATATCAGCGCCCAAAATATGTGCCATCTTGTATTCTGCTGGAGTTTCCAGGCTTGGACCTTGTAATCCTATGTAAACTCCCGTTTTCAAATCAATACGAAGTTCTGCAGCATATTTCTTAAAACTTAAAATAGATGCTTTATCATATGCTTCCATCATATCTGGAAATCTTGGTCCTAGCCTATCATCGTTTTGCCCACGAAGCGGATGATCAGGCATCATGTTGATATGATCAGTTATAGATACTATATCGCCTTCTTTAAAGTGTGGGTTGATACCACCTGCAGCATTGGTAATGATCAGATGTTTTATACCTAAAGCTTTGAGCACTCTGATGGGAAAAGTGATTTCGGCAGCTGTGTAGCCTTCATAATAATGAAATCTTCCTGATAGAATGATCACAGGAATTCCTGATTTATATCCAAAAATCATTTCACCACTGTGGCTTTGCACTGTAGAAACTGGAAAATATGGAATTTCATGATATGGAATAGCTATCTGATCTGTAACTGATTTGGCAAAAGAACCCAAACCAGTACCTAAAATAACAGCATAGTCAGCCCCAGTTTTGACCCTGGATTGAATAAATTTTGCACTTTCCTGAATTTTATCGTGAAGCGTGATCATAAGATTTTTATTTTTGCGATGTCAAATTTAAAACAATCATTCGAAATAATAGTTATTCTTTTTCCAATTATATTACTTTTTGTTTGGAAATCCACGTCTTCTAAATTTCTATTTCCTCATACTTTTTTATGATTGGTAAAAATTAAATTAAAACAAACCATCCTATGACATCTAAGCCATCATATCATGTTTCGCCATCAGGTCATTACGGAGATTTTGGAGGGGCATACATTCCCGAGATGCTTTTCGCCAATGTAGAAGAAATCAAAAATAAATATATCGAAATCAGCAATGCACCTGAATTTCAGGCTGAGTTCCATCAGCTGCTCAAAGATTATGTGGGCAGACCATCACCATTGTACAAAGCCACTACCCTTTCCGAAAAATATGGTGCAAATATTTATTTAAAAAGAGAAGATCTCAATCATACTGGCGCACACAAAATAAATAATACGATTGGTCAGATATTATTGGCTAAAAGATTGGGTAAAAAAAGAATCATTGCGGAGACCGGTGCAGGACAACATGGCGTGGCCACAGCTACTGTATGTGCTTTGATGAAACTTGAGTGCATCGTCTATATGGGTGCTGTGGATATAGAAAGACAAGCCCCGAATGTAGCGAGAATGAAAATGCTCGGAGCTACAGTTATACCTGCAGAGAGTGGCAGTAAAACGCTCAAAGATGCTACCAATGAAGCGATCAGAGATTGGATCAATAATGCAGAAACTACTCATTATATTATAGGCTCAGCAATAGGTCCTCACCCTTACCCAGATATGGTCACCAGATATCAATCTGTCATCAGTGCTGAAATCAAAGAACAAATCCAAGAAAAAACGGGCAAAGACTATCCGGATTATGTTGTAGCATGTGTCGGTGGTGGATCCAATGCAGCCGGTGCGTTTTATCATTTCCTACATGATGATAGAGTACAATTAATCTTAGCCGAAGCCGCAGGAAAAGGTATAGATACTGGCCATTCCGCTGCTACAAGCATATTGGGGACCAAAGGTATCATCCATGGTTGTATGACCTTACTCATGCAAACGCCTGATGGTCAGATAGTAGAGCCGTATAGTTTATCGGCTGGTTTGGATTATCCCGGGATTGGTCCTTTACATGCACACTTGATCACTACCCAAAGAGCTAAAGTTTACGCTGCTACGGATGATGAAGCCATGCAAGCCGTCCTAGAACTCTCTGCCGCAGAAGGTATCATTCCTGCTTTGGAAACCGCACACGCATTGGCGATATTGTCCAAAATGGATTTAAAGCCTGAAGATAATGTTGTAATATGTCTTTCTGGTCGTGGTGACAAAGACTTGAATACCTATCTAAAATATATCGAAGAACACAAAATCGAACTGTAACACTAACCAATATGAAATCCATCAGGCAAACCATTACAGATAAAGGCCAAAATGTGCTAAACATATATTTTACAGCTGGTCATCCTACATTAGAAAGTACCGTAGATATCATCATCTCTCTGGCTCAAAATGGAGTTGATCTCATAGAATTAGGAATTCCTTATTCTGATCCTTTGGCAGATGGCCTTACGATACAAAAAAGTGGAGAAGCGGCATTAAGAAATGGACAAACTATATCCAATATATTTGCACAAGTAAAAGAAGCTAGAAAAAGTACAGATATTCCTATCGTCATGATGGGTTACTTTAACCAATTCCTGCAATACGGTGCCGAAAGGTTTCTCAAAGACGCTCAGGAAAGTGGTGTTCAAGGTTTGATTCTTCCTGATTTACCTATGGATATCTATCAAAATGAATATCAATCCATGTTTGAAAAATACCACATGGAAATATCATTTCTAGTCACTCCTTTGACTTCTGATGATAGAATCCACTTAGCAGATCAGTTAAGCTCCGGATTTTTGTACGTAGTCTCTCAATCTTCTATAACCGGAAAATCGGGTGATCTTAGTGATATACAGAGACAATATTTCCAACGTATCCAGGACATGAAACTAACAAGTCCCCAATTGATTGGTTTTGGAATACACGATAAAAAAAGCAGGATGGAAGCCAGTCAATATGCTCATGGTGTTATTGTAGGTAGTGCTTTCATCAGAGCTTTGGATGGAAGTACTGATATATCTAAGACAATTGATGAATTTGTGGGTAATTTATAAAACAGCTAGTTTATTTGCAGATTTGCAGATTTGAAGAATTACAGAATTGTTGATTTGTGCATTTTTAATCTCGCGGACAAACATTTCCCAAATTCGATCTCATTTGCAATCTTACAAATCATCTTTTCCTTGTGGCTTACTATCAAAATTCCAAATAAAACCTTTTACTTTCAGTGTTTCATGCTGTGCTGATTTCATGGGATATACCATAGATTTGGGCTCGACGTAAAGTTTAATATCTTTTACTGCATTATTTTCAAAAAAGAAGGTCATTTTACTACATTCCGATGTATTGACACCGATATATGCTTTGTCATCATCTTTGAGATAATATACCAATTGAGCATTGCCATTGACATACATGGTGGACATTTTATTATCTACAAAAAAGGCATTGATTTCGCGGCCTTGTATCTGATTAAAAAACTTGAGATCTTCAGTATTTAAAATGGTGGCATTAAATAGTACCTTGAGCTGATCAATCTTCTTCGATTTTAAAAACATCTGGATGGTATCTCCATAAATCTGAGAACTATCTGACCATACAAAAGGTTTTTTGTACAATGTAAATAAGGAATCCTTCTTATTAAAAATGAGTGAATCGCAAATAGCTTGTAGATCTGACTTAAATATTCTTACATTTTTATCGCCATGAAAATAGTCTAAAGTATCCATAATACCGGTAAAAATAGTATCAGTGGACGATATTAACGTAAGACTATCTTCGCCCACTTTTGCTAAAGAATCAACTACCAATAAAGTATCCTTTGCAATCTGGATGTCCTTATTCTTATTTGCATTTCTCCTAGCTGTATTTTTATCAGGAACAGTGATGCGCTCTTTAATGACTCTAAATGATTTTAAAGTATCAGCTTTCATAAACAAAGTATCGCCATCCATTTCTGTAGTAAAAAGTGGCTTCCCCTTGTCGTTGGACGCTTTCATGATATTGGTACTGCCATTATACCTCACATGGTCAGCAAAAATAGCCGTTTTCGCGCTCGTGTCTCTCCAAATGACGCTGCCATCTGCCTTTCCAAACTGTATCGTTTTATCATAGTCTATCGTATCTGCAATGATAATCATGGGTGGATCACTGACTTCTGATCTTCCTTTGACATTAAACTTCTCTGTCTTTTTATCATAAAAAATATCATCACCCTTAACTTGATTGGTTTTACTTTTATAAAATCCATCTTTCTTAAGTGCGTAGGTACTATTCTTTTGGTTGTACATGATTACTTGGGCATAGGCAGTGTCTTGGTCTGAAAAGTATTCACTTTTTCTGTTGCTACTACTCAATATCACCACATCCATCTGAGAGTCATAGGTGATGGTATCCGCTGCTGCCTGCGTCTTGCCTTCAAGATATTGGGCATTGCCAATAAATTTACCTGTCTTGTCGTCCATATCAAACCATCCGGTGTTGCTAAAAACTTCAGATGTATCTTTTTTGATTCGAACTGGTGACAGAAATGTTGCTTTTTGGTCATTAGTATTGTAAGCCAACGAATCACCAATCAAAATAAAATCTTTGCCTTTGGCCTGAACATTTTCATAAAAGTATGCCATTTTATCGTTGAGTACATATCTGCCTCGTTTACTGATCAAAGTAGATCCTTGGTCTTCTAGACGGGCGTTTCTCGTGTAGTAAGCTATCTTATTTTTAACATCATATTTCAGATAAGATGTGTACAGTTTTTTAGTAGGTCCATTTTCCAAAATGATATCTCCATACAAATGTGCTACCAAAGAATCTCCATCATATCTGAGCGAGTCTGAAAATATCTTAATAGTATCATTTTGCAAAAGCACTACATTATGTCTCATTTTCAATAGATTACCTCTAAGTATAGCAGAATCGCAGTACATAAAAGTATTGGCGTGAAATAGCTTTACATCACCATTGAGATATTGGGTCATTGGATCAATAGTCCTATCTATGATTTGGTTATTTTCACTGTGTATGGAAATTTTCTTTTGTGCATTTAGATTCCAACTCAAAGCAAAGAGCACGATAAGGCACCAAAGCCAACGTCCATAACTTTTAATACATTCCGAAAATAGGGAGTTAAAACAGCATTTAAAATCCAAACTGATTGATTTTTATTCTAATAGAACGCAAAGATACCAAAAGAAGTAAAAAGTAAATCTTAATTTTTTCATAAAGTGTGAATTTAACGAATAGAATTATTTTGCTTTTCAAGCCAAATTTCAAAACTATTTTACAAAAATCATCCAAAAAAAGTTACATTCAAAATAATTTGATTTTATTTGTACCTTTTAAAAATATCATTAAAGTCAAAACAGGATCTTATGCAATTGTCTATACTTGATTGGAGTGTCATCGGAATGTTTTTTATAATAACGCTTGCCATAGGCATTTTCCTATCGGGAAAGGCAGGTAAAAGTAGCGAGGAGTTCTTCCTAGGTAGTCGAAAAATGCCTTGGTGGTTATTGGGAGTATCTATGGTAGCTACTACATTTTCAGCAGATACACCCAATCTTGTGACGGACATTGTGAGGAACAATGGTGTATCTGGAAACTGGGCATGGTGGGCCTTCTTGCTCACGGGGATGCTTACTGTGTTTGTATATGCCAAGCTGTGGCGGAGATCAGGTATCACTACCGATCTTGAGTTTTACGAGTTGAGGTATAGTGGAAAGGAAGCTGGATTTTTGCGAGGATTCAGAGCCATATATTTGGGCGTTTTTTTTAATGTAGTGATCATGGCTACGGTGCTTTTAGCTGGCATCAAAATTGCTGGAATATTATTAGGCATCTCGGCTATGGAAACTATTGTCTACGTTTCTGTAATCACAGTTTTATATTCACTAATTGGTGGTTTTAAAGGAGTAATATATACAGATTTTTTCCAATTTGTATTGGCCATGATAGGTATGGTGTGGGCCGCAGTTTATATTGTAAACTTACCTGAAATTGGTGGCCTAGAAGCACTTATAAACCATCCCAATGTGCAGCCAAAACTCAATTTCCTACCTGACCTAAATAATATGGAAGTACTGGTGCCACTATTGATCATTCCGCTTGCAGTACAGTGGTGGAGTGTCTGGTATCCTGGTGCCGAGCCTGGTGGTGGTGGTTACATTGCGCAGCGAATGCTTTCTGCCAAAGACGAAAAAAATGCGATCATGGCTACTTTGTTTTTTAATGTAGCACATTATGCATTGAGACCTTGGCCATGGATTCTGATTGCGATGGCTTCAATGATCGTGTTTCCTAATGTCGCAGATATAGGAACCAAATTTCCAGGTATAGATGCTAATTTTGTAAAAGATGATCTAGCCTTCTCCGCTATGCTTTCTTATCTTCCTACGGGATTACTTGGCCTTGTGGTTGCTGCACTGATTGCTGCATTGATGTCCACCTTATCCACACACCTTAATTGGGGAAGTTCTTATGTGGTCAATGATTTCTATCAAAGATTTGTCAAACCCACAGCTTCAGAACAAGAATTGGTATTGGTAGGCAGAGTGAGTACGTTGATTTTAATGGTTTTAGGAGCAATTTTAGCCTTATATCTTACGAGTGCCAAAGCATCATTTGATATCATGTTGCAAATCGGTGCCGGTACAGGTTTATTGTTTATACTGAGATGGTTTTGGTGGAGAATCAATGCTATAAGCGAAATTGTAGCCATGGTGGTCTCCTTTGTAGTGGCTATCGCCATGCAATCCAGTATGGCAGCTTCTTTGGCAAGCCACGAAAAATTGATCATTGGTATCTTGATCACCACTATATGTTGGGTTGGGGCTACCCTACTTACTAAACCCGCAGATCAAAAAGTTTTGGTAAATTTTTACAAACTCATTCGTCCACATAACTACGGATGGCAACCTGTAATCCAAAAAGCGATTAGCGAAGGAGATCATGATATCCAAACAACAGGTCAAGGAAGATTAAGTTCTGAAATATTGATGATGGTCATGGGTTGCATAGTGGTTTATGCACTACTTTTTGGTATGGGGTATTTGCTTTATGGTCAATATTTATTTGCTATGTTAGCATTGATTATTAGTGTTGTAGTTGCGTTGGTGATGAATAAGATTTGGTCAGGAATAGTGGATCAATAATAAATCAGGTGTTATAATGAAATCTGATAATTAATAAGGTTACAGTATAATTTACCATGACCACAAATTTTATTATTTTAACAGGTGTATCCGGTAGTGGCAAAACAACTTTAGGCAAAGCCTTAGCAGCAAGGATTCATTTTGATTTTATAGATGCCGATGATTTTCACCCCAAAGAAAACATCGAAAAAATGAAAAATAATATTCATCTAGTTGACGAAGATCGTTGGCCTTGGTTGGATTCTATTAATAATTATATAACAAGTTTAGACAATCCACAGATAGTATTAGCTTGTTCAGCTTTAAAAGAAGTGTATCGCGATCGTCTTGCCCAAGGGATTCTATCAAAAAAAATTCAATGGTTTCATTTGCAAGGTCCTTTCTCGGTCATTGAAGAACGCTTAGCTACTAGAGCCGGACATTTCATGCATACATCCTTACTTCAATCCCAGTTTGATATTTATGAAAAACCAGCTTATGGACATTTTTTAGACATTGGACTGTCACAAGAAGAAAATATCGAGCATATGATTACTGAATTAAAAAAGTCTTTTGTGGGTGTCATAGGTATGGGAGTCATGGGTACCAGCCTGGCCAGAAATATAGCAGCAAAAGGATATAGCATTTCCATTTTCAATAGACATGTAGCAGGTAAAGAAGTGGAAATTGCACAAAAAACTAAAGCTCAACATCCTGAATTAATAAATGCCATACCTTTTGATGATTTAGAGAAGTTTGTTTCCAGCCTGAGTGCTCCTAAAAAAATCATCTTGATGGTCAATGCGGGAGCTGCTATAGATGAAATTACACATCAATTGTTACCATTTTTGGATGCCGGAGATGTAATCTTGGATGGAGGCAATTCGTTGTACAAAGATAGTGAAATAAGAGAAAAATATTTATCTCAAAAAGGAATTCACTTCGTAGGCTGCGGCATTTCTGGTGGAGAAGAAGGAGCTCTTTTAGGTCCAGCCATCATGCCTGGAGGCTCTTTTGATGGATACCTGATCTTAAAAGATCTTCTCGAAGACATCTCTGCAAAAAATCAAGCAGGTAATCCTTGCTGTACCTATATTGGCAAAGGTGGATCAGGACATTTTGTAAAAATGGTTCATAATGGCATTGAGTATGCAGAGATGCAACTTATAGCAGATATGTATAGCCATTTGAGATGGGATCAAAACAAAAAGATCGATGAAATCAAAAATATATTTAAAGAGTGGTGTCATTTAGATCCTAGCTATTTACTTGAAATTACCATTGACATTTTGGATAAAAAAGCCGAAGATGGAACACCTATATTGGATAAAATCCGGGATAGTGCTCAAAATAAAGGCACCGGCGGATGGACTACCCAAGCTGCTTGTGACTTAGGTGCACCGATACCATCTATAACCGAATCTTTGTATGCGAGATACTTTTCATCAGATAAAAATGAACGAGTGAGCTTGTCAGCCAAATACATTAAGCCTACAGTTTCGGTAATTATAGACCTGGAAAGTTTACGATCAACATTTTTGTTTTGTCGAATCATGAATCATGTTCAAGGTTTAGAAATGATAAAACATGCGTCCGATAAATACTCATGGCATATTGACATCAAAGGGTTGCTCCAAACTTGGTCGAGCGGATGCATTATTCGTTCAAGTTTACTAGAAAGGATTGACGAAGACCTTATCGATCAGGCTCACATTTTGCACGCAACATGGATTGTTGACTTCATCAATCAAAACTGGCAGGATATCCAAAAAACGGTTTCTATCTTGGCACAAAGCCATCAACCTTATGCCGTTATTTTTGCATCAATCCAATATTTTAAACACATCACCCAAGAAAATAGCAATGCCAACATGATTCAAGCCCAAAGAGATTATTTTGGCGCACACACTTATCAAAGAATAGATGCGGAAGATGATCAGTTTTTTCATACTCAATGGATAATCAAGTAATAAGACATGGAAGCCAATCTTTTGTTTGCAGTATTATCTGGTATCGTTTTGCTTTTGGTATTGATCCTTAAGCTAAAGTTGCCTGCATTTCTTTCATTGTTGATTGTTAGTATTACTACGGGAATTTTAGCGGGCGTTGAACCAACAGCACTTATAGAGACCATAAAAAATGGCATGGGATCTACCTTGGGCTTTGTGGCTACCATTGTAGGACTTGGTTCTATATTTGGAGGAATCCTGGAGCACACGGGATCTGCAAATACTTTAGCCCAATACATTTTATCTAAAACTGGTGATCAAAAAGCACCGATAGCCATGATGTTTACTGGTCTATTGGTATCGATACCAATATTTTTTGATGTGGGATTTATCATTCTATTTCCGGTCATCGTGGCATTGCACCATCGAACTGGTAAATCCATCATTCATTATGCCGTGCCTTTATTAGCAGGATTGGCGGTGTCACATGCTTTTATACCGCCTACTCCTGGGCCACTGGCTGTGGCGGAAATTATCGGTGCGCCTTTGGGACTGATCGTTATGGTAGGTATGGCCGTGGGTATTCCTACAGCAATGATTAGTGGTTTAGTCTATGGAAAATATCTTGGAAATCGATTGATGGTTTCTATACCCCAACACTTTAACGTCCAGGCAACTATCGCTAATCCCCCAAAAATTGGAAAAGTATTACCCATTTTATTGATACCCATCTTATTGATTATTTGTAGCTCCATGGTAGATAGTCACATCATTACCACTGGCAATCCAGCGTTTGATAGTATGCTGCGTTTACTCTTTCATCCTTTTTCGGCACTTATTGTAGCTAATATCCTAGCTTGGTATATACTGGGCAAAGGATCAGGATTAAACGACCTACAGCTTACAGAAATCACTTCAAAATCTTTGCAACCTGCGGGAATTATCATTTTAGTTACGGGTGCTGGAGGTGTATTCAAGCAGGTTTTGATAGATACTGGAGCAGGCAAAATGATCGCTGAGTTTATGCAAGACGCAGGGTTGAGCATCATTGTATTTTCATTTCTGGCAGCTGCCATCATTAGAATATTGCAAGGGTCTGCCACCGTGGCGATGATCACCGGTGCTGGCCTAGTGGCTCCTTTATTGAGTTCATATGTACTGAATGATATCCAACTGGCAGCTATTGTCATCAGTATAGCCTCAGGGGCTACCATGGCTTCTCATCTGAATGATAGCGGATTTTGGTTGGTCAAAGAATATTTGGGCTTGTCAGAAAAAGATGGCCTTCGCACCTGGACGGTGGCCTCCAGTATTTTAGGAGTTACTGGATTTGCGCTTTCTGCTTTGGTGTTTTATATTTTTGGGTGAGAATGATATAGGATTGCTTTATTAACAGACCTATAGATACTATAGTATTCAAAAAACAAGC
>CAZGMB010000082.1:0-20946 GCA_964526715.1 uncultured Aureispira sp. | reverse complement strand
TTGAACGTCCATTGGCTGCTTTTGAATGTCCATTGGCTGCTTTTGAATGTCCATTCTAAGCTTTTGAAACAAGCTTGTCATTTTCTGATCAAGCAAAAATTTTAAGGTAATTATTTAATATTTCTTGTATCACTACAAACCAAATTTCATTATATTATAATAAAATTTCATATATTTGCCCCTTAATCGTACTTATATCTATAGATGGATCTTCACAATCTTCATAATGACAATACACATAACAGCGAGGACTTAATCACCCTCAATGGCATGTACAAAGAGTATTTTCTGGATTATGCATCTTACGTTATCTTAGAAAGGGCTGTCCCTGATATAGATGACGGACTCAAACCAGTACAGCGTCGGATCCTGCATGCCATGAAAGAAATGGATGATGGTCGCTTCCATAAAGTAGCCAACATCATTGGTCAAACCATGCAGTATCACCCACACGGAGATGCCGCCATTGGTGATGCCTTGGTCAATATGGGCCAAAAAGATTTACTTATAGACTGTCAAGGAAACTGGGGAGATGTACGTACAGGCGACTCTGCTGCAGCACCCAGATATATTGAGGCTAGGCTGACTAAGTTTGCACTTGAGGTTCTTTTTAATCCACAGACTACGGATTGGCAACTTACCTATGATGGTCGTAAAAAGGAACCTATCACTTTACCGGTAAAATTTCCTTTGGTCCTGTCTCAGGGTGTAGAGGGTATCGCTGTTGGATTATCTACTAAGATATTGCCACACAATTTTATAGAACTGATCAAAGCTTCTATCAAAATACTTGAAGGCAAAAAGCCAACGATTTATCCAGACTTCATGACCGGTGGTATGGTAGATGTTACTGAATATCAAGACGGACATCGCGGGGGAAGAGTCAAGATCAGAGCCAAAATCCAACAACTAGACAAAAGCACACTCAACATTACGGAACTACCTTTTGGTGTAACCACCAATACACTGATCGAATCTATCCTAAAAGCCAATGATAAAGGGCAAATCAAGATCAAAAAGGTACATGACAATACAGCCAAGGATGTAGAGATTCAATTGGAGTTGATGCCAGGTGTATCTCCTGATATAACGATAGATGCACTGTATGCTTTTACAGATTGCGAGGTTTCTTATTCTCCAAACGCCTGTGTCATTGTAGACAATAAACCCATGTTTTTGTCTGTATCAGAGATCCTGAAAATCTCCACTTTTCAGACACAGGACTTGCTACGTCGAGAACTCGAAATCAAAAAAGGCGAACTCGAAGAAAAATGGCACCACGCTAGTCTTGAAAAAATATTTATTGAAAATCGTATCTATCGGGATATAGAAGAGTGCGAAAGTTTTGAAGAAGTCATCACTGCAATCGATTTAGGACTCAAGAAGTTTGTTGCCACACCTTCAGATCCTTTAATAGCCGGAGACAACAGGTTGATGCTCATGCGCGATATCACAGAAGATGATATCCTAAAATTGACAGAGATCAAGATCAAACGCATCTCCAAGTACAATAAGTTTAAGGCTGATGAAATGATGGCCCAACTTCTAGCTGATCTTGAGCAAGTAAAATATGACTTAGAGCATCTTACAGAATTTACTATTGCTTATTTTGAAAGATTACTCGAAAAGTACGGTAAAGGCAGAGAGCGAAGAACAGAAATCACCAATTTTGACTCCATTGAAATCAAAGAAGTCGTAGCCAACAATGCTAAGCTTTATGTAAACAAAGCCGAAGGTTTTGTAGGTATGGGTATGAAGAAGGATGAGTTTGTGTGCGATTGTTCAGACATAGCAGACATCATAGCATTTACTAGAGATGGCAAGTTCAAAGTAGTGCGGATAGCAGATAAAGTTTTTGTAGGTAAAGACATCATCCATACCGCAGTTTGGCTCAAATCTGACGATCGCACTACATATAATCTGATCTATCTCGATGGTCAGTCAGGAAGAGCGATGGCCAAAAGATTTAATGTCACTGCTATCACCAGGGACAAGGAGTACGACCTAACTCAGGGTACCAAAGGTTCAAAAATTCTCTATTTTACGGCAAATCCGAATGGAGAGTCAGAAATCGTAAATGTGCAACTCACTCAAAGTTCTACAGCCAAGAAGAAGGTTTTTGACTTTGATTTTGCAGATTTGGCAATCAAAGGCAGAGCATCTCAAGGTAATGTAGTGACTAAGTATCCGGTACGAAAAGTGACCCAGGTTTCAGTAGGAAAATCGTCACTTGGGGCAATGCAAATCTATATGGACGAAGTCAGCGGCAAGCTCAATCAAGACGAACGTGGCAAATACCTTGGTGCTTTTGATACAGGCTCCAAACTATTGAGTATCTATAAAGATGGCTCTTATGAAGTCAACGAACTAGATCTCAATAAAAAATATGATGTCAATAACATCGTGGAAATTGGTAATTATACAGAACATAGCGTCATATCAGCTGTCTATTTCGAAGGGGAGAAAGGATGGACTATGGTCAAAAGATTTAAGATTGAGACCAGCACCATGGATCAGAAATTCATATTTTTGCCAGAGACATCAGGTACAAAACTGTATTTCGCATCGCTCAAAAAGAATCCACTGATAAAATACTCCTTTAATGTCGGCAAAACCAAGGAAGAAAAAGAAGTCCTTCTGGAAGAATTTATTGATGTAAAGGGTTGGAAAGCTTTGGGCAATAAACTGGTGGATACTAAGCTCACTAAAGTAGAAATGCTTTCTGCGCAGGAAGAAGTGGTTGAAGATATCGTTGTAAACTCAAGTGTTGATGTAGATACGGACGCTGAAGCGGTAAAGCCAACACCCATTGATTTGAAGTTGCCATCAGAGATTAGCAAACCGGCGGCAACGGATAAAAAGGATGAAGATAGTAAGCCTAAACTTAAGCCAGGAGATACGATAGAGTTTGATTTTTAGGATGTCCGCTTTTCATTAAATAGTTAGTTCATTTTTATTATTTTGTGTCTTAATACCAGCACTGCTTTCATGATCAAATACATCAACAAGGTTTTCATATGGCCTGTCAGGTTTTATCAGATATTCTTATCTCCTATGTTGGGTTCCAATTGTAGATATCAACCTACGTGCTCGCAGTATATGATAGAAGCCATAAATGAATGGGGCCCGATCAAAGGTATATATCTTGGTGTAAGGCGCATCGGTAGGTGTCATCCTTGGGCGGGACATGGCCCAGATCCAGTACCTAAAAAGGGTAAGAAATAGTTTTCATTTTACCAAGTATATAGCTCTTCTGTTTTTTTGGTATCAAAGATGCTGAAATGCTTCTTTTTTTTATCTACAGTAAAGTCTACGATGTTTTTTTGATCATTAAATAGTTCAGTCAATATTTTGTTGTCAATCATGAGCTCTCTCAAATTTTTAATACCCGTGACTTCTAAGTAGCACCAAACGGCCATTTTATCTTTAGATGTTTCTTTCCCCAAAAAGTCTAAATGTACCTTTTTATCTTTTACTTTCAGTGTCAATCTAGAATTGATGTATTTTTCTATAGCTTTTTCTCCATCTGGGTGTTCTTTATCAGTACACAAATACAGACCTTTTTGACCTGATACAGCTACAGCATCTTCCAAGTCATCAATAAATATGTGAGCTGATATCTGTAAATCTCCCGACTTGGTTTCATAGTTTATTTCTGATCTGCTTAGATGAAAGTCATGCGCAACCACACTAGTATTAGTCGCAGTTTGCATCCAAATATTCATCATTAATACTATTATGAAACTAATCATCTATCAAATCATATTTTATCTAAAACAATAACAAATATTTGCATCATACAGTTCAGTGACTTGGCTTTTATAAAATTTAAATAGATGCTACCACGTGGAGTCTAGCTTGATGTGTAAATTTTTGTGCCTAAGCGCCTTGGTGGCAAAAATTTTCCATGATTATTTTATCTACTCAGATGAAAGTCATGAGCAACAATATTAGTAATAGCCGCAGTTTGCATCCAAAGATTCATCATTAATACTATTGTCACTTGGAGTCTAGCCTGATTCTTAGACTTTTGTGCCTTAGCGCCTTGGTTGCAAAATTTTACTTTAATTATTATATTAACCAATAAAAAAGCCACATTGCTTTTACACAATGCGGCTCTCCAACTTATTATTATCTAAAACCTTATGATAAAATTTCCAAATGATTACTTTTTGTCACCTACTTCTTCAAATTCGACATCGGTCACATCATCAGTGGCGCCTGTAGAACCAGTTCCTGCATTTCCAGCAAAATCTTGCGCTCCACCTTCTTGACCTCCTGCATTTTGTTGTGCCTGATAGATATCTTGGGATGCTGCTTGCCATGCATTGTTCATAGCTTCTGAAGCTTTATCTATCGCAGCAATATCTTGTATTTTGTGTGCTTCCTTAAGATCGGTTAATGCACTTTCAATCGCTGCTTTTTTGTCAGCAGGTATTTTGTCACCGATCTCTTTCATTTGCTTTTCAGTTTGGAAGATCAGGCTATCCGCGGTATTGAGCTTTTCTGCTCTTTCTTTAGCTTGTTTGTCTGTGTCAGCATTAGCCGCTGCCTCTGCTTTCATTTTGGCTATTTCTTCCTGAGAAAGACCAGTTGAAGCTTCTATTCTGATATTTTGCTCTTTACCAGTACCTTTATCTTTAGCCGATACTTTTAAGATACCATTGGCATCCATATCAAAGGTAACTTCTACTTGTGGTACACCTCTTGGTGCCGGTGGTATACCGTCTAAGATAAATCTTCCTACACTTCTATTGTCTCGAGCCATAGGTCTTTCACCTTGTAAGATGTGGATCTCAACACTTGGCTGATTGTCCGCAGCAGTAGAGTATGTTTTGGTCTTTTTGGTAGGAATAGTACTGTTAGATTCTATTACGATGTCAAAAACATTACCCATAGTTTCGATACCTAAAGAAAGTGGAGTTACATCCAAAAGCAATACATCTTTGACATCTCCGCTCAATACACCACCTTGGATAGAAGCACCTAATGCTACTACTTCATCAGGGTTTACTGATCTGTTAGGTTTTTTGCCAAAGAAATCTTCAACTGCTTGCTGAATGGCTGGGATTCTCGTGGACCCACCTACAAGGATGATTTCATCAATATTACTTTTTGAAAGTCCTGCATCTTTTAGCGCATCTTCACAAGGCTTTAAGGTTCTTTTAATCAATGAATCTGCCAGTTGCTCAAATTTAGCTCTTGAAAGTTTCATTACTAAGTGTTTTGGTACACCATCTACTGCTGTAACATATGGAAGATTGATTTCTGTTTCTGCAGATGAAGACAATTCGATTTTAGCTTTTTCAGCTGCATCTTTGATTCTCTGTAAAGACATAGGGTCTTTTCTCAAGTCTACATTTTCTTGGGCTTTGAACTCATCAGCCAACCAGTCTATGATTACTTGGTCAAAATCGTCACCACCTAGGTGGGTGTCTCCATTAGTTGATTTTACTTCAAATACGCCATCGCCCAGCTCTAAAATAGAAACGTCAAAAGTACCACCACCTAAGTCAAATACAGCAATGGTAGAATCTTGCTGCTTTTTGTCCAAACCATAAGCCAAAGCTGCTGCTGTAGGCTCATTGATGATTCTTTGTACTTTTAAGCCAGCGATCTCACCAGCTTCTTTAGTTGCTTGTCTTTGTGAGTCGTTAAAGTACGCAGGTACTGTGATGACAGCATCAGTCACTTCTTGTCCTAAGAAATCTTCAGCTGTTTTCTTCATTTTTTGAAGTACCATAGCTGATATTTCTTGTGGAGTATATAGCCTGCCATCTATATCTACTCTTACGGTGTCATTGTCTCCTTTTACGGTTTTGTATGCAACCCTTCCTGCTTCTTTTCCAACTTCACTAAATCTGTTACCCATAAATCTTTTGATAGAAGCTATGGTTCTAGTAGGATTAGTGATGGCTTGTCTCTTGGCAGGGTCGCCGATTTTTCTTTCACCATTGTCTAGAAATGCTACAATAGATGGAGTAGTTCTTTTGCCTTCTTCATTGGCTATTACTACCGGTTCGTTACCTTCCATTACTGCTACACATGAGTTGGTGGTTCCTAAGTCTATGCCTATTATTTTGCCCATTATATTAGATTGTGTTTAATTTTTTAAGAATAAAATTTTGTCAAACACAATTACTTATTCAATACATGTGCCAAATGAATTTTGGAGGAAAATCAACGCCTAAAACTGCCAAAATGGATAAAAAGTCAGTAATAAAGTCTGAAACTACTGACACATCGTCATGGTTTATTTAAAATTGAGTTGACGTGTATAAATACCGTTTCTCAAAGAATCCATCGTAGTATTGGTGATCGCCATTCCTTCTCTCACAAAAGTAGCCTTCGATGCAAAGAGACCTCGTGCGCCGTTGCTTAGATTGGAGTATACTGGTATTTCTCCACTTGAAGTAATACCTAGATTGATTTGTCCAATGCTGATATAATCTTTTATAGCTTGACTACCAGAGACGATTTTTAACGTAATATTGTCAAATCTTCTTGTAACTGGATTGGCAGGGTCATTTGCAGGTATATTCCCACCTAAAAATTGATAAAAACTAATGCCTTTAACACTATGGCTGTAATTATTGGCGCCTACTTTATTACTAGTATTGTTGCCCGCAACCCAATCTACCGATTTTCTCAATTCTATACCTTTAGCATCTATTTCTCTGTAATTGATCGTCAAGATGATGTCATGTATCACAGAGTTATTATCTGGAAAAAACTCCACTTTAAAGTCAGAAGTATATCCAAAAGCTAAAGTAGCAGATGGTTTAGGATTGACATCTTGCTTGGCATCCGTCATTACATTGAGTATTGGGGTAGTAGCATTAGTTAGGATTTGGCCATCCGATTTTTTTACAATGATTTGATATTCATCAGATGGGATAAGATTGATTTCGCTTCGTTTGATTTTATATAGATAGTTGGGACTATTGGCAAATACTCCAGTTTGGTCCCTTTGATATCCTTCTTTATTGCCATCTACACGTCTTAGAGTAAAATCTTTTCCAGTTTTGGTGTGCTTCAACATTACTTGAATATCATCGTAATATAGATTTTTTGGATCTAGAGCCAGTTCATTACCAGAAACCGTTTCGCTTACAAATGATTTTTCAACTCTGATATATAATGCTGTATCTTGAGCGGAGATCACACCATATACTACAGGTACATCTTCACCTTGTTCTGTCAGTTCAAATTCATTGGAACAGGATACTAAAAATAAGCTAATAACAACTAAATATTTAAACAGATGGAATTTCATTTTTTATCTTTACTTCGTAAAATCAGGCCACAAATGTACGGCATTTATGTGAAATTTTGGAATTGAAATACAGCACAACCCAAAATAAATGTATTGTTTGTCCTCTATGCGACAGTAATCATGATTTTTAAGCCACAATAGGTGCGGTCAAAATTTTTCTATCGACTCAAAAACATGGATCTCTTGCTATCTAACTCTCTAAAATAGGGATCGTAAATGTCTTTGATGTAATAAATCATTTCTCCTGTGGATTTCATTTCTGGACCTAGGTTTTTATCTACGCCCGGAAACTTATTGAAAGAAAAAACAGGTACTTTGATTGCAAACCCTGTCAACTTCTTATCAATCACAAAGTCGCTAATCTTTTTGGTGCCCATCATGACTTGTGTGGCCATTTTGAGAAAAGGTACCTGGTAAGCTTTGGCGATAAATGGGGTAGTTCTAGATGCCCTTGGATTGGCTTCGATGACATATACCTTATCTTTTCTTATGGCAAACTGAATGTTGATCAGACCTTTTATATTAAGTGCGAATGCTAACTTTTTGGCATATTCTACCATTTGTCCTACGACATCAGGACTAAGAGAATATGTTGGTAATACTGCTGAGCTGTCTCCCGAGTGTATACCGGCAGGCTCTATGTGCTCCATGATACCCATGATATGTACGTCTTCGCCATCACATATAGCATCGATCTCTGCTTCCTTGGCTCTTTCTAAAAACTGATCTATCAACACCTTATTGTCTGGCATGTGTTTGAATATGCTCAGTACATGAGTTTCCAATTCTTGATCATTGATGACGATTCTCATTCTTTGACCACCCAAAACGTAAGAAGGTCTTACCAATACCGGATAACTTACTCGACGGGCTACTTCTATGGCTTCATCTACATCATGTGCTACACCATACTCAGGATATGGTATTTCTAGTTCTTTAAGCATGTCTGAAAATCTGCCTCGATCTTCAGCGATGTCCATATTGTTGAAGTCAGTGCCTATGATTTTGTAGCCTTTTTGGTGCAGCTTTTCGGCTAGTTTTAGTGCCGTTTGTCCGCCCAGCTGTACAATGACACCTTCCGGTTGTTCAAGTTCAAGGATTTCTTCCAAGTGTTCCCAATATACAGGCTCGAAGTATAATTTATCAGCAATGTCAAAATCTGTAGATACCGTTTCTGGATTACAATTGACCATAATCGCTTCATAACCAGCTTCTTTGATAGCTAATAAACCATGAACACAGCAGTAATCAAATTCGATCCCTTGACCTATACGATTGGGTCCCGAACCTAGTACAACAATCTTTTTCTTATCTGACGGTATACTTTCATTTTCATTATCAAACGTAGAGTAAAAATAAGGAGTCTTGGCTTCAAACTCTGCGGCACAAGTATCTACCATTTTATAAGTACGACGAATTCCCAGATTTTTTCGATGTCTAGTGACTTCGTCTTCCTTGATTCTTAATACCCAAGCTATTTGGGCATCAGAATAACCCACCTGCTTTAGTTCTTTCAGAAAATCAAAAGGTAGGTCTTCGGCCACGTTAAACTTCATTAGTTTTTCCTCGTATTTGACTAACCTTTTGATTTGTTTGATGTACCATGGGTCAATTTTAGTGAGCTTATGTACCGTTTTTTCAGGAACGCCTAATCTGAGTGCATCTTTTACTCTGAATATACGATCATCACTTACTTTTTCTAATCTCGCCAGTATATCTTCTGTTTGAATCCATTCTTTCATATCTGCACCCAAACCTGCACGGTTATTTTCCTGGCTTTGACATGCTTTTTGGAGCGCTTCCAAAAATGTTCTCCCTATGGCCATCACTTCACCTACGGACTTCATCTGCAAACCGAGTGTAGTGTCAGCACCATAGAATTTCTCAAAATTCCATCTTGGCATTTTTACAATGACATAATCTAATGCGGGCTCAAAATAAGCTGATGTAGTTTTAGTAATTTGGTTTTTAAGCTCATCCAATGTATATCCAATGGCTAATTTTGCAGCTATTTTTGCGATTGGATATCCTGTGGCTTTACTGGCCAATGCTGAAGATCTAGACACTCGAGGATTGATTTCCACAGCGATCAGCTCTTCGGTTTCAGGATTTAGTGCAAACTGAACATTACATCCACCAGCAAAATTCCCCATAGATCGCATCATGAGTATCGCGTCATCTCTCATTTGCTGAAAAGCAGTGTCGGAGAGTGTCATAGCTGGAGCTACAGTGATACTGTCACCTGTATGTATTCCCATAGGATCCAGATTTTCTACGGTACAAATGATGACTACATTGTCATTTTTGTCTCGTAACAATTCTAGTTCATATTCTTTCCAGCCTAAAACCGCTTTTTCTACCAATACCTCATGAGATGGTGATGCTTCCAGACCTCTTCTGAGGGCTTCGTCAAATTCTTCTTCTTTCATCACAAATCCACCTCCAGTACCTCCGAGTGTGTATGAAGGTCTGATCACCAAAGGAAATCCAATATGCTGGGCAGCTTCTTTTCCTTCTAAAAATGAATTGGCAATAGCCGAATCAGCCACTTTCATACCTATGCTCATGACATGCTGTTTAAAAGCTTCTCTATTTTCCGCAAGTTCTATAGCTGCTACATCTACCCCTATCATTTTGACACCATACCTGTCCCATACTCCCATATTTTCTGCTTCTATAGCTAGATTTAGGGCTGTTTGGCCACCCATGGTAGGGAGCACCGCATCGATTTTTTGTTCTTCAAGGATTTTTATGATACTTTCTACGGTCAATGGCCACATATATACATGGTCTGCAGTGACATTATCAGTCATGATGGTCGCTGGATTAGAGTTGATCAGCGTTACTGTGATACCTTCTTCACGCAATGACCTGGAAGCTTGTGTTCCAGAATAGTCAAATTCGCATGCTTGGCCTATGATAATGGGTCCGCTACCTATGATGAGTACGGATTTGATGGATGAGTCTTTTGGCATTTCCCGATTTATTGTATGATCGGGGCACAAAGGTAATGCTTTTTAGCTAAGCTTGAAATGCTTATGAAATTATTTTTTACAATATGAAGATATTATTAATCTTAGTGGTGTAATTTTTGTTGCTCATCAAGAAAATTGTTCATAATACTAAATTTCATTGATGTCTAGAAAAGTGTTAATAACAGATAAAGTACATCCGTTACTCATTAATGGTTTGAAAGCTGCTGGTTTTGAAGTCAACTACGATACATCTGTAGATAATCAAGTGTTGGATCAGATTATAGATCAGTATGATGGATTGGTGATTAATAGCAAGATCATCATGAATAAAGAAAGGATAGATAAAGGCAAAAAACTATTATTTATTGGCAGATTGGGATCGGGACTCGAAATTATTGATGTAAATTATGCTAAAAGAAAAAGTATTAAAGTTTTTAACTCGCCCGAAGGTAATAGTAATGCCGTTGCAGAGCATGAAATGGCCATGTTGTTATGTCTTCTAAATAATATTGTCAATGCAGATCGGGAAGTCAGAAATTTTTCATGGCAAAGAGAAGCAAACAGAGGTACTGAACTTAGAGGCAAAACGATTGGAATCATTGGAATGGGGCATACTGGAGTATCTTTTGCAGAAAAACTGTCTCCTTGGCGACTCAACGTCATTTGTTATGATAAGTACAGGAAGCGTTTCCCAAGTACACTGCGTTTTGTTAATAAGACAGATTTAAATACTGTTTTGGCAGAATCAGATATCATCTCTTTACATCTTCCACTTACAGAAGAAACCAGATTTATGGTAGATGAAAAGTTTTTATCACAATGTAAAGACAAAGTGATTATTAGCAATACTTCCAGAGGTCAAATTGTAGATACTAAAGCTTTGATTCAGGGTTTGGAAACAGGTAAAATTTCGGGTGCGTGCCTTGACGTTTTTGAAAATGAAAAACCGGAAACGTTTTCCACAGATGAAGCAGAAATGTATAATCAATTGTATCAGATGAAACAGGTCATACTCACGCCTCATATTGCAGGGTGGACCCACGAATCTCTAGAACTCATAGCGAAGGTTTTGTTGGACAAAATTTTGGCAGGAATACCTAAATGATGCGCTAACAGAAACATCAAAAACCTTTGGAAATGTATCGGCGGATACAATTTTAGAGATTATTGCCAGAAAAATTTTGTATATCGTTTCAATATTGCTTAACATTGCGGACTTTTTAAGGATTTATTAACATAATCAAAAATTCAGAGTATGAATAGATTATTACTTTTATTTGGTTTTCTTCTAATTGCGGTCACGGGTGTAGTTGCTCAAACCACCATAGAAGGAAAAGTACGGGACGGCAAAACAGGCGAAGCCATTGCTTTCGGATCTGTAGAGCTTTACAGAAATGGTGTCCTAATTTCTGGTACATCTACTGACTTGGATGGTAATTACTTTTTTACAGACATTCAGGCAGGTACCTATGATATGGAAGCCAGTTATGTGGGATATGCACCACAAAGATTGACCGGGATTGTCATCAATAACGGTAAAACAAACAGGGTAAATTTTGATATTTCTGACGATGCCATTTTATTGGATTTGGGCGTAGAAATCAAAGCCTACAAAGTACCACTGATTGACCAAGATAATACAACTCAGGGTAAAACCATTACACAGGAAAACATCAGAGCGCTACCTACTAAACAAGTAAACGCTATAGCGGCTACTACAGCAGGTATCTCATCTAGAGATGGTGGAGATATTTCTGTTAGGGGTTCCAGATCTAACGAGACAGTATACTTCTTGGATGGTGTGAGAGTCACTGGTAACTTGATACCACAGTCAGAGATAGAGCAACTTCAGGTAGTCATAGGCGGTATAGAAGCCAGATATGGAGACGTGACAGGTGGTGTCATCTCTTTGACATCTAGAGGTCCATCAGACAAACATTCAGGTAGCTTAGAGATAGAGCGCTCTGTGGATGGATATGGATACAATCTTATTAGTGGTAACATAGCTGGACCTATCCTAAGAAATAGTAAAAAACAATCTATCTTAGGTTATCGTTTTTCTGGCCAATACAGAAACGTAGCAGATAATAGTCCTTCAGCTTTAGGAGTGTGGAGAGCACCTGAAAGTGTGATCAGATCATTGGAGCAAAGTCCTACATACTCTATTGGAGGAACAAGATTCCCTTCATTAGAAAATGTAAGAACATCAGACTTGGGAGCACCTATGAAAGCGCGTCCAAATGATGAAAATATCGACCTTGACCTTACAGGTAGAATCGACATTAAATTGGGCAAAAATATAGATGTTCAATTGTCAGGAAACTATAACGATGGAGTGAATAGATTTACACCAGGATCTTCTGGGGTCAGTGGTTCAGGATCTTCTTGGGCCATGTTAAACTGGATAAATAACCCATTCCAATATTCAAACACTTATAGAGGAAACTTCAGATTGACTCACAAATTAGGAAAACAGAGTGGCGCTGAAGGTGATGATGCTTCTTCAGGAGGTATCAAAAACTTCTCATATACCTTAGTAATGGGCTACCAAAAAAATAAGTCTAGAAATGAAGACGTGAGACACGAAGACCGACTTTTTGATTATGGTTATTTTGGTAAAACTGCAAGAGTTTGGGATAGAGTAGATGGTTTTTTTGATGAACCAAGAACCATTAATGGTGAAACCTTTTTTTACGGACATTTAGGATTTAGAGAAAATATTGGTGAGTACACACCAAACAATGTGATAAACCCTGTATTGGGATCCTTCAATGCTATTAATGGAGTCAATGTTAACGGTCTTTTGGATCAAAACATTAACAGTGCATGGAACAATCTTTTTGCCAATGTAGGTCAAGTGTATAATAGTTTTGCAAAAAGTGACAATGATTTGATTTCCTTAAATTTATCTACAGGGTTTGACTTATTTCCAGGTAGCTCAGAAAAAGGAAGACATAATATTCAATTAGGATTTTTATACGAACAAAGTATCAATAGAAACTGGAATATAGCGCCTTTTGATCTGTGGAATGTAGCTGAGTTACAAGCCAATGGTCATATTAATGGATTAGATACAGCCAATGTGATTAATTTTGAGGAACATCCTACTTTCGGTAGATTTCCCATTTATGAAACATTTTTAAATTTACAATCAGATAATAGATTTTACAGAGCTGTTCGTGAAATAACAGGAGATTCAGACAATAAATATGTAAACGTTTGGGATCTTGATCCGAGTCAGTTAAGTTTAGACATGTTTTCTGCATCAGAATTGATAAACAGACAGGGCTTAATAAATTACTCAGGTTTTGACTATTTGGGCAATAAATTAGGAAACGATGTCAGATTTGATGATTTCTTCACGAGTAGAGACGCCAACGGAAGAAGAACATTTGTAGTGGCGCCACAGCAACCCATTTACGGAGCTGTTTTCTTGCAGGATAAGTTTTCTTACAAAGATATCATATTCAGACTTGGACTTCGTATGGATTACTTTGATGCCAATACTAAGGTCATGAGAGACCCTTACGCATTGTATGAAATCGAAACAGCAAAAGATTACTATGCACGTAAAGGGCTTGAAAAACCAGAGTCTGTAGGTGACGATTTTAATGTATATGTCACTGACGAAGAAAATGATAATGTCAGAGCGTTCAGAAAAGGAGATCAATGGTTTTTACCCAATGGTACAGCAGTATCAGGTGGAAACGTGATCTACCAAGGTGGATTGGTTTATCCTTCTTACGCAGGCCAGGATGGTGAAGGTAGACAAACCAGACTATTAGATATACAGGCTTCGGGTAAGGATGCATTGGGTAGAGAGTACAACTCTTCTTATTCATTTGTGGACTACAAACCGCAAATCAATTTTATGCCAAGATTAGCATTTTCATTCCCTATATCTGATGATGCGGGTTTCTTTGCACACTATGACGTATTGTACCAAAGACCTCCATCTAATGCTTTCTCATCAGCACTTGATTTTTATTTTTGGGATGATATTTCCAGAATTAATCCAAATGGAGCAGCTATGGATAACCCGAATTTGAGACCCGTAAGAACAGTGGATTATGAAGTAGGATTCCAACAAAAAGTTTCTGAAGTAATGGCTGTAAAAGTATCTGCATATTATAAGGAGATGAGGGATTTGATTCAACAAAGAGTTTTGGCCAATGTAGCGGCACCTTTAAATACCTATAAAATATTCGATAACTTAGATTTTGGTACGGTAAAAGGATTTTCTTTCAGCTTAGACAGACGTAGAACTAATAATTTGGAACTTAATGCAACGTATACCCTTCAGTTTGCGGATGGTTCTGGTAGTGATGCCAATTCGTCTAACGGTATTAACAACCGTGGTCCGATCAGAAACTTGATTCCATTATCATTTGATGAACGCCACAGGATTACAGGGGTGATTGACTATAGATATGGATCAGGTAAAGCTTACAATGGACCTCGTATCGGCGGTGTCAATATTTTGGAAGATTTTGGGGTCAACATAACTTCTTTCTTAGTATCTGGACAGCCATATACCAGAAATCAAGTCCCTGAACAATTTGGTGGAACAGGTTTTGCAGGCTCAATCAATGGCGCAAGATTACCTTGGAATTTCACCACGGATCTAAACATTCAAAAAAGAATTCCAATCACTATTAGTAGCGAAACCAAAAAGAAAATTATGTTTAATGTGTATTTCAGAGTCCAAAACTTGTTCAATACTAAAAACGTCATTAATCTTTATCGTTTTTCAGGTGACCCTGATAATGATGGTTTCCTACAGTCAAGTTTTGGCCAGGATAGAATTAGAGGTATTGTTAATACAGGCAGAGATGAAGAAGCATTCTTAGAAGCATATTCATGGAGATTGTTGGCTCCAGGCAATTTTACCCTTCCTAGAAGGATGTATGTTGGTGCCATTTTAGATTTTTAATTTATTCACCATAATAATATAAATAAAGATGAATATAAGTAAATGTTTTATTATTATAGGTGCTTTTTTACTGGTGATCCAAAGTGATCTAAGTGCAAGAAAGCCCGATAATGTAGATGGTAAAGCACCATCGGTTTCGCAAACGACCTCTTGGAGGGCAGCCTGCGTCAGACCTACTAAGCAAACAGAATTGCAGATTAACAATGTTAGAGCGAGATTGCTTACAGGAGGTGATATCTGGTATGAAGCTCAGTATATTGTGCCAAAGCCTGCACCGGGACAACTTCCAGTATCTGCTCTTTACGCGGGCGGTGTATGGATAGGTGGAGTAGACAAATCACAAAATATTAAATTGTCTGCGGTAACATACAGAAGCTTAGGTTTTGACTTCTTTTCTGGTCCATTGGATTTGAACGGAGCAACAGAAAAAGATGTGTGTGACAATTGGGATAGATTTTTCAACGTAAAAGGTAATAATGTAAATGCACATGTTAACAGAGTTTTACGTTCTATAGAAACAGGTGTCGCACTTGATTGCGATTCTATTCCTGAAGATGTACTTTTTTGGCCAGGACAAGGAAATCCTGATTGGAGAAAGAAATATAGCTTCAATCTTCCCGATCAGCCTCTAGGTAGCTTTTGGGATCAAAATGAAAATGGTTCGTATGAGCCGTGTGAAGGAGACTTTCCCATTATTGACATCAGAGGTTGTGAACCTAAAGATATTTTTGAAGCAAGGGAGTTGATTCCAGATGATATGATTTTTTGGATATACAATGACAATGGTGGTCCTCAAACACTATCTGGGCCTGCTACCATCCAGATGGAGGTACAAGTACAAGCTTTTGCTTATGCTACCAATGATGAGATCAATGATATGACTTTCTACAGGTATAAGTTGATCAATAAAGCCAATGAAGATTTAGTAGACTGTTACTTCTCTATGTGGATAGATCCAGATTTAGGATGTTATCAGGATGACTACATTGGTTGTGATACTTCTAGATCATTAGCTTATGTGTACAATGAAGATGCGGTAGACGGATTTAACGGGGCTGCTTGTGGAGGTACAAATACATATGGTGAGGTAATACCCGTATTAGGTATGGATTACTTTAGAGGTCCTTTAGGTCCTAAAGTATTTAAACTGGATGCTAATGGAAATGTTGTTCTTGATGCAGATGGAAATAAAGTTTTAGTAGAGCCAGAACCTTTTACAGGTGCTGTGGATACGGTTGTTGAGCTTGGTATGACATCATTTACTTACGCAGAAAACGGAGGTATCGGTAGTCCACCACCACCTACTACAGACCCTCAAAGAGGTCGTGAAGATGGATTTTATAATTATATCAGAGGATTTTGGGCAGATGCAACGCCATTTACTTTTGGTGGCACAGGTTATAATCCAGGAAGTACGGACAGTATCAGATATGCATTCGTAAGTGATCCTGATGATGCAAGTACTGAAGCATGGTCTATGTGTACGGAAAGACTTCCTCTAGGGGATAGACGTACATTGCAAGCAACAGGTCCGCTTTTATTACAGCCAGGGGCTGAGAATGAATTGATTATGGGTGTTGTTTTTGTACCTGACGTACCACATCCATGTCCAGACATTACAAGATTAAGATTTGCTGATGATATAGCGCAAGCTTTATTTGACAACTGTTTTAACCTTACAGAAGGACCTGATGCTCCAGATTTGACGCCTGTTGAATTGGACAGAGAGCTTATCCTAATGTTATCTAATGAGCAAACGTCAAACAACTTTAACGAAAGTTATGAAGAAGTAGACCTTCAAGCTCCTATGGTCGATAATAATAAATATAAATTTGAAGGTTATAGAATATTCCAATTAGCTAATGCAAGTGTAACAGGTCAGGAGTTAGGAGACATTGCTAAGGCTAGGGAAATTGCAAAAGTTGACCTGAAAAATGGTATCCGTGAAATTTATAGTTGGGTGGGTCAAGCTAATCCTATTGTTACAAATGGTCCGATAGTATGGACTCCTACTAAAGAAGTCACTGGAACAGATAGTGGTATCAGAAAGTCATTCAGAGTTACAGATGACCAGTTTGCTTTGTCAAACAAGAGATTGGTCAATCACAAGCAATATCATTTTATGGTGTTGGCATATGCACACAATGATTGGAAAACGTTTGATATCATAGAAGGAGAAGGTCAAAAAAGACCATACCTTGAAGGTAGAAGAAATGTAAAGGTTTATACTTTGGTACCAAGACCTATAGTTTATGAAGAACTTCAGACCAACTATGGTGATGGGCCAGCTGTGACCAGAATACAAGGTGAAGGTAACCCAGGTAAGTTTTTGGACATGGACCCTTCTATGTATGATATTATTATTAATAAGACGTTTGATGGCAAGATTTTGTACAAAACAGGAGCAGGTCCTATAGACGCTAAAGTTGTAGACCCTCTTAAAGTTAAGAATGGTAAATACAGATTAGAGATTGTGGGTAATTTCCAATCAAATAACCAAGGAAGTCTTTGTTCTTTTGATGATAAAGCAACTTGGAGACTTACTGATGTGACCAATAATAAGGTACTATTAGACAATAGGTCTTTAAAAGAAATTAAGGAATATATCATTGGCCAATTTGGTTTTTCGGTTACTGTCGGAAATGAAGAAGATCCTGGAGTACTCAGAACAGCACCTAATGGTGGTGTAGGTGCGAGTCTGACTTATAAAAATCCAAATAGTGATTTATGGTATAATGCATTAGCAGACGGAGGAAGATATAATCCCAATGTTCCAAATATTAGATTCTTGGATTTTGTAAGTAATGGTTTTGTATTAAACGGTGTAAATCAGGACCCAACTTCAGCATTATCAAAACTTGGAAATGGCCTTTTTGTACCCATTTTATCTACTAGATTTACTGTTGATGCAGATTTGGATTTTTATGTGAGTCCTTCTCCAAGAGAAGTAATTACGTTCTCCACTTCTCCAAACATCAACTCATTAAGATACAGAGACTTAAATAATGTCGATATCGTATTTACTAATGATAAATCTAAATGGAGTAAGTGTGTCGTAGTGGAAACCACGGCTAACGAATTAATAACAGGTGCAAATGCCACAACCATAGGTAATGCTAAAAACTTTGACCTTAGAAATACACCATCCATAGATCAAAATGGAAAACCATTAAATGATGGAACTGTAGGTATGAGTTATTTCCCAGGTTACGCCATAGATGTAGAAACTGGAAAACGTCTCAATATATTCTTTGGAGAGAGTAGTTGGTATTCTGGAGAGAACGCAGAGGTAATGCAAGGTAAAAACCCAATCGGTGGAGACTTGATTTTCAACCCTTCATCTGAGGCGGTTATCGAAGATTTTGTAATCAGAAATCCAAATACTGGAGAGGTTCTCGCTGCCAATGATGCAAGAGCTTGGATTTTAGGTGCGCAACACAATATCTATGTATCTAGGATGGAGTATGACGAATGTAAATTGTTTTATGATCGTTTAAAATATTCAGCCAGTGGCGCTAGTCCATCATTAAATAACAAACATAGAGTTTTATCTTCAGTGACATGGACAAGTGTGCCATTGCCTACAAGATTATTACCTCTAGAGCAAGGATTAATACCTAATGATCTTACAGTAAAGGTTAGGGTAAATAATCCTTATGGAGAGTCAAGAAGATATGATCCAGCATCAGAAAGAGCGTGTCTTACTAACGATGATCAGCCAATATATGAGTTTGAGTTCAAAGGTGTTGAGTCTAAGCAATTAGCCACACAAGAAGAGTATGTTGGAGCTTTATCCAATGTAAATGTAGTACCAAATCCATATTATGCTTACTCATCTTACGAAACTTCTCAGTTTACAAATGTCATTAAGATCACCAACTTGCCGGCTAAAGCTGTAGTTACTATTTATAGTATAGATGGTACGTTTATCAGACAATACAATAGAGACGAGCGCGGTGCTATTTTATCAGGTTCTAGCAGACCTACTTCTACGAGTCAAGTATTCCCAGATTTGGAATGGGATATGAAAAACTTTAGAGAGATTCCGGTGGCAAGTGGTGTATATCTGATTCATATAGCTGCACCTGAGTACGGTGAAGAACGAACTATTAAGTGGTTTGGTATTGGTCGTACATTTGACCCGAGTGGATTATAAAAAACAATAGGTTTAGAGAAGCAGGTCTTGTAAAGCTTGCTTCTCTAACAAATTTATCATTAAGTAAAAAGTAACAATATGAATTTTAAATTTTACTCTATAATAATTTTAATAGCAATTTTTACCACTAGTGGTTTTGCGGGTAATCCTGATCGTCAGGGCCAAGCCGGTGCTGCTGAGTTGCTAATGAATCCATGGGGTCGTAGCGCAGGTTTACATTCAATGAGTACTTCATCTGCTATTGGTGTGGAAGCTATGCGTATTAATATTGCAGGTTTAAGCCGTATCAAGAGTATGGAGATCGGTATCACCAACAATAGACTTTTTAGTGGTACGGGAATGAATCTGAATGCCGGAGCTATAGGTTTTAAAATGGGTAAATCTGGAGCTTTAGGCGTAGAGTTTGCTTCATTGGATTTTGGTGAAATACCTGTGACTACTTCTGATCAGCCAGCAGGAACAGGTGGTTTTTTCTCACCAAGCTTTTTTCAGTTAGGCGTGGGTTATTCTTTGACCTATGCAAATAAAATTTCTGTAGGGGCTTTGGTTAGATTTGTATCTGAAAGTATTCAGGATGTTAATGCGTCAGGGGTAGCTATAGATGCAGGAGTTCAATATGTATCTGGTGAGAAAGATAACTTCAAGCTTGGTATCTCCTTGAGAAATGTGGGTACGCCAATGAAGTTTGGAGGCGAGGGTCTTACTCAAAGAAGACCTAATCCTGACCCAGGTGGAGGAGTAATTTATGAATTGTCATATGATTCCAGAGCTGCTAGTTTCGAGCTTCCTTCTATGTTAAATATGGGAGTTTCTTATGATTTTTATGTAGGTCAGGATAATTTTATCAGAGGATTAGCCAATTTCACTTCTAATGCTTTTTCTAAAGATCAAATAGGCGTTGGTGCTGAATTTTCATTCCAAAATCGATTTGTAGTACGTGGTGCATACAAATATGACATTGGCGCGTCAGATATAGAAACGCAAGGTCTTTACACAGGATTATCTGCCGGAGCATCTGTGGAAGTTCCAATAACCAAAGGAGGAGCAAATAATTTAGGAATTGATTATGCTTACAGAGCATCTAATCCATACAAAGGTTCACATAATATTACACTAAGATTTGCATTTTAAGGAACTTTTTTCCTTACATGATAGTTTAGTATTTATATAAGCATTAATTTATAACAAACGTTTTCACTTATATCATGAGTGAAAACGTTTGTTTTTTTATTTTATCAAACATTAAATTTTATACAATGTCAGTTTCATACATGACTCCAGAAGGATATGAAAAATTAAAATCTGAGCTGGAAGTGCTAAAAACTAAGGGAAGAGAAGATGTAGCTAAGGCTATCGCTGAAGCGAGAGAGAAAGGTGATTTATCAGAAAATGCTGAGTATGACGCAGCAAAGAACGCTCAAGGGATGCTAGAGTTAAAGATCAATGATATGGAGAAAGTCTTTGCCACTGCTCGAATTATTGATGAGTCTCAATTAGATACTTCTAAAGTCACTGTACTGACCAATGTGACCATTATGAATATGAACAATAAGGCTGAAGTCACTTATAAATTAGTTGCAGAAGCAGAAGCAAACTTAAAAGAAAA
>CAZGMB010000081.1:0-21166 GCA_964526715.1 uncultured Aureispira sp. | reverse complement strand
AATTAAAAGCAGGTGTATCGATAAGAAAGTTCATAGATGAATCCAAAAAAATAGTAGATGGCCAAATCCTAAATCATATAACCCATAAAACCGTCATTGTAAAGGCAGAGCAAACACCCAAAATGGCCGATTTGGTGGCTAAACTTTTTCCACCGCACTAAAAAGGTACAAGTCAGGAAAACAGAACAAATAATGAACTATCAAGAAAAATATGATGCTATATTTGAGTTAGCAGGAAGTTTATCGTTTAATATAGCTAAGTTTTTTTTGAAACCCAAAGGCATCTACATAAGTACATTGCCCACCCCTATTGATATGTTCAAAGCAGCAATTAATAATTTATCTGCTTCCAAAAGGAATATCATTATTCAAGCTACTCCTTCACAAGAAATATTGAAAGAAATAAATGATTGGCTACCTAAAAATTCGGTGGAAATACCTGTAGCAAAATCTTTTTCCATTGATGCATACAAGGAAGCTTACCATTTTGCCAAAAAAGGTGGGTTCATAGGCAAAGTAGTATTTACCATTCTATAATTAATTAATTTTTTAATTGATTTCTATTAAGTATCTTTGATGAATTTAAAAGTTTTGGATTGCCTATCATTTATCAATTTTATTAAATAAACTCCTTTAGTTAAATGAGATATAGGCAAGACTATATTTTGGTTAATATCCACATAACTTTCTATTAATCTTCCATCAATGGAAAATAGATTAATTGTAGATTGAGTTTTAAATTCCATCTGTATATCTATATAATCTGAAGCAGGATTTGGGTAAACTTTAACCTCTCCAAAATCAAGAAAGTCTGTGCCCGATATACAATCAATATCTTGATTTTTAAGAAGGTTTGCAACTTCTTCATTCCTTTTAACAATTTTATATTTTAAACCAGGGTATTCTCGCGGTTCGGGGCCAAGTGTGGGACTGAATATTTCCATAACAGTAACACTTTGACTATCGATTGCATTGTTAAAATTAAAAAATGTATAATGTTTATTTGGATCTGTGATTACTGCCTGTGTAATTAAAGTCCTCAATTCATTGATATATTCATCCAATCTCTCATAAGTCATTATTGAGTTTGCTTGACATATATATTGGAGATATTGATTTTTTATGGCAGGTACTGACATACAATTATTCCAAAAATTATTATATTCATTATTAATAAAACCTGCCCACAACAATTGATCAAATGGCAATTGATCTCCAAATGCGAAGCCATAATCCCAAGGTAACCAATAAAATTTATTATTGGTAGTACTGTGGTAGAGAGAAAAATTCCGTCCGTGTCCAAGAAAATTATCCCAATTGGCTACGACAAAATCGACTGCAATGGATTTTAAGAAATATTCAAGTTGAAAAATATTTTGAATATTTGTGGAGAAATTATCAGAATTATTTATTGTTTGATGAAATTTTATAAGATCGCTCCACGTTGTATCACCTTGATTCTTAAGTTGTTGTTCGAAATTGTCCAAATAATCTTCTTTTATGCCACCATCATACACTAGGTCAGAAAAATTGGCTTTGTATAAGTTGCCATTTTTGTCAAGGAAGCTATTATGCTCAAGGAATTTTTTGTCCTGTTCTTCTACCAACAAATAAAGTCCAAAATAAGAGCCATTAATGTGGACTTTTGCAAAAGAAGTTCTTGGTGCAGGTACACCCATTTCTCTCAGCAGTTTATACGAGACTGCATCTCTCATAAAAGATGGATCTCCAAAACTATTGACCAAATTAACTTTTGTTAATCCATCGTGTTTTTGCCCGCTAACAAATTCACCAAAATCAAATTTAATGGGTTTTTTATCACTAGTATTGGCATAAGTATATGAATAATTCCCTTTAAATTTTATACCTACATTGCTCAGTACAACTCCATCAAAATCTACATCGACATTAGTATAATCACCTGAATATTTTCTAGCTTTTAATGTATCTATTAATACTGCCTGATCCAATGATGTGGTTACATAAATATTGTGTAAAACATTTTCATTAAAAACTATATCGCCAATTTGGGCACTTATACTAAAAGGTGCTACAAAAAATAATGATAAAATTAAAAATAATTTATACATAAATCTAAGTTTTCATTTATCCCGGATAATGCGTTAGAACTTCGTTATGAGAAGTTAAAATGCAATAAATATGTGTAGCATCTGATTTGCAGCAGTTTAGCTTTGGAATAGATTTTCTAATGCATAATCCGGGTTTATTTTATTCTGAAAGAATCGGAATTTCGCTACATTTTTTACAATTCTTTACGATTTCTAGAAAAGCGTCAATTTTTGGTTGTTTGGCTTTAATAATAGATCCATCTGTTTTTACCAAAGTTATTATCATATCATGGTTTTGACCAATGCCGGTATATTCAGCCTTGTTAATTTCAACTATCATTTCTTCCCATGTTATCATTTTATGATCAGATGATATTTGGTTTCCCTTTGAATAATCATTTTGTGAGTTAACATTATCCACACTATTTTTGCAACTCAACGCAGATAAAAGAAGGAAAGTTACAAAAAGCAAAATTATTCTTAACATGTTATAAAGATTTTATTTTACTGCAAATATACATTAAATAATTTTATGTCATATTTCGGTGTGCTTTTTTTTTAAAAAAATTGACAATTTTAGGGTTATTCATACTTTCTATTGTTGATATATGCCAGCTAAGTATAAATGGCAATTGAACAACTATTTCAAACCGAAAAAAATTATAAAAACAATGGCAGTGACATGTTAGAAAATTTAAAGATTGAGATATTCTTTGAAAGTCAAAAAATCTGGTTTTTGGGTGTATATGTCAGACAAGGTAGATAGAGTGCTGAAAAGTCCTTATCTCCCCTACAATAAATTCTGTATCCAAGATTCCGAAACAAATTAACATCGTCACGTGGTATACCATCAAACTAGATATCATATTTATCTATTTAATGTGAATAATGTTTAAGCAGCGGACAAAAGCAAAGTAAATCCTTCTTGTTTTTCATGCTTTATTCTAATACTTGGATTTATTTCAAAAGTTCACAAAAGCTGATAGAAAGTACAAATGTTCAGCCTAGTACTAAAGCCCCATATTTACCAAACCCATGGTTGGCAGTAGTACCTTTGTTAAGCATTTCTATCAAAGTATTTTTTTCTTTTTCCTGTTTTTAAGTCTATTACGTCAAATTTTCTTGTTTCATTGAAAGAACCCATTTCTGTGTCACTATTGATATGAATTGCACCAAAAAGTATCAGGTATTTACAATTGTATTTTGTGCCTGCAACTAATTCTTCAATGCGTTTGTCAATTGCTTCGTAAATTACTTACGTAGCTTCCATTATAGGAATAGTAGCTGTGATTATTCGGTCTTTTGCTTTGAATAAAATTTGTTCAATAGTATTCATTTGGTAATCCAACTCGGTAATATTTCCTTCGGTAATTAAATTGTTGGCTAGTTTATTCAAAGCACCTTTTGCTGCACCACAACATCCTGTATTTTTGGATTGGCCATGACGGTGTATTTCGCCAATAGTTCCATCTTTTGTAATACCAATATGAGGGCCATAATAAATGGATACTGCACCTTCGTCGGGTACATGGCTTGCAAATGCTGCCATTCCAGTAAGACCTGTAAATGGATAGCCATCTAAGCCACCCATTTTAAACGGCCCTAAAAACTCTTGCGTTCTTACAGGATATTGTATACTGTTTACATCATCGCTACAAATACTATCGGCCATCATTACTTGCGAAGGCTCTAAATCTAAAACACATTCAACAAAGTCAATAAATTTGTTTACACTATCAATTGTAGTGTTTGCATTTGGATAATGTTGGTGAATAATTGCTAATTTATCTTTCTTTTTCATTTATTTTTAAAATTAAAGTAATACATCATTAAATGGTTCTATTTTGGGTGGAAGGTTAGTTTCGTCCATCATTTCTAAAATATCAATTTCTATATTTCTACAAATAGTTGAAATTGGGGTGTCAGTTGATCCACCATCAAAAGGATTTTCGCTGGCTTCTCCGATTTGCTCCATAGTCATAAACACCCACGAAATTAAAACGGAGAATGGAATTACAAGCCAAACACCATACTCGCCCAATTTTGCCATTTCGGTAAGTAATGCAAATGGCAAAAGCAAAATAAATAATTGAACAAATATTCGGCTAAACAAGCTGTATTGTCTAAATAGTGGAGTGGTTTTTATGCGTTCACATCCGCCTTGTAAGTTGTATAATTCGGCAAGCAATTTGGTCAAATCACTGTGTTCATACTCATCAATTATTTTTTCTTTTTTTAATTTTGTAACTACATCAAATTGGTATTTTAATGTATAGTTTGCAATGTTTCCTTTATGCTTTACTTTTTCAAATACTTCTTTTTTGTCTAGCTTTTCAAAAAGTGCTTCAATAGCAATATCAAATTCTTTAATTTCATCAGAATCGGATACATATTGTTTATGATAATCTTCTTTATTAGTTGCCCAAGGAATTGTTTTACGCAGTTGCAAGCGCAAAATATTAATATAAGCAATATGGCGATTTAGAAATGCTTGTTGTTTTGTTTTATCATCTATAAGCGATATAAATGAGGCTGCTAACGTGCGGCTAGTGTTGGTAATGCCTCCCCATAATCTTCTGGCTTCCCAAAGCCTGTCATACGCTTGGTTATTTTTAAAACCTACATAAAATGCCACTGCTGTACCAATTGAAGCAACTGGTAAAAACGGAATGGCAATTAATTTTAGGTCTAAAAATTGATAAAGTACTACAACTATTACACTCAACGCAAGTGTTTGTAGTATGTTTTTTTTGCCAAATAACCATACTGCTTGAAGGGTTATTTTTTTGTTTATAAGCATAGACTGTTCTTTTATTATATTTTTATGATTTTAATGTCACTTCAAGAAATACCTTTAAAACGGGTGCAAATTAAAATAGATTCGCCCAATTTTATTGGTTGCCTTAAGAGTGCGGCAAAGCTCAGCATAATATTGTGCCCCATGAATGTACTTCTTCATTATTTATTCATTCTCCTATTGACTCTAAGTTTCGTGAACATTATGTATTTGTAACGCTGTACTTGTTATGTTTATGCAGCAAAGATCTAGCTTGGATTCGTACATTTAGAATTAATTGTCACTCATGTCTGCAAGTTGTAATTAATTTGGGGCAACAGGTTTAATATTTGGGATAAGATGGTTTTTTAATCTTTCATTTTATTGGATTAAAATACCTGAAAAGACCAAATATCGTTCAAAATAAAGAAACTATCATTTTCTTACAGGTAATGGGAGATCTCGTAAATCAAGCGACAATTATGATAAAGATTTTCTGTTCAAAATATAAAGGAACGGCGCCATGCACGGGTAGCAAACCATATTTTCCACCGAAACCTACAAGGTTCGATCTTTACAAAGCCAGGACAATCAATATCTTTGTGGGTTGGTTTTTTTGTCTATGCTTATTTGGGAGTACTTTGAAATTCTATTTCGATAGCGTTGATGGTAAAGATGCGGGTATCCACTATTAAAGTTTCGGGGCATTGTTGGTGGGGTGAAAATCGAAGCACAAAAGTTGATATTATTACTAAAATTAAATTGAAAAACTGATGTTCAATTTTACACTTCAGCCCGCTTGATGCAAAAAACCTTGTTTGGTGGTTGTGGTGCTTTCGTTTGTCATTTTTAGTATAATTTTATAAGTATTAAAATAAATATTAGTCCAATTATAAAAGGCATAAGAAAAATGAAAAAACTAATGAACATCCACAAGTATGGGTTTTTATTACTTTTGGGCTTGTTGCTTAAAGTTTTTCTCAAATCTGATACTGAAAGTTTATAAATTTCCTCTTTTGAAAGTCCACACGTCAAAGCATTATTCATTGTCAGCCCTTGTCTGAATGATTTTAATACACTTGAAGGGTAAAATATAACACCTAGTCCCATAGCCCAAAGTGTTAATAACCAAGGAAGATATAAATCGTTCCAACCGCCAGAAGCAATCTCCCAAGCAGAAACTGCACTTTCACCTTTCCAAGTTGTATTTTGTCCTGTTACAATGTGGCTTACATCATGTAAATAAACATTATTTCTTCTACTTTCAGCATTTGGTATTGGAATTGAAAAAAAACCAAATTTAATCCACGCATACTTTTCGTTTATTCCACCATCATCTCCAAAGTCGTGTCTGTCGTAAAAGTCCTGGATGGCTTGTCCTGTTGTCCAATTTAAATTTGTTGTTTCCAAATATTTATAATTTTTGCATTCTCAATTTGTAACGTTTCGTTTTAGGGTTAACAGCAACTTCATGTTGAACTAAACCTTCGGTAGCTTCTTGGCTTGATTCTTGGCATTTGTATTTCAAATAAATCATATTAAAATGTCAACAAAAAAAAGCGACCAGAAGATTTAGGTCAACACACATTGCTTGCTCAAGCGAGAGGACAAGTTACAGGTTTTTCAGAACTGATAGACAAATTTGAGAAAAAACTTTCTGTCTTAGGTCGGAGTCCATCTACTTTTAAAAATTATGCTCGCCACATTGCTCAGATGGCGCTACATTTCGATTGTTTACCTACTGAGCTGGAAGAAGATCAGGTGATTGACTATCTCCACTTGCTCAAAGAACGACACAACACACCGTCGGACTCTTACTTTAAACATACAGTGTATGGTCTGCGCATGCTGTGCAAAGTGGAAGGATTAAAACCCCATGATATTGGACTACCGAGTATCAAAGGGCCCAATACTGATCCACAAAATCCTTTAGATCATCTCCAGTCATCGCTTTATGATGGTCTAGTTTGCCATCAGCTGTTTTGGGAGTAGCCCACACATTCCATTGATATTCTGGCGCTACGATAGGTGTATAAGTTTTTCCAGTAAGTTCGGCAGCGGTGGCTTTATCCTTCTCCAGATCATCCAGATATTTCAAAAACAAGACCCAAGATGTCTGTTCCACATAATCCAACTCACTACCACATCCTGCATCCTTATGGAGAATATCATCAATATTTTTAAAAGTCTGTTCAAACATTTGGTTTTCTTTTTGGTGAATTTAATTTCTATTGCAAAGATAGTTTTCAAAAGTAAGAATTCAAAACTTTTATTTGCAGATCTTGATTTCATTCCAGTTAGGCACTTTATAAAGTTTATTTGAATGGTAAATTTAGAACTATTTGTCAAATCTCCATCCAATAAGGAAACTCTTTTACTATTTTCTATAACTTTGTATACAAAATCAAAACCACACAAATGCACAAGCTACTTTTGACCACAATTTGCATTCTGTCATGTATACTTTTACATGGCCAGGACACTTACAAAGTCACTATCTATATCCAACACACTATTTGCATATACCTGAATACTGGCGATATAACTCTGACATAAGGTGCCAAAATTAAAGTCCATCAATATCCACAAAATAATCTATCAACCTAAATTTATCTTCAAATTTTTTACTTGATAGATTTGCTTTCTCCATCTTAAAGTAATGAATAATATTTTCTTTGAACTTGTAATATTGTGTTTCACTTTTATCAAAAGCATCTTCTTCTTTAAGAAACTCAAATAATTTAGGGGCACCAGATTTCGCAAGACCAAGGACAATTTTTAAAGCCAAATTTCCAGTAATAGTTTTCCCTGTATCCAATCCTGTTTTATATGTTTCAGTCATTGCATAACCTAGCTTTTTATCTTTAAAATCAGTATCAATCTTTAATAAAAAAAGTGTGAGATAAAATGCCTGCTTTTTATCAATTTTATTCTGAGCATAATAATAGGTAATTAGTAAAGAGTAAAATTTTATTGAGTTTACAGCATAACTTTCTATCACTGTCCTTAATTCATTTTCGGCATCCATACCTTCTCCAATATTTCTTTCTAACTTATTGAAAATGTCTTTAAACTTTTCTTTTGTTTTTGTTAATTCAAGTTTTGTTTGATCTAAATTTAAAGCAGGATCAAATTGATTCTCAAATTCCTGACTCATTTTGTCAATGCCTTTCTTTATATCAAGGCTATAATCTAATATATCTAATTCGCTTCTAGCGGCATCGTTTAGTTTAAAGATTGATTGGAAAGTAGTAAAATTGGTATCAAAAATTAAATTGATATCTTCATTAATTTTTAACTCTTCGATGTATTCTTTGCACTCAAAATAATGAAAATAAGCATCAAAACTCATTTTCTTATTCAACTCAAAGGTATCAAACTCAAATTCCAGTATTTCCTGATTTAGTTGGGAAATCAATTTTACTTTTTCATCCTTATCTTCAGTAAAAAATGTTAGTAATATCCTTGAGAATAAAAATTGTTTTGATTTCTTAAAAAATTCAATTGCAGTTCCCTTTTCTTCTTTTAATAAATAGGTCAATCCTGAATAATAATAATCAAGATCAGTGTTTTGATTTTGCAACATAAACTCTATGCAACTTTCAAAATCCTTCTTAAAATTGATCTGAATTTCATATGAACTTAAAAGCCAATAGTAGTATTCTTGATTTGTGGAAATTTGATCAAAATTACTAAACATTTCATATGTTGTAAGGCATCCGCCCATATGATATTTGAAAATATATTCCAGGTTTAAATTCTCTTTATCAGAGTACCATTCTAACTTCTTTAATAAGCTTAAGAATACGCTTACGTCTTTATTCTTTTTAATAATAGATTCGATTGAACTAAAAAGTAATAATTCAGTATTTATTTCAAAGTGATCAAGAATAAATTGTACATTTTGTGGATATTCTTCTAAAACTTCTAATATAAATTTTAAATTATTTGGATATACATAGCACTTGTCGATGAGAAACAAGTAACATAATAGATCTCTATAACAGCTTCCGATATAATTTATTCCAACTTTAAAAGATTGTCGTTTCAAATAAGTTGTATCCTTGTAGAAATATACAATACTTCTATTAAAATAGGATGCATAGTATTCTTTATTTAATTCTATCGACTTATTCAAATCAGATAATGCATTTTCATATTCCCCTAAGTCACAATAACATACCCCTCTATTGGAATATGCTATATAATAATTTTTATCTAAATTTATAGCAATGGTATAATCATCAATTGCACTTCTTTGTTGGTTAAGGCCTCTATTAGAAATCCCTCTAGTATTAAATGCAAATGGAGTGTTAATCCCTTGATTTATAGCTTTTGTTATTTCAACTTTAGCCTTTGCAAAATTGAATAACCCATTGTAGGCTACGCCAATTTGCACAAATCCTTCTAAATCAGATTTGTCTAATTCTATTGATTTAGAAGAATCGTTTATGGCTCTATTATAATTCCCAATATTATTATAAGATCTTGATCTATTTCTATAAGCCAAAGCAAATTCTGGATTTAGTTCTATTGCTTTATTATAATCAGAAATTGCTTTATAGTATTCCTCTAAATCATGATAAGAATTTCCTCTATTATTATATGCTGTTGCAAAACTATGATCTATTTCAATTGCTTTAGATAAATCGCTAATTGCATTATTATATTGCTTCAATGAATTAAAACAGTTTCCTCTATTGCTATAAGCTAAGGCATCATCGGGATTTAGCCTAATTGCATGCGTATAGTCTAATATTGCCTTATTAAATTCATTTAGACGTTTGTAAGAAACTCCTCTATTTAAGTATGCACTTGAATTATTTCCATCCAATTCTATAGATTTAGACAGGTCAATAATTGATTTTTCAAATTCATTGGTATAATAATATGCAGCTGCTCTATTTCTATATATTACAGCTATATTTTCATTTAATTCTATTGATTTAGAGAAATATAAAATTGCTTCAAAGTATTCTCGCAACTTCATTAATCGCTTTCCTTCTTCAAAATATTCACTGTACCCCATAAAATATTAATATTACTCAATTTTATTATAACTATCTAATCTTGAAAATTTTTCCCTACATGTTTATATAATTCGACTTTCATTAACCAAATAAAGCTTCACCTCATTCCTATTATCTATATCTTCTCTATTGTCTAAATGCCAATCTCTTTTATCATCAATCTCTCTTTTTATAATACATCTGATTAAAAGAGATTTTTTCTCATTTTTCAAAAATCTCAGTATAAAATTAAAATTCACTTTTAACAATTTACCAGATGTTTCTAAAGCATTACTGTATTCTTTGCGTTTGTAAGAATCATCAGAGATCTCGTGCCAATTTTCAAAGTAACTTATTTCTTCACTACCTATATATCCAACCTTATTTAAATGGTCATAAGCAATTCCATATTTTTCACTTATATTATCATCTAAACTGATTATCCATTTAGCAATGTCTTTGACATATGGATCATGTTTATCAAGGCCTTCAAAATCGCTTGATATATTTTTTAACCACGGTTCAAAAAAGTTCCCATTAATATTATCCTGATCTTCTAATTCACTTTTTTCGGTTGGAAAGTAATAATCATAATGATTCTTGGTTGCTTGCAATGATTTCAGGACTTCTTCATCATTTTCAGCAGGTATTAAACAAGATGAAATATCTATCCGTTCTGTAACCTTTCCAATATTCTTATCTATATCACCATAAACACATAAACTAGAATTTCCTTGTTCATCATTCATAAATATATTTGAATCAAAATAATCATCTACTATATTTAGTTTCCAATCTTCATCAAAATTCTTTACTTCATCTTTCCATAAATCTTTTCTCAATGGCAATGGATCTCTTAAATCAGAAATCCAAAATTCTGAATATTTATTCGCTTCAGAATCTAACCAATATTCCCATGTACGCCATTCATCCTCAACTAACTGCTGCTCATCTAATAATTTACTTGCGGCACAATACATTGCATGATACTCAAAATATGTCTGCAAATCCTCAATTTCTGGATTACTTCCTTGCCGATTTTGTGTAGAGAACCAAGCGTTTTCATCAAGTTGGTCCTTTATATAATCATCGTCTCTTATATTACTTACATAACCCCATTTTTCAGAAATTATTTTGTCCGCAATTTCTGCAACTTTAGAGCCAGACACATCAAAAAGTCGACCTAATGGATCATACCAATAAGTTAAAGTATCCATTGAATCAAATGTGAAAACAAGTTCATCTCTTTCATTATTTCCTTTCCTGTCTCTATCTCTTTCTTTATAACCTTTCTTGGATATGTTAACATCATTTAATCTTTGAATTTCTTCTTTAGTGTATATAGAATTATCAAAACTTAAAAGATTTAGGCAGGATTTTTTGATAAAGTGTCTTATAAGTACATGTGGTAGATCTTCGTTAATCAGTTCCTTAAAAAAGTGATCTTTAAAACATACTAGCGATTTAGGGTTTTCAAGAGAAATTCTATCTATGGCAATCCATAAATAAAGCTTAGCAGACATCCAATAAAACATATATGCCTTATTTTGAAATGGTAAACAGTCCCTAGCGTTTTGTTTTTCTAATAAAATGCTAAGTATTTTTACATTACCATGGTTGACCATTCTTCTTATTGAATGAATTGATCTCCATCTTAGACTTTTGTCAGGATGTCCTAAAAGAAACCTAATGAAATTAGCAACATTTTCATCTGGATTTTCTGGTGATTTGACTTTTTGGTCCCATATACCATCTGCAAAACCAATAGGAATATTAGCATTCCATCGGTTTAAGGCCCAAGTAATAAGGTTTACATTACTTTCAGCTGTTAACTTAGACTTTACTAGATTTGTTAATGCATATATTGATTCATCCGTTAGTAAATCAAGTTTCTTTGGTAATATTTCGTAAATACATTCAGCCAAAAAGTCATCATCGATTTCAAACAAAATTGCAAATTTCTTTAATGAACCAACCAAAAAGCCATAATGTGCGTTGAAATGATCGAATCTAGTATATAGGATATGTTTAAAATTATCCCTTTTCCAAGCTTCTAGACTTGGATAATAATCCCAGTCTGTTATTGCCTTCTCTAGAACTTTTTCAAATGTATAGAAGTCCAGCAACTCAATATCTATCTCAATCAAAGCATTCAAAAAAGGTAAATATTGGTCATGTTGAGGTAAGCTTATTACATCAATTAAAAAATCTTCAACATAAAATCGAAAACGATGATCTGTGGAATTTAATAAAATGATTTCACGAATTGCCTTTTCAAGATTATCTGTAGTCGTGTAATCAAAGTCAGTCAAATCCAATCCGTGACTAAAATCATCTTTTTCTATAATCCTAGGCGAAGAATCAGCGTAGTTTCCTTTAAGTTGATTTTGGAATTCCAAATAATTCTCAATTTCTTTTAACAATTTACGTTCAATAAATCTCCCTGATTTTATAGATTCATAAAGGTTAGTAATCCCATTATTGTCCCTATCCAATCTTAGATTTCGAAATTCACTTTTTACAAATTTCGTTTTATTAATTGAATCAGCGTTATCATCAAATTTTGAACATACAATTTTGTATAGTTCACCAATTTCATCAGGATAATAATAATAAGATATTATAGGTAAAAGAGAACTTACTACTATATGATCTAAATATTCAAATTTGAGAAGATGTATAAGTATTGGAGTAATTCGCTGATTAATTTTGATAATATTTCTATGGTGTAACCTACACATAGTAGATAACACTGATGATTTATCAAAATTTGCTATGCCTTTTAAACCAGCAATATAGGGAAAGTGTTTCTTTTCATACCCTTCTAATTTGACATCACTATACTCAATAAACCTAGCAAACTCAAATGCCAATTTTGGATTAGGTGATGATAACCCGATCTCAGACAAGCTAGCAATGCAATTTATTTTATCAAAAGCTTCCATATCAACTTCATTAGCAGCATGGAGAATTTGCTCAAGAAAGTAATGACTAAATTCAACATCAATTTTACTACTCGAAGTGAGACAATCAGAGTAACTCTCTATTAATTGTTGGCTTGACATATTTGATGCTTTTATTAGTAAGTCTTGTTCATTTAACATCCGCATTGATATTTGATTCAAATCAACATGATTGACAATAATATCCAGAATTGCAAATCTAATTTGCATAATATTCTTTTGACTTACAAAACCTTCACAAACATAACTAACAGCCTCCTCTTTATTTTCCAAAAGTACAGCTACTTCAGTATATCTTTCTATCAAAAACAACTTCCTGTCTGATGATCTGTACCCAACATGATGATCAAAGCGGTAATCATCATTTAGGTTTTTTATAAGGACTTGAAGTCTTTTATAATATGCTGAATGTTCTGTACCTCCAACGTAGATGTCTGATATTAAAGCATAAATAGGAATCAAATGTCTATAAAATATGTCAAATTCATTTTTTTCCTCACGAATTGTTTCCCCTTTTTTATAGTCTTTTATTTGTTCAGAGTTAATAAACTTTTTAGGATAACAGTATTCAATTTTAATTTCAGTTTGCTCTATTGAATGAACTAAAGCTATTTTGGAAAGATTATTTTTGAAGTGTAACAGGTTTTCATCATGATATCCTTTGTAAAACGAAGGAATTCTTTCTAAATGAACAATATCAATTCTATCAAGAATTTCAAGAATTAGAGATTTATCTATACTATGCAAAGCCAAAATCCTGCAAAACTGAAGTACGTACTCTCGTAGAATTAGCCTCAATTTTAGTTTTGGTTTTGACAAGAATACCAATAATTCTTCAGATATTTTATTTGTATTGTCATCAATGGATCTGCTAAACTTGAAAAGATTACAAACTAAAAAAAGCTTTTCAAACAGATTAAAGTTTGAATATTCTAACCATTCATTAACTCTATCTGGGTTAGAATACCTGATCACATTCTCAAATAGTACCTCACCTGCTTTAATTCGTGCTTCGATTGGTGTCCATCTGTTGAGAGCGTTCAAACATTTTTCAACTCCTCTCAATCTTAAAATTACTTCTGATTCGTTCGCTATATCTACATTAGATATGGAGCAATTTCGATAGACTTCTGAGTCATCCTTCTGTTTATTTCTCCATTGAAGCCAATCTTGTGCTATTTTAAAATAATTAATGCTTACATCTTCATTACCTAAAATACGAGAATTCATACTTGACAATTTCAGATAGAATGGACCAGCCCATGGTTTTTCTTCAGAATTTAGTTTTAAGTTTAATAATGCTTTTTCATCTCCAAACTGTTGAATAAAATCTGGAAAATTAATTAATAGGTCATTGATTACTTTATCAGATTTTGCTTCTTCTGCTGCAATAAATAACAACTTAAAATAAGTTAACTCATCATTTTTCTGTTGTGATACTTTTAAAGCTATTCTGACTCTTTCCAAATATACTGCCTTATTCCTTATATGATCCTTAGGAAAATCCAAAAATTTCCTATTCAGTGTAATATCGATAAGTTCTTCATTACAACCTGCTCTAAACAACATATTGACTAGATTTATAGAAGAATATTCATCCACATCAGCTTTACTTAAAAAAAAGCGAGCAATATCAAGTTTATCTTTATTTGAAGGACTGAAATTGTCTCTAATGTAATTTTCAAAATCTTCATCTCTAAAGCTAAATAAATCTTTTTCTAAGATCAAGCCTCTCCAAATTTCTGATGCCATGTCTCTAATAAATGCAGCATCTACGTTCATTATTGCGGCAAGATAAGTAACAGGTACTGGTCTTGGCACCTCTATAAGTAAGTTGAAAAATTGATCAATTTTGTCTTCTAGATCTGGACCTAATCTTCTTTTTACTATTAAAATTTTATCATAGATCAAATCATGTATATTCTTTCCATCAGGTTTTAATGTGGCAATTATTTCATTAATTTCTGTTTTTACATCATTTTTAAAAAGTAATTCGCTTTGCACTCTTGGCACTCCATAAGTAAGTTTATGAAATTCTAATGCTTGATCTTTTGATACATTTTGAACTTTTTCATTCAAATACAACGAAGTTTCATGTATTGAAAACGGCGCTAATTCTAATTCTAGATATTTGGTAGGTAAATCTAATAAATCTTTTCGATGACTTCTAGTGGTCACTATTAAGCTAAACCCTTCAATAGTGCCAATTTTTAGTAAATCTTGTACAAAACTTTTATCTCCAGATGATTGTGCCGCGCTTATACTATTATCAGCTGCATCAATTATCAACGTTAAATACGATCTTTCATTTCGACCTTTGAGTACTGAAACTGTTTGCTTGATTCGCTTAATCAATTCTCTTAGATAAACATCATCTGATTGGTTTCTGATAAGCAGTAAATCAGATCCCAAGTATTGAGCCATCTGATTAGCAATTTGCATAATTGCATTTCTATGAAGATGCCTTTTATCTTGTGGCTCTGTGTATTTTCCTTTTCCATAACTATCAAACAGAATACATTCACAATATTCTGGCAAACTCTCTTTTATTTGATTTACAATAGTCGTTTTACCATATCCAGCACCACCGTGAAGACAAATAGGGTAAAAAGATTTATTTTCTTCAATTAAATCAAGGATGTCTTTTATTTGCTCTCTTGGTATACTATTAGGAATTTCATCAAAATCTTGAGAAACAGGAAACAGATCTTGTATACAAGAAAACTCAAATTCAGCAACCACATCTATATAAGTAAGCAATCTTTTTTTAGTATTTTCTGGCTGCATTGTACTCCAGATAATTTGAAACAAAGAATCATATTGATTTTTTGATTTAATACTACTTATTTTTGAAATAGAATAATTTAACTCTAATTTTAGAAAAGCTCTTGAATTTGTTCCACAGTCTTCAAAGTCTAAAATTCTAATAAAGTCAGTAAAATCGAAATCATTTAGTTCAGACGCTGTTCTTATTTTTGAGTAAGGGTTAGAAGAAATTCTTGGAAAATTCTTTAATACATCTGTGAATTGAAGTTTCTGGATGTTTCGATTTAGGAATCCTTGGATTTGGTTTATTTGACTTAGATGATTAGAGTTTACTTCTCTATTACTTACTAATTTTATTTTTACTTTTTGAATAACCGCATCTCTTCCATATTTTTCTAAAAAAGGCTTCAGTATTGACGCAAGTCGATCTATTATAGATCCTTTGTACGAACCCGACTTTTTACCTTCATACAACTCAGAATAAGTAAATGGTTCATTTATCCTTCTTGTACTATACTTTATTTGTGAGATTACTATTGTATGGGCTGTTTCAAAGTCTTTACCGCCATAATATTCACAAAGATCTATTCCTAAGAACTTTTCACCAGTAGGGTCTAAGGATAGTGCATCATTATTCTCAATCCCTTCAAGGCAAACAGCTTTTAATCCTCTCTCATCAAAATTTAAAAGTTCTAATGACTTTTTAATTGCCCACTTGACATGAAAATCATCCCCTGCACTAGAGAGATCAGCATCGGATACTTTTTTTAGATTTGCTTTTGACATACTTGATTGATTACTTTACTTCCCGATACAAAACTTACTAAATATTGACTATAATTATAAATAAAAAAAGCATCTAAAAAAGACTTAGCCTCCGCATCCTCACTTGTGGTACCCTCCCATTCCTTTGAAAATCTTACCGCAAGATCCTTGATTTCATTCCAGTTTAGCGCCATATAACTTCATTTTTGATGTAAATATAAAAGTCTCATTTATACTTTATATGTATTATCTAAGTTATTTATAAACTTAGTCGATCCTTAGATATCAATAATCTATTTCTCTATCTTTTATTACCGAAATATGCTCATAATTGATAACATACAGAACCATAGCAAGGATTCTGTATCCACAACAGCTCATTATAACATAAAGGATGACTTTATGCATCAATTTAGCATAATATCATGTAATTGGTGTAATCTAAGAAATTTAAGCATTTTTTCAAAAATGTTGATTTCTAATATTTTAGGAATTTCACCATTATGTTAATTATCGACCATTCTATTTTACTCAAAATTACAAATTATGATAGATGCCTGCAAAATGGAAGTGCACGTTACTTTAAATGATTCAAAATTTAATGCAGGAAAAGACATTGATACCACCATAGTCCTAGAAGATACATTTGACAATAACCTTCTTTATCATACATTGGAGCAGATTTATAACTTTAGCACGATTTAATAAGGAATACATTCCTATTCGGTAGTATTGCATAATCCAACAAGTAAACATAGGCATTTAATACATAAAAACTAGGTATTTTATAGATAAAGAAACTTAACTGACCACTCTTACTAAACACTCATTTATTTTTAAGCCCACAATATTTCAATAACTAAAAAGAAAATGATGTAATTTATTTAACTACAATATAAACTATTACATATATTACTTTATATTATATAAAAAATTAAGAATATTTTTTTTCAAAATACACTTTGGTATGGTTTTTGAACTACCGCATATGTATTCCGTGTCTTATAGTTATATAATTATAAAAACCTAAAATAACATCACAATTTCAAATTTCATCTAAATAAAGTAACTTAATATACTGATAATATAAACCTTACACATATGTAATTACGCAAAATTCATTTAAATTTAAAAAAAAAAATACATAAAATGTATTTTGGTATGGTTGTTGCGGGAAAATAATTGAATTCTTTAAACTAATAAATCATTTTACATGAGAACCAAGAAAAACGAAACAGTTACTTTTAACAAAGGATGTAATTTAGCACACCTTGATTATGTACAACTAAAAAAGGCTGGTGTGGTACTCAGTGCAGTAAACCACAAGCTAGGTCAAAGAATTACTGATCTTTTAAAAAGTTGGTTAGACTATTTTAGTCACTTATATTTTCAAAAAACTAAGATTTGATCAGTCAGTACTGTCACAGAATTTATTTACAAGTTGACACAATTTTTAACTTTAGCGCTTTATACGTTATACAAAATTTTAATCCCATAAAATAGATTGTCATGTAGCATTTTTTTATTAACCAAAACTCAATACTCATTATCATGTTGGACCTTAAACGTATCATTCTAATTATCTTTTAACTAATTATTGCTTATGCAAGCTTGTATTGTATTGTTCAAACAGCAATTGCATATTTTAGTATTCAAAATTCACAAAATTTAAATCTTGCATTAGCGTTTTTAAGCTCATTTGCAGGAATTAGCAATTTGATAGTTATGTTTATTATTAATAATGGTGATAAACATAGATAGCTAAAGTTACTTAACTTTTTGTTTTGCATCTTGGTTTCGATTAGACAAATCTTTTTTTAGATTTTTAATGATGGAATCTCTATTTTTAGATTGTTCTTGAATACTATCAATTTGAGAATGAATAAGTTCAAACTTTCTTTCTCTAGAATCTGATTTTATAGAATTAAAATATGGTGCCGTATATATTAACGATATAAGTGTGGCAATGATTAATAAACCAATAATCACTTTATGTAATGAAGGAGTTTTATTTATGATTGCCCGGTAATCATCATCTTTACCGAAATATCCTTTATCTCTTGTGATCAGCCATATGACAACTATAAACATGCACATACAATAAGCCATAATTAACATAAAAAGTATGGCATCTTTGACATAATCAATTTTAGAAAATATTTGGATATTTGACATGGTAAACAATACAATAGCAGCAAATATGCCTAATATTTCTATATTCTTTCTTTCCGAATCTTTTACCCTTTCTTCAATGTTAGAAAATTCTCTGGTCACTTTATCTATTGTATTTTCAAGTTCCTGGTTCTTTTTATCCTGAAACAATTTTACATCAAATAGTAGTTTATATTTTGTAAACCTCTGGAAAAGTTCATCAATTTGTCTTTTGACCTGTGCATAATTTATTGGAAGTACAAACGCTGACGCAATAAATAGTTTGTATTCATGACCTTCAATTTTTTCAATTTTTATACATTCATTGTAGGAAGGCATATAAGCTAGAAAATCCCTGTCATAACACCATTCATATTTGTTCATGAGTATTTTATAGTTTTCTTCAAATGCTTCCAAGAAAATCTTTATGGTGCTTGAATCAATAATATCATTTGAAAATTCTTGATCAAGCGTACTTATAAGATATTCAGTATATCTTAAAAATGGAAAATAATTCTCAACATCATCAACTTTTTGCCTTTGAACAATCTCCTTAAGTTCATTAATAATTTTGGTATGATTTTCTTCACATTTATTTACTATATATGAAAAATGGTTATTTAATAAATAATGATAGCTTACAGTTTTCGCTCTCTGGTCACACTTAAAATTACTTTTACTTGATGTTTGCTTTAGCTTTTCACATAGGTCTTTTAGAACATCCTCCCCATTTTGAAGTACATCTTTATGGTACTTTACTAATGCATGAGCATCTGTTAATGCCAATTCAGAATTGCTAACTTCTAATATCTTATTGCAGTATTTTACAAATCTATTTTGATCCTTATTGTTTTCAAAATCATCATAGTATTGCAAATCTATATCATCGATAAAGTCTTTATAATAAACTGGTATGTTATCTTTTATTTCAAACTCCTTATCCGATAAATTGTGTGTATAATAGTACTTTTTATCATCCTGTTCAATTCTTTTTGCTAATTTGTAAAGAAGAATCTTACATTTTGCTTCTGATAGAGCTTTTACTGGGCCTGTTACTTCCTTTGTTTCGGATATTCTAGATAGAAAATACAAAATTTCTTTAAATGAGTCTTGATCTACCTTCAAAGACAAATTATGATCATAATAAGTAATTCCTAAAATAATATCTTTAAATAATCCACACTTAATATCAATTTCATCATTGGATGTTTCATAAAAATAAGAATCATCTCTATCTGTAAAAGTATTAAATAATTCTATCCTTTCAGGTTTTGAATATTTGGTATTTATCCTTAATATAAAATGCCTATACTGGGTTATCAGTGAGCGAATTTGCTTAATACTATTAATTAGTTCAATGTTTTCTGGAGATATTCCACCACTATCGCCTATAAGTTTATTGATTCTCTCAAGTTTTTCATCATACGATTCATCAACAAGATATTCTCCTGATAATACCGATAGGTAAAATCTATCGATTATTTTTTCCGGAAATTCGAAGATTTCTATAAACTCAGTTAATTCTTCTAGTTCACTATCCTTTTCTGAATTAACTTGGGTAGATATTTTGTTTTTTTCTGTTGAATCTTCAGATTGAGCTGTATATTTTTTTATAGTATTTTCTAACCAACTAATTATATCGTCAAGATACATTAATGACACTCTTTAAGTGATAGAATTTATTTTCATTGATAATAATTTCTTTAGGAATTGGCATTGAGTTAAGTCCTTTACTTTTTGCAATGTTAAACACCAATCTCCAAGAAGCCCATTCATGACTTAATTCAACCAGATCAAAAGATTTATATCTAATTAAGTTCTCATTCTTACTTCTTAAAATTAAGATCGCATCATCAATTTGGGATTTATATTTTTCTATCCCCGAATAATATTCAGGCGATACATCTTCTATATTAATACTGAATTTACCAATAGTGTACTTCCTTTGCTGTGGAATCATCGATTTAATTTGATCATAAATTCCACTTTCCACGTGTCCAAATGGCATAGCACAAAAATCATCGAAATAAGCCAATAAACCTTCTTTTTTACCAGCTGTAGATGCCGCAGAAATAAAAAAATTAAGTTTTATAAGTTTAAGACGGTTTAGCTCATTATAAATATCAACACCATTATCCACATCTTTATACCATGATACAATACCATCTATCATGTATTCAAAAAGATTATATTTTAGCGTTGGTGTCATCAAAATTTTAAATAGTCACAAATGTAACTCAAATATATACATATTTGTTTTATTTTTTTTAATTTTTTTACTATATTTTGCTTTTAATTACAAAGAGCTCCATCATCTAGATTTTAATGGTCGATTACCACAATTTTTTGATATTTTTAGCAAACATGTTTAGGACTAATATAACTTGTTTACAAAGCACAATTCCTATCAATTTTATCCTCCATCCTACGGCACACTTCCTTCCTTCCTTCCATCTCTCATTCCGTTTGCTACATTGCACGCTATTCCCATTTAGCTGCACTCTATTCACTCACTCAGTTAGAGAGCCTAGTCATTCCTAATTGACATAAACAACCAAATCATCTGGGGGGTCAATATGTCCAGAAAAGGGGGGCAGTTTAAACAGAATATGCACAATCCAAATAAATCTCCCCTTAGCTCCGGATGTAGATATAGCCCACCCATCC
>CAZGMB010000080.1:0-22697 GCA_964526715.1 uncultured Aureispira sp. | reverse complement strand
TCAAGTTACGCCATCACAAAATCAAATGTTACAACTCTTGAACTAAATTACGTGAACGCGAAATCAAGTTACGCTATCACAAAATCAAATGTTACAACTCTTGAACTAAATTACGTGATCGCGAAATCAAGTTATGCTATCACGAAATCAAATGTTACAACTCTTGAACTAAACGTTACAAGTCTTGAACTAAATCCACTTATTAAATTTAAAATTGGCTACCGAGATGCCATAAAATAGGTTTCTCAGTCGATAAATCTCCTTCGAAATAACGAGATATGTGGGTTTTTATAGGGAGAGAAAGTGGGTCAACGCAGTCGACCCCATTTTCTCTCCCTACATTTCTTTATTTGTAGGCGTCATTTCGATTCCACGGAGTGGTGAGAAATCTTATTTTTTATTATTTTTATCAATTCGATATTCAATTTTCTGATCATAAAACCGATCACAAGTAACCAAACTATCCAAAGTGTACTTCCCAAAAATCCTGCACCATCTACCATTGGGAAATAAGTTCGCATTCTTCAACGGCTTTGTAAGTCAAATCGGATTGTTTTTTTGTAACCCAACAGTAATAATTAGTAAATAACATATGGCTTAAAAAGAAATGAGAAACTCGCTCGGTCCCATCTATCCATTCATAAGCTTTTACAGCCCCTTGGTTGATAAACCATAAGTGATTACAATATTTACCTTGTTCAAGAATGACAAACTCCTTTTCAATACTACGGACGGTAGATATTTCTTCTAACATCGTTTTATATTGGGAAGGAAAATGTCCAATGACTGATTCAATTACCTGGTAAATCATATGGCTAGTTATATATAAATGTTTTTGAGCGAAAGAAGCGAACTTACCCTAAATGCGCAAAAAGGTAAAATTGCAAAAAGTGCCATTTGTTAATATTGTGTTTGTTTAATAACCAGTTTTAAATTTTATGTATATTATGTATCATGGTTTTAGTCCAACTAATTTCATCATCAATATTGTTTATAAAACCTTTATTTGTATTTGAACTTTGTAATTTCATTAACTCAGTTAAATATAAATCAAAAGATTTTTTGGCTTCAACCTTATTTTCCAGTCTTAGATAGGTAAGAGCTTCTTCTCTATTTAGAATAACCAGTGGAAGTACGTTTAATGATTTTGCTTTTTGGATAAGTAATAAAGCTTCTTCATTTGATGTTTTATTATTCGATAACCTTCGCAGTGCTACAGCCTTTACGACATAATCTGATTCTGTAGCCACTTCGTTTAAAATATTTACGTCAGCTAACTCAATAGCATTTTTATACCGAGCTAAATACCATAACTCTATCCATGCATTATAAGCATTTATTCTTGACATTTTTTTCAAAAAATCGGGATTAGAATAGGTGCTTAAATCTTTAACTTTGCCGATAATATTAATCCTGCTTTCCAAGCTTGGATGGGTACCTTTTTCAGAAAGTGCTAAATACTTACCTGTAAGTATACTATGTTTATTAAGCCTTTCAAAAACTACCGATAGTCCCAAGCTATCAATTCCTAAAAATTTTAAAATTTCAACCGCAATCTGATCTGCTTCAAGTTCTTGTTCTCTACTATATTTTAAACCTAATCTTTCTAACACTTCAGATGAGATAATTGAAGAAATAGCTGCTGTAGAATAAGTAAGTAAACCTGGTATATGGTTTTCGTATCTGGTGGATAAATAAATATCAGCTCCAGCGCTAGCAACTATAGCTAATCCAGCCCAAAATTCGGCGCGTTTTCTCCTTTCGGTTTCTTCATTTATATTAATTATTTGGTGATCTAGAACAAAATGAGCTATCTCATGTGCTAATATACCCATAAGCTCTTCTTCACTGCGAATTGTTGATAATAATCCTGTCGTAATAAAAATTGTGCCGTTTGATAATATAAAAGCATTGGGATCAGTATCTTTTAAGATTTTTATTACTATATTATCTGTTCTATGACCAATGATTACACCATTATATATTTTTGAAACCATCGTATAGAGATAATCTTCTAAATATGGGTCAATAAAAAATCTATCATTTTTTTCCAAGCTGGATATATAAGTTAAATTATCTTCATTTAGGCTATTTCTTAAATCATATTGAACCCCTTTAGATAATGTTTTTTCGAATGTACCTTTCAATATTGAAGCTCTTAACCAAAACCTTTTAATATCATTAATTTCTAAAAATTCTAACTTTTTAATTTCGTTTGCATCAATTCTAAATTTTTGGTTCTTTGTGTTTAACATCATAAATTGAACTACATAACCACTGGCAGTACTTGAAGTACTTAGTTGTACTTGTGTTAACATCAATGTATCTCCTGCGTTGATGAATAATCCTGATTTTTCTTTTGCTAAAAGTTTTAAAGGATTACTTATGTTTAAATTATTTTGACTCAAAGAAATTGTTGAGTAAAACAGCACCAATAATAAGGAAAAAAGTCTCATGAGATTTGTTTATTATTTGCAAAAGTAATAAAAATCTTGATACTGTTTGACTTGCAAACAAGTATGATAGTTCATAGAATATGAACATCGGTCAAAGACCTATATATTGTGGCATCGAAGTTACAAACTTCGACGATCGGATACACAAGTTACAAGTCTTCTCGAGCGTTGAGTGGAATGAGGTGCCGGAGGTAGTAAATCTTAAAGTTTTATTTTCCTGTAATTTTTATCAAATACTTTTGAAGTACCGAACATTTTTTCAAATTTATTTTTTTGTATAATCGACAATTGTTTTAAAAAGAGTTTGTCAGAGTTACTTTCATCTAAGACGTCAATATTTAGGTTATCTGGAAAAACTGAAGTAGTCAAAACTAAAATTGCATCATTATAATTATCAAATTCATACATATTATATTTATAAATGGTACCGCCTAAATCCAAAAAGGAATAATTTTCATATTTACAACCATAAGAGCCAAATTTGTTTTTAATATCTTTTAAAGTCGTTTGCTCAAAAATAAAATCAAATAATACAGCCTTGGTCTCCATATAATCTCCTGCATCTTGATTTTGAATGCATACTATGCTATCATTCTCAAAATATATTAAAAGTTCATTTTTATTTTTTGTCCGATAACTGAACTTATCATCATATATTTTAACCGTACGAATTTTTGATTTCGCTAGCATGTCTTTAGTATCATTGATACTAATACCTGCCATGGAAATTTTTGATATTTGCTTTGTACAGCTTGATATCACAATTAAAGTAAAAAATATAAAGATCTGTTTCATTGATACACGTTTAATTCTTTTTAAAAAGCCATGGTTCAATCTCTATCTATTAATGCCAAAGGCCTACCCTATTTAATTTTGATGCAAGGATATTCGAAAATATGAGAAGGGAAAAAATTGAAAAAATGTTACATGGGCTTCATAAGTTTCATTTGTAAGATTTTAATTTACAAAAGTAATAAAATTCTTAATATCATGGAGTTTGCAACCAAGTTTACCAAACCTACATAAAAAATTAAAACCCACAAGGTGAAATTTTAGTTCGATATAATTATGTCGCAATAAAGTAATATTGTTTTCTAACATTTTAAGATTTAGTGCAAATTTCTTCTTCCTGTTGTTGTCCTAGTTTTGGAATGTTCTATAAATATGAAAAGGAAAATTTAGATTGTACTTTCGTTTTTTATTTTATTGAGCTTCGATTTTAATTTTTGGATTATATGACTTACTTTTACACCATATTGTAACATAATTACTTTTGATAGTCTAAAAACTAACCCATGCAGATTGTATATGATTTCCATCTTTATTGTTACACTTTTTTTCTTACATTCATTGGAAATGGCAAAGATAAATTGAGTAAATCATTTGCTTTTTTACACGACGTGTTAGGGCTAGGTAAATTATTTTCTGGCTTTCATATTCTGGCATACTGTTATGTAAGGTGGGCGATGGATATACCTGAGATGTTAGCTTCTTTACAGATCCCTTTTGGCAAGGAATATGATATAGCTAAAGGGATGATTAATTAAAACTAAATATTACAATCTTATTATGGAACAAATATTATTGATCTCTATATGTGTCTTATTGGTTTTAGCTATTATTTTGATAATTGTCTTTAGAAGCAAAGGTGAAAAAGAGATACCCGTCTTACAAACTAAAATCCTGGAGCTACAGAATGTGCTCAACAGAATTGAGTCTAACATTAAAGATGATTTTAGAACAAACAGAGAAGAAAATGCAAATTTGTCCAAAGACAATAGGACAGAACTCAATAGTACTTTAGTCCGTATTAACGAGCAAAGTCAACTGGCACTAAAGGATATTAATAAAACACTGGAAGAAAAAGTAAGTGCTCTGGTGAGTAAAATTGAGGAAAACAACAAAGTCAATCGGGAAGAGCTAACAAAAAATATCACAGATTTTTCAGCGGCCAATATTGTACAATTAGAAAAAGTCAATCATCAGGCTAAAGAGGATAATAAGCTTATACGTGAAGCCCTGGTGAGTGCCTTCAAAGGATTTCAGGAGACATTTGACAAAAACATTTTTGCTTTTAATGAGCTACAAAAGGAGAAATTTGCTCAAATGGAAATTAGGCAAGGTGAATTAGTCAGAAGTACTGAAGCAAAACTAGAAACCATAAGAGTTACGGTAGATGAAAAACTGGAAAAAACACTGAGTGAACGACTCGGTCAAAGTTTTGAGACCGTAGGCAAACAACTCATTGAAGTACAAAAAGGCCTGGGAGAAATGCAGAATATCGCATCTGATGTAGGAGGACTTAAAAAGGTATTGAGTAATGTAAAGCTAAGAGGTGGTGTCGGTGAAGTGCAACTGGCCATGTTGTTAGAACAAATACTGGCTCCGACACAATATGAAGCCAATGTAAAGACCAAAAAAGGTAGTAGTGACTCTGTAGAATTTGCTATAAAATTGCCTGGTCGAAGTGAAGATGAAAGTGCAGTGGTATATCTTCCTATAGATGCCAAGTTTCCAAAGGATACTTATGAACATCTGATAGCAGCATACGAAAATGCCATACCTGACGATATAGAAACAGCATCTAAAAGTCTGGAAGTGGTCATCAAAAAAATGGCCAAAGATATACGCGACAAATATCTGGATCCGCCTAATACTACCGATTTTGCGATTATGTTTTTGCCTTTTGAGAGTATTTATGCGGAAGTAATACGGCGTAACTCGCTAATAGATCAATTAAGGTCAGAATATAAAATCACAGTGGCAGGCCCTACTACGCTGATGGCCATATTGAATAGTCTACAAATGGGATTCCGGACACTGGCACTACAAAAACGAAGCAGTGAAGTGTGGCAGGTACTGAGTGCGGTGAAAGGAGAGTTTGAGAAATTCGGTGGGCTGTTAGAGAAAGCTCAAAAAAATATACAGGTTGGAATGGGGCAGTTAGATGAAGTAGTAGGCACCAGAACGAGGGCCATACAACGCCAATTGAGAAAAGTAGGCTCGCTGCCAGCTGTAGAAGGACAAAGTTTGTTGCCTGAGATAGGATTGGATATTAATGATGAAGAAAATGAAATAGAAATTTAATAACTGATTTAAAATAATAAATTTTCAATAAAAAGATAAAAAATGAAAAGACAAATTTCAGACACGGAAAAGGAGGCAGTCAAAAAACAGCAATTGAACACTGATGGATCATTACGTTGTTTTATTTCTGGTGAAGTAATAGGGCCAAACGATGTTGTAGAGTATGACCATATATTACCCTATTCTAAAGAGGGAGAAACTGATATATCAAATATTAGAATAGTTAAAAAAGACTATAACAGAAGGAAGAATGATCAAACCCTTTATGATGTGAGAGATAATCTTAAACTTGAAAGGTTGTTTAATCTTAAAAAGAATAATATAAAACTTCAAGACATTTTTGAACTTAAGGAAATAGAAAGAAAGGCATTTCATTTTAATGAAAATAATGAAACAATCATTATTGATGATGGAACTGACAAGAGAGTATATACTTTATTATACGACAAGATATTAGGTGTACATTATTTTTATGGAAGTTTTCCAATCAAATGGCTGGAAAATGATGATCAGGAGGGATTGCAACCAAGAGTGATTGATTATAAAAGACTCATATCATTGAGAGGACATCTTAAAGATCATCCGCAATTAGCGCCATCCATATCCAGACTTATAAGCTCAAAAATGAAACTTTTTGATGGCCAACATAAGCTTGCAGCACAAATTCTGAATAATGTTACTGATGTCGATATAAAGGCTTACATATCCCCTACTGATGCAATAAGAGCTAAAAAGCTTTTTGATGACCTGATGGTCACAAATCTTGATGCACATTCAAAACATAAGCAAATACCATTTTATACATCTACATTATTAGATAGATTATCAGTAAAGTATAAGGAGTTTTTAGAAGAATTTACACAAAACAAACCATTGGAAAGTCATTCTGAACTCAACTTTATAAACTATTTGGTAACTGAAAAGCAAGAGAGTAGAATTGGGGCCAAACAGATGTTAAGAAGCACAATAATTACTACTGCTGTGGAATTGTCTGCTCTAGAGCCATTTACAGCGAAAGCTTCAAAAGACCCTGCGTTTCCACTTAGTATAGATCTTTTGCAGACAATTATCTTCCCAAATTCATTATATCTGGAACCTTCACAAGCTAACTTCAAGTCCAATGGGGATTTTAGAGATTCTGAATTGGAAAATTTTAAAGAGCTTGCTTATCTATTGGTTGAACATGGTCAGCTGAAAAATTGGGTACAAAACATCAGAGGAAAAACATTAACAAGTCTTGAACTTAAAGCCAGGAGGATATGGCACAAAGGTTCTGTACTTACATGGGCTCCATATTTAAAAAGCATATTGGGTATATCACTCAATCTTATGACCAATGATGATAGAGATAAATTGCTTTATCGAACTCCCATGGACGATAATCAAAAAGAAAGAATGGAAGGTTGTCTTAAACGATTATTCAATCACCCACTATGGGACGAGCCAGAAGGTGAGGTAGATAGCCTTTTGGTTTCTGCGAAGAAACAAGAAGAATTATTTAATAGAAAAGGATTAACTGAGATCTATGTACTTACCGGAAAGAATTAATGGTATATTATTTGAAGAATATGATTAAGATATAATATTATACATGAATAAATCAGACATCATACAAAAAGTAAAAGCACTAGAAGGCCTTACCCAAGACGAAAGAGCATATCTCATCGATCTCGTCAATACCAAAAAGAAGTATGGGCTTGTATGGGAGGACAAACCCGAAGATGTAGAAGAACAGCTGCGGACCATGCTGCCTGTACTAAAAGAGGTAACAGAAAAAAGAATCATAGGTGTTGACTTGCCGCTACCTATAAAAACGAATGAAGCTCCAGGACTTTTTGATGATGTATCCGATGATGCTGAGCCTATACAAGATGAGCCAAATCACATCATAATAGAAGGTGACAACCTGCATGCACTGACGGCACTGAGTTTTACACATGAAGGTAAGATTGATGTCATCTATATAGATCCACCATATAATACGGGGAATAAAGACTTTAAATACAACGATACCTTTGTAGATAAAGAAGATAGCTATCGCCATAGTAAGTGGCTATCCTTTATGGAAAAAAGACTGAAAATGGCCAAAAGATTGTTAAGTGATAAAGGGGTGATTTTTATAAGTATTGATGATTACGAACAAGCAACATTAAAATTACTTTGTGATGATATTTTCAATGAAATGAATTTTGTAGGAAATGTGATTTGGCAGAGAGCATATTCACCAATTAACTTAAAAAAAACAATATCTCAGAATCACGATTTTATTTTGATTTATTGTAAAAAAGATTTTGCGACTTTAGAATTAAACAAACTACCAAGAACTGAGGAAGGAAATAATCGGTATAAGAATCCAGACAATGATGAAAGAGGTGACTGGAAATCTTCAGATTTATCCGTTGGGCCAGCAATTGAAAAAAATATATATGAGATTCTTACACCCACAGGAAGAAGTGTTTGGCCACCGAAAGGAAGAAGTTGGGTTCTAAACAAGGAAAGGTTTTATGATTTTCTAACCGATAATAGAATTTGGTTCGGTTCAAAAAATGATGCGACACCATCAATTAAAAAATTTAAATCTGAAGTTCGAGATGGTGTAGTAGTTATGTCATTATGGACTTATCAAGAGGTTGGTCACACCCAAGATGCAAAAAGAGAATTAAAGGAAGTTTTACATGAAAATGAAAGACCTTTTGAAACTGTAAAGCCGATAAAACTTATCGATAGAATACTTAAGCTAACAACCGACAAAACAAAACAATATAAAATCTTAGACTTTTTCGCAGGTTCAGGCACTACTTTACATGCCACCATGGCACTCAATGCAGAAGATGGAGGCAATAGACAGTGTATATTGGTAACCAATAATGAAAATAATATCTGTGAGGAAGTGACTTATGAACGCAATAAAAGAGTTATATCCGGGTACACCAATGCTAAAGATGTGTATATAGATGGACTCAGAAATAATAACCTGAGGTATTACAAAACTGATTTTGTCCCTAGTCATAAGTCTGAAGAAAATAAAAGAAAGATCACCATCGCAAGTACCGACCAGCTTTGTATCAAAGAGGATTGTTATACTGACCTGACAGAGATCAATGGTATGGACCCCAAGCTATGCCGCATATATACCAATGACCGTCACAAATACATGATCATTGTATATCATAGCCGTCAGCAGATGCAGATATGCGATCAACTTACTGAGTATATCCAGACCTTACACACGCTCTCAGAAAAAGTACGTCTCTATGCGTTCAGTCCAGAAAAAGAGACATTGACAGATGAGTTTGCAGATGTGGCAGATAAGATAGAAGCGCTGCCACTTCCAGAAGCCATATACAATGCTTACAGAGCTACTTTCAGAGCCATCAGACTGGACAAAAAACCACCCGTACCTATCACCATCGAGCCTGATACCCCTGAGACCGAACCCGATTTATTCACTACGACCAATGAATCATAACGATGTACATACTCAAAGAATTTCAAGAGAAGGCAGTCAGTGGTTTATTATCGCATACCTGCGAGGCATTGATAGGCAGTCAGATACAGGTGCCTATCTTACTAGAGGCACCCACAGGATCAGGCAAGACCGTGATGATGGCATCCTATCTGGAGCGACTTGTAGATGAGTTGCCCCTGCGACCGGGACTAAGTGACAATGTGGCTTATATATGGTTTGCCCCCAATACACTGCATGTACAGAGTTTTCTGTCATTGCAAAAGATGTACAACGATACCAGCAAAATAAACTGTCTAGACCTGAGTTATCTCAATGCCAATCCGGTGCTCAATCCTAAAGATTTACTTTTTGTCAACTGGAGCAGTGTAGATGGCATGACCAAAATATGGCGCAAGGATAATGAGAGCAATTCCAATCTGGAAACGCTCATAGAAAATACCAAAGCCAACAGCACTCAGATCATATTGATCATCGATGAGGCCCATTTAAGCGCTTTTACGGGGAGACAAGCCATAGCCGTACGAACCTTGATCAAAGCAGATGTAGAAATATCAGTCACCGCTACGCCCAATCATCGGCCACAACGATCGGTGTTCATCTCCAGGCAGGAAGTCGTGCAAGAGCAAATGATCAAAAAAGGGGTACGACTCAATATCGGACTAGATCCGGAGCAACAAAATGGGGAAAACCTACACATACATTTATTGCGCAAAGCATTTGAAAAAAAGCGGGAGCTGCAGCGTATGTATGACGCCGAGTTTGGCGCCAATGTCGTCAATCCACTGCTGCTGATTCAGTTGCCATCAGACAATGCTTCACTCAGTGAAGAAGATAAATCTATCAGAGATATCTTGGTAGGATTGCTTAATACAGAATTTAATATATCCACCAATAATGGCCGGCTGGCCGTATGGTTGTCAGGAGAAAAAGATATAGATGGGCTGGAAGATATCAATGGCCTTCAAGATGTGTTGATATTTAAGCAAGCTATCGCTCAAGGATGGGATTGCCCTAGGGCGTCCGTATTGGTAAGTTATAGAACTGTAGGAAATGTTAATTTTGGCGTACAAACCGTAGGCAGGATACTACGTATGCCACATCAGACACATTACATGCATGATGATCTCAACTATGGATATGTCTATACCAATATAGAAAGTACCCGCATCAGTCTGGTACCGTCGGACTCGGACTATTTTAATCTTCAAGTAGCCCAACGACAAGATGATAGAGGTTGGTCCTATTGCAAGATACCCACGGCTGCTATAGTCAATGATAGAGTTTCAGCAGGAGTACTCACTTCTATGTATTCGAAGAAGTTTTTTGATGTCATGGAAGAAAGGTATAGTATTACAGAGCTTCCTGAAATAGACCTTTTTAATCCCGAAGAAGTCAAACTTTATGATGAAAAAAAAGAATTTAATAAACAGTCTATGATCCAAAATGGATGGGAGTTTACCATCGATGATCATCAGATACACATTCCTACCGATATTGATATAGATCCTTATGAGGTAAATGCTATCCTTATATCGAGTGAAAAGATGCAAGACTTTGCTATCACGCTCGAACAATTCGGAACCATGTTTGATCGGTTTTGCTATGATAATATCACACGGCTTAATAGATCGAAAAGTTGGAAAAAATTGAGAGAAACGCTGCTGAACTTTGCAGAGTATTATCTAGGAATGTACGAATATGAAGCACGTAAATTTTATTTGTTTCCCCAAAACAAAGCTTTACTTATACCACATATTACCCAGGCTTTAGAAAGATTTGAAGCATGGCAAAAAGAAAAAGGTAATAATAACCGTCGTGTCGTAAACTCACTATGGGAAATACCAGAATTTCGGTATTACAATGAGCTTTATAAGAAGGAATCCGTGGACAAACATGCGTTAGAACCATTTTTCGAATATGTTAAAGCATCTAATCCTGAACTTACCTTTAAGGATTTTCTATTAAGAAATGATGGAGAATTAGAGTGGTGGTATAAGAATGGAAACCAGGGGCATGAACACTTTGCTATACCATATACAAACATATATGGAGAATTGAAGCTGTTTTATGTGGATTTTGTCATAAAATTCAAATCAGGAAAAATCGGATTATTTGATACAAAGACAAAACGATCAGATACAGAAGCGCCCAATAAACACAACGCACTGATAGCTTACTTGGATGAAGAAAATGCAAAAAATCCGGACAGAATTTTAATAGGAGGTGTCATGATACCAGAAGAAACGAATGGTACGATATTATGGAGATACTGTCTGAATAGGATATCAGATACAAATGATCTGACGGGTTGGGAGTATTTTGATCCATCCAGAATAAATGTTAATTGATGGTATGACAAATGCATATAAAATAATTGCACCTTTCCCGTTAGTTGATGAGCTATCAGCACTGATAGTGCAAAAGAACATAAGTCGAAAGATGCCATCTAATGCAAAGATTTTAAAAGAAAATATTGTTGTTCCACTGGCACGACAACTGAGTGGGGCATGTGTATTTATATTTTAACAATTCAAAACAAATAAACTAAACGCATAAATCAAATTGTCATGGCAAAAAAAGGATTGGACATCACATTTGTACACTACGGAATTAGGAAAGAAGACATAGGTCTGATAGAAACGCTGTGTACAGCTCATCAATTGGATTTCGAATGGGTAAAAGATGAGTTGCTCAAGGATTTTCATGAAAAGAAAATCAGAAACCAAGATATGGATGAAAAAGCCATCGAAAAACTCATAGAAAAAGCACTGACCAAGATAAATTAAATAGGATATGTTAATAAAAAAAATAAAAGCCAAAAACTTTAAAACCTATCTAGAACTTGACTTGGATATCTCTGTAGATGAAGAGAGACCTATTATATTGATAGGTGGTGCCAATGGTGGTGGTAAAACGACCCTTTTCGAATCGATATATGGAGCCCTATATGGGTTGCAAATCCACAATGCGAGACAGTTTAAAGAATTGCTCAATGCCGGTGCTTTGGGAAAGGAAGATGAAAAAATCGTATTAGAATTACATTTTTCAGGCAAGGTGCTGAATGAAGATCAACAATATGTACTGACGAGAACGTATATACTCAATCCCGCAGGACTTCCAGTAGAAAGTGTAAGGCTAAATATGAGCGGCACTACCTTTACATATGGCACTGCCACACCGCCCGCACAGCGTGCAGAGCAGGAGGCACAAGTAAATAAAATCATCAAAGCCAACCTTCCACAGGAGCTGAGTAGATATTTTTTATTTGACGCGATGGAGGCAGGCAACTTACTGAAAGAAGATCAACTTAATAGGGTGATCAAAGAGAATATAGAAAATGTAATGGGTTTTAACAAATACCTACATATGGCAAAAAGTGCCGAATCTCTGTTCCAGCAATATACCGCTCAAAAGCTACAGATAGAAAATGAAAAACAAGAATACTTGCATCTGGTGGATCAAAAGAAGCGTCAGGAAGATATACTTCAACAATATAAAACCCAACATCAAGATGCACTCCAGTATTCTGTAGCAAATCAGGAACTGTATGATAATCTGAAAAGTGGCATTAATCAAGATGCCACAATTAAAAACAAAATAGATCAAACAAAAAGCCAAATCGACAATATCTTTGAAAAAGAAAAACGATATCATAATGACTTAAATGACTTTGTAAAGGATATGGAGGTAAATGTTTGTTTGCCCAATCTGGTAGAAGCTGTAAAATCAGAAATACAGCTTATTTTAGCTGCTAAAAATCAGAAAGTTCAGCAGCAAAACAGCAATGTATCTCCTGATCAGATAGAAGCTATCAGTAAATATATTGTAACATACTTAAAGACAAATAATCTAATACTAAAGGATATCACTACGAGAGAATTGGTTGATTATGTGATAGCATCTTCTGGAAGCATAGCTACTGAAGATCATTATTCATATTTAGAATTTTCTGAGGTCAAAGCCCTTGAGAACTTACTAAATACTAGGTCCAATAATGTGTTCCCTAATTTGAATCAGCAACAGACTGAACTGAACCTATCCCTGCAACAAATACCGATGCTCGAAAGTCAAGCAGAACAGATGAAGGCTCAAATCACTGGCAGAGATTATACCTTGCTCAAAGCATACGAAGATAATGAGGCAACCATTAAAAATCTGGAAATAAAAATCACAGAAGTAGAAGGCGAAATACTCAAGATTGATAAAAAAATACATCAGTTTGACATACAGATGAGTCAGGAACCTGATCCAAGATATGAGACTCTGGGTAAACTAAAAGGATTCTTTGAAGATGTGGCCAACAAACTATTGAAAGCAAAGAAGCAACAGATAGAATTGAAAATGAAACATGATCTCAATATTAATCTTGCTGCTTACAAAGACGTGATCGAAAGAGTAGAGTTGTCCGAAAACTTAAGAGACCTAACATTTAAAATATACCACAAAGCTGGTAATGAGATATATCTAGGACAATTAAATACGGCATCTAAGCAAGTAGTGATACAAGTGCTACTAAAGTCTCTCCACGAATATGGCGACTATGACCCTCCAGTAATGATAGATACCGTTATGGGCGTACTGGACGAAACAAGCAGAGCTACGGTACTGGAAAGCTATTTTCCTGAGCTGGCACATCAGACCATACTCTTAAGCTCTGACAGTGAAATACGAACAGGAAAAGATCTAGACAAAATAGCACCTTTCATATCAAAAACCTATACATTACATAGAGATATTGAGCAACAAAAGACGAGGGTGGAGGCAGGATATTTTGGAATAACACTAAACGATTAATCCATGAGCATCATTAACTTACAAAATATAAGACAAGCGGATAGGCTGATAGAAGATCTGGAAGATGTCAGACAAGCTATAGAGCAGCGCATTAATCTGGACAAATATTCTGTACACAGTAAGTCTGTGTCGCTTAATAACAATAAAGTAATGAGAATATGTCTTCTGGCTGGCCTATCCAGTAAAGAAATCAGAGATATGAATTCAGTGGAAGAAATTCAAATATCAAAATCCGGTAACCGGATTTTTGAGACGTTGTTTACCTTACATAATCTCGGGGAGACTTATTCTGCACTATTGAAAATAAGATACCATGGATTAGCTATTGATTGGGAAAATACATCACTAAAGAGCAAGATAGTCAATGCTGAAATTCTACGTGGGAGTAAACTACTCTTAAGAGAAGATGTTCTAGATACCTGGTTATTGCAAAGCACTTCAAATTATAAAGGGGGAAAAAGTGGTGCTATCCCTTCATTAAATCTAAATATAGGATCTTATGAAGATGATATCCCTGCCTTTCTAAATCTGAATGGCAAAAATGTGCCCAATACACAAATCTTAGTGGCAGGTACCACCGGCTCGGGAAAGTCAAATTTATTGGCAGTCTTAATCAATGAGATCCGATCCCTATCTATAGAAACCCCATATCCTGTCAATTTTCTATTGTTCGATTATAAAGGTGAGTTTTCTGATCCAAGCAATAATGGCTGGCTTCATTTGTTTGAAACGGATAGAAGTAGTATTTTGGACCCGATCTTAGCTCCGTTACCATTTACCCCTTTTAAAGATTTTATTGGTAAGCCACAGAATGAAATCAATTTATATTCTACCGAATTAGCACATGCGTTGTGTTCGATAGATAGAGCAAGTATGAGCGCTAATATGAGTAACCGTTTATCTGAATCTATCATTAATGCTTATAAAAAGACACAAAATCGGCCTGTATCATTTGAAATCATACTTAAGGAATATACTTACTTGCAGCCTGATAAAGATAGGGATAAAGATGATAGTATTAAATCTATCCTTAAACAGCTGATCAGGAGTAAGTTATTTGCCAATGAAGACAATATAGATCTTATCAAGGAGAGTACCATTATAAAAATGGATGGTTTTCCCAAAGATGGACCTATCTCTAAAGCAATAGTGTACTTCATTGTATCTAAGTTGAATACCATTTACGAAAAACTTCCAAAACAAGCGGTAGACGATGATCATGTAGAGCTTCGTCACTTTACGATTATAGATGAGGCTCACTACATGTTGGGATTTGACAATAAACCACTCCGTGATTTGATAGCAACAGGTCGTAACAAAGGGCTGAGCATCATTCTTGCCACTCAAAATATGGATAGTTTTAAAAGTGAGTATTTTGATTTCTATGCAAATGCCCAATATCCACTGATCATGAAGCAACAATCTATGAATGACGGTGTCGTCAAGGATTTATTTGGTGTTTCCGGCAAAGAATTTCAGGAAATAAAAGAAGCGATAGCGGGACTACAGAAAGGAGAGTTAATCATTAAAAATCCGACGGCTATGGCACTAGGTATGGGTAAGAAGTATAAGAAGATTAGGGTGAGGCATTTGATATGAGGGGGTTGGAGGCTAAAGTTTAATTTATTAAGACTGAAAATTTATGCAATTAAGAGATACTTTTTCTAAATACGAATTAACATCAGAACAAAATTCACTTCTTATTGAATTGGAGAATTTTTTGTTTGACAACTCCAATTGTTTCTTATTGAAAGGATATGCCGGTACGGGTAAAACCTTTATGATGCAAGGGCTTACTGGCTATCTCTCGGAAAACAACATGAGTTTTAGGATAGCCGCACCTACAGGAAGAGCAGCAAAAATTATATCCCAAAAAACAAAACAAAAGGCTTACACTATTCATAAAACGATTTATTCCAATAAAGATCTAAAAGAGTACAAAACAAAAGACGATGACGGAACTGAAACTTTTAAATTTTACTATGAAATTAAGAAGAATACAGATCCAAACAATACCATTTACATCATTGACGAAGCTTCCATGCTATCAAATGTATATTCGGAAGGCGAATTTTTTAGATTTGGTACAGGCTTCCTACTCAATGACCTGTTAAATTATATCAACTTTGATAATAACAACCACAATAAGAAAATATTATTTATTGGGGATAATGCACAGTTGCCCCCTGTAAACATGAATTTTTCGCCTGCTCTTGACGGAAAATATTTGCAAGAACACTGCAATCTTGATTCAAGTGAATTTGAACTTACTGAAGTAGTAAGACAAAAAGCAGAAAGCGGAATTTTACACAATGCGACCAAGTTAAGACAATCATTAAAATCAAACATTTTCAATCAGATTGATATTGAAACCAATTTTAAGGACATACATAAAACAAAACAAGACGAATTACTTTCAAAATACATACTAGCTTGTAATAACATTATTGATGAAGAAACAATTATTATAGCTTATTCTAATGCTACTGTAAAACAGTATAATGATCTAATTCGCAAACATTTTTTCCCTTCAAACAGCGAAATTTCTGATAACGATAAAATTTTGTTAGTAAATAATAATTACAATTACGGAATAGAATTACTAAATGGTGAATTTGGTATTGTAAAAAAAATAAAAGGATTAACAGAATCTCGAATCACAACCTTAAAGAGAACAAATAGTGAAGGAAAAGTTTACGAGGTACCTGTTGAAATGCTGTATAGAAATGCTGAAATAGAATTTAAAGACATTGAAAACACTCCCTATGTTATTGACTGTAAAATTGTTGAAAATCTTCTATATTCTGCACAAAGAGATATTAGTTCTGACCAACAAAAGGCAATGTATATTGACTTTTGGATTAGAAATCCTAAACTAAATGAAATAAAACAACTTTTACATGCCAAATCAATCAATTTTGAGAAATTAAACGAGCTAGTTGGGCAATTATCACTAAATGATAGTAATTCAGACATTGGAGACAAAATCAAAGAGTTTCAAAAGGAGTATTTTATAAACCCCAATAACAACAAAGTTAGAGAAATATCTATAAACATACTAAAAGGGGCTTTAAAGACTGACCCATATTTTAACGCCCTACGCATAAAATTTGGATATGCTGTAACTTGCCATAAAGCACAAGGCGGGGAATGGAAAAATTCATTTCTGGATTGCAATACTTCAATGGGTTATTTCAATTCAAGTTATTTTCGTTGGCTTTACACAGGAATAACAAGAGCAAAAGACAATTTATTTACTCTTGACGAACCGCATTTTAAAATTGGAAGTAACCTTCAACCACCAAAAATTAAAAATCTTACGCTTGGAAAAGACATACTTGTATTAAATGGTGAAACATTAGAAATAGAAATACCTTTTGACTTTTCAAATGAACCACCATTTATAAGAAATTTATTTCTTGTAATAAATGACATTCTTAAAGATGCGAATTTGATGATTAACTCAATCAAACACACAAGCTATTTGGAACATTACACACTCTCACAGGGCAATGAAAGTATCATTTTCAAAATCCACTATAACGGCCAAAATAAAATCACAAAAATTGAAAAACCGATAAAATCATCAGAACTTGTTGAGTCAATATATTTGACATTAACTCAACTTGAAAATAAAGCAATCATTATATCCAAAGAAGAGCAAACCTTAACTGAAAGTAAAAAACAATTTGAATTTGGGCAACCATTTTTAGAAGATTTTTACGAAAGCATAAAACTTAAAATTGAATCTTCCAATATTTATGTTGGTAACATCGAACATAAACCTTATTGCGAAATTTATGAGTTTAAAAAAAACGGACTAAAAGCCACATACAAGTTTTGGTATAATGATAAAAGTATCTTCAAGAAAACGGAAATTATTCCAACAAGGACTACAGGTTTAACTGATGAAATTAATGAACTTCTAAAATAAATTAAATGGACTCTAAAACTGTTTTTGCACTCAGAAATGAAGCTAAAGAATTAGAAGGCATTTCAAAACTCAATAAATTAAATGAGGCATTTAATCTTGCAAAAAGATTATTTTCATCTGAACCATATGATGTCTGGATTCAGAAAGCATTTGCTTATACTTTAATAGATTTAAGCAAATACTATATCACTAATAACAATATCAATCAAGCTGATATTTATTTTAAACAACTACTTTCTATCGACTTTCAGGAGATTGATGATATAATTGAAAAACAAAAAACATTGCTTCATCCCAAAATTGATATTGTTTTTCCTGAAATACAAAGAGCAGATGGATTAAGTAAGAATGGAGAAGAGCATGAAGCATTAGCAATTTTTAAGAATCTAATTTCTCAAAACAGTCTTTCAGAACTACACCACGAATCTTACGGATGGGTCATTTACAGATACATAAAAGCAAAAGAAAATAGTCTTTCATCTGTTGAAGTAAGAACATTTTTTAGAGATTATATGAACTTAAAGAATGAAAGACCGTCTATGCTTCATTCAATGATTTTAAATTTTGCATTAAACTATTCAAAAACACATGGTGATTTTAATTTTTACAACTTTTTCCTTTTGTGGAATCCTAACAATCTTCGCTATGAAGATTTACACGATGGAAATAAAGACGGAAATAATATTCCTTCGCTTATTTCACGTATTTGCAGAGAATTTGTGAACTCAAAGATCGAAATTAACATTGAAGAATTATTAAGCAAAATCGACCTTAACAAAGAAACTGTTTTAGACTTTTTCAGGGAAACCATTTTTTGGAACATTTTTAATACTCACAAGGAAAATAAATTTTCTGAATTGTGGAGTTTGTTTGGGCAATACAATACCAACTATTCCAAACACGGGCAATCAAAATGGCATTCCGAAATTTTAAATCTTGCTGAAAGATATATGAAAGAAAATGACGAATGGCGTTTTTTCAACTTTTTCAAAAATTGGAATCCCGAAAATTTAAGAAAAGATGATTGGAAAGAAACAAAAAAAGACGAACACACATATAAACCATTAGCAACAAAAGCAATCAAGAAGTCTTTTGAAGTTCTGAAAACACAACAATCTGAAAACGATTTATCTTGGCTTATCAAACCATATGAAACTGCAATCAAATTATTTCCTGATGATGAATTTTTATTGAGAGAAAAAGCATTGCTACATTTTAAAAACAATGAATTAGAATCAGCAATCAAAATATACAAGCAACTTGTTTTGGAACTTGCAGATAAGCATTATGTTTGGCAAGAGTTTTCAGAGTGTATTATTTCTGATAATTCTCTAAAAATAGGAATGCTATCAAAAGCTCTAAGTTTAGAAAGAAATGAAGATTTTTTAGGCGATATTCATTTAGAATTAGCAAAGTTACTAATTGACGAGAATTTATTAGAAAATGCACTTTTAGAACTTGAAGCATACAAGAAACATAGAGAATTAAAAGGTTGGAAACTGTCACCACTTTATGAAGACTTTTCAAAAAAAATAAGTTCAGTTAAACAAAGTTTAACTGACAATCGGGAACTATACAAAAAATACATTCCATTTGCTGAAAACTTTGCATACGCTGATTTTGATTGGACAGAAGTTGTTTTAGCTGACAAATGGAAAGACGACAAAGGAAAAGAACGTTTGACTTTTACGGATGGGAAAACAATAGAGTTTGCAATTAGTAAAAATCGTTTTGAAGTCTTGAAACAATCAGAATTAGGACAAATTTTAAAGTTCAAACTTTACAAGCAAGAAATTAAAAAAGAAGTTGGAGCAAAATTCGCTTGGCATGGCAAAACTGTTGTTACAGAATACAAGCATATTCCGCTTGTTGGTGAGAAATCAGAAAAGAAACACTGGGACATTTTAGAAGATACTTTTGCTATTGTTGATTACATCAACAAAGAAAAAAACATTATTCACGCAATTACAACGGAAAACAAAGAAGTTTTTTTCTCTCAAATTAAACCTGAACTACAAATTGGAGATTTTGTATCAGCCAAAAATTTCATCAAAAAAGTAAAAGAAGAAAACAGAACAGAACTGCGACAAATTCAGAAAATTGACAAAGGTTCTGTTATATCAAAATTCCAATCTCAAATTGCTATCGTGGACGGAGTGAACGAACAAAAGCAATTATTACATTTTGTCATATCCTCCAAATTTCAAGGAATTATCAAGTTTACAGAAACAAACCTCAGACCAAGCGAAGGCGATTTTATTAAACTTTCATTCGCTACAAAAACGGATAGAGACAGAAAATTAAGAGTGAAAATCTTGTCAATTGAACTAACTGGAGAAGTAAACCCAAACTTACGAAAAGACATTACAGGATTGTTGGAAGTAAAATATAAAAATAGTAATTACCTTGTTTACGAGTATGACGAAGATGATGAATTCACAGATTCAGCACTTGATGAAAATGAAAAATTGATAATTAATAATAAACCAATTCCAGACTTTGCTTTTATTGGAGATTATTATGTTCCAAAATATCTATTAGAAAAACACAATATTACAGAAGATTGCCGAGTGAGTGCAAGAGCAATTTATATAGGAGACAAATGGAAAGTATATCAAATTCAAAAAATATAACTTAGATAGAGTGAACTTTGGGCATAAAATATAAAACGAAAGATATAAAAAATAAATAAATGCAATGACTATATCTATTGATTTCGACGGAGTCATCCATCAGTATTCTAAAGGGTACCAAGATGGAAGTATCTACGACCCACCTATAAAGGGGGCAGCTCGCTTCATATACGAATGTATGTTTGAAAAAAATTGGTCGGTTTTTATACTTACCACCAGGGATCCTGAACAAATAAAGGGTTGGCTAGAAACCGTGTTATTTCAAGGTAAAGAGCTACCTTTTAAAATTACCATCCTTTCACCAGAGCAAAAATTCTGGAATGAAAAGAAAAATATTGGAATTGCAAATAGAAAGCTGGCGGCCCATGTTTACATTGATGATCGTGGCTTTAGATTTGAAGGACATTTTGATGGAATGATAGAGCAGTTGGAAATCTTTCAGACCTGGCAAGGAAAGTAAAAGAAAATTAAATTTCAATCTTTAAAATTACTAAACCACTTAATATTATGACCTTACAAGTAAAAGATATTATTACTTACAAAAATGAGACCCACTCTTTATATAGTGAACCCTTGGAAGGCTACCTAAAAACCATAAGACTTCCACACCCATTAGTTGCTCCAAGTTCAGCTTGTTGGAGAGGTTATACAGCCAAATGGGCAATTGACAATAAAAAGCTCTTTCTTATAAAATTGGAGGGATATATACTTGATTTCCTGAAAGTAGATATAAAATATTTATTTCCTGACCAAGAGATCGTCTTTGCAGATTGGTTTAGCGGGTCAATACATTTAGGATTAGGTGATGTAGCTTGTATGATCCATAATGGACATGTGCCGGTTTTTGAAGGTAGGATGATATTACAATTTGAGAAAGGAATTTTAATGAGCGAACAAACGGAATGGCTCACAAAAGAAGGGATAGCCCAAATGATAAAAGAGGAAGATGATCGACCTTTTTAAAAATGTTACAAAATAAGTTTACAATATTTTCAACATTACATTTTAACCATACTTTTCACTTCCACCTTACTTATTATGCACCATATTAGCCATCCAAACAAATACCAAAATTCTTTAGCTATATGACCAATCCACGCCAATCCCTTCTAAATGCCATCACCGACCGTAGATATCATCAGATAGCATCTTATCTCGATGATGATATTGCACATTCGGACGTGCCCAAGGCCTATTTTATGGAAAAGCTGAGGGAAATGTTTGATTGGGTCGATATCATGGAAGGCGAAGGATCGATAATCTCAGTACAGGAAGACGTGGATTTAGATGAATATGCTAATAAGTATAATTATTATGATCCAGTGTTTTTTCGGGTGAAAGATGCATATTTTATCTTTGACATCTTTGAAACAGCTCCCGGGAAATATTGTATGGATGAATGTGAAGCAAGATTTGAAGGGACAGAATTGTCCACTAGCTATGGTACGTCAATTTACAAAGATGAGCGTTTGTCATTTGTGCATGATGAAAAGTATCTGAAAATAATAAACATTATACAAGAAAACTTATTTGACGAGGAGGGCGTGTTTAAAACTGTTTTTTGGACCACAGAGCGTCTATCAAAATGGGTGGAAGAGAACATGTCATTTTATGAGGACATCAATAGAGATTATTATGATTATAAAGCGTTAAGTCCTTTTGGTGCTTTTTTTGAAGTATTGGAAGAAATTTCTTTTGGCTATACTCAGTATGATAAATTAATACAAGGTATTTCCGCATACAAGGATGTCGATTATCAAGATGCAGCACAAAACTACCATTGGTCTAACGAATATGGGCGTGGATTTCGGGTGGTGAAGTCATTGGATTATGAAGTAGAAAAAATACATGATGGTTATTTTGTAGCATCCAAAATTCCTAAGCATTATTTTCCGTATCAGGGTTACGAACAGCTGATACCATTTTTTAATTTGTTGAGGGTAGCGTATTGCGTGAGTCTGCCGTATAGAGGGGAGATGTTTCAGAAGTCGTTTGAAGAGGATGATATTCTGGAGGAGGAATAGCATCCAATTAAATTAACATTGTAATTTCAATAGGTTTACAATCCTGGATATAAAAAAAGGAGTCTTTCAAATCCCCTACCCCAGCCTTCATTTATCAATACTGAACATATCAAATGATATATTTGAAGCATATAAATACCACGAAATAATAATATACATAGTAAGAAAATAGAGACCAAATAGTTATGTAATTATGAAATATTAAAAAACATTACTACTAAAATTACCAAAAATAAATAAATTAATTCACATCTGTCCAAAATAAATTAAAATGACATGGCAGAAATGTCCCATCTTGTG
>CAZGMB010000079.1:0-23364 GCA_964526715.1 uncultured Aureispira sp. | reverse complement strand
ATTTAAATATATAAAATTGATAATCAATAACATATTTTACACCAAGCAAGCCCTAGATAGCAAAGAATCTTTGTTCATATCTTGTAATACAAATAAAAAAGGTTAACCCATACATTGTTGGTTAACCTTTTTTCCTTATAGAAACGATTATCGCCTTCTTATCGGAGTGAATCCAAAGATGACTCTATAATTGTAAGTGCTTCTTGAATTTGGGCCTCATTAATAACCAAAGGAGGTGCTAGCCTTATTTTATTACCATGCGTAGGTTTGGCAAGGAGTCCATTTTTACTGAATTCCATACAAATATCCCAAGCTAAATCTGAATTTTCGTCCACATCAATGACGATGGCATTGAGCAACCCTTTGCCGCGTACTAGGGTAATGAGCGAATTTTTGGAAGCAATTGCTCTAAGTCCAGCTCTGAAGATTTCTCCCATTTTTTTAGCGTTGGCCGCCAAATCTTCGTCTATGACTACCTGAAGTGCTTCCATGGTCACCGCACACGCCAAAGGATTACCACCAAAAGTAGAACCATGTTCACCTGGTTTGATATTCAGCATGATGTGGTCATCACAAAGGACAGCTGATACTGGCATAGAACCACCTGAAAGCGCTTTGCCCAATATGATCATGTCTGGCTTGGTAGCTTTGTTTTGATGACATTCACCTGCTTTGCACTGACACGAACCACAAGTAGCAAGTAATGAGCCGGTACGTGCTATTCCTGTTTGGATTTCATCAGCGATAAACAAGACATTGAATTCTTTGCAAATAGCGGCTACACCTTCCAAATATCCTTCATCTGGTACAAAAACGCCGGCTTCTCCCTGTATAGGTTCTACGATAAATCCTGCTATATTGGCGTCCGAAGCTAATTCCTTTCTCAGCGCTTCTAAATCATTGTAAGGAATAGTATCGATACCAGGCATGAAAGGTCCAAAGTCTTTTCTAGCAGTAGGATCATTGGATGCAGAAACTACGGTCGTGGTTCGGCCATGGAAGTTATTGGTGGCAAACAATATTCTGGCTTTGTTATGTTCCACGCCCTTGACCATGTATGCCCATTTTCGGGTGAGTTTGATGGCTGTCTCTACGGCTTCCACACCCGTATTCATCATCAGGACCTTGTCGTATCCAAAAAGTTTGGCCAGGTATGCCTCCGCTTTCCCCAGCAAATTATTGTGAAAAGCTCTGGAAGTCAAGGTCAATTTTTGTGCCTGGTTGACCATAGCATTTATGATGCGTGGATGACAATGCCCCTGGTTTACAGCGGAGTAAGCGGATAGAAAATCCATATATTTTTTGCCGTCCACATCCCAAACGTATATACCTTGTCCCCGTTCCAGTACTACAGGAAGTGGGTGATAATTGTGTGCACCATACTGATCTTCTAAATCAATGTATTGTTGTGCGTTTGCTGTAGTAGTATGAGTTGCGGTGTCCATATGGCTTATGTTTTAAAATTGGCCACAAAAATAGTCAAATTGATTTAATACCATAACTATTCGTGTTAATTTTTATTATTTATACAGGCCAATGCGTCATATTTAACTTTAAATTTATATTTTTGAGTCAAAATTGATATTTATGGAGTTTACACCAGATGAATTTGATATAAAAATTATCGAGCAGTTAGAGCAAGATGGTCGTAAGGCGTATTCGCTCATAGCTCAGGATTTGGGTATTTCCAACACGATGGTGCATCAACGAATTCACAAACTTATGGATTCAGGTATTATTAAATCCATAGGTCCTATACTCGATGAAAAAAAACTAGGTTATGATTGGGCCTCATTTACCGGATTGACTTTAGATAAGGATCATGACTCGGTGCGTATCATACAAGCATTGCAAGCCATCCCTGAAGTTACAGAGTGTTACTACATCACAGGTGCGTTTACACTTTTTATAAGGATTGTAGCCAAAAACCATGAACATATGCGTCGTATCTTATATGATCAAATTGACAATATCCCTGGTATTTCCAAAACGGATTCGATCATGGAATTGGGCTGTGCATTTAGAAGGAATGCAAGGATAGGATGACAATCTATGCTTCTCATATCTTAAAACTTGACCGTATATTTCTCATCTATAGTCATCATGCATTAATTTCCTGCTTGCCCTTAAAGTAATAATATACTGGAATACCCAATACCAAAATCAAAACACCAACCCATGACTCAGCATTGAGTTGCGCCAGGGTATTGACCACAAAAGCTACAGTCACCAGCAGATACAACAATGGAATCAAAGGAAAATATCGGAGTCGGTATCCCGCGTTGGGCACCTGACGTTTGCGAAATACAAATATGGTACTAGTGGCCAACACCATAAAAACGATATCCATAAAGGTGACAAAAGTAATCATCTTGTAAAACGAGCCCCATGCCAAAATAAGGATGGTAGCCCAAGCAGCCTGAAACAACATAGCCTTGTATGGCGTTCCGTACTTTGTGGAGACATGAGATAAAAAACTAAAAAATACCCGATCTTTGGCCATAGCATAGTAAATACGCGGTGCAGACATCGTATAGATACCGATGGTTCCAAATATCGAAATACAAATAATCAGTGTCACAAACTGCCCGCCAAATGTAAACACAGAAGCTAAAGCATCTCCGGCGATCCGCTTACTTCCTGCCATCTCTGCTATGGGCAATAAGCTCATGTAAGACAAGATAACCAATAAGTACACCGCTGTAACTACAAAGGTGCCATAAAGCATGGATTTGGGTACCGTTCTTTCTGGTTCCAATGTTTCTCCTGAAAGATACGTTGCATGATGCCAACCACCCATGGACCAAAAGACACCTACAAAAGCCAATAAAATACCACTCCAAAGATTAGAAGGAATCTGAGACGTCAAGTCAAAGTGCAGATCATGCGAAGCAGCAGGCAAAAAGTACAAACCCACTACTATGATAAATAATATAGCGAGAAGTTTCAGCCCCGTAAAAAGAGAGGCAAAGTATTGACTAATATTCACCCCGAAAATATTCACCAAGGTCAAAAACCAAATGACTCCGATAGCAATCATGGATTTGGCACCTTTAGAAACTATAAAAAAGAAGTTTAAAAAATCAGCTAACGCATACCCAAGTGCGGCTAAAGCACCTGTGTTTACTATGAGTAGAATGATCCATCCATAAAGAAATCCAGCTAAGTTTCCATAAGCATTTTTCAGGTAAACGTATACGCCACCTTCCTTAGGAAAAGTAGAACCCAATTCTGAAAAAGTCATTGCCCCTAAATACGCCACCAGACCACCTACTAACCAAGTAAGCAATGCATATCCATGATGTGGAATGTACTGCATCGTGGAAGCAGGTGTGACAAAAATCCCCGAACCAATGCACGCGCCTATGGCTATAAGGGTTAGACCTCGGGTGTTCAATACTTTTCTCAGCTCTGTCATGCGTAAATATTATATTGGAAAATGAAGACAAATTAATAATTGCATAAAATTATTAAAGTATTTGTATCTTTGTTTATGATTGGTTATAAATTTATAGCCAGATGACAAAATGGATATGATTCAGTACAAAGTAAGATATCATCAATACTGTTTTCCTTGCTGTTTCACCAAAGTTTGTTTGGTTTTGTCAATGATTTTAATACTGCTTTTTCCCGCCTATGGTCAGCTAATCAAAGATGTCCAAAAAACCAAAGAAGGACATACGGAGATCCCCTTTGAGTATATCAATGGATTTATTGTAGTGGATATAATATTCCAAAAGTTTTTACCACTCAAGTTTATTTTGGATACCGGTGCCGAAAATACAATTCTGCTCAAAAGAGAAATTGCTGAGGTCATGAGATTGCCCTACCAAAAAAGGATCAAACTAATCGGCTCAGATATGAGTCAAGAAGTGTATGCACAAGTGAGCAATTCCACTTTTATCCAAGTCACCAATTTACCACTTTCAAGACAAAATATCATCGTTTTGGAAGAAGACTATCTCTTTTTGGAAGAATATATAGGAAGACCAATAGATGGCATTTTAGGCGCCGAATTCTTCAAAGACAGGGTGGTCAAAATAGATTACAGAAAAGAAATCATTACGGTGATAGAACCCAAATGGTTTAAGCCATCCCGGTACAAAAAGTATCAAACTTTGGACATAGAAGTGATCAGCCGCAAGCCTTACATTACCACAACCACAGAAGTCAACCCTGGACAAGCCGTACAAACCCGACTGCTAATAGATACTGGCGCAGGAGTATCATCCATTTTGCATAATAATGTGGATACAGCCATGACTCACAGAGGGAAATTTATCAAAGGTAGTTTGGGTAAAGGATTGGGAGGCACCATTGAAGGCTATATCGGTACGATCCAAAGTATGAAAATAGGAGATTTCCATTTTAATAATATGATTTGCAGCTTTCAATCCATAGAAGATGCTATTATTTCCGAAAACAAACTGATACGTCACGGTTTATTGGGCAACTTACTTTGGGATAGATTTGATATTATTTTGGATTTTTACCATAAAAAAGTATATCTAAAACCCCATAAGTATTACAATAAAGCTTTTGAATACGACAGGAGTGGTCTCACCATATTTGCTTTTGGCCCAGACCTGAGAAGATATTATGTAAAATATGTTGGAGAAAACTCACCTGCACACTTGGCCGACATCAGAGAAGGGGACGAGATCATAGGTATTGGTAGGTGGTCATACAAGTGGTTTTCATTAAAAAAAATCAACAAAATGCTTTCTGATGACAGTAATAAAAAAATTAAGTTCAAAATAAAAAGGGGATCCGAAATCCTGACCAGAGAATTTGAACTCAGGGATTTATTCTAAATAAACATCCACTAGGTTTCAAAAAAAAATCCAAATTATTTATCAAAAGTATTACTTTTGCAATTCAAAATATTGATTTTGGATCCAAGACAAGGACAAGTCAGATTATTAAGGCAGTTTAGAAAGATACATAGAATAATGGGTATAAGTCTCATTTTTTTTATAGTCGTTTTGAGCATCACAGGAATATTGTTAGGTTGGAAAAAGCACTCAGGTGGTAAAATCCTGGCTGAAACACAAACCGGAATCAATAACCATCCTGAAGCTTGGTTGAGTATAGACAGTTTGCTAAAAGTAGCCCATACCTATGCCACATCCAAGCTAAACATGGACCATCCTGAAGTTGACCGCATCGAAGTAAGACCATCAAAAGGTGTATTAAAAATATCATTTAAAAACGCTTATGATGGCTTGCAGATAGATTGTACCAACGGTAAGGTGCTCCTAGTAGAAAAAAGGTATTCAGACATGATAGAACAAATCCATGATGGAAGTATGGTGGATCATTTTTTGGGTCTAAAAGCAGGTTTATTTAAACTGATATATACCACCTTAATGTCATTGTCTTTATTGACTTTTTGTGTTACAGGATTTTGGTTATATTTTGGTCCTAAAAGACTCAAGCGAAATTAAAATAATTAAATATCAAAACATGAGTATCGTTTTTTTAATTCTAGGATTAGGTATGGTGATTTATGGAGCCAATTTTATGGTAGATGGTTCTTCAGCATTAGCCAAAAAGTACAATATTCCCAATATCGTTATTGGACTTACGATTGTAGCTTTTGGTACCTCGTCGCCGGAATTGGCTATAAGTAGTTACTCAGCCTATACGGGCAATGCGGAGATTGCGATAGGAAATGTAGTAGGTAGTAACATTGCTAATATCTTTCTCATATTGGGTATCACAGCCATGATATATCCTCTCACGGTATTACGCAATACGGTGATGAAAGAAATTCCCCTGAGTTTGTTAGCAGCTTTGGTATTATATATTATGGTCAATGATGTATGGCTAGCTAATGAAGCTCAAAATGTCATTTCTATGGCAGATGGCCTTATCCTACTTTCATTTTTTGCTATATTTATGTATTACCTAATCCAACTAGCACAAACTAGCGGTGAAGAAGAAGAACTTGAAATAAAAAACTTATCTAAATTACAATGTGTAATCTACATCATTGGTGGTCTAGCGTTGTTGATTTTGGGAGGAAAATGGTTTGTAGACAGCGCTGTGTCATTAGCTACAGCTATGGGCATGAGTCAAGCTGTGATAGGTCTAACCATAGTAGCCATTGGCACTTCCTTACCTGAAATGGCAACAAGTATAGTCGCTGCCATGAAGAAAAACTCAGATATAGCTGTAGGAAATATCGTGGGTAGCAATATCTTTAATATCTTCTTTATCCTTGGATTAAGTTCAATAGTAGCACCACTGCCATTAGGTAATATTACTGCCATAGATTTATATACTTGTATCTTAGCCAGTTTAGTGTTGTTAGCTTCTGCATATCTTATGGGGAAATATAAGGTAACTCGTACTGAAGGAGCCATTTTTGTGGTGATATACTTAGCTTACTTAGGATATCAGGTTTCGCAAGTGTAGGGCTAATTACGAATTTTGAATTAATAATTTGAATGAGCTAAGGATTGAATATTTACGTTAATCCATTGATCACTAAAATAGTTGGTAAAAATATTCTTTTATTACTCATTCATAACTTTAATCATTCATCACTCAATCACAAGATAACTAGATCACCGATCACTCGATAAAAATTATTTGTATTATTGTTTTCTAAATCAAAGTATTATCTTACCTTTGCAGCCCGAAATGAAAATTTCGAGTTGAATCATTTATTTTTTAATCATTTACTTCAAATAAAATATGAATCATTATGAAGTTACTTTCATCATCGATCCCGTACTGTCAGGTGATGAAATAAAATCGACAGCTAGCACATATGAGTCTCTTCTGAAAGATCAGGGCTGCTCTATTGTGCATGTAAACGAAATGGGTCTTAAGCAATTGGCTTACCCGATCAACAAAAAATCTTCAGGTATTTATTACTGTATTGAGTTTTCTTCTACTCTTGGATCTCCAATAGCAAAAACGGAGCTTGCCTTGAGAAGAGATGAGAGAATCATGAGATTCCTTACCATCAAACTTGACAAATACGGTGTAAAATACAACGAAGACAGAAGATCAGGTAAAATCAGTTCTTACAAGAAAAAGGAAAGCAAGAAGAAATCTTTTGATGGTGCTCCTGTAGCTCCTGTTGCTGCTCCTATTGAAAAAGCAGAAGTAGTAGCTCCAGTAGTTGCAGCACCTGTAGTAAGCAACGAAGAAGAATAAATTTAAGTAACCCATTTAAATAAATAGAACATGGCATCTAGAGACGATATAAAATTCCTTAGTAACCCTACTATTGGACAGCAAAGAAAGAAGTACTGCCGATTTAAAAAATATGGTATTAAGTACATCGATTATAAAGATTCTGAATTCTTACTTCAGTTTATCAATGAGCAGGGAAAACTTCTTCCAAGAAGAATCACTGGAAACTCACTGAAGTATCAAAAGCTTGTGGCAGTTGCAGTAAAAAGATCAAGACATCTTGCGATTCTACCATACGTAGCTGACTTATTAAAATAATCTTTAAAATTTATCAGAAAATGGAAATCATTCTTTTAAAAGATATAGACACCCTGGGCGATAAACATGATATCGTGAAAGTTAAGCCTGGGTATGGTAGGAATTACCTAATACCACAAGGACTTGCTGTTAATGCAAATGCTTTAAATAGAAAAAAGCGTGAAGCTATCATCGCTGAAGACGAAGCTAAAGAAGCAGCAAGATTGGACGATTACAAAGCAATGGCAGCTAAATTGGAAGGACAAACCCTTAGAATCGGTGTTAAAGCCGGTACATCAGGTAAAATCTTCGGTAGCGTGACTAGCGTACAAATAGCGGCAGCGCTAAAAGATCAGTTAGATCTAGATATCGAACGTAAAAAAATCCACCTTCCTGAAGAAATTAAAGAAGTGGGTAGCTATACTGCCGATCTTCACCTTCACAAAGAACTTACGGCTAAAATAGCGTTTGAATTAGTACAAGAATAAGATCTAAATGATCTGAAAATACAAAGGGCAGTATCTCGATATGAGATCACTGCCCTTTTTTTATGGGATTCTAATGTACACTTATTTTTTAAATACTATCATTAACTATTGATTAGTCAATGAAATAGCTATCACTTCCTAAACAACCACGTACTAGATAATAAGCCGTAGACAATCACATTGATAGAGCTGATAGGCATCAATATAGCAGCTACCACAGGAGACAATTCGCCTCTCACTGCAAAATACAAACCCACTACATTGTATAAAAAAGCCAATACAAACGCACCCCAAATGATATACCTAGCTTGCTGAAGTTTAGTCAGAAAATACAATAATTTGTCAAAAGCCTGAGCACCTAAAATGGCATCACAAGCTGGAGTAAAGTTATTTGAATCTTCAGATATCACTATGCCAACATTGCTTTGCATGAGCGCACCTGCATCATTGAGTCCATCACCGATCATGACGACGGCATGCCCTGAGTTTTGCTGCTGTTTTACATAATTGAGTTTTTCCAATGGTGTCTGATTGAAAATCATGTGTGTATGCGTTGGAAAAAAGGACTTCATTCTATCTGCTTCCTTATCATTGTCTCCTGAAAGAATCGTTATAGCATAATTTCTCCCCAAGGTGTTGACCAATTCTTTGACACCACTTCTGAGTTGATGCTCCGGATTAAACCAAGTGATGACCTCTCCATCTATAGATACAAAGACTCCCTTTTGTGTATCCGAAGCTGATCCTGTGACAAAAAGCGAGGATCCAACCCTAACATTGGTCCCATGTATATTGACAGAGATACCTTTTCCAGTATATTCATAAAAATCTGATACTTCCTGCTCAAAATCCACATGAGTCAACGTATTGAAAATGGCTTTACTTAGCGGATGATTGGATTGAAAAACAGCACTTTTTATCAGGTATGCTTCCCTATCTGTGAGTGTTCTTCCTGCGTTGGTAGCTATCAGGTTTTTATGGTCCGTTATAGTTCCTGTTTTATCAAAGATAATTTCGTCAACCTGTTGTATACGATCTATAACTTGCACATTCTTCAGATAAAACATTCTTTTACCCAATATCCTCAAAATATTTCCATAACTAAAAGGCAATGCTAACGCTAAGGCACATGGACAAGCCACAATGAGCACAGCAGTAAAAGCATTAAATGCCAATGACTTATCAAAGGTCAGCCAATAAATTAAAGTCAGAACGGCTATACTCATGATCGTAATTGTAAAATATCGACCTACATTAGCTATCAGCGTTTGTGTACGTGCTTCTTTATCTATACTAAAAGCATCTTCGTCCCATAATTTGGTAAGGTAGGACTGATCTACTTTTTTGAGCAGTTGTATCTGAATATTAGAGCCTATATTTTTTCCACCAGCAAATAGCCTGTCACCTGACACTTTTTTGAGTAAATCTGACTCACCGGTTACAAAACTATAGTCTACCGAAGCGTCTCCTTTGAGTAAAATAGAATCGCCAGGAATAATTTCTTCATTCTTTATCAAAAGGACATCACCGGTATCCAACTTGTCCAAACTGCGAGATTCCCAACCGCTATCTGTTTTTAGCATCGCAGAAATAGGAAAATAAGACTTATAATTTCTGTCAAACGCAATGGAATGGAAGGTATAGTGCTGAAACCATTTGCCAATCAGTAAGAAGAAGATAAATCCGGCTAAACTATCTAAATAACCCTCTCCAGTTGTTGATAAAATTTCATAAACACTCCTAAAAAACAAAGTCAACATACCTACGGCAATAGGAATGTCAATATTAATTTGTTTCATCTTGATGGTCCACCAAGCAGATCTGAGATAATCAAAACCGCTGTAAAGTAAAACAGGCAATGAAAGTATGATATTGATATAACCTAGGTAAAACTTTACCGATGCGTGCTGAAAACCCAAGTACTCCGGAAAGCTGAGCAACATGATGTTACCAAATGAAAACCCTGCAAGTCCTAGTTTATAATACAAACTCCGGTCAGTACCTATTTTAGCTGACGAAAGTTTCTGAAGATTGAGTTCCGGAGGATATCCTATTGCAGCTAGCTGTTCTACTACTTTGCGCAAAGAAATCACATCAGGATTGAAGCTGACTGTAGCTTTTTTATTTAGAAAATTAACCCTTGATCCCAAAATACCGGGTTGCAATTTATTTAGGTTTTCTAGCAGCCAAATGCAGGAAGCACAATGAATCTGTGGTAAAGAAAAACTGATTTTGGCTAGATGCTCTTCCCTGAATTCCAACAGGTTATTGACAACATCTTCATCATCCAGAAACACATAATTTTTATTTTGTATAGATTTTTGACTAATACCAGGATTGGCTTCGAAGCTGTAGTAATCCCCTAGCCCATTATCTTTCAGTACGCTATAAACCACCTGACACCCATTGCAACAAAAGTGATGATCATCATAGACCAAATGATCGTCAGGACATTCGTCTCCACAATGTGTACATTTTAAGGCGGTGAAATCTTCCGGTTTCCTGAGTTTAAACATGATCTGAATGCTTTGATGGTGCAAAGTTATCAAACCACTGATCTGCGTCAGATGATCCTTATTTGGTAAAATGATGACTTAGGTCATATATTTGATAATCTAGTAATACTTCAATATCCTTCTCCCCTAACTTCCTTAAATCTCTTTATACTTGATGTATCTAATTTATTACCGTCAAAATCAAAGTATTGTAACTTTTTCAACTGGAAAAGTTCGTTAGGTATCTTTCCAGATAGTTTATTATTTTCAACATATAAATTAGTCAGTTCAGATAAACTCCCAAAAGACGATGGAATCTTTCCAATTAATTGATTATTATCAATCCTAAGAACTTTCAAAGTTTTTATATTTCCCAACTCAGTAGGTATTTTACCACTAAACTCATTATATGCGAGATCTAATAAAATAAGACTCTTTAATTTTTCAAGTTCCTTTGGTATTTTTGAAGAAAATTTGTTTCTCCTCAAGTCTAAACGACTTAAATTATCCAATTCATAAAGCTCTTTTGGAATTTTACCCGAAAATTTATTGTTATAAAGTTGCAAGTTATTAAGTTTTTTAATCTTGCCTATTGAACTTGGAATTTCCCCACCTATTGGACTACCTTCAATTATGATATTAGATAATTCTGTTAAATTACCTATTTCTTCAGGCAACACTCCAGTTAAATTATTTTCTTTAAACCAAAGTCCAATTACTCTCCCATCTACACAATATACACCATACCATTTACTATAATCTGTGTTGGGTGGTGGCAAAAGATTAAGAATGAATTCTTCTGAAGATGGCCATCCTTTTTTCACCATCCAATTGTCACCATTTGTAGACAAATATATTGCCCTCAGAGCGTGATAATCATTTGTATTATTATTCTGACAAATAATTGAAGAAACCTGGAAGAAAAATACAACTATAAAATTTATTTTCATACCACATAAAGTACCCATCCTAAATCCTTCCCTTAAAATGGAAGGTCTTTTGAACCCTTTTATATTGATATCACCCATATTTTTATTATTTTGTTTGACATTTTGATTTTTTGAATTTCTTATTTAATATCAAACTTTATCTTTGTCCTAAAAAAAGACATCTCAACCAATAAAATAACGGCTGAAATGTCTTTGGTTTAATATCAATCTAAACATCCAATGTATTTAAACCCTTTGGAGTATCCTTACAAATCAAACTTTATCCCTTGTGCCAATGGCAAAGTAGTACTGTAATTGATTGTATTGGTCTGTCTACGCATGTAGGCTTTCCAGCTATCTGACCCTGATTCGCGGCCACCACCGGTTTCTTTTTCACCTCCGAAGGCACCACCTATTTCTGCACCACTTGTACCGATATTGACATTGGCAATACCACAATCAGAACCTGCTGCGGATAAGAAACGCTCCGCTTCACGAAGATTGGTAGTCATGATGGCAGATGATAATCCTTGTGGTACATCATTTTGGATGGCGATGGCGTTGTCCACACTGCCTTTATATTTGAGCAAGTACAATATGGGTGCAAAGGTCTCGTGCTGGACGATCGGCATGTTGTTTTCTGCTTCGACGATACACGGCTTGACATAACAGCCGCTTTCATAATGTTTTCCTTTGAGCACACCACCTTCTACTAAGATATTGGCCCCTTGTTCTTCTGCGGCTTGAAGGGCTTTTAGATATGCGTCCACAGCCATTTTGTCTATCAATGGTCCCACGTGGTTTTTGCTATCTAATGGATTGCCTATTTTCAACTGGGTATATGCTTTGGTCAGTTTGGTTTTGACCTCGTTGTATATGCTTTCGTGTACAATGAGCCTTCTTGTGGAAGTACATCTTTGTCCACACGTACCTACTGCTCCAAATAGAGCACCTGTTAATACCAAATTTAAATCTGCAGACTCTGTGACAATGATGGCATTGTTTCCGCCCAATTCCAATAAGCTTCTCCCTAATCTCTCTGCTACTGCAGCACCAACTATTTTGCCCATTCTCGTACTTCCTGTGGCAGATACCAAAGGAACTCTTTTATCTTGAGTCATCCACTCTCCTACTTTGTAGTCACCAGTGATAATACAACTCACGCCTTCAGACACTTTATTGGCTTTGAGCACTTTGTGCAATATATTCTGACAGGCTACCGCACAAAGTGGTGCTTTTTCGCTGGCCTTCCATACACAAACATCTCCACATACCATGGCTATCATAGCATTCCAAGACCAAACAGCTACCGGAAAGTTGAATGCAGAAATGATGCCGACGATACCTAGTGGATGCCATTGCTCATACATGCGGTGGTAAGGGCGCTCAGAATGCATCGTGAGACCATACAACTGACGTGATAATCCTACTGCAAAATCACAGATATCGATCATCTCTTGTACTTCACCGAGACCTTCTTGAAGGGATTTACCCATTTCGTAAGATACTAGCTGACCGAGTGGTTCTTTGTATTTGCGGAGCTCTTCACCGTATTGACGAACTATTTCCCCACGTTTTGGTGCAGGGATTTCACGCCATTCAACAAATGCTTTTTGGGCTGTTTTGATGACTTTCTCGTAGTCTTTTTTGGAAGTGACAGACACACTACCGATCAATTCACCATCAACCGGTGAGTACGATTCGATATAAGTATCCGATTTTAAGGACTTTTGACCTGTCCAGGTACCATCATTCTTTTTGTGAAGGTCCAGTTTTTTAAGAAAAGAAGTATTCATTTGGGTATGGTTTATAAATGCTTTTAAAATAAAGTACAAAAGTACGCAAATTGGTAAAGAATGAATGAATTGATTAAGTATTAATGTGCTTTTGCATTTTACCAGTCCTTTTTTCATACCAAAAAAATAAGAAAAAGTATTTTTGAAGACACTTATGATATCTTTTTAGAAATAGAATGATTTTTTTAAAATAGAAATGTGTTCTCCCCGTTTTAAATAAAATCCTTAATCTCGTTTATGAAAATTCTAATTTATAATGACTGGAAAACCATTGTTGGCGGAGCAGAACGATATATCGACAACTTGATTCCGCACTTGACTCAAAAAAATCAAATTCTTTTTATTGCTGCTGAAGACGTGTTACCTTTAACAGAACTGACTGATGCACAAAGGAAAATATCTTTTTGGCAAAAAAATAAAATTTTAATCCAATTTATAAAGGACCAAATCGAAGCGTTCAAACCAAACGTTATCCATATTCATAACATGTATTTCTATACTAAGAGTGTTTTGACAGCCATAAAACCCTATAAAACACGTACTATTTTGACATTGCATGACTTACAGTATATAAATATGCCCAAAGAAAAGTGGTGGAAGTATTATATGAAGCACATGAAAAGAAATGCATTAAATTCTGTCGTCCAATCGTTTGTTGCACCATCCTTCATCATTTATAAAATTGCACAATTTCAATTTTCGAATCATATATCTTACCTACCACATTTTATTGATACCCAAAAATGGACTTTTAACAACTCACTTAGTAACGACAAGCTAAAGCTCCTTTACGTTGGCAATATTAGCCAGTGTAAAGGAGTGTTTTTTCTTCTTGATGTTCTAAAAAAGCTTATTGCTGATGCTCATGAGGTGAGTTTAACTTTCGTGGGTAAAGGAAAACATGAACAAGCTTTACAGAATGAAATCCAAAAACAAAACCTAGAAGACAAAGCATATATAACTGGTTATCAAACAGACAAGGATATCCAACAACATTTCAAAAATCATTTTGTACTTCTATTTCCATCTTTGTGTATAGAATCTTTTGGTATGGTTGGACTAGAAGCTCAGGCATCAGGTCTTCCTGTTATTGTAAGTAATCATGGCGGCATTCAGGAGTGGGCTTCGGAAAACGAAACAGCATTAATGGCCAATCCCAATGATGTACAAGACTGGTGTAGCAAAATAAATTTGTTATGGACTAATAAGGATCTTTATCAACACATTAAATATCAAGCGATAAACCAAGTAAAATCAAAATTCAAGCCTGATAACCATTGTGAAACATTACATTCTATTTACAGTAGATTATCTTGAAACAGAAAAGTATTTTATGAAATTCGACAAAAAGCTTTACAGCTTACTTTCCAAAACCCAAGAGTATTTTTATAAAAAGCACTCACTCTTGCATCACGTGAACCACTTGGAAGGACCCAACATTTGGGTGTTGTCACCACATCCAGACGATGATGTCATAGGTTGTGGAGGAACAATCATCAAACATATTGCCATGGGACATAAGGTTAACATCATCTACCTTTGCTCTGGCGATAAAGGAATTAAGGATAAAAATCCTGTAGAAGTTACGATTATCCGAAAATCCGAAGCCTTAAATGCAGCCTTAGTCTTGGGTCTTTCAGAAAGTAACTTACATTTTCTAAATTTTGAAGATGAAAAACTACTTCAAAACATAGATCATGCAGCCCTAGAAATCAAGAAGCTATTTAATGATGTCCCTCCTGACTTGATTTACTTACCTTCATTTCTAGACAAGCACAATGATCATTTTGCAACTAATCACATTTTTAAAAAGCTAAACATCAATAATACAGTTATAGCAGCATATGAGGTATGGACACCCTTAATTCCAAATAGAATCGTAGATATCTCTGCTGTAATTAGTCAAAAAGAGAAGGCTATACAAGCACATGTCTCACAGATAAAAGCGTTACAATATGACCAAGCTATAATAGGTCTCAATAGATACCGGGCAAAAATGTACACTAAAAAGAGTTTTGAATATGCAGAAGCATTCTTGGTAATAAATTCTCAAGATTATAATTCATTAATAACTGAATTTTAATTTTGAAAAATCACTTTTCAATAAGCCACAATCAGAGTATAATTGTACTTTGTGGAACCAAAGAGCAAAAAAAAGCTGGTTGAAAACAACCAGCTTACAATTAAAATTAACAATTCTACTTTCTACAAACTATTTTTTAAAAGAAGGAATATTTATTTTAGCTTCCAATTGGTATAGTCTGGCAACATATGGCGATGCGATAAATTCTCTGACATCATTGTTGTCAAAAACATTGGTCACTTGAGCTCCTATTGAGAACATATTATTGATTCTGTATCCTATAGATAAGTCCACATTTACAAAACCACCCAAAGGACCATTGTTAAAGTATCTGCCATATCTTTTCCCTTCTTGCAAAGTATATTTTTCTGCCGGAAGGCCCAATGCAGGAACAGCACCCAAATTGGTGAAGATATCAGGATTGGAGGCAGCAGCTACGTTGATTCCAGAAATAAAATCGTACGCTTGTACCCATCTTGTGAGAATGCTTCCAAACAACTTTTTACCACTATAGTTAAGAGAAAAATTAGCTTTATGTGTAGGTGTATTTAAAGGTAGGTCGATTTTATTTACAATACCGTTTCTATCACCATCATTTGCTTTGTCATTGACATCCAAGTCAAAATCAAAATATGAATAGTTCAAGCCAAGACTAATCTCATTAGAAATGTAATAGCTAAAGCCCAAATCTAAACCATAAGTATTCACTTTTCCAAAATTCAAATAAGTAAGTACGGTGGCTGTACCATTTGGCCCTACTCCCGGTATCACTTCTGACAATGGCTGATCCCCTCTTTTAGAAATAGTTCTAGTGATGTTGGTATTTGTGTTTAAACCTATATTGATCAAAGGGCTTAAAAAGTTCTCAGAAGTATTGTAATAAGCGTTAGCGTCTACAAAAAACTTCTTATTAAAAGACTTTTTGAATCCGACTTCCAATGTTTGTAATGTTTCGACGGTCAGTGGGTCAATTTTTGTTTCTGTAACCGCCCCGGATATTTTATCTTCATCTCGAATAGTAAAGCCACTTCCATTACCTAAAACCAAACCACCAAATAAGTTACCTTCAAGATTTAAGATAGTAGGCGCTGCAATTCCTTTTCCATAGGTCAATCTAACCGAACCTTCTTCTAAAAGATACATCAATGCGCCTTTGGGGATGAAATTAAATCCATACAAATCATGATTATCAGCTCTGGCACCTAAGACAACTTTGAATTTTTCACCAAAGTTTCTTTCCAATTGGGCATAACCACCTACTTGTGCGATGTCTACACCTTGACCACCATTATCCAGTAAATAAGTTCCGTTAGAGTTTGCCTGATCTAATTGATACTGTGCTCCAACCACATAATTAATGCCCGCAAATGTATTATTATACTGAAGCTCGCCATTAATCCTATTGGATTTATCTTGAAATAAAGCACCTCTTTTTAATGCAAAACCTCCTGCTTGAGTACCGAACCAAGACTCTGCATAAGACCTTTGCTTCGACTCTGTTTCACTAAATCCTGCGTTTTTAAATGCCCAATAATTTTGAGTACGTTGATTCATAGCATAAGTAGAGTCCGTACGGCTTTGGGTATAATACAATTGAGCAAATATGCGGGGCGATGTATACTTAAGCTGATATAAATTGATCCTCCAGTCTTTGATTTGATTTCTTCCTGCATTGGTAAGTCCAATATTGGATGAATTGGAACCTCCATATGTAAATATCACATCATGACCAGCTTTGGGTGTAAAATATAAAGAAGCTTCGCCTCTGACTGACTTGAAATCCCGATTAAGATCCAATTCTGTTTTAGCTAAGCTGGTACGTGGGTCTGCTCCAATATACACGGTGTCTACATAGTCATATTCTGTACCGCTCGTGTATTCGCCTGTAATTTTGTATGCAAATTTATCACTAAGCTTTTCTGCATGACGCAACCTTCCAGTAAAGACGTTTTGATTGCCAAAACCCAAAGCAAATGTAGTACCACGGTGTATTCTTGGATCTTTTGTAACGGTAGATATCAAGCCATTGTTAGCGTTAGGACCATATAAAGTCGCCGTAGGCCCAAGGATCAATTCTACTCTTTCGATATCTTCCTTGACGGTAGTACCTAATGCGCCCAGTGGCAATCCTGTGGCAACTAACGATGAAATCCTATTGTCGTTTACCTGTAAATTTTTAGGATTAAAAGCAGAATTAAAACCTCTGACATTAAAACCCGCACCCAAAACTCCGGCCCTAAAATAATCTACTCCTTTTTGCTTAGCAATAAGTTCAGCTGCATTGAAACCTGGAGTTTCTTCAAATTGTCTGGCTTTGATAATATTAATGGTCGAAGGAGATTGCGTAATTTTTTCTGCTTTTCTGGATGCTGACACTACTATTTCATCCGCAAGTATAGACGTTTGGCCCATTACAAAATCGATATTTGTAGTGCCTTCAGTGACCATTTTTTCTGAATCTGAATATCCCACATAATTACATTGCAATGTAAATGGCGGTCTTTGATTCGATACTAAACTATAATTTCCTTTTTCGTCGGTAATCGTTCCCGTGCCTGTTCCTTTGATGATCACAGAAGCACCAATGAGTGGGTCGCCACTAGTAACATCTTTTACATTACCTTGGATAGTGACTTGTGCCTGAATGGCAAAACTAAATAAGAAAATAAAAATGGAATAAAAAAACTTCATGACTTTAATGATTTAGGTTATTGAATTATTTATGGCAAAACAATGATTATTCTAAACAAGATTGCGAAAATCTAATCGACATTAAAATAATACACTGCTATTAATAGGGTAAAAATAATAGCCGATTTGTTGTCATACACTTTTTAAACAATGAAAATCCACTGTGATCTATGCCTATAAAACAACATAAAACAATGCCTATCAATACATTAAACCTAAATCAAGCAATATGACGGTATCTGATTTAATGCAAACATATTTTACCTTGTATCAAATTCTTGGTAACTAGGTCATCATAGATATAGGCCATGACTTTATTCAATTTTATTTTAACTTTACAAAATCACCTTTTAAAACCGTTTTGGTCACGGCTAGTAAATCTTCATGAGTAATATTGGTATTGGAATATTTTAGGTTTATCGTCTTGAGTTCTGACAATACTTGTTGCAAAGTACTTAGATTGATGTCTCCATTTTTGTACAATGCAATGTGATACATCCAAGGAATAGAAGCTGAGTAGTTGGCGCTTTCTCTGTACTTCAGATCACGTTCTTTCAACTTTAGGGTGTTGCTGACCTTGATTACATTATGAAAATTGCCATTAACTAACATGGCTTTGATATACGCTGTAAAAAAAAGATGCCACCTATTTTCCAAAATTTCCTTCTTAAAGGCTGTTAAAAATACAAACGCCTGATTTTCTGCTTGTTTTGCTTTACCCATATCGATAAGTGCAAAAATATGGTAGGCAACATGACCCACCCTATTGTGAAAATTCAGTGATTCTTTGGCTACCGTATTGGATTCTTTGAGTACTTGTAATGCTTCTTCAGGACGTCCATCTCTCAATAATACTGCTGCCAGATTATTTACATAATATAAGTAATCATTATTTTTTTCTTTGACAGACAAATAGCCATAATAAGCCGCTTTTTCAAAATTTCTTTGTGATGCATAGTACAATAAATATTGACTATAGAAATTCGTGATGATACGGCGCGAATAAAGTTTTCCAGAAGAAACCAACGTCTCAAAATAAACAAACTTGTCCGATAGCAAACTAAATTGTCTTCTGTTGTGGGCAATGAAAACCATCCTAATCCAAGCCAAAAGCCTATTGTACCCATCAAGGTCCTCATTGTAAAGCAGCGATGATAACCATGGAATGGCATCATGACTGGTCAAACTGCTTTTTTGACTATAATCCGTAATGATTTCGTATGTCGTCTCGTGCAATTTATCATTGACCAATCTTGAAAACTCATAATCGGTCCTGAATTTTTGTAAAAACTGATGAATCTGTTGATAGTCTTTGTAACGCAACCTGATCTGAAGATAATGCCTGTAACACCTTCCAATTTCATAGATTTTTAGAAAATTAAAATCTGATGATTGCGTTTTACTAAACAGTTTTAAGAGTTCCTTATCGTCTTTGATGGAAAGGCTGTCCGTCAAAATTTCTCTTTCCCACGTCAATAGTTTTTCTAGGTTTTCGTCTACGTCCAGATTACTAAGCAATTGCTCACACCAAGATTTAATATAGCTAAATTTTCTTTTATCCAATGTAATGTCAAACTTTTCATTAGTTCCTGTTTTAGCTTTTTTGATGATTTGTTGCAAGATGGCTTGCTTTTCGGCATCTTCAAATTTTTGAAAATATCCTAAAAAATCAGCTTCCAAAGGCAAAACCTTGGCCACGAAGTCTTCAAATTTTAAGAGTTTCGTTTTCAATATCTATAGGTTATTACAAAGTGATACCGCCATCCACACTAATAGTCGCACCATTGATATAATCAGCTTGATCAGAAGCTAGGAATGCATTTATATTAGCTATATCTTCTGGTTTGCCCAATCTTTGGACAGGAACTTTGGACCTCATTTTTTCCAATACTTCTTCTGGCATGGCATTGAGTATTTCAGTATGAATAAAACCAGGTGCTACGGCATTGGCATGAATTCCTTTTCTTCCCAATTCTTTTGCCCAAGTCTGTGTCATAGCGATCACACCTGCTTTTGCTGCTGCATAGTTAGTTTGACCAAAATTACCGTATAAACCCACTACAGATGATATGCTGATGATACGTCCGTAACCCTTTTCTATCATATGCGGTACTACAGATCTGGTACAGTTAAATACTCCGGTGAGGTTGATATCGATGACCTGCTGCCACTGTTCCACATTCATTTTTGCGAGTGTTGAATCTCTGGTTATGCCCGCGTTGTTTACCAATACATCGATTTTACCAAATTTATTGATCACGTCAAGAGTGGCTGCTTGTACAGAATCCATATTGGATGTATCCACAGTATAAAAATAGGAATCGTATCCATTTCCTTTAAGTTCGGCAACTAAAGCTTCTCCTCTTTCCTGATTAATATCCCAATTTACTACTATAGCTCCTAATGAAGCAAATTTTACCATAGTCGCTTTACCAAGACCTGACGAACCACCTGTAATGATGGCTATTTTACCTTCTAATGTTTTCATATCTAATTAAATAACATAATGAACAAACAAAAATTACAGCGCAAAAGTAATCACAACCACATCAAAAGTATCGATATAAATAAAGAATTTAGATATTATATCTTTATTGTCATATTTAGTATATTTGTCTTTTATCATTGATATTCAATATATTAATCAATTTTATACTAAATAGTCTATGTATAATAAATACCAATAAAGGCCTTATACAATCACAGAATACCTGAACTTAGCAACTTCATTCATTAAAACTGATGCAAACATCATGAGTTTTGCCCAAGCCACATTACTTCTACTTATCATATATGCTTGTATAACGGTATATATTGTCTATCGGGGTGCCACTAAAACTAAGGACATCAAGGACTTTGCCTTAGGGAGTGGTTTTTCGCCTATTATCGTTGGACTGTCACTGGCAGCAAGTATCACCAGTGCCGCCACCTTCATCATCAATCCTGGATTTGTGGCCTTATATGGCTGGAGTGCCTTTTTGGCGATGTCAGTGATTTTGCCTTTAGGCTTATTTATATCATTGATAGTACTTAGTAAAAGTTTTCGTAAATTTGGATCTAGTATACAGGCACTTACCATGGCCCAGTGGGTAGGAACCCGGTACAAAAGCCCATGTTTTGCCTATTTCATGGCTATAGTTTCACTGCTACTGATTACATTTATCGTACTGATATGTGTAGGTCTCACCAAGGTCATAGCTAGCGCACTTGGAGCAGATGAGCTTTTGGTTCTGATTATTTTGGTAGTTTTTGTATTTGGCTATACTATGTTTGGTGGTGCCAATTCGATGGTTTACACCAATACTATTCAAGCCATACTCATGATCATAGTTGCCATCATCCTATTGACATCAGGATACGAACACTTCTCTGGCGGAATTGATGCTTTTTGGGCCAAAATTGGTGCCATAGATTCCAAACTACCGGAATCTTTTAACGAAAGTAGTCCACTCTTCAGGGATTGGTTTGAAGTCCTATTTTGCAATTTTATAGTGGGTATAGCCATTGTCTGCCAGCCGCATATCATCACAAAATCTCTTCTGCTAAAGACTGATGAAGATGTCAATAAATATTTGACTGTCGCCATTATAGTAGAGTCCCTATTTTTTGCAGTACTATTTGCAGGTTTCTATGCGAGACTTATGTTTCCTGATGTGACTATGGCAGGCGCACCTATCAAAATGGATGGTATATTATCTGCTTATGTGATTAAGAAATTTTCAGTGAGTGTAGGTATTCTGGTTGTTTTGGGTTTAATTTCAGCTGGGTTATCTACCTTAGAAGGCATTATACAATCATTATCTACCACGATATCTAATGATATCATAGCGCCTATAGCTGGATGGAAAGATGACACCAAAAAAATAGCCAAAATCAATAAATTAGTCATCATGATATTGGCAGTCATAGCCATTTTAGTGAGTTATCAGCAACTGCTCTATCCCAATCTCAGTGTAGGAATACTGGCCCAAAATGGAGTTTATGCCTATTTTTCAGCTGCTTTTGTACCAGTGTTATTTGGAATCTTCCTTAAAGACACCCCTAAGCAAGCTGCCATTGGCGCAGCCATAACAGCCTTTGTGGTCCATTTTGCAGTGTATTATGGTTCATTGACACCATATACTTCTGGGGCCATAAAAAATCCTGCAGTGGCTGCCACTATTGCTATCATCTCGGCATTGTTGGTGGGTTCAGTTCTGTACCAAATATTTAGAAAGTCTCCAAAAGCATTTTAACCTTATGAATAAACATGTTGAAAACCCAAAATTGACACCTAGAAACGCCATAATACTTTCTACTGGCTCTTATGTACCAGAAAACAAAATTCCCAATAGTTACTTTAATGAGCTTTTAGGTGAAGACGTGGACACATGGCTTAGAGCACATGTACAAATTTTTGAAAGAAGATGGTGTACTGATGATGAAAGCACCGCAGATCTTGTAGAAAAAGCGTGTCTGATAGCACTCGAAAAAGCAAATCTTAAAGCATCGGATATCGACTTACTCATCATAGCCACAGATACGCCCGAATATATATCTCCTTCCACAGCATCCGTGATCCAAGATAGATTGCAAATGATCAATGCTGGTACCTTTGATGTCAATACTGCTTGTGCTGGTTTTGTAACTGCCCTGGATATCGCCACTAAGTATATCCAATCTGACGCACAATACAATCATATATTGGTAGTCGGAGCTTATACCATGAGTAAGTATCTCAATAAATTGGATAAAAAAACCGTGACCCTATTTGCAGACGGCGCTGGTGCTGTAGTGGTAGGTAGCACACATGAAAACAAAGGATTTTTAGCAAGCAAGTTAGCTACCAAAGGGGAATTTAACAGTTGGATGGGTATTTATGCAGGAGCCAGTCATACTCCTGTCACAGCAGAAGTGATCAAAAATCATGATCATCAACTAAAATTTGTACAGAAAATACCCACAGAAATCAATCCTGAAGTTTGGAGTGCCATGATCTTAAGCTTATGCAATAAAACAAACATTTCTGTTCATGATATAGATCATTTCTTTATGACTCAAATCAACATAAATTCGATCTTCCAAACGATGGAAATACTTGGAGTAGATAAAAATAAGGCGGCCACCATTATGCATTATTATGGGTATACAGGTTCTGCTTGCATACCTATGGCCATGGATGAATGGATGAAAAAAGAATTGGTAAAACCAGGTGATTTAGTCTGTTTTATGGGATCTGGTGGTGGATTGGCTTTTGGGGCATCATTATTTAAAATGTAATATATTTTTATGAAGATGTGGCAGCAAGATTGGATTTCAAGATGGGCGCTTTATAGTCCGAACAAATGTGCACTAAAAGAGCAAGATAGTGGATATGAAATTACCTACGGCGATCTGAATAAAAAAGGTAACGGTATTGCACTACATTTTCAGATGACCCACCATATTCAAAAAGGA
>CAZGMB010000078.1:0-23400 GCA_964526715.1 uncultured Aureispira sp. | reverse complement strand
AGAGAGACTTATTCGAAAAAAGACCATCAGAATGATTGCAAATGCAATAAAATAGAGGCATTTAAGAAAAAAAGACTATAAAAACTTTGTCATATTTAAAATCTGCTTCATATTTGTATCATATTTCTTATTAATCAATCAAATTTTTTAAAACTTTAAAATTATATTTGTTATTTTGTCATGAAAAATAATAAGTTGAAACCGAGCAATAAGCCAAAGGACTATGATGATGCAGAACTTCTAAAAGGCAAGAAAAAGACCCCATTGTCCAATGATAAAATCAAAGTGAAACCAATAAAACTATTAGAAGAGATAGATGAAGATGACTTGTTGGCTTATGAAAAAATGTTGCGTGAATAATCCACTTTATTCTAGGGTAAACCACGATTTTTACATCCGTAAAAACCATGAATTTCATTAATTAACACAATATTATGACTTATTAAAGAAACAAAGTTGTAATTTGCACGTATATATATATATACAAATTATAACCCATGAATAGTTTATTTATTAAAACACGAAACTTTTTCGGCAAAGTTTTTAACAAGCCAAAAAAGGTGGTCGTTTTTCCTCAGGAGGAAGAATTTGACCTTTTCATTGGAGTATAAAGGACAGGTTCCCCCGTTGTTACTTTATATTCTGATCTTCTAAATGTCAGATAGCAAATGTCTTGGATTGCTTTCTGACATTTTTTTTGTATTTTACCAACGTTTTTATGGTCATTTACGTCTATATATAGTAGATGTTTAATTTCTGAAAATATTTGGAGTAACTCAACAGTGAAAATACCATTTTTCTCACATACGGATGAAGACCTGATCAAAGGCTGTATCAGAAATGACAGAAAATGTCAGGAACTGCTGTATAAAAGGTATTTTGACAAAATGATGCACCTTTGCAGAAAATATTCTCTTGAAGATGATATCTCTGGTGCCATTATCAATGACGCCTTCCTATCTGTTTTCAAGAACATTGAAAAATTTGAGTTTAAGGGCTCTTTTGAAGGGTGGGTACGCAAAATTACATTCAATACTTTGGCTGATTATTTTAGGAAGGAAAATAAACAAATAAAATTTTTAACTATAGAAGAACATGTATCATATGCAGAAATAAAAGGAGATTCTATTTTTGACTATGAAGACTTAATGGCCAAAGTAAACAGATTACAAGGAACATTTAAGGATGTTTTTATTAAATTCTCCATAGAAGGATATAATCATAAAGAAATAGGGGAGGAGCTCCATATTTCTGAAGGTACATCAAAATGGTATCTTTCAGAAGCTCGCAAAAAACTCCAAGATATGATCTCACCTAATAATAAAATACAACATGAGAGATAGAGACAGTAAAGGACTTTCCAATAAATATTGGCAGGATATGGAAGCATTACTGGATAAAGAGTTGCCAGTAAAACGAAGCAAAAGACGCTTACCTTTTATTTTCTTATGGGGAATAGCAGGAACATTTTTAGTGATCTTCAGTATCTTCTTTTTAAGAAAGGGAGAAGCTAATGAAGAGAATCCATTACTTCTAACACCAAAAACTGAACAAACAGAAAAAAGGATAAAGATAGCGAATGTTAAAAATGAAGGTCAAAGCAATGTAAAGGATTTGGTTAGTAATACTTTTCATGATGAAACATACAGACAAAAAGAAAGCATTAATACAAGAAGAAAGCATGGTCTGAAGACAGATGGAACATCGATAGAAAATAGGGTAGATGTGGCTTTGAAATCTAAGATACAAAATAATGATATTATTAATGCAACCAGTGTAAACCAAAGTTTAAATTTTGGGGAAAATCTTATATTATCTACTGATAGCGAGGCTAAAGAAATAAGACAAGAATTTGTGGTTGGACCAGTAGAAAGTATTATGCCCAATATGTTTACCATTAATCACTCTAATCTTAACCCCAAACCAATAAATTTGGTAAGTAACGAACGTTTAGCTAAGTTCGGTTTAGAAGCATCAGCAGTGACACACAACCTTCAGACTGTTGGTCAATACAAAATCGGTGTATTCAGTCAATTTCCCATACTATCTGGGCTGTATGGTGTGGCAAGTGTACAATATAGTCAATTTAACAAAAACCTAGCCTTTACACAGAAAATTTTAAGCAATGAAACTATTGATAGAAGTATTTTGGAAAATATTTTCACGACACCTCAGTCAGGTTCTACGGCGAATAATAGTGCTCAAAGTTTGCAAGAATTGGACCTAGTATCAGATGTCACGAATAAACTCCATTACGCAAAGCTTCAACTAGGAATTGGGTATAAGCTACATCAAAAATGGTCTGTAGAAAGTAGTGTGCATTATTACAGATTGATTTCAGCAAAATATAAGACAAACCCTATGCTGAATGAATCACTGACTACTCTGGGCTTTATGCCGTTGGATCAAAATACATTGGACACTAAAGAAGGAGTGCACAAAAAATCCTTATTTGCCTTTGGTTTTGATGTTCAGTATACTATAAATCACCATTTCACTATAGGTATCGAAGGTAATTGGTGGCCCACTTTTAATACCCAAAGTCAGGATGTGAGTAGATCTAGTACATCACTTGATGCTAATGGAAAATTTTTATCAACAATCAATAATCAGCACACATCTTTAAGTACTGGATTAAAGATTAGATACATTTGGTAAATAGTGCCATCCTTTATTACACGTGTAATCTATCTTTACGTGCTAATAAGACTTCTTTGCTTTCTACACGGTCTGGATCAGGAACACAGCAATCCACAGGGCAAACCGCTGCACATTGGGGTTCTTCGTGGAATCCCTCGCATTCAGTACATTTGTCAGGTACTATAAAATAGTAATCATCCATTACTGGTTTTTGTTTTGCATTGGCATCTACTGAGCTTCCATCTTCTAAGGTGTAAAATCCCTTTACATTGGTTCCGTCTTTTATGGTCCATTCTATACCACCTTCATATATGGCATTGTTGGGACACTCGGGCTCACAAGCACCACAGTTTATGCATTCATCAGTAATAATTATTGCCATGAGTATTTTTTAATTGATGCCGCAAAGATAAGATTAAAGTTAAATAGAATTGTTTTTTTCAAACCAGATACTTGTTAATGTATTGAAAACGGAAAGAATGATATAGGCTATTACTATGAGTGGTAAAGCTTGATATTTAAAAATCAATATTAAAATCACGGCTACGATAGCCATTAAATACTGATAAATATTGTCTTTCCAGTTTTTTGTCATTCCTTTGGTAGAAAACATTCTCAAACCAAAGCTTACCATAACTAAACTCAGGAGTAGGGGAGTAAGGAAGTAGTTCACCTTAGATTCAAAAAAATCAATGATAAACTTGCCATCGTTTTCCTGCGCTATAATGACACCTATATAAAATAAAGCGTTAGCCGGTATTGGTAAGCCCATAAAATATGGTTTGGATTCAGTCACATTAAATTTAGCTAATCTGATTGCTCCACAAATGACGATAAACGAAACTGCTGTAATTGTAAAAGGTCGATTGTCAAAATCTGGTGAATATAAAGAATAAAGATATGCTGGAGCAACACCAAAACTTATAACGTCGGCTATAGAATCTAATTGTTTTCCAAACTCACTGGTGACTCCCAACATTCTGGCCACCAATCCGTCTAAACTATCAAACACAAAACACATTAGGAGCAATATTGGACTCCAATAAAAATCGCCAATCATAATTGCTGTAAAGCCACAGATTAAATTTAAAGAAGTGATTGCCGATGGTATATATTGCTTCATGTATGAAAGTATTAGATTCTGCAGCAAAAGTAATCAGATAATTTCATATTATTCAGAATAGGTCAAGAACAATTTAGAAGAGCAGGAAAATGGAATTAAGCTATTTAACATAATATTAATTATGGGGTAAAAGTATTTAATAAAAAAGGAAGTATTCATCTTCCTTCTTTATATATATTTTAGAATCCCATACCCATGCCACCCATGGACTTTTGAAATTCATCCATCGTCATTTTTTTATATCCTTTGGTATCGAGATTAAACTTTGTGGCATCTACAGTTTCCTTAATTTCTTTAGCTGACATCGTCATATTAAACTGTGGGTTACTTACCGTAAACTCCATGGGATAACCTTCAAATTTTAAAGATTGAAATCCTTGGATCAAATTTGCGTTGGTCTTTACATCAGATGTCACATATCCCGTAACAGTCATATCTTGCATTTCAGGATTTTTAATAGTCATTTTGTAACATTTATAGCCAAGAATTTCTTTGGTATCATTTTTATCGTAAACTATTTCGCTTTTATCAGCAATTTCTTTTTGTTTTGCATCCTGACTTTTATCTAAGTCAGACTCTATCCACATTTTATTGCCCATAGCATCAAACAACATATTCATTTTATTCTCATCAGAATTCACATGAATCTGCATTTTCACCATACCGCCCATCATGTCCATATTGGTTACATGCTTATTGCCTTCAAAGACCACTTCTGTCTGAGAACCTTTCATGGCTCCAAGCATCATTTCCATTTGAGGATCATCTGAACTCACGGCGGTAATTTCCATGGTAATTGAACCCTTATCAAGTGACTTTTGAGCTGAAGCACTGTAATTAACTGATATTAAAGCAATTAATATAAATGACTTAAATAAACTTTTCATTTTGATTTTAAAAATTTAAGGTGTGAAATAATGTTTTAAGTTAAAGAACTACTATAAGACGTATCTTGGATTTAAAAAGTTTAATATTTTCCATTTATTTTATTTTTTTTATAAAACTAATCATTGTTGCTTTAAATGGACTTGATATTTTATAATCCAAAATTATTTAGACCAATGCTTTGAGCCGATGACAGCTTGAGGATATGTTTTACCCAAAATCACTTTATGCTTAGCTTGTTCTTCTATGGACATCACATCTGGTTGATGCACAAACGAAGGTGGCAATGATTTTAATTGTGGCAACCAATATTTGATATAATCACCATTAGGGTCATATCTTTTGGATTGTGAAATGATATTAAAATATCTGTCTTCTCTCGGATCATTGCCCACTCCAGCAATATAATTCCAATTACAGTAATTTGAACAAGGATCATAATCAATTAAGAGCGACTCAAAGTATTCAGCACCCATGACCCAATTAAGTTTTAAATCGTTTACCAAAAAACTAGCCACATTTTGTCTGCCACGATTAGACATAAAGCCTGTAGCATTTAATTGTTTCATGTTCGCATCTATAAGAGGGATACCCGTCTCACCGTCTGACCAAAGTTTAAACAGGTTCAAATCACTTTTATAAGCTTTTCCTTGTCCGTTAATACCTTCGGAATTAAATATCTTGTTTCCATATTTTTTGCCCATGAGTCTGAAAAAGTCTCGCCACATTAACTCGAAAACTAACCAATAAGTGGAATCATTTTTTACTACAGAAGATTCAAATTCTTTTATTTTGTGATACACTGTTTTAGGAGAAATACACCCAATGGCCAGCCAAGCGGATAATTTACTTGAAAAGTCCCAACCTAACATTTCATTTCTGCTATCTTTATACTTTGAGATTAGTTTTGATTCAAAAAGATAATAGTTCAGTTGTTTTAGAGCTTCGTCTTCTCCTCCAATCAGTCTTGTATTTTCAGCATGTTTTTCAAAATGATTGTCATGTCCAAAATCCTGAATAGAAGGAAGCTCTCCCCTATTTATGCTTTCATTTAAAGGATAAATGCTTTGCGGTGTTTCGAACGGTTGTCGCACATGCACTGTATTTTCTACTTCTTTTCTGAATGCAGTAAAAGTATCCGGAACCTGACTTATAGGGAATGGTAGGTCAGCGGTATGAAAAAGCATTTTGCCCCTTACATATCTCAACTCCTGCCCTACTGTCCAAAGTTTATTTTCTAAAGCATCTTGAACAAAAACTTCTTCAGATGTTCGCTCTCTATTACAATATACCCAACTAGATTTTATTTCAGTGGCAAGTTTATATATTTCTTCTTCAGGCTTCCCAACCCTAATGACTAAATCGCTTCCTAATGCACGTAAGTTCTTACGTAAGTTATCAACGGATTCAATGATGAATTTTGTCCTAAACTTACCTGTCTTTCTAAAACCAAAGCGTGTTTTACCTTTAAAGACTCTCTCGTCAAATACGTAGACTGGGACGATGGATTTAACTTTTTGAAGGGCTTCAGTGATTGCTTCATTATCATGCAATCTTAAGTCATTTCTAAACCAAACTAATGCCGTATGTTCCATGAAATTAAATTTTGCATCTAACACCTGAGGATGGCAATGGTTTTAAGGATATCACTTTTTTATGGCATTTCGGAAGTATTTTTTCGGCCGCTCCTGTCAATGAAGTTACTACCCGCTTGCTGCGTACTCATCAAAAGTACATGTTGAATATTGACGTGTTTTGGCGCTGTGGCTACAAAAAATATCGTATCCGCCACGTCTTTGGATCTTAAGGGTGTGAAGTCATCGTATATTCTGGCTTTTTGGGCGTCACCGTCAAACCTTACTAAAGCAAACTCTGTTTCTTCTACGTGTCCTGGAGAAACCTGACTGACCTTTACTCCATGTTTATAGAGATCAAGCCTCATTGATCTTGTAAGTGCATCTACTGCGGCTTTGGTTGCGGAATAGACATTTCCATTAGGGTACATTTCAAATCCTGCTGTTGAACAAATGTTGATGATATGTCCTTTTTGGTTTTTGACCATATCTGGAGTAACTAATCTGGTGATATACAACAGTCCTTTGATATTGGTATCGATCATGGTTTCCCAATGATCCAAGCTTCCTTCATGTATCGGATTGAATCCTTTGGCAAGGCCTGCATTATTGACCAAAATATCAATGTTTTTCCATTCTGCTTTAACCGATTTCCAAGCTTTTTTGACTGCATTGTTGTCGCGTATATCGAAGCAAAGTGTTAATACTTCTACACCATATTTTTTATTAAACTTTTGTTTGGCTTCTTCCAGTTTTTCCTTCCTTCTTCCTGTGATGATGAGGTCATAACCGTTTTTTGCAAATATTTTGGCCGTTGCTGCACCAATGCCTGAAGTTGCACCTGTAATCAGGACTATTTTTTTTAGGGAAGGTTTCATTTGAGTTATTGATTGGTTTGAAATGTGGAGTTGTTTAGTTGCTTATTTTGATTTTAGTGCTGCTAATGTAGATTTAAAACCTTCCTTATACTCTTGAAAAGATTTCGTAGCAGGACCTGTAAAACCTGTATGAACTTTTTGGATTTTGTTTGACTTATCCACAAAAATTAAGGTAGGATAAGACATGATTTTATCCAATTGGGGGATCTGCATTGCAGCAGATTTTTTATCATAATAGCCACCATATAACACTTCATGTTGGATGGACATCTTGTCTTTAAATCTTTTTAATGCTGTCAGACATTTAGTCGTATCTTTATATCTTTCAAACCCAATACTAATGATGCTCACGGATGTATCTGGATTTTCATTGAAATATTCTTTAAGGAAAACGGTTTCATCCATACAGTTGGGGCACCACGTTCCCATGATTTGAATGATTTTGAACTTATCGTCATACTTTGGATCCGATATAGAAACACGCTTACCTTCAGTATTCAGGAAAGTGAAATCCATATTATCATAGACCGTTTTGGTAAGTTCATATGCATTCGCAAGTTGAAATGACTCATTTCTTTTGGCCTCCCAATTGGTCGTATATTGGCTACCTGATCTGAATGTTCCTGAGATGCTTCCGTCATCCATGATTTTACCCAAAAACAAAAAAGCATGTGCACCATCAAAAGCAGAGAGATAAAATTTATTCTTGATGAGTTTGCCTTCTAAAAATCTATAATCACCGGTTTCTGTAAGGAAAGTTCCAGAAACACGGTCGTCTTTTTGCTGAAAATCTGCTATGGCTTTATATTCATCAGGCGTACCTATTTCGAAAGTACTCTCCCACTTTCCAGTAAGTTTGTCTTCTTTGGTTCCTAAGTTTTCAAATCTGTCAGCAACACCATGTACAGCTTTAAATGGTATCCTATAGTTATCCTTATAGTTTACTATCCAATCTCCTTCCATGACTCCATCTTCATAAATAGCTCTAATATAGGTATCATAAATCGGAAATTTAATGATCACCGTGTCTTTGGCTGTGGATTTATCTCTGCCAAACGATATATCCGTTACCTTGATGCGTTCTGTATCGTTATGAATGACAATATGAAATGTAGAATCAGTATCGTAAATCACTTCAAAATTGAACGGAAGTTCACTTTCGGTATCAAACTTCTTTACAATGTCTCTGTCATCTCCATATTTCATTACGGGTGTTCTATCCAATAATAAGACACCTCTCCAAATTCCCGGAGGAATACTATGAAAAGTTTGGTTAGGAGCAACACAGCTATTAAGGCAAATAACACCTACTATAAATAAAAAGAATTTCATGGATTTAATTTGATAAATATACAAATTTAAACCAAATATTGTTTTGCAGATTAGATTATACTTTCCCTAATTTCTCAATATAGATACAGTTTGTTTTAATGAGCAATCATAATTATATTGGCTTTGGATAAATCTGTATTTATAATTGATACCAAAAATATTAATCTTAAACGTCATTATATGGGATGAAGTATTAGTCTGCTCCCTTTTCTCCCACAAATTGTTGCTCTTTATTTCTAAATAACACATTAAATGTAGTCAAACTGCCATATATTCTAGTAATGTATTGCTGCAGATTAACTTTTTCTTCATCGGTAAGCGCAGACGCATTGATTCTTTGTTCCATTACTCTCAAGCGATCACGTAACATTACGATCTTATGAAAAAATGTTTCGATTGGAATCTCTTTGGGTTTTAAAGAAGTGTCTTCCGGCTTTAGAATCATCAGACCTTTTTGCCATTTGTCTCCTAAAGGAACGACTTCGGAAATATCAGACCAAGTTTTTAGAATTTTTATCAAAGATTTTTCAGCTTCGGAAAAAGAAACGGTATCGTCAGCTTCTACTTTATCAATAATTTCCCAAGCAGTGTACTCTTTTCCAACGGATTTGATACCGTAAGTAATGAAACAAACTTTATAAGCTACTACTTCTGCCCCTATCACTACGCCATCTCCAAAAGCAGGGTGTTTTACTCTAGACCCAATTCCTAAAATATTTGCCATAAAATGTTTTAACTGTTATGATAATTAAATAATGGCGTAAAGATAACAAACGTACATATTTTACAAAATATAGATATGTGATATATTGAAAATTGGTTTATTAAATCCTTTTTTAAAAATCAACATCATTATCTTTTTGAGATCAGTTTTTCCTTGCTTGAAAAAGAAATGTTTCCCGATTAATTATATTAATATAACTTTTAGTATTGAAATCAATTCATTGATAGTCATTAGCATATGACAATACTCTTCTATAGAATGATTCAAATTTTAATATTAAATATGGGTGTTGTTACTTCTATTTTAAACCATTTATTTGCACATATGTTACCCAAAGAAAATAGTTTTGGATAAACTTAAAATTGTATTGGCCATCGGAGGATCTAGTGGTTCTGTTTATGCTTACAGACTTATGTCCAAGCTTAAGGACATTCCCAATATTGAATTAGGTATAGTGATGTCTGATAATGCAGTGATTAATTGGGAGTTAGAAATAGGGAAATTTGAAAAAGCAGATTGGCCATATACTTTTTATCACAAAAATGATTTTAACGCACCTTTTGCTTCTGGTTCTGCAAAATATATGTCCATGATTGTGTGCCCATGTTCTATGGGGCTGCTGGGTAGAATTACACAAGGTATTTCAGATGATCTGACCACACGTGCTGCAGATGTCATTTTAAAAGAAAGAAGAAAGTTGATTTTAGTACCCAGAGAGACGCCATACAATCTGATTCATCTCAGAAATATGACCGCATTAACAGAAGCAGGTGCCATTATTTGTCCTGCAACTCCCTCATTTTATTCCAATCCCAAAACATTAGAAGAAATTGTAGATACCGTTGTAGACCGGGTTTTGGATTTAGTGGGCATTGATGTTAAGACTTATCGATGGGGAGAATAGGAGGTTAAGGCTGAGAGTAAGATTAAGGTTAAGAATAAGGTTGAGATCAAGGTTGAGATAAATGTTGAGATTAAGGCCTGTCTGCTGAAATGCAATGTAGGCAGAATAAGGTTGAGATCAAGCTTGAGAATAAGAATAAGGTAGAGATGAAAGTTCAGATTGAGGTTGAGAAGATGGTTCAGTTTGGTTGGTATAATTAGGAATTTTAAAATACAAAATTTAGGTAGATGTACAATAGTATGTGGGATGTAGTGAAGGATTTGGAAGAGAACAAAATGCTTATTCGCATTAAAAAAGAAGTAGATCCAAATCTCGAAATGGCTGAAATCCATCGTCAGGTTTATGATAAGCAAGGACCTGCTATCTTTTTTGAAAATGTAAAAGGTAGTCCCTTCCCTGCCCTATCCAATATTTATGGAACATATGAGCGTACAGACTTTTTATTTAGAAAGACGCTGCCAAAAATTAAGAAGGTTATTGAACTCAAAGCGGATCCTACAAAATTACTCAAAAATCCATTTAAATATCTGACTGCTCCGCTTACTGCTTTGACTGCGCTGCCCATGAAATCTTATTTCGGAAGTAAATCCATGTACGGTCAGACTACCATTGATAAGTTGCCTTTGATCAAGTCCTGGCCTATGGATGGTGGCGCTTTTGTGACCTTACCACAGGTATTAACCCTTCCGCCAGGTGTGAAAGATCCGATGAAAACCAATATCGGTATGTACCGGATTCAACTTTCTGGTAATGATTATGACCTTAATAAAGAAATAGGTTTACACTATCAATTACATCGTGGTATTGGCATACATCATACAGAATATAATAAAAGTGACGAACCATTCAGATGTTCTGTATTTGTGGGCGGATTACCTTCCCATGCGTTTTCGGCTATCATGCCTATGCCTGAAGGCCTGAGTGAGTTGACTTTTGCAGGTATGTTGGCAGGCAAAAGGTTTAGATATCAGTTTGACGATTTGGGACATTTTATTTCTTCTGACGCTGATTTTGTCATTACAGGTACTATTGTCAAGAATTTTAAGAAGCCCGAAGGACCTTTTGGTGATCATTTGGGATACTATAGTTTGACTCATGATTTTCCTGTGATGAAAGTGGATCGGGTTTATCACCGAAAGAATCCTATTTGGCATTTTACGGTGGTGGGCAGACCGCCCCAAGAAGATAGTAGCTTTGGATATTTAATCCATAAATTAGTAGAGGACCTCACAGAAGGCGAATTTCCAGGTGTGAAGGAGATTCATGCTGTTGATGCTGCCGGAGTTCATCCACTCTTGATTGCCATAGGTCAGGAAAGATATATGCCTTTTAGAGATCCCAAACCTGAGGAGATTCTCACTATTGCCAATAGAATCATTGGTTCTGGACAGACTTCTTTGGCTAAATATCTTTTTATAGCTGCATATGGTGACGATCCTAGATTAACTACCAAAGATTTAGGTTTTTATTTTAGGCACTTCTTAGAGCGGGTAGATTGGACTCGAGACTTGCACTTTCAGACCAAAACTACCATTGACACCTTGGATTACTCAGGTGATGATTGGAATGGTGGTTCCAAAGTGGTGATTGCTTGTCGTGGTGAAGCCATTCGTAAGCTAAAAACTGAAAATCCAAATATTCTGCATCAAAACATTACAGACTGCAAGGTGATTTTACCGGGTATCCTGGGTATTACTATAAAACCTTTTGAATCTTACAGCAGCGCAGAAACAGAGGTGAAAGACTTGATTCAGACACTAAAAACCTATGACTTAAGTGGATTTCCATTGATTGTAGTATCAGATGATAGTCAATTTTGTGCAGAGAATATGAACAATTTTGTTTGGGTCACCTTTACCAGATCCAATCCATCGCATGATATCTATGGTGTGGATAGCTTTGTCGCGCATAAGCATTGGGGATGCAAAGGAAGTTTGATCATAGATGCCCGCAAAAAACCGCATCATGCACCTGAACTTGTACCCGATGAAAATATTAAGGAATCTGTGGCTTCTTGGCTTAAGTTTTAAGCTTAAAACAAACTCCAAAGTGACTTTACACCCAATCCTAATGCAACCAGCCAAACTATGCCACCCAAAATATTTTCGGTAAGTGTATTAACATGATTTCCCATTAATGATCTTTTGTTGACCACGTAAAGTAAAAATCCTGCAATCAAAGGTAAAAGTAATCCATTGGCAAACTGTGCCAGCTTAATGATTTCTAGTGGTTTATGACCCATGGTTGCGAAAACATATCCGGATGTCAATACCAATATCCACATATATCGGTAGTAGGTGTTTTGCTTCTTATCTTCAATGGAATAAATCTCCTTTACGATCAATCCAGCGGCTAATGGCGCCGTAATTGTGGATGTAAAGCCAGCAGCAAAAATACCCAATCCAAAAATAATTTGCCCAGACTTTCCATATAGTTCAGCAAATACTGTGGTGAAATCAGATACTTGAGTCATTTTTAGACCTAAGTTTCCTGCTCCAGTGATCAAGATAGCCGCTGAAATCAATCCACCTAAGGCGATAGCTAGTACCGTATCGCGTTTGACCAACGGTAAATCATTGGGGTTATTCCATTTTTGACTGATCATGGATGCGTGTAGAAATAGATTATACGGAACTACGGTAGTTCCAACGAGACCAAGCATAGTCATCATGGCCCCTTCAGAAAAGCTAGGTATGATACTTCCCTTTACCAGGCTTAAAATATCAGGTTTTACATAAATGGCAGCAATCAAAAAAGATAAACTCATCAAAATAACGATAATAAAGAAAAATCGCTCTATTTGTTTGAAACTGCTAAAATACAATAATAAAAATGCAGCAATATAAACTCCCGTGGTAAATATCCAATCAGGCACCGTCTCTCCAAAAACCATTTTGCATCCTACTAAAGTACCTGATATATTTCCTGCTTCATAAGCCATATTTCCTAATAGTATACCTAAAACGACTAAACTTAATGCGAAGATACCAGAAAAACGTCCTGTAATTTGGGTTTTGATAGCGTGACAAAGCCCTTGTTTGCTAATCAATCCTAATTTTGCAGACATCCATTGTAGCATTATGGTAGAACCTGTGGCAAAAAGTAGTACCCAAAGCAATGCATGACTGTAATTGGCACCTGCAGTCAAACAAACCGTAACCGTACCAGGGCCTATAAAAGCAGCAGTAATTAATACTCCAGGTCCTATATGCTTTAAAAAACCTAAATTCATTTTGGTGCTTTATTTTGTGATAAAGCATACACTGCAAACGTGGCCAACCAATGTTCCCCTTCATAACTACCGTCTGCAATACTATTTAAAGATGCATTTACATGCTCATTGGCAACTTGAATTAAATGATTATATTCAGGTATTTTGTTAACTACAGAGTACAATGACCAAGCTCTACAGAAATTTACGCCATCTAAATGTACCAATTTTCCATCAGTTCTATCTGAAACGGTGGCTACGTCCATTTTGAAGGATTTGTCTTTTAATTCTGGTAGAAAAGCGTCAAGCCAATTTTTGAAATCATCTTTAGGCAACATTTTGGCCATTAAGTCCACTTCCTGCAAGCATGGAGATAGAAAGTCAAACCCACCAGGTTCCCAAGATAACGGACAGTTTTTATCTGCAGAGAAAAAGTAATTGGCTCTTTTCTTTATATTGACTTTAAGAGAATCATGTTTGGCTGATAAGGCATAATCATAGGCTAATGACAGTCCAAAAGCAGTATTGGGATGCTCACCTGACCGTATTGGATAGTTTAATTTAGGTAAAAACTCCAAATATCTTTGTACAATGAGATCCGTCAATGGTTTTAAGTTTAGTCTGAGTTCACTTGCCAATGGATCATTCCAAAGTAAAAGCGCTTCATCCAACTTAAGTAACCAAGCCCATCCATAGGTTCTTTCAAAAGATTTTTCGCTTTTGCGCATCAAATAAGCAACTTCCTTCTCAATGTTCTCTTTGGATAATTGTATTGTAAGAAGCGATTTTATCTCATTTTGGTATTTTAAATCAGGAAATTGAGCTATAATATGTGCCAACATCCAATGTCCATGCACAGACGAATGCCAATCAAAACAACCATAAAAAGCGGGATGGAGCTCTTTGGGTGTACCGTATTCTGTGGAATCTCCCAATACCTGATTCAATTTATTAGGGTATTCTGTTTGTATACATTTTAATGGCAAGCGGGCCAAGTTTTCAGCTGTTTCTTTATTTAAGGTAATGCCTGAAATGGTTTTCTCGAAAACACCATCCTTAGGTTGACATTGTAATAATGAAAATACGGCCACAAAAAGTAAGATTCTAACCATGAAGTAATGTTTGTTTTTAGTTTGCAGATAAATGATGTTTTAGTTTGAATACATCTATCTAACCTATTGAAAATTAATTTTTTAAATTAGATACCTTAGTACTTACTTTAGAACGGTAATATCACCAGTTTGCAATAATTCGAAGCCATCGATAAACTTGACTTTAGCTATCCAAGTAAAGACTCCTTGCACCACAGGCTGCCCTTTGAAGGTACCATCCCAACCGTACTCCGGAGCGCTAAGTTGGAAGTTTTCGCTATCATACACTTTATTTCCCCATCGGTCATATATTTTTAAAAATATTCCTGTACCTACTTTGGGATCGCCGGTAAGGTAAAAACGGTCATTAACATTATCATTATTTGCTGAAATAATATTGGGATAAAATAGGTTTCTATCCTTCTTAATTCTTACAAATACGCTATCTTTTACTTGACATCCTTCTGCATTGATTGCGTTTATGTAATAATAACCATCAAACAAAGGTACTACGCTGTTATTCAAACACGCACCACAACTGACATTGGGATTAATGTTGTCTTGCTCCCATGATATCGTATAATCATCATCAATATTGGAGATTTGACTGTTGAAGAATGCTGTTTCTCCTAGATTTAAATATACTGTATCTTCTTTGATGTCAATACTCAGCAAATCTGTAGAAATTTCAATATCCAAAACTTTTTGATCACAACCTGTTTTTGCTGTCAATGTATAGTTTCCTGGGCTAGGCAACCATCTCTTGGGCAATGTTTGACCATCTGACCAAAGTATTTGGACGCCATAAAGATCCGCATCAATAAATACAGAATCATTTTCACAAGTTTGATATGATTCATTAATATAGGATATGTCCAATGGCCGGATGAAGATAGGTGTACTATCTCGTTCTATAAACGTAAAAGGATTGTCAGACAAAGTAAAACTTCCCAAGGCAGGTGGTAATCCAGATAAAGTAGCCTGATTATTGTATTTTCCTAAGGCATTTTCACCGATTTCTACCCATACTTTTATGGTATCAATACCTGCGGGTACGCTCATATTGGTAATTTTGATCGTATTGTTTTCTATTTTGATGTCTCCACCATAAGGGTTTTTGGCAATAGATTTTATTGTAAATGGTTGAGGCATGATGTCTTCTAAAATGATACCTGAACGTCTTACACCTGAGCCGTTACTGACAATAAACGAATAAAGTACCTCTGTACATGGATAAGTGGTATCTGGAAAGACCGTCTTTTGCAATTCCAAGGTGTAAGGACAGGCACAACCATCCTGACCTGAAGATAATGGTCCTGAAGCTAGTAGTTTGATTTCACCAGTTGTTTTATTTACGGAAACGAATTTATCTTGTATGGTGGTACCAAAAGCGCCATAACCAAAAAGATTCCCAAAAGAATCAAAAAATAAGGCTCCCAATTGATCTACTTGTGGCTGGCGAATAAAATTAATATCCACGGTACCATCATCAGGATTGATGATCACTAATCTCTTATTGGCAAGATCATGACCGTACATTTTACCACTGAAGGGATCAAAGGCTACATCCACGATACTCACGCTCGTCTTTAAAGGAACAAAAGTGCATTGAAATACCGGGCTTTCCAAATCTACTTTTACAATTTGTGCAGGAGATCCTCCTAAGCCAATTAATATCAAATATTTGCCATCCGGAGTCACATCACCAGCAAAATATACACGATCTGTGGGTATGCCTGCAGGAAGGCCTAAATCTAAGGCAACACCATCTCTTCCTATTTTCCTTAATCTGGCGGTATTGGGATCCATACCATAAATAAAATTGTCTGTGATTCTGTAACCCATGCCATTGAGCACCAAACCAATGGATGGAGAGATGGTATCCAAAAAGATTTTTGTTCCATCAGGATTGATTTTAACCTCGTATAATCCTGAACTTTGAGCTCCACTTCTCGTCAAACTTAAATAATATTGGCCCTTACATTCAAAAGGTACCTGAACGTTTAAGTAATTAAAACACAAAAGCAAAAATCCTATGTACCTAAATATTTTCAAGATAGCACTCAACTAAAAATTAAAACTTCGATAAAGGTAAGATAGATTTATTAAAGTTCGTTAATTTTGCAATCTTTTTCAACGAAATCACCTTAATAACTGTTGACTAATGGTTGTTAATAAATGAATATTTGATATGAAGTATTTTTTAATTTTGATTATACCGTTCCTGATGGCTTTTGATGCGCCTTCATTGAAGATAGGCTTGTTGAAGTACGGAGGAGGCGGTGATTGGTATGCCAATCCTACATCATTGGTAAATCTATCTGCTTTTTGTAATAAATTTTTGAACACCAATATAGATCCTGAGTATGCTGTTGTTGATGTAGGAAGTGTAGAATTATTTAATTATCCGTTGATGCACATGACCGGTCATGGGAATGTTGTTTTTAACTCATCGGAAGCAGAAAACTTGAGAAATTACTTAATTGCAGGCGGTTTTTTGCATATAGACGATAACTATGGCATGGACCCTTACGTAAGAGTGGCCATGAAAAAAGTTTTTCCCGAACTCAATTTTGTGGAATTGCCATTCAATCATCCTATATATGCTCAAAAATACAGATTTGAAAACGGTGTTCCCAAGATCCATAAACATGACGAAAAGCCATCAAAAGGATTTGGTTTGATTTGGGAAGGCAAATTGGTATGTTATTATTCTTACGAAACTGATCTTGGTGACGGTTGGGAAGATGCAGAAGTGCATAAAAACCCCGAAGAAGTTAGAATTAAAGCCCTGAAAATGGGTGCAAATATCGTTCAATACGTTTTTGGAAATTAAGCATTTAATACAATAAACTAACTCAAATAATTAGCCATGCAGGAATACGCTTTAGTACCATCCATCAAAAATATAAGCCATAAAACTTCTAACAATTTTTTTCTGATCTCAGGCCCTTGTGCCATCGAATCAGAAGATATGGCCATGTTTATCGCAGAGAAAGTCCGCAAAATAACCTACGACCTTCAGATTCCTTATGTTTTTAAAGGTTCTTACCGAAAAGCAAATAGATCGTCTATTCATTCTTTTACAGGCATTGGAGATGAAAAAGCATTAAAAATATTGCGAAAAGTAGCGGAGACTTTTGATATGCCTGTCACAACAGACATCCATACTGACGAAGAAGCCGCCATAGCAGCAGAATATGTAGATATACTTCAAATACCAGCTTTTCTTTGCCGTCAAACTTCACTGATCGCAGCAGCAGCTCGCACGGGTAAAATTGTAAATATCAAAAAAGGACAATTTATGAGCCCAGAATCAATGTCGCACGCTGTCCAAAAAGTAAGAGAGTGCGATAACCATAAGATATTACTCACCGAAAGAGGAACCACCTTTGGTTACCAGGATTTAGTGGTAGACTATCGCGGTATACCGGTGATGAAATCTATGGGCGTACCCGTGGTAATGGATTGTACACATTCATTGCAACAACCCAATCAACCTTCAGGAGTAACCGGAGGAAAGCCGGGATTGATAGCCACTATTGCTAAAGCAGCAATAGCTGTAGGCGCTGATGGCTTATTTATAGAAACACACCCCAATCCTGCTGAAGCCAAATCTGACGGGGCCAATATGCTGCCATTAGACCAACTAGAAGCATTGCTCACCAAATTAGTTAACATCAGACAAGCCATAATATAGATTTATGTCAAAAATAAGCCTTGCAGTCATCATCGGTGGTAAGTCACCTGAACATGCCATCTCTCTCAGATCAGGATATAGCGTTATTAATGCGCTCAATAAAGACAAATATGACATTACCATCATTGGTATAGACAAAAGTGGATTTTGGTTGTTACAAGATCAGGAAAACTTTATCTTAAACCCGACAGATGCTAAGGAGATAAGTTTGGCACCTTCAGAAACTAAAGTTTATTTGGATACTGATGGTAAAAAGTGTTGGCTTTACAGGAAAAAAGGCAATAGGAGAATCTGTAAAATTGATGTGGCTTTTCCAGTTTTGCATGGAGCCTATGGTGAAGATGGTGTAGTTCAAGGACTATTTAGATCCGTAAATGTGGCGTTTGTAGGTGTGGATGTTTTGGCATCAGCTGTAGGCATGGACAAAGATATAGCGAAAAGACTTTGGAGAGACGCGGGTATTCCGATTGCCAACTTTGAGATTATCAATCATAACAATAAATCTAAAGTTAAGTATGAAAACTTAGTGAAAAAGCTTGGTTTACCCATGTTTGTAAAACCTGCCAATGCCGGTTCTTCCGTAGGCGTACACAAGGTCACCAACAAAGATGAGTTTGCCGCAGCAGTCAAAGATGCATTACAGTTTGACCGTAAGCTTTTGGTAGAAGAAGCCGTGGTAGGTATCGAAGTAGAATGTGCCATTTTAGGGAATGAAAATCCCAAAGCTTCAGTGATTGGTGGTATTGTTCCTACAGAACAGTTCTATTCATACGATGCTAAATACATTTCTACCACAGGAGCCAAATTAATGATACCCGTAGATATCCCCGAAAAAGTTAGCCAATATATTCAGGAAACTGCTATCCAAGCTTTCCAATGTATAGGTGCCGAGGGACTTTCTAGAGTAGATTTCTTTTTACGGGAAGATCATTCTATCATACTGAACGAAATAAACACGCTACCAGGTTTTACGAGTATTTCAATGTATCCTAAACTTTGGGAAGCTAGCGGTCTCTCCTACCCTGATTTGCTCGATGAACTCATTCGTTTAGGGATGGATAGACATAAGTTAGTTAGTAAACTCAAGCTTGTCTAATATTCTGCTTTTGTTTTATTACCATTTTATCATCATCAATCAAGCTATCTTTGATTAGGTAGTTTGCATGCTATACTGTTGGATACATATTTCATGATCTAAAAGATTAGAAAGGATAAGTTGGGAGTTGACTTTACTAAAAGAAAGTTCGAAACATTGATGTAACAATCTATACTTAGTTGTCACATTTCTGCGAAAGCAAAAGCTACATTTCCTCAATAAAGTTATGGACAAGTAATACGTAAATTGTATTACATCATTCAGCATATCTATTTAAGTACTCCAGATATCATAGATCTAGCCTTACCCATATGAAAAAAAATATGGTAATAAAAGGTGACTTTTGGACAATAGGAACGTCATAGTATTAACCGTTTAATTGTTAAAATAAATATTAATAAATTTAATTATATTCAATAAAACAACTAATTTTGCAATAATATAATAATCAGTTGTTTAAAAATATATACTTAAGATATTTATGTAACCATACTTTTATATTATTCATTTAAAAACCATATCAAAATGTCCAACGAAATCCAACACATTGATGACGATTATCTCCATTGTGACCATTATCAAGCCATTAATCCTGATGAAAGCGGTTTTCACAGATTTGACCACCTAGGGAAATACTACTTTTCATTCATTGACCATGGCATTGTAGTACTTAGGAGTGAAGGTTATAGCAGTGAGTCTGGACGAGAAAATGGTATTGCATCAGTACAGAAGCATATGGATAATGAAGCCATGTATAGTACTAAAATGTTACCGGACGGACGTTGGGTATTGAGTTTAAAAGCTGGAAATCATCAGGAAATTGCAAGATCTTGTCCTGAAGCTACTGAAGAAGAAGTACAATCATATTTACCATCACAACGAGCCGCTTTTGCAGCAGAGTTTTTAAGGCTTGCTTCTATAGAAGCCGGAAGTGTACCTCAAGAAGGTGTAGCTTTTGCTAGTGATGACGACAATGCAAAGGAAAGTGATGACTATATGATATGCAGAGAATATGAAGAAAAGTATTCAGCTGAACAGGTAGAAGAAGGTAATTTCATCAGATTCAAACATGAAAACACAGGTAGTTTTTACTTTGCTTGGGTGTCTGATAGTGGAGAAATTATCATGAGAAGTGAGGCCTACCCTACCGCAGGAGCCAGGGATAACGGCCTAGAGTCTGTAAGGAAAAATAGAGCGCTAGAAGAAAGATATAAAATCGAAGAGCAAAGAGGCTTGTGGTATCTGATATTGAAAGCAGGAAACCATCAGGAAATAGGCAGATCTTGTCCATTCAAATCTGAAGAAGAAGCTAAAGCTTGGCTTCCATCAGAAAGAGCCAAAGCTGAAGCATTACGATTGGCCACCTTAGCGGCAGCAGGTACAGCTACATCTTCAGAAGAAGATGATTATATGATATGTAGAGAATATGAAGAAAAATTTGATGCTACCCAACTGGAAGATGGATTTATAAAATTCCATCACGAAAATACTGGTAAATATTACTTTGCATGGTATACCGAAAGTGGAGACGTTATTTTAAGAAGCGAAGGATACCCTAATACTGCGGCAAGAGATAATGGCTTAGAGTCTGTCAAAAAGAATAGAGAAATCAAAGAAAGATTTAAAGTAGAAGAAAAGCGTGGTCTCTATTACTTAGTCCTGAAAGCCGGAAATCATCAAGAAATAGGAAGGTCTTGTCCTAAAAAATCAGAAGATGAAGTTTGGGCACTGATAGCCAAACCTGAAGCTGTAGCAGATTTGACACCGCTTGCGGCTGTGGCAGCTGCCATACCATTGGTAGATTTAGGTTCTGATGATCATGCGGTTTCAGATGCCGTTGTAGAAGTGGTTGCAGAAGAGCCTAATGTTGACGTGAAGGTCGAAGATGTGGCTCTAGCGGCTCCTGTGGTAGCAGTAGCAGCTTCGCTAGTGTCAGATTTCTCCAAAGAAAAAATAGAATATAAGGCTCCTGATAAAGCAGATGATTATCTGGCATGTGATGAGTATAAAGGACATGCAGTCAGTGACAGAACAAATAATATCGCTTTTTTCAAACATAAAGATGGTCAGTTTTACTTCGTGGTCTATCATAAAGATGGATCGGTAAGGTTGCGCAGTGAAGGTTTTAAGACAGCCCAGCAAAGAGATCAGGAACTGAAAGGTGTCATCAAGCATATGAATGACGAAAAGATGTATGAGACCCTAGAAAAAGGCAGTCATGTATTTCATATCCTAAAAGATACCACCGGAAGAGAAGTAGCCAGATCTTGTGCTGAAAAACCTGGAGCAATAGTTGTACCGATGGCTGCAGCTCCGGCAGCTGTTGTAGCATCTGTGGTTGCAGAGGTTCCCAAAGCTGTAGCTACTGCTGCTGCAACTACTGCAACGACAGGATTTGGATTTAAATGGTGGTATTTATTGCCATTATTATTGATTCCATTATTTTTCTTGTGGAAAGGTTGTGATGGTAAAAAAGATGAAGTTTCTACGATGACACCACAAACGGCGCCTGTAGAAGAAGCTGCACCTGCTCCTGTAGAAGAAGCACCAGTTGCAGAAACAACACCTGTAGCGGCTGCTCCAAGCTGTGATCTCAATTGGATATTGTTTGATTTTGACAAATATGACATCACATCTGCCGCTAGTAGTGAATTGCAGGTAATGGCTAAAATACTCCAAGAAAACCCCAGCTATAAAGGTATTTTAAATGCCCATACCGATTCTCGTGGTGATGATGCTTACAATCAAAAATTGTCCGAAAATAGAGCTAATGCTGCCAAGGCGATTTTAGTTCAGGCAGGAATAGATGCGGCTCGTATCACCACAACAGCAAAAAGTGAGGCAGCACCTATCGCCAAAAATACCGATGATGATGCCGGTAGAAGATTTAACAGAAGAGTAGAGTTATTTGTGGTGGACAATGACGGTAAAGAAATATGTAAATCTATACCACCCAATGTACCATCCGATCTTAAGACAAACTAATTTTCAATATTTATTAATCATTTAAATCAAAAAGTCAATGAGCAAATTTGATGAAAAAGTAGAAATGTATGTAGCTAATGCAAAAGAATTAGGATTAAACATTCCTACTGAATTACTAACAAAAGTAGCTAAAGGTCTAGGACCATCTATCTATTTAGGTGACGCATCTTTGGTTTCAGGATCAGATGCAGAAGAACTTGGAAGAGTTAAAGCTAACTTCTTAGTTAAAAAACTAGGTCTAACTGATAGTCCTGAATTAGATGCAGCCATTAAAGAAGCTGTAACAGCTATGGGCGCTTCCAACAGAAACAAACACAGAGCAATCGTTTATGCTTTGTTGGTGATGAAATTTAAAAAAGAGTCAGTTTACGCATAATCCGTACTGAACTTTCTTAAAATGATAAGTGGAACAACTTCTTGGAGATGTTCCACTTTTTTATTTTATTTAAAAGGGATACCTTTTCAAGTGGGAGCTAAATTCTTTACCTACATCTACTTCATTCCACATAGACTATTTGAAGATTATTTAATTTTATTCTGCCCCCAAACGGAGCAACAAATAATATTTTGTATATAATACCATCCTATAGGGAGCTAGTCATAAAATTTGCTGGACGGTTAGTTCCGCATAGTTTCAAGGTTTTACAATATCAAAATCTTAAGCTCCATTCTGGGGGCCCTTACCATACACTTTTGGGGATAGTATCCCGTCAGGGTGCCCTAAAAATAGCTTTGTAAAATCCACCTCCCTTACGGAACATCAAAAAAAAGCATTATTTTTCCTATCTCCTTTGGGGAGATTAAAATTTTAGACTTTTTTTGATGTCCTCCGCTGCGGACTCGGTATTTACGGGGCTGAGCAGCGATTTTGCCCCCAAAAAGTCACATTTTAGGTATATTTTGGGTATAAAATGCTTCAATTACGACCCATTTGGGGGCAATTTTGGTGCCTTTTAGATGACTAAATGACGATACCGAATATTATTTGGGGAAATGCAAGTACATTCTTTATTTACCCTATTGGGTGGCAGAGCGATAGCCTAAGCCCTGGCGGCTGAGCGATAGTCGAAGTCCTGCCGGCTGAGCGATAGTCGAAGTCACGATTGGAAGTTTACACAAAGTATTCTACACTCCCAAAGGTTTGTATCTTTAAGTACTTGAAAACCTTCTCTGAGTACTTAACAAGCTTCTCCGAGTACTTTACAAGCTTCTCTAAGTACTTTACAAGCTTCTTCAAGTACTTTACAAGCTTCTTCA
>CAZGMB010000077.1:0-23588 GCA_964526715.1 uncultured Aureispira sp. | reverse complement strand
GGATAACTTTTTTCAAATTACTAATTTATATGCTTTTCTGAGCAATGTGGGTTAAGTCAGTTGGAAGCTTATCATTGCAAAAGCATTATTGAATTTGGATGCGGTACTGGAAATTTGGGCCAAAACCTAATGAATGCAGGATTTGAATACTATGGGGTAGATATAAGTCCTGCTATGGTCGAGCTGGCAAAGAAAAAGATACCTGAGCATAAGCTTTCCGTCGGTGATATTGTTGATTTCAGAAGCGAATCTATATTTGATGCAGCTTGCTTTACAGGCAGATCCATCAGTTATCTTGTTGATGACCAAAGTATTTTAAAAGCATTCAAAACCGTTTCCTTACATATAAAGCCAAGGGGCATTTTTATATTTGACCCTATAGATGGTGATCTTTTATTTAAAAACTTTGATTCTGAAGAAAAAATAGTTGAAGTCTTTCCATACGTTAGACATGCTCGATCTAAGCCTTTAGACCATAAAAAATATACATGGGAGTGGACATCTGAATATTACCTTCAAGAAGGAAATACAAAAAAACTTTTAGGCAAAGATACCGCTACTGTAAGAGCTTTTAACACAAAAACTTTAGAACCAATTTTGTCTCTCGCAGGATTTGAAATCATCCATATCATCCCTAAAACATCTTATATCTGGGACGATCATTACTATATCTGCCAAAAAAAAATAAAGGGATAGAAAATAATCCATCCCTTTATTAGTCTAAATTTAACCACCCTAACCCTACTTTAAAATGGAGGGCATAAAGTCGTTTCTTATCCTTTCAATACTTTTGCCATAGTAATACCGATCTCCGCAGGTGAATGCACCACATGAATACCGCACTCTGCCATGATCTTCATCTTGGCTTCAGCAGTATCGTCATGACCTCCAACTATAGCTCCAGCGTGTCCCATAGTACGACCTTTGGGAGCGGTCTGACCTGCAATAAATCCTACTACAGGCTTTTTGTTTCCAGTCTCAAGAATATATCTAGCAGCCTGAGCTTCGTAGTTTCCTCCGATCTCACCTATCATCACTATACCGTCAGTTTCAGGGTCTTCCATGAGCAATTTTACAGCATCCTTTGTAGGCGTACCAATGATAGGGTCTCCGCCGATACCTATTGCTGTGGATATCCCCATGCCTGCCTTGACAATCTGGTCAGCTGCTTCATAAGTAAGTGTTCCTGACTTAGAGACAACACCTATTCTTCCTTTCTTAAAAACAAAACCAGGCATGATACCTACTTTAGCTTCTTCTGGAGTGATCACACCTGGACAATTGGGTCCAACAAGCGTACAGTCATATTTTTCAATATATGCTTTGGCCTTGACCATGTCTTGTACAGGTATTCCTTCCGTAATACAAATGATTACTTTGATACCTGCTTCAGCAGCCTCCATGATAGCATCAGCAGCAAATCCTGGTGGAACAAAAATGATGGATGTATCAGCCCCTGCTTTTACCGCGTCCTTGACTGAATTAAAAACAGGTCTTCCTAAGTGCTCTGATCCACCTTTACCGGGTGTCACACCACCTATCACATTTGTACCATATTCGATCATTTGTTCAGCATGAAAAGTACCTTCCTTTCCAGTAAATCCCTGCACAATAATTTTCGAATTCTTATTGACTAATACACTCATTTTTATTCCTTATTTTTTGGTTTGTTCTATTAATATGATTTCTTCACCTGGTAGATGCATCAAATGTTTCTCCCTGGCAAATTTTTCTTTATTATATCTCAGATCTTCTCTATCTTTCAAGGCCTGTGCGATCTCCTGATCCAACTGCTCTTTTTCCTTTTCCAAATTCACAATGTTAGCTTTTAGTTTTTGATATGCAAAAACATTATGCTTATCAAAGAATGTCACCCATACAATGAATAGAACTGTAACTATGGTAAATTTATTAAACCAATTTTTAGAGATACCCACTAATGCTGCTACATCATCCAGTATTTTCTTATCTTTTGCCATGACTTGTTACTTTTAACAATTAAAAAATATGATTACACAAAAAGAGACCTTAAAAAATATTTTGTTATTTTTTGATTAAGAAAGAAGTGATCTACCTGGGTAGAAAGCTGAATCACCCAACTCTTCTTCTATCCTAAGCAATTGATTGTATTTGGCTATCCTGTCACTTCTAGAAGCAGAACCAGTTTTTATCTGACCTGTATTAAGTGCAACAGCTAAGTCCGCAATCGTTGTGTCCTCAGTCTCCCCACTTCTATGACTCATAACTGAAGTAAAACCATTTCTGGTAGCCAGATTTACAGCATCTATAGTTTCAGTAAGGGACCCAATTTGATTAACTTTAACTAAAATAGAATTGGCTGCTGCCTCTTCGATACCTCTCTGTAACCTTCTTGTATTTGTTACAAACAAGTCGTCTCCTACCAATTGAACTTTGTCGCCAATGGCTTTATTTAGTTTGACCCAGCTAGCCCAGTCGTCTTCATGAAGACCGTCTTCAATAGAAAAAATTGGATATTTATTTACCCAACCAGCCCAATAATCTACCATTTCATCACTAGAAAGCTTCTTGCCTCCTGACTTATGAAAATGATATACTTTTTCTTCTTCATTATAAAATTCAGACGCTGCTGCATCCATAGCGATCATGATATCTATGCCCGGTCTGTAGCCTGCAGCTTCAATAGATTTCAAAACAATTTCGATCGCTTCTTCATTAGACTTTATATTGGGAGCAAATCCACCTTCGTCACCTACATTGGTAGAATATCCTTTTGATTTCAATACTGATTTCAAATGGTGAAACACTTCTACACCCATTCTAAGTCCTTCTGAAAATAAATCTGCGCCTAACGGCATGATCATAAACTCTTGGAAATCTATGCTATTGTCAGCATGTGATCCACCGTTAAGAATATTCATCATTGGCACAGGCATGATGTGCGCATTTACACCACCTATATACCTGTATAAAGATTGACCAGACTCTTCAGCAGCGGCTTTTGCCACAGCCATAGATACCCCTAAGATGGCGTTAGCTCCTAGATTTGATTTATTTTCTGTACCATCCAATTCAATCATGATATCATCTATATATCTTTGTTCGAATACATCTTCACCAATCAATGCTTCACGAATTTTGTCATCTACATTGTTGCAGGCATTAAGTACTCCTTTACCAAGATATCTACTCTTATCATTATCTCTCAGTTCAACAGCCTCATACTTTCCAGTAGATGCTCCAGAAGGCACAGCAGCGCGTCCCATGACACCATTTTCTGTCCACACTTCAACTTCTACAGTAGGATTTCCTCTTGAATCCAGGATTTCTCTAGCTCTAATATCAACTATTACACTCATTTTTTAATTATTTTTTGATTGTTTTAAAAGTTTAATGAAATCATCAAATAAATATTTGGAATCATGAGGCCCAGGGTTGGACTCAGGATGGTATTGAACGGAAAATGCAGGTTGATTTTTCATTCTAATACCTTCTATGGTATTATCATTTAGGTTTTTATGGGTGATTTCTATGGTATCTTCATATTTGTAGACTTCTTTCTCGCTTACGGTAAAACCGTGGTTCTGACTCGTTATTTCACATTTCCCAGTAGCCAAATTTATGACCGGATGATTTGCCCCTCGGTGACCGTGATGCATCTTATAAGTTGGAATATCATTAGCCAATGCTAATATTTGATGCCCCAAACAGATACCAAAAATAGGTTTTTGAGTTGCCAACAGTGATTTTACATTTTTAATTGCATAATCCATAGATGCTGGGTCTCCTGGTCCGTTTGACAAAAAATAACCATCAGCTTTGTATTCTAATATTTCTTTTAGCTCAGTTTTTGCCGGAAAAACTTTTACCTGACAACCTCTTTGTGCCAAGCTATTTACAATATTTCGTTTAATACCAAAGTCAAGAACAGCAACTTTTAGTTCAGCCGACTCATCACCTACAATGTACGCGTCCTTGGTAGAAACTTTACTGGCCAATTCCAATCCTTCCATAGATGGCACCTCGGACAACATTTCGGATAACACTTCCTGATCAAATATTTCGGAAGAAATAATACAATTCATTGCACCCTTATCTCTGATGCCTCGTACCATTTCTCTAGTGTCCACATTGTATATGCAAACCAAATGATTCTCTTCAAAATATTTTTGTAGTTCGCTATCAGCCATAGGGCGACTATATTCATTGGTGAAATTTCTACATACCAATCCTGAAATTTGAATTTTATCGGATTCAGTATCTTCTTTCTTTACACCATAATTTCCTACATGAACATTGGTAGTGATCAATACCTGACCGTAGTAAGAAGGGTCAGTGAATATCTCCTGATAGCCTGTCATACCCGTATTGAAACAAACTTCGCCGGTTGTTGTACCTTTTACACCAGCAGCTTTCCCTTCAAAAAAACTACCGTCGTCAAATAATATTACGGCCTTATCAGTGTTACTTTGATCCATAAAAATTAATACTAATATATGATGGTGCAAATATAATACATAAGTATCCATTTTAGTAAGTAAAAAACCAAATTGTTGATCGAATGTAGAAATTTAAAAATATTTCAGCACTTTTTGTTATTTTTGACAAAAACAAAAAAGGGAGCAATCTTACGACATACTCCCCTTTTACTCAATTATTATTATAAATAACTATTATTCTTCTTCTGATTTGGCGTCATTGGCAACTAATGGAGCCGCAACAGCAGCAGCCGTGGCTGCAACAGCAACAGTTTCACCTGTATTTCCACCTGACTTTCTTCTACTTCTTCTAGTACTAGCTTTAGCAGAACCAGCTTTCGCTTTCATTACTTCGTTGAAATCAACTAACTCTATCATTGCAGTCTCTGCACCGTCACCTTTTCTAAAGCCAGTTTTTATAATTCTACAATATCCACCTGGTCTATCAAATATTTTTGGTGCCACCACATCAAACAATTCGTTTACAACATCTTTGTTCTGAAGTTCAGCAAATACCATCCTTCTTGAGTGAGTAGTATTGTCCTTTGATCTGGTTAAGATGGGTTCTACATGTATTCTAAGCGCTTTTGCTTTTGCTAAAGTTGTATTTATTCTCTTGTGCAAAATTAAAGAACTAGACATGTTTAATAAAAGTGCATCTCTGTGCCCCTTCTTTCTTCCTAAATGATTAAATTTTTTACCGTGTCTCATTGACTTAAATGTTTTGTACCACTATCATTTGAGCAACTATTCGACCTTGTGCTCCAAAAAATGACGTTTAATACAGATTATTAATATTCATCCAAAAGGGTCGAAACGATTACTCTTCGTCAAGTTTATATTTAGACAAGTCCATACCAAAAGTAAGACCTTTAGTTTGTAACAACTCCTCTATCTCCACAAGAGACTTTTTACCAAAGTTTCTAAATTTCAATAATTCATGCATATCAAATTTAACCATCTCACCTAATGAGTTGATTTTTGCTGACTTAAGACAGTTGTAAGCTCTTACAGATAGATCTAAATCTTCCAATGAAGTTTTTAACAACTTACGCATATGTAAAATGTGCTCATCAACGATATTATCTTCTCTCGAAGATGAGTCATTAAATGTTATATTCTCATCTGTAATCAACATCAAGTGCTGAATAATGATTCTTGAAGCTTCTTTGATAGCTTCTTCAGGGTGAATAGTGCCATCCGTTTTCAGTTCTACAGTTAATTTTTCATAATCTGTTCGCTGACCAACCCTAGTATTCTCCACTTTGTAAGAAACCTTTTTGATAGGCGTATAAATGGCATCCACAGGGATAACACCTATAGGTGCATCTTTGGGAAGATTATCATCTGCAGGTACGTAACCCCTACCTTTTGTGATAGTGAATTCTATCTCCAATGTTACGCTTGGCTCCAAAGTACAAATATACAAATCAGGGTTCATTACCTTGAAAGTATTGGTATTTGTTTCTATGTCCCCAGCTACAAATTTATCCTTACCAGAGATAGTCACATATATTTTTTCTTCTTCTGACCCTTCTGCAACAACCATTGGTTTCAATCTGATCTGCTTTATGTTCAGAATGATATCCACTACATCTTCTACCACACCTTTTATTGTCGCAAACTCATGGTCAACACCTGCAATTCTGATCGCTGATATAGCATAACCTTCTAAGGATGAAAGCAACACTCTTCTTAATGAATTTCCAATAGTCTGACCGAAGCCTGGCTCTAATGGTTTAAATTCAAAAACACCATCAAAATCATCTGCTTTCTGAAGAAGTATTTTATCTGGTTTTTGAAAATTAAGGATACTCATTATGATATATTTTCGTTATATGATATTTAAAAAAGGATAGGCTACCCAAAATGGATAGCCAAATTATTACTTAGAATACAATTCAACAATCAACTGTTCATTGATATTCTCAGGGATCTTTTCTCTCTCTGGATGGGCCAAATACCTGCCTTCCATTTTATCACCATTCCACTCAATCCAGCCATAGCTCCTTGAACCATCTCTTTTAGCTGAAACATTTGAAACGATCAAATCAACATTCCTAGACTTACCTCTAACAGACACTACTGCACCTGGCTTCAAAAGCATAGAAGGAATATTAGTAAGAATACCATCAACTAAAATGTGACCATGCGAAACTAACTGTCTTGCAGATCTTCTAGTTTTAGCAATACCCATTCTGAATACCACGTTATCCAACCTAGACTCAAGCAACTGCAATAAAATCTCACCTGTAACACCAGACTTAGCTGCTGCTTTTTCAAATAAATTACGGAACTGCTTTTCCAACACACCGTAAGTATATTTTGCTTTTTGCTTTTCTAACAATTCTAAAGCATAGTCAGTTTTCTGCTTACGCTTCTTAGCTGAACCGTGCTGACCTGGAGGATACTTTCTCTTTTCGTATGCTTTATCATAACCAAAAATTGCTTCGCCAAATGCTCTTGCTTTTTTGGTCTTAGGGCCTGTATATCTTGCCATTTTATACGGATTTTAAATAATATTAAACTCTTCTTTTCTTTGGAGGACGACAACCATTGTGTGGAACAGGAGTCATGTCTTTAATTCTAGTCACTTTGATTCCTGAAGAATCAATAGCTCTAATTGCAGACTCTCTACCAGCCCCAGGGCCTTTTACAAAAACTTCTACAGTTCTCAAACCTGCTTCATGTGCCGTAGCTGAAGCTGACTCTGCTGCCATCTGAGCTGCATAGGGAGTATTCTTCTTACTACCTCTGAAACCAGCCTTACCAGCAGATCCCCAAGAAATTACTTGCCCTGATCTATTTGTCAATGAGACAATGATATTATTGAAAGACGCATGTATGAAAGCTAGTCCATCAGACTCAACTTTAACAATACGCTTTTTACTTACTTTTTTACCTTTAGCCATAATACTATTAATTAACTATTATTTAGTCACTTTCTTTTTATTTGCTACTGTCTTCTTTTTACCTTTTCTGGTTCTGGCATTAGTCTTAGTGCTCTGCCCCCTTACAGGTAAACCTTTTCTATGTCTTAGACCTCTATAACAAGCAATATCCATTAGTCGCTTAATACTCAACTGTACTTCACTTCTAAGTTCTCCTTCTACTCTATACTCATCCTGAATATATTTAGAAATAAACTTAATATTAGCGTCGGTCCAGTCCTGAATTTTAGTGTGCTCAGAAACACCAGCTTCTTTAAGAATATTTTTAGCCAAAGTTGGTCCTATACCATAGATATAAGTCAAACCTATAACTCCCCTTTTATTTCTTGGTAAATCTACACCAGCAATACGTGCCATAATAATAATATTAACCTTGTCTTTGTTTAAATTTAGGATTCTTTTTATTTATAATATAAAGTTTCCCTTTTCTCCTTACGATCTTGCAATCAGCAGATCTTTTTTTAATTGATGCCTGAACTTTCATTGTAAAAGCCTTTATTTATTATTTATATCGGTAATTTATTCTACCCCTTGATAGATCATAAGGAGACATTTCTACAGCCACCTTATCACCCGGTAATATCCTAATATAATGCATTCTCATTTTACCTGAAATTGTGGCTGTAATGAGATGCCCACTTTCTAATCTAACCCGGAACATAGCGTTTGACAATGCTTCTTCTATGATTCCGTCTAGTTTTATAAGGTCTTGTTTTGCCATTTTTTAAATTGGAGCGCAAATATCTAACAATTAATTGAAATATCTATTATTTCTGCATTATTTTTAATAACTGCGTCTATATAACTATGATCAGACAAAATATCCGGACCATCTTTTTTGATCGCAACACTATGTTCAAAATGCGCTGACGGCTTTCCATCTCTGGTTAAAATCGTCCACCCATCATTTAGCTGCTTTACTGCTTTATTACCCATATTAACCATAGGCTCTATTGCAATAACTATGCCTTCTTTTAATAAAGGGCCTTTGCCCTTCTGACCAAAATTTGGCACTTCCGGATCTTCATGTAGATTTCTACCTACACCATGTCCTACTAATTCTCTAACTATTCCATACCCATTAACTTTTTCACAGTAATGCTGTATGGCATAACTTATATCACCTATCCTATTACCTACTATCGCTGCTTCAATACCTTTATAAAGTGACTCCCTTGTTACTCGCATTAACTTTTTCAAGTTTTCATTAACTTCTTGAAATGCAAAACTAAATGCACAGTCACCATAAAAACCATTCAAAATAACACCACAATCTATAGAGACCATATCTGTAGGCTTAAACTCGCGCTCTGTAGGAATTCCATGCACCACTGCGTCATTTACTGACATACACAGCGTAGCCGGAAAACCGCGATAACCCTTAAACCCAGGTATACCGCCGTGATCCCTTATAAAAGTTTCTGCTTCCTTGTCAACTCTTTTACCGTCTATCCCTACTTTTAGAATACCGGCTACATGTGCTAAAGTTTTACTGACTAGTAAATTGCTTTCGCGCATTAACTCTATTTCTTCGTACGTCTTGTAATAGATCATACTTATATTTACATCCCAGCGCCAATGGTAATACCTTGGCTTGATCTTCCCTGAATACGTCCTGATTTAACTAAACCATCATACTTTCTCATCAACAAATAACTTTCTATCTGCTGAAGTGTGTCTAGCACTACACCTACTAAAATCAACAAAGATGTACCACCAAAGAAATAAGCAAAAGCAATGTTAACACCAGCGAAAGCTGCAATTGCAGGCAATATTGCTATTAAACCTATAAACAAGGCTCCCGGTAAAGTTATTCTTGTGGTTAATGTATCTATGTAATCTTGCGTATCTTGACCAGGTTTAACACCAGGTATAAATGAATTACTTCTCTTCAAATATTCTGCATACTGTTGCGGATTTACGATCAATGCTGTATAAACATACGTGAACACAACTATGAGAATAAAAAACACCACATTATAAGCAAACGACATTGGATCATTTAACCTCAACAACAAGTTGCTTTCTACACCGCTGTTACCCGCTGCATATTGAGCAGCAGTCAAAGGTAAGAACATAATTGCTTGAGCAAAAATAATAGGCATTACACCCGCTGCACTCAATTTTAGATTTATAAAATCATGAGCACCTCCACCAACTTCAGATCTTCCAACCATTCTTTTAGCAGCTTGAATTGGAATTTTTCTCACACCTTGAACTACTAAGATAGTCAAGATAACAATGAAAAATAATACAAACATCTCTAATATAAGAAGAATTAAATTGTTGTTAGCTATTTGCGTAGCAAACTCAGCTACAAAAGCTTTAGGCAAGTTTGCTATAATACCCACCATGATCAAAAGAGAAATACCATTACCTATTCCTTTGTCCGTTATCTTTTCCCCTAGCCACATCGCAAAAATAGTTCCTGTTGCTAAGATGATCATCCCACTAAACCAGAACAACCCAGGACTAATTGAAGTCGTAACAACACCAGGAGTACTATTCAAATACAACAAATACCCACTACCTTGAACCAAAGTAATTAACAGAGTTAAAAATCTTGTTATTTGATTTATTCTCTTTCTACCAGACTCACCTTCTTTTTGTTGTAACCTTTGAAAATATGGCACTGCAAAACCTAGTAATTGAACTATGATAGATGCAGTAATGTATGGCATGATACCTAAAGCAAAAATAGATCCTTGATTAAAAGCTCCACCTGTGAACGTATTGATCAACTGAAGTAAATCGTTAGCCTTGTTGGTATCAGCAGCACTATCCAATGCCATAGCATTTACACCAGGCAAAACAATATACGAACCCAATCTGAATACAGCAAGAATTATTAGCGTAAAAGTGATTTTATCTTTTAACTCTTGTATGCTCCAAATATTTTTTAAAGTTTCAAAAAACTTATTCATGATCTTTGATTATTAAGCGTTTATAGAACCGCCAGCTGCCTCAATCTTTTGCTTTGCAACCGCAGAAAATGCGTCAAGACTAACGGTCAACTTAACTGACAAATCACCATTACCAAGCACTTTAACTTTATCCCCTCTATTGATGATACCTTCATTATAAAGCGCTACTTTGGTAATTTCAGTTAATCCATAATTATCATGAATCTCTTGAAGACGAGAAACATTTAACGCTACATATGTTACGTTGTTAATGTTTTTGAATCCTCTTTTAGGCAACCTCATTTGAATTGGCATCTGACCACCTTCAAAAGCACGCTTGCTACTATATCCTGACCTAGCTTTCGCTCCTTTATGTCCTTTTGATGCTGTCCCGCCTGATCCGCTACCTTCACCACGACCCAATCTACCCTTTTCTTTCTTTACAGAACCAAGTGCAGGAGTCAAATTATGCAACTTCATAAGATTAAAATTTTCTTTATTAAGAATTAAACTTCTTCTACATTTATCAAATGTCTAACTTTAGCAACCATTCCCATTATTTGAGGTGTTACTTCCTTTACGACAGAACCATTAAGCTTTTTAATACCAAGAGCTTCCATAGTAGCTTTTTGACGCTTACTTCTGTCTATTACACTTTTTACCTGAGTTATTTTAATACTACCCATGATTTGACGATTTATTATCCTTCAAAAACTTTATTCAAATCCACACCTCTATCTTTGGCAACTTGGTGAGCGCTTCTCATTTTTGATAATGCATCAATAGTCGCCTTTACCACGTTGTGCGGATTAGAAGAACCTTGAGACTTTGCCAAAACATTGTGAACACCAGCCATCTCTAATACAGCTCTCATCGCACCACCTGCAATTACACCCGTACCATCAGCAGCAGGTTTTACAAGTACTTTACCAGCACCATATTTCCCTTTTTGCTCATGTGGAACTGTTCCTTTATGTAAAACAACCTTTACCATGTTCTTTTTGGCATCTTGAACAGCTTTCTGAATAGACTCAGAAACATCCAATGCTTTACCAAGACCATGACCAACATTTCCACTTCCATCACCTACAACTACTAAAGCTGAGAAACTAAAAGTTCTACCCCCTTTGGTCACCTTGGCAACTCTGGCAAGGTTTACAAGCTTCTCTTTTAATTCTGGCTCGCCCTGATTGACTCTTACTGGTGCTGACATTATATATTATTTTAGAAAATTAAACCACCTTCTCTGGCACCATCAGCCAAAGACTTAACTCTACCATGATAAAGATAACCACCTCTATCAAAAACTACTTTTGTAATACCTGCCGCAATTGCCTTTGATGCTACATCTTTTCCGACTTCCGCAGCTACGGCTACCTTATTACCCGCAGTATTTTTACCTTTAGATGTTGCACTGACTAAAGTCACACCATTAACATCATCAATTAGTTGGCAATAAATTTCTTTATTACTTCTAAATACAGACAATCTTGGTTTTTGGCTTGTACCACTTACCTTTTTTCTGATTCTATATTTGACTCTCGTCCTATTATATAACTTACTATCCATCTCTTAAAGCTTTGGATTAAATGATTATTTCTTACCAGATGTTTTACCTGCCTTTCTTCTGATGATTTCTCCAGAAAATTTAATACCTTTTCCTTTGTACGGCTCAGGTTTTCTGTAAGTTCTAATTTTAGCGGCAACCTGACCTAATAATTGCTTGTCAGAACTTTGAAGAATAATGGTTGGATTCTCTCCCTTTTCCATCTTAGTGACCACAGATACTTCTGAAGGTAACATGAAATAAATTGGGTGCGAATAACCTAACAACAACTCTAATAAATTCCCTGTATTACTAACCCTATAACCTACCCCGATAAGCTCCATAGTTTTGGTAAATCCATCAGAAACACCAACAACCATGTTATTTATTAGCGACCTGGAAAGGCCATGAACTTCTCTATGTCTCTTCTGATCAGTAGGTCTTTCGACCGTCAACTGACCATCTTCTATACCGACCTTTAAGTCTGGGTGTATTTGCTCTGTTAAAGAACCTTTTGTTCCTTTAACAGTAACCAAATTTCCTTTAGAAATATCTATAGAAACTCCACCTGGGATACTTATAACAGCTCTGCCTATACGTGACATAACAATTAATTTTATTTTTTTTTAATATACGTAACAGATCAACTCACCTCCGATATTCATCTTTCTAGCCATCTTGTCAGTCAAAAGACCCTTTGATGTAGAAACGATGGCAATACCCAAACCGTTAATAATCTTTGGTATTTCCAAAGCACCTGCGTAATGTCTTAGACCAGATCTAGAAATTCTACCTAATTCTCTGATAACAGGCTTCTTTGTAACTGCATCGTATTTCAAAGCAATACTTATCACACCTTGCTTTCCTGCAACGTCATCAAACTTATACTTTAAAATATAACCATTATCATAAAGAATTTGAGTAATAGCCTTCTTCATATTTGAAGCCGGGATCTCCACCACTTTATGTCCTGCCATCTGGGCATTCCTAATTCTGGTTAAATAATCTGCTATTGGATCTGTTACTACCATTTTTAATAATTCTATCTTTATCTAAAATTTACCAGCTAGCTTTAGTTACTCCTGGAATTAAACCTTCATTTGCCATCTTTCTAAAAGTTACACGATTGATGCAAAATCTTCTCATGTATCCCTTTGGCCTTCCTGTAAGCTTACATCTATTATGTAATCTTACTTTTGAAGAGTTTTTTGGAAGCTTATCTAAAGCTTCATAATCCCCTTCTTCTTTTAACTTCTTGCGAAGATCAGCATACTTGGCTACTAATCTTTCTCTTTTTATTTCTCTTGCTATGACGGACTTTCTTGCCATAATCGATTAATTCTTTTGATTTTTAAATGGTAATCCCAATTCTTTTAAAAGTGCTAAACCCTCTGCGTCAGTTTTAGCGGTAGTAACAAAGGTGATATCCATACCCGTGATCTTGTTTACCTTATCGATATCGATCTCTGGAAATATGATCTGCTCTTTGATACCTAAAGAATAGTTACCTCTGCCATCAAATCCTTTATCGTTGATACCTTTGAAGTCTCTAACTCTTGGTAAAGCTACCGAAATTAATCTGTCAAGAAATTCATACATTTTTCTATCTCTAAGAGTTACCCTTGCGCCGATAGGCATAAACTCTCTAAGCTTAAAATTTGAGATAGATTTAGATGCAATAGTCGCCACACATTTCTGTCCAGTAATAGTGGTCATCTCATTTACTGCGTTATCTACCAACTTCTTATCCTGAGTAGCATTACCTACACCTTGGTTAACACTGATCTTAACCAACCTTGGCACCTGCATCACAGTTTTATAACCGAACTGCTCGTGCAATTTAGCTACAACCTCTTCTTTATACTTTGTCTTAAGTCTTGGAATATAACTCATTACTTAATTATTTCTCCTGATTTTTTAGAATATCTTACTATCTTGCCATCAACTTCTTTTCTACCAATTCTACTTGGTTTTCCAGTTTTTGGATCTACCACCATAAGATTTGATATGTGAAGTGGTGCTTCAATCTCGTTAATACCACCAGGGTTCTCCTGAGTACCTTTTATATGCTTTTTCACAAGATTCAACCCATCAACAATAGCTCGGTTTTCAGTAGGAAATACTATCTTAACCTCACCACTCTGTCCTTTGTTTGAACCTGCGATAACCATTACTTTATCTCCTTTCTTAATATGGAGTTTGGGTGCAAAACGTTTTGTTGCCATGACTGAATAATAATTAAAGCACTTCTGGTGCTAATGAAACAATACGCATATAATCACGATCTCTCAATTCTCTCGCTACAGGGCCAAAAATACGAGAACCTCTAGGCTCATCCGAGTTGTTAAGTAGAACTACGGCATTATCATCAAATCTGATGTAAGAACCATCCTTTCTTCTAATCTCCTTTGCCGTTCTTACAATTACTGCTTTAGTAACTGTACCTTTTTTAATACCCGTAGGAGAAGCTGACTTTACTGCCACCACAATCTTGTCGCCTACAGAAGCATATCTTCTTCTGGTACCACCAAGCACCCGAATACAAAGTACTTCCTTTGCTCCACTATTATCAGCTACCTTTAATCTTGACTCTTGCTGGATCATGACTAATTTATTTTAATTTTATTACTTCGCTTTTTCTAATATTTCTACAAGTCTCCAACTTTTGTTCTTGCTGATTGGTCTAGTTTCAGTGATCTTTACCGTATCACCGATATTACACTCATTCTTTTCATCATGAACAAAAAATTTCTTCGACTTCTTTACAAACTTACCGTAGATAGGGTGCTTTAATTTTCTTTCAATTAAAACAGTTATGGTCTTTTCCATCTTATTGCTGGAAACTACACCTATTCTTACCTTATTCAATAAACTATCAGTCATTGGACTTCTATTTATATATTATTAATTTCTTCTAAATCTTATCTTGGACCTCTTCGCCAATTCTTCAGTACTCATTGCTTTGAGCTCTCTAGAACGTACCTCAGTCTTCAATCTTGCTATTTCCTTTTTCTGCACTTTAATTTGGCTAGGATCTTGTAAACCTTTAGACCCGTGATCAAATTTCATACGGACTAAATCACCCTGAGCTTGTGCCAACTCCGTACCTAAAGCCTCTGTGGCAAGGTTTTGGAGTTCTAAATATCTTTTTGTTGCCATGTCAACTAGAATTTAATATTATTCTGAATAGTCAGTTCTTACAACTGTTTTGGTTTGCACTGGTAACTTCTGAGCCGCCAATCTTAATGCCTCAACCGCAATAGCAGAAGGAACGCCATCAATCTCGAACATAATTTTACCAGGCTTAATTACAGCTACCCAATGATCTAAAGCACCTTTACCCTTACCCATACGAACTTCCTGAGGTTTTCTAGTGATTGGTTTATCTGGAAATATTCTTATCCAGACTTTACCTTCCCTTTTCATATACCTTGTCATCGCAATCCTAGCTGACTCTAATTGTCTACTAGTGATCCTTCCTATTTCTAAAGACTTGAGTGCAAAAGACCCAAATGAAATGGTACCTCCTTTTACCGCGATACCCTTGGTCTTCATTTTGTGCTGCTTCCTGTACTTCGTTCTTTTTGGTTGTAACATAACTTACGATCATTTAAGAGTTACCTTTTTTGAAAAGTGCCGCAAAGGTAATACTATTTTTTAAATTATTACTATCTTTTTTTATTTCCACCACCTCTTCTATCACCACCTCTATCTCCTCCTCTCTTATCTCCACCGCCATCTCTTCTATCATTTCCTCTTCTATCTCCTCCTCGGTTATCACCACCTCTTCTATCTCTATTATCTCCACCGCTCATTTCGGATGCTGACTTACCAGCCGTTAAGTTTGGTGAAAGATCTCTTTTCTCAAGAACTTCACCTTTACAAATCCAGGTCTTTATACCTATCTTACCATAAACTGTAAGTGCTTCTTTGATTGAATAATCAATGTCCGCTCTGAATGTATGCAACGGTGTTCTACCATCCTTAAATTCCTCACTTCTTGCCATCTCCGCACCATTCAACCTTCCGCTTACTCTTACTTTTATTCCTTCAGCACCTGCACGCATAGCTGATTGGATAGCCATTTTAATAGCTCTTTTATAATTAATCCTTGATTCAATCTGCTTTGCAATAGTTTCACCAACGATTGCAGAATCAATTTCAGGTTTTCTAATTTCTATAATGTTGATCTGAACTTCTTTACCAGTCAACTTTTTAAGTTCTTCTTTAATTCTATCAACCTCTTGTCCACCCTTACCAATAATGATTCCAGGTCTTGAAGTATGCAAAGTAACGGTCACTCTTTTAAGAGTTCTTTCAATTACTATTTTAGAAATTCCTCCCTTCTGAATCCTTGCATTTAAGTATACTCTGATTTGCTCATCTTCTACCACTTTCTGACCAAACTCTTTTCCGCCAAACCAATTAGAATCCCATCCTCTGATGATACCTAACCTGTTACCTATTGGATTTGTCTTTTGACCCATGAAATTGAAATTTTATATTGATTATTTATTCTTCTAATTTAACTTTATTCTCCACAACCAAAGTCACGTGATTCATACGCTTTCTGATTCTGTTTGCTCTACCGTGCGGTGCAGGTCTAAATCTCTTCAAAACTGAACCAGCATCTACAAAAGCAGTCTTCACAAAAAGTCTATAATCTTCAGGACTAGCTGAATCTGCTTTTTGAGCCCAGTTAGCTATCGCCGATAAAACTAACTTTTCAACCCAAGTTGCTGCTTCTTTATTGGTAAACTTTAAAATATTTAAAGCTTCATCCACTGATTTACCTCTGATATTATCCACAACCAGTCTCATTTTTCTGGCTGACATCGGACAATTTCTTAATTTCGCAAGTGCTTCCATTATATTTATATTATGCGATTGCTTCTAAAAATTATTTCTTACCACCGTGACCTTTGAAAGTCCTTGTTGGAGAAAACTCCCCCAACTTATGACCAACCATGTTTTCTGTCACAAATACCGGTACAAATGTTCTACCATTATGTACAGCTATAGTCTGACCGATCATATCTGGAATAATCATTGATGCTCTTGACCAGGTTTTAATAACTGATTTCTTATTGGACTCATTTGCTTTTGCTACTTTCTCTAGCAATTTAAAATGAATATATGGTCCCTTTTTAATAGATCTAGCCATCTGTTTTTATTTCTTACGTTTTGATATAATCAATTTAGAAGATGCTTTATTTACGCTTCTTGTTTTTTGTCCCTTAGCCATGATACCTGTTCTTGATCTAGGGTGACCTCCTGAAGCTCTACCTTCACCACCACCCATCGGGTGATCTACAGGGTTCATCGCAACACCTCTTACTCTTGACCTCTTACCTAACCATCTGCTTTTACCAGCTTTACCAAGAACTTCTTGACCGTGATCTGGATTTGAAGCTCTTCCGACTACTGCTTTACAAGTCAATAACACTCTCCTAACTTCACCTGATGGTAATTTAATGATGGCATATTTGCCTTCTCTTCCCATCATAGTTGCGTATGTACCTGCACTTCTTGCTAAAGCAGCACCCTTACCAGGAGCCATCTCAATAGAGTGAATATCTGTACCCAAAGGAATAGCTGAAAAATACATGGCATTACCAATATCTGGTGTTGCTTTCTCACCTGACATGATGGTATCACCCACTTTAAGTTTATCAGGAGCGATGATATATCTCTTCTCTCCATCAGCATAAACTACCAAAGCTATAAAAGCAGTTCTGTTTGGATCGTACTCAAGTGTACTAACCTTTGCAGGAATACCTTCTTTATCTCTTTTGAAGTCAATAATTCTATACTTCTGTTTAGCACCACCACCTATCTGACGCATGGTCATCTTTCCGTCGTGGTTCCTACCACCAGACTTCATCTTACCTACTGTAAGACTTTTCTCAGGCTTGGATGCAGTCAATTCTGAAAAATCTACTGAAACTTTCTGTCTGAGACCTGGGGTTATTGGATTAAATTTCTTAATTGCCATTGCTTTCTGCTATTTAATAATTAAGCTATTATTCTTCGTTGCTACCGTAGATATCCAACTCTTCTCCTTCAGCCAATGTGACATAAGCTTTTTTGTAAGCGCTCACTCTACCTCTTATCACTCCACTTTTTGTATTTCTGGATTTAAGTTTAGCAGGTGCCACCACTGTATTTACGGCTACCACATTAGTTGTAAACATTTCCTCAACAGCTTTTTTAATTTCAAGCTTGTTGGCCTTTTTATCAACTATAAAAGTATATTGATTAACTTTTGAAGTCAACTTTTCCGACTTTTCAGAAATGATTGGTTTGATTAAAATACTTCTAGACATCTCTACGATATTTATTGTTGTTCGTAAGCAGCGCTAAGCTGTTTTACTGAATTTTCAGAAATTAACAATACATCTGCATTCACTATTTCATAAGTGTTTGTATTCTGTACTGCAGATACTTTCACCTTTGGTAAATTTCTACCTGATAAATAAACATTTTCATTTAATCCGGCAGTAAGAAGTAAAGATTTACCAGCTACTTGTAAGTTTGAAAGCATTGCCTTAAACTCTTTTGTACTAGGAGTAGCTAAATTAAAATCTTCTACAATTACTAAAGAACCCGTAGCCAATTTGTGTGCGTAAGCAGAATTCCTAGCCAATTCTTTTACTTTCTTATTCAATTTGAAAGTATAATTTCTTGGTTTTGGACCGAATACTCTACCACCACCCCTAAAAACAGGTGATTTCATAGAACCGGCTCTTGCTGTACCCGTACCCTTTTGTCTCTTCAACTTCTTGGTAGTACGAGCAATCTCCCACTTCTCCTTAGCTTTGTGTGTACCTTGTCTTTGAGCGGCATTGTACTGTTTTACAGCTAGGTATACAGCATGTGCATTTGGCTCAATTCCAAATATTTCTTCAGGAAGCTCAACACTTCTTCCCGTACTTTTACCTTGAATATTTAATACATCGAGTTTCATATTCCTTACTTTTCAATGATTACAAATGAACCTTTATGACCTGGTACAGAACCTTGAATCAAAATCAGATTCATTTCAGGTAAAAGTTTTACAATTTTCAAATTTTTGGTCTTAACTCTCTCACCACCCATACGACCTGCCATACGCAAACCTTTGAATACACGAGAAGGCCAAGCTGATGCTCCAACAGAACCCGGAGCTCTCAATCTATTGTGCTGACCATGAGTTGACTGACCAACACCATTAAAGTTGTGTCTCTTTACAACACCCTGGAAACCTTTTCCTTTGGAAGTACCTACAGCACTTACCTTGTCGCCTTCAGAGAATATTTCAGTTAATACAACTTCATCACCTAATTGCTTTGCTAAAGGATAATTTCTAAACTCAACAACCTCTTTCTTAGGAGTTGTATTCGCCTTATCGAAGTGACCTTTTAAAGCTTTCGTGGTGTTCTTTTCTTTTGCTTCCCCATAACCCAACTGGATAGAATCATAACCATCCGTCTCATTGGTTTTCACCTGAGTTACGATGTTGGGCTGAGCTTCGATAACTGTGCAAGCAATATTCTTACCACTAGCATCGAAAATACTGGTCATACCAATCTTCTTTCCGATTAATCCGTTCATGATTAAATTTTTTATTGAAACCTTTTAAAGCTTCAAAATTTCCAGAATCTTAAAATAAAATAAAAAATCCAGCGCTTAAATAAGCTTCACCTGGATGTCCACACCACTCGGTAATTCCAACTTAGACAAGGAATCAACTGTTTTTTGAGTAGGCGTAAAAATCTCGATGACGCGTTTGTGGGTCCTTAGCTGGAACTGCTCACGAGATTTCTTATTTACGTGCGGGGAACGCAATACTGTAAAAACTTCTTTCTCTGTCGGCAGCGGAATCGGACCGGAAATAACAGCACCGCTGTTCTTAACCGTCTTTACAATCTTTTCAGTACTTTTGTCTACTAAATTGTGATCGTAAGAACGGAGTTTTATCCTGATTTTCTGATTCATAACCTATTATTAAATTATCTCTATTTTTTAAGAGGCCGCAAAGATAGCACTCTTTTTGAAAATAAAAAACAAATCTTAAAAAAAATTAAAAAAATATTCATTATCAAATAATTAGGTCAAAAGCACCTTTGCTTTTGACCCGATTATATATCATTTACGCCTTAGCGCCTTTTGCTTTTTCAATAACTGCATCAGCTATACCTTTTGGAGCTGGTGCAAAGTGTGAAAACTCCATGCTACTGCTCGCTCTACCTGATGTGATGGTACGCAATTGAGTTACATAGCCAAACATCTCAGCTAATGGAACCTCTGCAGATATACTGATAGCTCCACCTGAACGACCTTCTTGTCCTTTAGGCAAGCCTCTTCTTCTGTTAAGGTCACCGATCACAGATCCTACGTATTCATCAGGAGAAACTACTTCCAACTTCATGATAGGCTCTAATAATACTGGATTACAAAGCTTTGCAGCTTCTTTAAAACCTTCCTTAGCACACAACTCGAATGCTAATGGTTTGGAGTCTACTGCGTGAGTCTGACCATCATAAAGTCTTACCTTCATACTGTCTATATTGTACCCTGCAAGTATACCATTATCCATCATAGAGTTAAATCCTTTGATGATAGATGCAAAATATTCTTTAGGTACAGATCCTCCGAAGATATCATTTACAAACTGTAATTTGGTTTTACCTGATTTGAAGTCTTCAGAATCCAAGAACGCCTGATCAGCAGGTCCCAATTCGAAAGACATTTGTGCAAATAAACCCGAACCACCCGATTGTTTTTTCAATCTTTCTGTATGTTCTACACTTGAAGTAAGTGCTTCTTTATAATTTACCTGAGGCGCACCTTCGTTTACTTCTACCTTAAACTCTCTTCTCAATCTATCTACGATGATCTCCAAATGAAGCTCACCCATACCACTGATTACCGTCTGGTTAGTGTCTTCATCGTATCTCACTCTGAACGTCGGATCTTCTTCAGATAGCTTATTTAAAGCCATACCTAATTTATCCAAGTCCTTTTGTGTTTTAGGCTCGATAGCAAGACCAATAACTGGCTCAGGGAATACCATACTCTCTAATACAATTGGATGAGCTTCATCACATAATGTATCTCCTGTTCTGATATCTTTAAATCCTACACCTGCTGCGATATCTCCTGCTTCTACTCTTTCGATAGCATTTTGCTTGTTGGCATGCATCTGATAAAGTCTTGAGATACGCTCTTTATTGTTTGATCTTGTATTTAATACATAAGAACCTGCATCTAATCCACCTGAGTATACTCTCATAAATGCTAATCTACCTACATATGGGTCAGTAGCAATCTTGAAAGCTAACGCTGCAAATGGCTCCGTAACTGAAGGCTTTCTAACTTCTTCCTTATCAGTTTTTGGATTGGTACCTGTGATACCTTCCACATCCAAAGGACAAGGTAAGAAAGCACAAACTGCATCCAATACTGCCTGAACACCTTTGTTTTTGAAAGCTGAACCACACATGACTGGAGTGAAAGCTAAGTCCATAACCGCTGCTCTTACGGCTGCATTGATTTCTGGTACTGTGATAGAATCTGGATCTTCAAAGAATTTTTCCATCAACTCCACATCGTACTCTGCCACTGCTTCTATAAGTTTAGCTCTATATTCCTGAACGGTGTCAGCAATATCAGCTGGAATATCTATAACTTTGTAAGTCATACCTTGATCTTCTTCGTTCCATACCATGGCAACGTTAGTGATCAAGTCTACGGCTCCTTTGAATTTTTCTTCTGCTCCGATCGGAACTTGAAGTGGAATTGCATTAGCACCCAACTTTTCTTTGATGTCATTTACTACATTAAAGAAGTCCGCACCAGATCTGTCCATTTTATTGACAAATGCGATACTTGGTACTCTATATCTTTCTGCAAGTCTCCAGTTAGTTTCAGATTGAGGCTCTACACCGTCTACTGCACTAAACAAGAACACTAAACCGTCCAATACTCTCAAAGACCTGTTTACTTCTACGGTGAAGTCAACGTGACCGGGAGTATCTATGATGTTGAAATGATACTGTTTAGTATCTTCTATGGCCTGACCTTGTGTGGTTGGATAATTCCAATTACAAGTAGTAGCTGCAGAAGTAATGGTAATACCTCTCTCCTGCTCTTGCTCCATCCAGTCCATAGTTGCAGCACCATCATGTACTTCTCCTATCTTGTGACTGATACCTGTATAATACAGAATCCTTTCTGTAGTAGTGGTTTTACCCGCATCGATATGCGCAGCAATACCAATATTTCTTGTATATTTAAGATCTTTTGCCATGACTAATGGTTACTAAGATAATTTCTTAATGATGAAAAAATAATATTTGATCGGAGAGATTATGCTCTGAAGTGTGCGAAAGCTCTGTTTGCTTCTGCCATTCTGTGCGTATCTTCTCTTCTTTTTACAGCTGCACCTTCTCCTTTGCTTGCTGCGATGATTTCAGCTGACAATTTTTCTGCCATACCTTTACCACTTCGTGCTCTAGAGAATCTGATCAACCACTTCATGCCGATAGACAATCTTCTGGCAGGTCTGATTTCAGTAGGAATTTGGAAAGTAGCTCCACCTATTCTCTTACTTCTTACTTCCACAGCAGGCATCACGTTTTCAAGTGCTTTTTTCCACACTTCATGCGGATTATCATTCACTCTTGATTCTACCTTATCCATGGCATCGTAGAAAATAGCATAAGAAACACTTTTCTTACCTTCCCACATCATGTTGTTTACAAACTGTGTTACCATAGAGTCACCATAACGCGGATCTGGTGCGATTACTCTCTTTTTTGGTTTTCTTTTTCTCATCTTACGATAAAATTATTATGATCTAAACGATTTATTATTTCTTAGGTCTCTTAGCACCATACTTAGAACGGCTTTGCAATCTCTTAGCAACACCTGCCGTATCCAAAGCACCTCTTACGATGGTATATCTTACACCCGGAAGGTCTTTTACTCTACCACCTCTTACAAGCACGATAGAGTGCTCTTGAAGATTATGGCCTTCACCTGGGATATAACAAATTACTTCGATACCATTGGTCATTCTTACTTTAGCTACTTTTCTAAGTGCAGAGTTTGGTTTCTTTGGTGTGGTAGTATATACTCTGGTACATACGCCTCTTTTTTGAGGGCAAGAATCCAAAGCTCTTGATTTACTGGCCATTACCACCTTTTCTCTACCTTTTCTAACTAACTGATTAATAGTTGGCATATATGAAAAATTTATAAAAATTATACAGTTTGATGATGAAGAAAGGATACCCTTCTTCAAAAAGAGACGCAAAGGTAAAATTATTTTGATTACTGAGTATAGTTTTTTGATTATTTTTTTAATAATTTATTGAAATTTAATGCTTTCTGAAATTTTGTAGATGGAGCAATCGAGGAAGTTCTGTGCTGAAATTTGACTATTATAAAAATTAAAATATGTAAATGGTTGAATAGCTTATATTGTTGGAGTCGTGATGTTGTTGGAGTCGTGAAGTTGTTGGTGTGGTGAAGCTGTGGGAGTCGTGAAGTTGTGGGAGTCGTGAAGTTGTGGGAGTCGTGAAGTTGTGGGAGTCGTGAAGTTGTTGGAGTCGTGATGTTGTTGGAGTGGTGAAGTTGTTGGAGAAGTTGTGGGAGTCGTGAAGTTGTGGGAGTCGTGAAGTTGTTGGTGTGGTGAAGTTGTTGGAGTCGTGATGTTGTTGGAGTCGTGAAGTTGTTGGAGTCGTGA
>CAZGMB010000076.1:0-24123 GCA_964526715.1 uncultured Aureispira sp. | reverse complement strand
CTTTTGCTCAATCAATCTAAGCTTTTGCTTGTCCATTGGCTGCTTTTGCTCAATCGATCTCGGCTTAGTTATAATGAAGAATTATAAAACTTATCTAGTTTAGCCTGATTTTTGAAATTTAGAAACGAAATTGCATTTGCTGTATGATAGTGGGCAGGCCATCAATTATTTCTTTGTTCCCACAAAGAAATCCGATTTTATGACCCCATCGGTATTGACGAGACTTTCAAATTTTATGCTACTATCTTTTTCGTTAAAGTGAAGATTGAGAGTTGTCATATCTTTTTGACCACCAAAAAAATGAAGTTTATCCCCTGCAGCTTGTTCAGTTTTTATAAAAGTTAGGGTTTGATTCACAAACTGAGAAGTTGCGTCTGTGACCTTGATGGTATTAAGACTCTCAATCGTGACCCTTAAGCCATTACCAATACCGCTATTGCATAGTGTGTCTGCATCGATGGTAGCAGCAGTACATATCTTACTGAGTCCCTCAAAACTTCCCACAATATCTTTGAATGGTATGGCGGGAACCACATTATCATCTTTCACACAAGACCCAAAAGACAACAAAATAATCCCAAATAATAAAACTGATTTCATATACATTGGTATAATTAATATTAGTTATGCATTGATAAGGCAATCATTGTGCCAAGAAAATGCTATTTACTTTCGAATAAATAAAATCTTTTCCCAACTAAAATGAGTATAGTATAGATAGCAAGCATAGCCATACAGTATTTGCTTATGGTGACCACTTGCATAGATGCGACATCATCAACAAAGGAAATCCTTTTGGAATAAATACCAAAAATGGCCCATACTATGACTAATCCAAACGCTATATCTTGCTTTTTGAATATCATGATAATACCCAAGATCATGGCGACGATGACCATAGCGGATGCCCACGAAGCCTCCACTGAAGCATTTGCGGTCCAGCCTGTAGATACAATCAAAGTAGTCACGTTGGCAATAGTAGCCACACTAATCCAACCCAAATATGTGCTAAAAAACAAATGGATAAAGATATTGTCAGCTAAAGCGAGTGGCCTTTGTTCGCTAATGATGTTGTAAATCTTCATTAGACTGACAAGTAAAAAAAACATGATGAATAATGACAATCCTACTTGTTCGTAATGCCAAGCGATGATCCACAAGGCATTAGCCACACAGTTTGCAAAAAACAACACTCCTATTTTACCAATAATGATTAAGGGTGATTCCAATTTTTTAAGGTAGGCATATCCTTGATATCCAATAAACCCAAGCATCAATAAATAAATAATACCCCATATACTAAATGTAAATCCTGCCGGAACAAAATAATTGGGGTACGCATCTGATAATTCTCCGGTGGTTTTATTATTTAAAGGAAGACTTACGGCCAGAAAATTGAGGGTTAATGCTAGTATGGTTCCCATTACATTGAGTGACACGAAGAGTTTAGTATTTACGTTTTTCATTGATTTACGTTTAATGATTCTAACAAAATATCATAAATAAAACAAAAGCGACAATTTTAATAGGTTGTCGCTTTTGCTTTTAAAATTAATTTAAACCTCGCTTTTTCAACAATGGATCTATTTTGGGTTCGGCCCCACGGAATCTTTTATACAATTCCATCGGATCAGCTGACCCACCTTTCTCCAGTATATTTTTTCTGAATGACATGGCTGTTTCCTTATCAAAAAGCCCCTTAGCTTTAAAAGCTTCAAAAGCATCTGAGTCCAATACTTCTGACCAAATGTAACTATAATACCCTGATGAATAACCTCCTGCAAAGATATGATTAAAGTAAGTACTTTTGTATCTTGGAATGATTTCACTGATCAAACCTTTGGATTGCATACTGTTTTTTTCAAAGGCGGCGATATCTTGCTCCAATGCTTGAGTTTGGGTGTGATAATCCATATCCAAAATGGAAGCTGCTAAGTACTCTGTCGTTGCAAACCCCTGACCATAAGTACCTGTACTTTTGATCTTTTCTATCAATGCGTCAGGAATAACTTCCCCGGTTTTATAATGCTTCGCAAAACTTTTTAGAACTTCCGGCTCTGATGCCCAATTTTCCATGATTTGTGAAGGTAGCTCAACAAAATCTGTGGGCACATTGGTACCGGCTAATGACCCATAATTTACATTGGATAATAATCCGTGCAACGCGTGTCCAAATTCATGAAAATAAGTGGATACTTCATCAAAAGTGAGTAATGCAGGAGTTTCACCAGTGGCTTTGGTAAAGTTGCAGACTATGGCTATCACCGGTGGCACTCTCTTGCCATCTTTCATTTTTTGATCACTATATGACGTCATCCAAGCACCACCTCGTTTACTAGCGCGTGGATGGAAGTCCATATACAAAATACCCACAAAACTTCCATCTGCATCATTGACTTCGTATGCAGTGGCTTCAGGATGGTATGAAGGCAAGTCTTTTCTCTCTTTAAATGTCAATCCAAAAAGTTTTTGGACGGTGCTGAAGACGCCCTGATGTACATTATCTAAGCTGAAGTATTGTTTCACTTCGTTTTCGTCTAGATTATACTTTTTTTGTCTAATTTTTTCTGCATAAAATCTCCAATCATGCGGAGCTAATTTAAAACCACCTTTTTCGGCATCTATAAAAGCCTGAATTTCTTTCGCTTCTTGTTTTGCTTTATTTATGGCTGGTTTCCAAAGATCCTGAAGTAATTTGTTAACATTTTCTGGGTTTTTTGCCATTTGCTCTTCGAGTACATAATGAGAATGCGTAGCATATCCCAACAAGTTGGCCCTTTGAACCCGAAGACTGACTATTTTTTTGATCATTTCTTTGGTATCATTCGCATTACCATTGTTTCCTTTTTTTTGCATAGCATCCCAAAGCTTTTCTCTTAAGCTCCTGTTTTCAGCATACTGAAGGAAAGGCATAATACTAGGATTTTGTAAGTTAAATAGATATTTACCTTCCATCTTTGCTTCTTTTGCAGCATCCGCCGCAGCAGAGATCAAATCTTCAGACAATCCTTTAAGCTCTTCTTTTTTATCCACAATCAATTTGAAATCATTGACTTCAGCTAGTGAATTTTGACCAAATTTGACGGTCAACAATGATAGTTCTTCGTTGATTTTTGTGATGGTTTCTTTATCTTTTTCATTGAGTAAAGCACCATTACGAATAAAGGACTTGTAAGTTTTATCTAGCAATTGATTTTGTTCTTCATTGAGTTTAAAACTGACTTTATTATCATAAACTGATTTAACCCTATCAAAAAGTTTTTTATTCAGCGCGATGTAATCACTATGTTTGGCTAAGGCAGGAGCCATTTCTTGGGAAATCTGTTCCAACGTATCATTGGTATGAGCTCCGGTCATATTGAAAAAGATACTGGATATCCTGTTGAGCATATGTCCACTATTGTCTAAGGCAACAATAGTATTTTCAAAATCAGGGGTTGTGGTCGCATTAGCGATGGCGTCAACCTCTTCTTTATTTTTTGCCATAGCCGCTTCCATGGCCGGTTTGTAATGTTCATTTTTGATTAAGTGAAATGGTGGTACTCCATATGGTGTATCAAATTCTGCCAAAAGTGGATTGGCCCCATTTTCTGCTATTGCTGTATTCATTTCTTTGTTTTTGCAAGAAAATAATAAAAATAAAAATAAGGTGTAAACTAATGATTTGTGGCTCATGATATTGAAATTTAATTAAATGAAACTTCTTATTTTGTACTAAACAGATACTTCTGCCTTAATGTGTGGATCAGGAAAATAATCAGAAAGTGTAAAATCTTCATACTTAAAATCAAAAATAGACTTCACATCTGGGTTTATGGTCATTTTGGGCAATGCTTTTGGCGTTCTAAGAAGTTGGATATGGGCTTGTTCGATGTGATTGTTATACAAATGAACGTCACCAAAAGTATGTATAAATTCTCCGAACTCTAGATCACAGACTTGTGCAATCATCATGGTGAGTAAAGCATACGACGCAATATTAAAAGGTACGCCCAAGAAGGTATCAGCAGAACGTTGGTACAATTGGCAAGAAAGTTTACCGTCAGCTACATAAAACTGAAAAAGACAATGGCAAGGCGTCAAAGCCATTTGATCTAATTCGCCTACATTCCACGCATTGACGATCATACGTCTGCTATCGGGATTGGTTTTTAAAGTATGAATGAGTTGAGTAATCTGATCCACAGTGGTACCGTCGGATTTGGCCCAAGAGCGCCATTGTTTTCCATATACAGGACCTAAGTCACCATGCTCATCAGCCCATTCATTCCAGATACGTACACCATTATCGGTGAGATATTTGATATTAGTATCCCCATTCAAAAACCATAACAATTCGTAAATTATGGATTTAAGATGAAGCTTTTTTGTGGTCAACATAGGAAATCCTTCTTGGAGATCAAATCGCATCTGATATCCAAATACACTTATCGTACCGGTACCTGTCCGATCCGTTTTTGAAGTCCCATTATCTAATATATGCCTTAACAGATCGTGGTATTGTTTCATTTAATATGTGTTTTGGTTTTGAAATAGATTTAAATACACAACTTTACTCATTTTGGAAGCACACTTACTAAACACAAGAGTAAACTACTTTTTTAGGCATTATGTTGAAAATTCAGTAGCTAAATTTTCCAACATGGTCAAACAAGCATTTAGTTGCTCTATAGCTATAAACTCATTGGCACGGTGAGCTTGAGCAATATTACCCGGTCCGCAGATTACTGTTTTGAAACCTGCGTTGCTAAATTGACCGGCTTCAGCTGCATAAGCTACCGTAGTTAAATTTTGTTTTCCAGTTATTTTTTGGATTAAGGGTACTATCGCTGAAGTTTCTAAAGTACCCAAAGGTGGCACAGGGGGATGATCAATGGTGGTAATGATAGCAGCACCATCGTACTTCTCTTTAAGCTTATCTACTAACCCATTACAATAAAGATCAAACTCATCCATAATGTCCTGAACTTTATCTTCAGGAATCACACGTACATCCCAATAAAAAGTACATTTATCAGCAATGACATTGGGCGCTATACCACCTTGAATCATACCCACATGAAGTGAGGAGTGCGGTGGATTAAATCTGTGATTCGTTTTGCCGGCGTTTATAAGTTGGTCCATTTTCTGGTCCAACCATTCAATTAACTTGGCTGCAACATGTATAGCGCTGACTTCCTGCTTGATACGACTACTATGACCCGCCGAGCCATGTACCGTAGTAGCCAAAACACAAATTCCTTTTTGACCTATGACTGGTTCCATCATGGAAGGTTCTCCGATGATGGCGAATTCTGGTTTTTCAGGATAGTGATTCATTATAGCTGCGGCCAATTCATCACCAGCCAAACAACCTATTTCTTCATCATACGAAAACGCAAAATATACAGGCTTTTTTAAATGCTTACCTTTAAATGTCTCTATACTTGCCAAACAACAAGCCAGAAAACCTTTCATGTCACAAGAACCCCTAGCAAATAGCTTATCACCTTTTTCAATCAGTTCGAAAGGATTAGTTTCCCAATTTTGTCCAGCTACAGGTACTACATCCGTATGACCAGAAAGCACTAACCCACCATCTTCACTGGGCCCTATCCTACAATGTATTGACGATTTATTTCCCTCAGCATTTGGAACCAAGGTGTATGGAATATCATGATGGGTAAAAATTGAGATAATATAATCTAAAATAGTTAGATTGGACTGCCCACCCAATACATCAAAACTAACCAGTTTATTCAGAATCTCCACTGTGAGATGGTACTTATTATGCACTGTATTAAAATTTGGGATGTTTTAGTTATTAAGTTTGAAGTGGCAAATGTCATCAAAAATACTTTAAAATAAAAACGGCTTACCAAAATAAATTGGCAAGCCGTTCATTTTATTAGATATCTACTTGATATTAATCTATAACGATCATCTTTCCGGTAAGTACTTTCTCACCAAATCTCACTTCGTAAACATATACTCCTGCCACACCCAAATCTGATCTTTGGATTCTGATACTATTTTGACCAGCAGTGTATTGATCAACTGAGCTGATCACTTTTTTACCTGTATAATCTCTAACTTTGAAGGTCACCATGCCATCTTCTGGTAGCTCAAACTGGATTTCTGTTTGGGCATTCCATGGGTTTGGCGATACTGAAGTCAAGTTAAATCCTGAATCGTCTGATCTCCAGTTTAGACTCAAAGATTTCACATCCATTGACTCTGTATATGCTTCAGGGTTTATGTCCGAACCAAAGGTCAACATGTCACTTAGGATTCCATTTCTTAAAACTTCTACTTCTAAAGTAAATACCGTTCTTCCTGATGGGATACGTTGACCTGCACCATTAGCCAAAGCTATTGACATTTGATCAGCAGATGCCAAAGAGAAGTCAGTTGGGTTTACTTTTACCAACCCATCCTTCAAGTCTCTGATGATCAATCCGTTTGCTTTGAACTGTGCTTGCATACCATAAAAGTCTGAAGTATTTGCTACCATTACAGGCACTTCTATGATTTCTCCTTTGAATACTTTTCTATCATCAACAGAAAGTTTTAATGTGGATCTTGATTCTGTATTGGCTTGATTTGCGTTAGCACCTTTAGCATTGCCATTGACATCACCTACTTTAACACCGATGAATGATAAATCCATGCTGCTCGTTAGGTTTTCTATAGCATATGTTTCAGAAAGTGCACCTCTCCATGGATCAAAAGGATCCACAAACTTATGTGCTGCATCAAAAAATCTCCAACTTGTATTATTGGTAAATTCAGGTGTCAATCCTAAGATTAATTTTCTCAATTCTGTCAAGTCTGAGGCTGTGATATTACCACTATTGTTGACATCTGCTGCGATCAACTTATAAGGTGTACCCAATTTTTCTAATCCAAGTATGTGTCTCTGTATCATGACTAAGTCGAGAGTACTCACACCATTAAGATCATCACCATCTTTAGCTGGAACCACATTGTAGTTGCCTCCATTGGTCATCGGTTCAAAAACAAACCTTCCATCTCCATTTGTTGACACTGGATTGGCTTCTGTACCTTCCATTTTAACCACAACCTCAGCTATGGCTTCGTCATTTTCTTTGATGGTTTTACCTGAGATGGTAGATACTAATGTATTTGTACTGTCACAATTATTAGATCTTCCATTGAGTTGAATATCTATAAAGGTCTCGCAAAAAGAAGTATTTCCATTTTGATCGGTAACCCACATTTGGATAGTTTTACATCCTGCTGTGGTGAATGTTAAAGTATCATTATTTACATCACGTGAGTATGATAATTCAAATGTATACCCACAAGCATGATAACTCTTATTATCAAAAAACTCCACTGGAATCATAGCCATCAATGAAGGTGGTGTTCCCATTAGTACTAATGGAGCGGATAAGCCCTTTTTACAAACAGCGGTTGCAGATTTGGTGGTTCTCACAGAGAAATTATATCCACCTGCATTCACATTTCCACATCTGTCTTCTACGGTAAACTCTACTCTATACTCTCCTACTTCAAATTCATCAGTTACTGTGCTTGTGTTTCCACTACCAATAACAGCACCATTTTGCAATATTCTGTAGGTCCATTTCAATTCATTAGATGGAGTACAATCAGTTGCTGTAGCTGAAAGTGTCACATCATAACTGGTACAATTAGCAGTATTAAATACTTGTGTGGTTGTAGGTACGGTAAGTGTTGGTCTTACATTATCTATCACCTTGATTTCTTGCTCATAGGTCCAAGTGTAATGTGTACCATTTGGATACTTTTGGCACCAATCTATGATCGTCCATGTTCTGATGATCTTATAACAAGCTCCATTGGTAGTGAAAGGGAATACTTTGTCTTCATATTTCATACCTACCAAATCACATGCATCTTCTGTAAATCTTGGCACTGAAGACGAATCAGGTAAGGTCTCAGGCAATAATCCTGCAAAAGAACACTGACCTAAGGCTAGATAATCTTTTGGCCAAACCACATCATCAGTAGGATCATTTACGTTCTTGTCATTGATAAAGAAAGGATCGTTGTTTCTAAAGGTTATCTTTTGTGTACAAGTCTGCAACAAAACATTATTTTCTGAAAGTCTGATGGTTCTGATCACTTCACCTGTTCCACATTGATTTCTATTGTCTTCAAGCGAATATACTGGTGGCACATTGCTAGGACAATTATCAATAACCACAGCACCACCAAAAGCAGCAATGCTTCCTGCTGTTGATGGGTCAAAAGTAAAGTTACAATCTTCTATAGTCAAGTCTCCTGGACATGTCATACTAGGTGTCACTTTGTCTTGGATATTGACACTCACCATACAGATATTGGTATTACCGCCAAGGTCTGTTACCAACAACTGGATCATTCTTGTACGATTAGCATCCAAACAACAGAATCCTACTTTGTCATACCATGCAGTATCTGCTCCGAATGCACATGGATCTTCCATTCTTCTGATTTGCAATGTCACTGCACCACACTCATCAAAACTTCCGTCATCAACTGCATTTGCTGTAATTTCGGTAAATCCATTAGTTTTGAGACTTACCGTTGCAAACTGATCACAAATAGCTACTGGATCAGTTTCGTCTTGGACTGTAACTCTATAGCTCATAGTGCTACTGTTTAAACAATTGTCAAAAGCAGTGTAAGTAACAACATGTGATCCTACACCCAACTCCAAAGTACCACCATTGGCATTGACAAAACCCGTAGGGCCACTAGTATTACTAGCATTAACAAAAACTCTGCTAACGGTATTACAACTATCTATGATGTTTAACGCAGGAAGGTTTACGATGGCATTACAACTTCTGCTTTGAGTTGTTAAAGTGATGTTGGCTACTTGAGGAATTTCAGGTCCTCTTTCATCTACAATATCTATCATTTGAACCCCTACAAATATCTCTACAGAAGTACTACACCACCATTCAGTGATTTTCCATGTTCTTCTTATTCTCGTTTTACAATCTGTTTGTATGATGATATCGTCTGTATAGTCAATTAGCGCATTACAATATTGCATATCCAATTGTCTTTGTGGCCAAAGATTTCTACCACCGAAAGTAGGAATACCTGTCACACTTGGATGTGGAAATTCATTACCTCTGTCATCTCTTCTAAAATTACCTGAACAACTCAATTTTCTATTTGCAGGAGGTGGCACGATACCCATATTTGAGCTTCTAGCTAAATATATAGTGACCGTGCAAGGCGTGCTTCTGTTGCCTGATGCGTCTTCGGCCACATATGTTCTAGTTACGGTGCCTATGTTTGCTTCGCAAGATAATTGGCTATGTACTTCATTTACCAACACACCTTTTACGCTACAATTGTCACTCAATTCTGCTAAAATTATTGCTGGGTTGGCAGCCAACACGATATTTACTCCTGATGGTGTGATCACTTCTCTGGTATCTAGGTCCGTAAGACAATTTACGGTGATATCTCTGCATACTATAGATGGTGCCAATTTATCTTCTATCAATACCGTATTCCAACAAGTAAATCCATTTGGATGTGAAATACTGTAGTTTAATGTCTTACCTAAAAAGGCTCCAGAAATAACGTTTCCAAGGTTTTGACCATTAGGACCAGTGACATTGATTGTAAACTCGCCGATACAACCTAATAACACAGATCCACCTGGACCTTCCCATCCCGTAAGAACTTCAGTGGGCGTCAATTCTTCACCACATCCACCGTCTACTGAAAAGTTAATAGGCTTACAACCTAAACTTGGATTGATATAATCATTGACTCTTACTGTAAATGAGCAAGAACTCGTATTGCCTGATGCATCTGTAGCTACAAAAGTATTGGTAGTCGTACCAATAGGAAAATCTGAACCACTTGGCAAACCAGCAATTTGTACAATATTAACTGGGGAAGTACATGGCAAATCACTTGCTGTCACTGCATATGTAATATTTCTACTACACTCACCCGGGTTAAGATTAATCACTTGATTGGCAGGACAAGGTGTGAAGACCGGTGCTTGTGTTTCAAAATTGATAACATAAACAGCCCAATCACCAGCACATTCGTTTGCATCTATGGTGGCATCACCATCCATATCTACAAATGTACGCCATCTAAGGGTAGCAGTTGCCGGTGCATTTACATTTATTTTAGTAAGCGAAGCAGTGAAACCTGAATAATCCGAAAGACGTCTTGCACTTGGGAAATTCCAATTAGGTGGAATACCTCCTACAAAATTAACATTGGTACCAATAAATTCCATCCATGCCTTAACTAAAAAGTCGGAAGATACAGAACCTGAAAGATCCGTAAATGTACCTAAAGTAATATTGGTAGTCTGACTACAAACCGTAACTCTTGCTGTATCATTTACCGCATTATTATTGGTAGTAATTACATTTCCATTGAGTGTGGTTTGTAATCTCGGCTGTACTGCTCTAAACGAAAAATTTCCAGCATGAAAACCTCCTGCGGTGTGTGTACTTGCAGGTAAGCCCATTATAGCCAAAGCATCCCAAGGGGAATCTACATGGGTAATCAGTCCTCCACCAGTATTTAGGGTCGCTAGTGAACTACCAGAATTTGTATTTCCATTGGGATCAGAAGAACTATACCCAAACGAAACAACAGTGTACTGTCCAGGAGCAAGTGTGACAGGAGCCACATCTCTCATTCTAAATAGACCAGAAATTGGATCTGAAGAACCTGTGATCGTGATAGCAGGTACAACCTCAGTACCTGTACTATTGACAATACCTACAGTGATGTTGCCAACAATTCCGTTTTGGTCACTGTCATAGACACCTAACTGATGAACACTAATCGGACTGTTGACGGTAAACCTCATACCCATTCTACCTGTCCAACTTTGGTCTCCAACCAAATCGGTGCCTGTTGCTCCAGCTATGGAAGCGCATTGTGAAAATAAATTTGGCCCACCACCAAAAATCATTAATAAAAGCATTAACACTTTTACTGATTGCCATCTACTTTGTAAAATCGACATAATTAACATTTTTTACTTTGAGAAATAAATAAAATATTACTACTATTGGGAGTATTGTGATAATAGCACATACTATTTCACCACGCAAAGATAAAAAACATTTTACATATTACAAATAATTTTAATGTGTTTTTTATTGTATTGTAATAAAATATAACATAATTATTTTAGTTAATTCGTAAATTACATATAAATAAAATATAACATATTTAATAAAATGTATACTGTGCAAAAAAAAAGGCCCAAAGCGGGCCTTTTATCAACTTATGATTTTACTTTTTACAGCTGTACAATTATTTTGGAAGTAATCTTTTGACCATTAGATAAACTTATATGAGCAAAATAGATCCCTGCTTCTTTAAAATTTAAGTTCTTATTGTAATTGTCCCACTCCATTTGATGATTCCCAATGATTTTGCCTGTGATGTCTGTTATACTTATTTGGCTTATTTCTTGGTCTCCTGAAAGTACGATTTGCAAAGATTGACCAGCAAGTATCGGATTGGGGAAAACTTCTACATTTCCTAAGGTGCTGTGATAAACCTTAGCAATATTCGAAAAACTGGTTTGGCCGTCCCAACTTAAAGCACTTACTTTGTATAGATTAAGACCGCTCCCTGGATTTTCATCCAAGAATTGAAAACCTAACTGATCAGGTTTTGACACTTTTACGGAGCCAATAACTTCAAAATCGTTGGATAATGATGAATATCGATATACATCAAATTGTTCTATATCTTGGCTAGTGATTTCAGACGACCATTCTAAAAAAGATGATTTCCCTACTACCTTTCCTTTTAGACTATATACATCCAAAGGTAAGGGAGCACCGGATGCTATGATCTGAAAATTGTCAATGAGGGCACCATCTATATTGTAACCACTCGTAAAATTACCTGCTATGGATGCTACAAATCTAAATACAACAGAGGTTTGTCCTGAAAGAAAACTGACATCAATAGATTTTGTACTGTAATTTTGGCCAAGCGACCATCCATATCCATCTGAGAAAACTTGGGTAGCCACGGTGCAAAAAGCCCCAGGATAAGCATCATAGAATGAATTGCCACCTAATCGAGTCCAAGTAGCTCCGTCATCCGTAGAATATTGTAACTGAACGGCGAATGGAGCATTGCAAAATAATGTTTGCATACTCAAATCAAAGCTAAGATTATAATTGGTATAAGACGCAAAATTAAATCTAGGAGTGAGCAGTGCACTTTTTGTAGTTATTTGAGGTATGTTGGAGTTAAGTTTAGTTTTCCAAGCGTTACCTTGAGTTGTCAATCCTATATTGGATGTACCGTATTCCCACAAACTTACCGTACCTTCTACTTGATCTACGCCAAAATCAAGTGCATTGGACTCAAAATTACCGCCTTGGTTTAGTGCGTAAGGTGTGGTTTTATTGGGTAAAACTCTGATGATATCTTCTTTTAACATGGTGTGCGCACCACCATTTACGGTCAGACTCACATCATATTCGCCTGATGTTGTATAATTTATAGAAGGTGTCTGAGATGTTGCTGTTTGGCCGTTTCCAAAATTCCAGTTCCAACTATTTGCATTCAATGAATTATTTATAAAACCTATGGATGACCCTATCCAGGCTGATCTTTTTTGTGGAGTAAAGTCTGAACAACCTTGTGTAGTCAATCCTTTAAATAGTGCCCGTTGAGGAGCACTCATTCCGGAAGACCCACAATCATTATATATAAAGATATCATAAGACTTGCAAATAGCAAAACCAGGAGGACTCAAAGTGATGCTATTATTAATGGTAGTAAGTTCTTGTATAAAATTGGACGCACCTGCTTCCCGAATTTTAATTGTGTATAATTGGAAAGCCGTTGGAGACCAAGATACATCAAAACTAGACGTTGTAATATTATTTAATTGCACATTTTCTAATTTTGCACAAGCTGGAGGTGCACAAAGGGTTAAGCAGGAAGATTGAGTGACTATTTGACCGGATATTGTTGTTTTGGAAGTATTACTCCAAGTGTCCGTAACGGTAACTGTAGGTGAAAGTATCATACCTGTGGTACCATCATGCACACCGTTAAAATTATGAGCCACTTCGTGAGCCACCATGGTTTTAAGTAAAGCAGCATTTGAAGACCAATCTTCCAAAACCGCTCGAGCCCTATTTTGGCAATATAAATTTCCTTGTTGGAAGGCTAAGCCAATAGTTGGCCCAATAAAATCTCTATTTGTCCAAAAATGAGCCGCATGAAAAGGGTGATAAAATCCATTCATATCTACCCAATTGGAAAACTCCGTAAGCAGCAGTGTCGGGTTTTGTGTAGTAGATATAGGATCACAAGTAGCACATGTGGAAACAACAACCTCACTTATCTCGTAATTGACACCATTAGTAAAGTTGACACTACCATTATATTCATAATTGGCTTGAACATTATTCATTACACCGATGACATGGTCGATCACTGCATCAAGCCCCAAATGAGATGGGTCATTAAACATAGAATAATCAGCCAATAAGGCCAACTTCACTTTATAGCAATCACCTACCATACGCAAACCATCGGGGTGCTCTCTATGCAATTCAGTATCTTTCAGATCAGGTCTGAAGCATTTTTTACTTTTGTGTTTTGGATTTAAATCTTGGGTATTGTAAAAAACAAATTTACCTGCTCTACTTGAATGGTCATAATATTTGAGTGGTTCAATAAAGTACTCCTTTTCTTCATTTTTAATATTGGCATATAAAAAATCTCCGTGCAAGGTAAGTCGGATGTATCCTTCGCGTCCATCAGCAAATGTTCCTTTATAGGTTTTGACATCCGGCAATTGATTGAGCTTTTGCTTACCCCCGGGCACTAAGGTATATAATACTGTTTCATCAGTGATCAAATGAACTTCTTCCATATTGAAAGTCATTTGCTCATTTTCCCCAAAGGTGAAGGTAAAGGCTCCTTCAAGAGATCTCTGGGATACCATTTTATGGTATAAAGACGATGCATCAAATTCGAGAACCTGCGACTTTAGAAATACCTGGCTGAGGTCATGTACTTCTTGACTATTCTTTCGGAACTGCAATTGATTGCCCTGCGAAAAAGAAAAATTTAACGTAACTAATAGAAAGAATAAAACTGAAAACGTTTTGTTTGTGTACATGATAATTACCTTTTAAGATAGAGAAATAGGAATGGGGTTTTCTCATCTCAGGTTTATATCAATCTGTAGGTCGGAACAATACTAAAAAATTAACCCTTAAAAAAAGTTAATAACGGCAAAGTTACATAAAAATATAAAATAACAAATTTATATATACTTTTTTTTCATTATATATCTATAATTTTTGCTTATGAACTAGGGTATTTAAATAGGAGATCAACATATCCCTACCCATGTCGTAATTTTTATTATTGTTGATCACTAAATCAACCTTATTTATAAATGGAGATATAAAACTTTCGAAAGATGGTAAAACATGATGTTCGTACCTGTAAAGGACATCTTCAAGTGGATAATTGCGCTCTACCCTATCCCGTTTGATCCTTCTAATGATTTTTTGAGTGTCGGTGGCATGAATGATAATCTTCATGTCCATCATATTGAACAACTTCGGTTCGTAAAAGACAAATAAGCCTTCTATGATTATGATGGGTGCAGGTCTAAAATGTAAGATACCAGGAGATTTCTTTTCATTATTGAAGGTGTATTCTTCTCTTTCTACTTCCATACCATTATTGAGTTTGACCAAATCAAAATAGAACTCATCCAACTCTATAGATTCTGGGAGGTCAAAGTTTTTTATGCCGTTTTCGTCTTCTTTTTGAAGCTCTCTAGGCTTGTAATAATCATCCTGAGATAGAAAGCAAATTTCTTCAGCAGTAAAATGTTCTTTGATATCTCTGATAAAAGAAGTTTTGCCCGATCCACTACCTCCAGAGATGCCAATTATAAAGCAATTTGAATTTTTTAAACTCATAAATGATATCTGATTAAATAATTTGTCTATTTTTCGCACAAATTAACAGCTTTTGGGTGAGAAATAAAATTTTTTATAATTTAAAATCTTATCTAAATGAAGCAATAGCCTGATGTTAAAACAATAAATAAGCAATTTACAAATAGAGATTTTAATCATAAAAGCAAAGAAATATGGGGATTTTGAGAGGCATTATTGGCATGGCCGTTTTGGTTTTAATTGGGTATATATTTTCCAGCAACAGAAGGGCCATCAACTGGAAGACGGTAGGATTAGGCTTAGCTGCTCAGTTGGTCTTGGCATTGGGGGTTTTAAAGGTACCATTTATCAAATCGATTTTTGAATTTGTAGGAAGCATATTTGTCGCGGTATTAGAATTTACTAAAGCCGGAACTATTTTTTTATTGGGCAACAAACTCATGGATGTGAGTAGTTTTGGCTTTATATTTCTTTTTCAGGTACTCCCCACTATTGTTTTCTTTTCGGCACTTACTTCCTTACTTTTCTATTTGGGCCTGATTCAAAAAGTCGTGAAGGTTTTTGCTATAGTCTTTACCAAATTACTAAACATTTCTGGGGCTGAAAGTCTTTCGGTAACGGGTAATATTTTCTTAGGGCAGACGGAAGCTCCATTACTGATCAAAGCCTATCTGGAAAAAATGAATAAATCTGAAATATTGCTGGTCATGATAGGTGGCATGGCTACCCTTGCTGGGGCTGTTATGGCTGCATACATTTCTTTTTTGGGAGGAGATGATCCTGTTTTAAGGCTTGAATTTGCCAAACATTTTCTGGCGGCATCGGTCATGGCGGCACCTGGAGCTATAGTGATTTCAAAAATATTGTACCCACAAACGGAAAGCATCAATACGGATGTAAACGTCTCTTATGAAAATATAGGCACAAATGTCTTGGATGCTGTTGCCAACGGAACTACCGAAGGATTAAAACTGGCCGCCAATGTTGCTGCAATGTTATTGGTTTTTATAGCGTTTATTGCAATGATTAATTATGGATTGGGCTTCTTAGGTGATTTGAATTTGCATACCGTGACTTTGGGTGCCATTGATGATAAGAGTTGCCTAAATGGGGGGATTGAGCATTATACCCAATATTCTAAACTATCGATAGAAACCATCTTAGGGCTTATTTTTGCGCCTGTAATGTGGCTCATCGGAGTGGCTAGCGAAGACATAATGACTATGGGGCAACTTCTCGGTATCAAACTCGCTGCTAGTGAATTTGTAGCTTATGCACAACTGGCAGAACTCAAGAATCCAGCAAATACAGTCCATCTTATCCATCAAAAATCTATCATTATGGCTACGTACATGCTTTGTGGATTTGCCAATTTTGCAAGTATCGGTATTCAAATTGGTGGTATCGGTTCGCTAGCACCTGGGCAAAGAAAAAATCTCTCTGAGTTTGGTCTCAAGGCTTTGTTAGGCGGTACTATTGCTTCGTTATTTTCGGCTACGATAATTGGTGCGTTGATGTGAGTTATGCTTTATGTATTTGCCTTGTCATGTCAATAAATCGATTAATAATTTCATATAACATATAGTATCAAAAATAATTAACTGTAATAAAAGAAGATGATAAATTCAATTACTATAAAGAATTTCATGGCACATTCAGAACTGTGCGTTAAAGATATTCCATCAATAAATGTAATAATAGGTAAGAATGATACTGGTAAAACTGGGTTGCTTAAACTTCTGTATGCTACAGTGAAATCTCTAGAAATTTATAGTCTAAAAGCAAATCAAGCAGGTGCGGTTTTTAAAAAAGAACTTTCAGACAAACTTTTTGATACTTTTATGCCGCATAAAAATGGATTAGGCGATTTAGTACAAAAAGGTAGTAAAGAAAAACTTGACGTAAATATAACTATAAAAGGTAATTATGGTAAATATAAACAAGATATTTATTTTTCATTCGGAGATAGGGCAGAAAAATCTATTTCATCCTGTATTGAACATGTTGATTCATTAGAAAACACTCAAATTAACGCTTTATTTGTTCCTGCGAAAGAAGTATTAACAGCTTTTAATGACATTAGAAATCTACGGTTAAATTTTTATAGTTCAGGATTTGATGATACTTATTTAGATTTGATCAATGCTCTTGATCTACCGACGACAAAGGGTCGTGTTGCTAGTGAACTAAGTCAAGTTAATCAAACTCTTGAAAATTTGTTTGAAGGTAAAATAGAACAGACAGGACAAAAAGAACAACCATTTATATTTAAGAAAGGAAAACAGCAATTTGCAATGCAACAAACTGCGGAGGGAATAAAAAAAATCGGAATTCTTACAACTTTGATTACTAACAGACAGATAGGCAAAGGCACGATTCTTTTTATGGATGAACCTGAAACAGCTTTACATCCTGATGCAATAAGACAATTGGTGGAAATGCTTGTAGCAATGAGTAAAGCAGGTGTTCAGATATTCCTAGCTTCACATAGCTTTTTTATTTTAAAACAACTTGTAAATTGTGCTAAAAGGGATGATTTAAATGTATGTTGTTGGAACCTAAGTAGAGAAAATGGTAAAGCTGTAAGCAACTCTTTTCATGATCTCATTGATGGTGTTTTGCCTTCTAATTCAATAATTGATGAGGCACTTAAAATGTATGATGAAGAAATTAATTTAGAATTCAGATAATATAGAATTTTCCATGAAGATAACAGAAAGTGAAATAACCTTAAACTTCCCAGATGGTAATTATTTTAGATTTGAAACCTGCGAAGCATACAAAAAACTTAGCCATATAAAAGAAATGGATGCTTGTTGGTATGATGAAAAATCTGACATTCTTTATATGATCGAGTTAAAGAATTGGGAAAACAGTCAGTTGAAAGAAGAACAAGACCCTACAATACCTAAAGAAAAAATTGATGAACATAAGAAAAGTATATCTAAATATAGAGTAAATGAATTGTGTAAAAAGTCAATTGATAGTGTTTCTATGATTTTGTCAGTAATGATTAAAACACCATATGGCTCAAGGTTTCAAACATGTTTACCTTTCAAACTATCTAGCCAAACCAAGATCACACTACTTTCGATTGTTAATTGGACTGAAAAAGATGACACTTACATATCAATGATAAATTCTGAATACAAGACAGTCCTAAATTCATATGCAAAGCTATTTAATATAAAAACGTTCTTAGTATTGACAAAAGCAAGAGCAAGTCAATTAATTGAATGGGTCGATTAATGTAACAAAAATACCAATCAATACCTATCATCCAAAGCAAAGATTGGCTTTCTGTTCATCCATTTGCCATCTGTAAAATCTGGAAACGCCTGCGGCTCTCCTCCTTGTGCTATGGATTGTTCTGACAAACAAGTGATGGCCGCCCAACTAGCGTGATCATAAACATCTAATGGCATGGCTTCATTTCGTTTCAAGGCTTCAATAAATGCATTGAGTACAAACCAATCCATACCTCCGTGGCCTGCACCAGCAGCATCTTCAGCATATTTTTTCCATAGTGGATGGTCATGCTCTTTTAAATAAGGCTCGGCTAGCTCCCATTTGTGTGATGGACTCTTTCCTTCTATATACAATGACTTATTGACATCCATCCAGATTCCTTTGGTGCCTTGTACTCTGAAACCCAACGAATATGGCCTAGGTAAGTTGGTATCATGAGATAAGGTGATCGTCTCGCCGTTGGCTGTCATGATATTGGTAGTGACCACATCTCCCAATCTGAAATTCACTTTAGCATTAGGGTGGTTTGCGCCACCTTTAGGATGATTTACAACGTACTCATGAAGACCTCTTGCTTTGGAAGCCATAGATGTGAGATATTCAAACCTATTTCCTCTGTTATTATGGATAAAACTTCCCACCGGGCCAATACCATGTGTCGGGTATAAATCACCATTTCTATACACAGAATGCGTGGTTCGCCATTTGGCTTCTGAGTAGCCTTTTTCACCAAACTCTACTCCACCACCATAATAATTGACACCATCATTAAATTTGACTTCTCTGAGGTCGTGCTGATACCCGCCCTCCAAATGTATCATCTCACCAAACATCCCTTTTCTAGCCATATGCAATACCGCCATGACATCGCGACGATAACATACATTTTCCATGATCATAAATGGAGATTGGGTTCGCTCATGTGCCCTGACCAATTGCCAACACTCATCAATGCTCATTGCACCTGCTACCTCACAAGCTACTGCCTTTCCTGCATTCATAGCGTCTAATGACATAGGTGTATGCCACTCCCAAGGTGTGCATATCAGGACTGCATCTACATCTTTTTGCTCCAGTAATTTCTTATATGCCTCGTTGCCCGATGTAAAGTATTGCGGTTGTTTTTTACCAGATTGGGTGACCATTTTTTCTGCCTTTGCTATCGTGATCGGGTCAATATCACAAATAGCTGTCACAACTACATCTGTTCTCAATAGACATAACTCTAAAGTGCCTAATCCCCTCGCCCCTACGCCAATGATACCGATGCTAATTTTATCCTTATAGGAATGATTATGGGCAAACATTACTGATGGAAGTGAGATGGCTCCGGCCGCTGCCAAGCTCGTATTCTTAACAAAATTTCTACGTTTCATTTTACCAAAATTGAATACAAAGATAGGTTTAAGTTTTTGGAAATAGAGCGTATAGTATGGGTTATTTTATTTCTGAGATGTGAAATATGATATTCGTTTTTGTAAAAAACTAACGGATTTCATTTTTGTAGCTGCTGGTGTAAAAAACAATTATTCCTATTTGTTGTTTGGGGACACAGAACAAATTAATTTATGCAATTCATTTCTAAAAACGGAACTGAAAGCTCTGCTTATTTGACACAGGAAATTTTAAACACTTCCCCCTGGAAAAAGTGGGTGGGTGGAGATGTCTGTGACTTGTTCTGTAAGACTATTTATGATGCATTTATTGAATACAAAATAAATCCTATTTTTGCTGGCGATGGTGTCAAATTTGGAAAAAATAAAATGTCTGCGGCGTTTTCGCTAGATCACAACTTCCCATTTGAATCCATAAAAGAGCTTGAATATTTACAGTTGTTTATCAGTGAAAAACTGAAAGAAAAGTGTTATATCATACAGCTATCAGAAGATAAAATGCACATCAATGACGAAAGAAGTCTTATTATTTACCAAAAACCGTCTTTTAAACTGCCTTTAATCGATGGTAAGTCAGACCAATTATTTGGCAACATACATTTGGAGCTCCGATTTAAACAAGAACAGCTAATTTTCTTCAAAATGATAGTGCACCGCTACAATGATCATAAGTTTGATGAGGGATTGGAATTCGATGAATTGATGGAGTTTTTATTTAAAAAGTAATAGGTGATACCTTTACTTAGGATGGTCAAATGTATATCAACAGCATTTGCAAAATAATATCTTAGTGGTATTTTCAGAAATTTAGTCATGAAAAACTAAATTCTCATTATATAATCTCCATAAATAATAATAAAATTGTAAGTATTACCGTAACTTTGCGGAATATTTCACCACCTAACGCAAATAAATCATGGATTATCGAAATAATATTTTGGAAACTATTGGTAATACACCGATGGTCAAACTTAACAAAGTCGTAGAAGGACTCCCTTGTTTAGTATTGGGAAAGATAGAAACCTTTAATCCAGGTCACTCCACCAAAGACCGTATGGCACTGAAAATGGTGGAAGATGCTGAAAAACAAGGTCGTATCAAGCCAGGAGGAACGTTTATAGAGTGTACATCTGGAAATACAGGTATGGGCATAGCTATTGCAGCTGCAGTAAAAGGCTATAAATGTATTTTTACGACCAGTGATAAGCAATCCAAAGAAAAAATAGATATGCTCAAAGCGCTGGGTGCTGAAGTCATCGTATGTCCTACCAACGTAGAACCTGATGATCCAAGATCATACTACTCCGTTGCCGAAAAACTCAGCAAAGAAATACCTAACTCTGCTTGGCTCAATCAATATGACAACTTATCTAACCGTCAAGCACACTATGAATCCACGGGTCCCGAAATTTGGAACCAGACTGAAGGAAAAATCACCCATTATGTTGTAGGTGTGGGTACAGGTGGAACAGTGTCAGGTGTGGCCAAATATCTAAAAGAAAAAAATCCAGATGTGAAAGTTTGGGGTATCGATACCTACGGTTCCGTTTTTAAAAAATATCACGAGACTGGAGTCTTTGACAGAAAAGAAATTTATCCTTATATCACAGAAGGTATTGGTGAAGATATTTTGCCCAAAAACGTAGATTTCAGCCTGATAGATCACTTTGAAAAAGTAACCGATAAAGACGCTGCACTGGCAGCCAGAAGATTGGCCAAAGAAGAAGGTATCCTCTTAGGATATAGTGCAGGGTCAGCATTGGCAGGTTTGCTCCAAATGAAAGACCAACTCAAACCAACGGATGTAGTAGTGGTATTGTTTCATGATCATGGAAGCAGATACATAGGCAAATTATATAACGATGACTGGATGAGAGAACGTGGTTTTCTGGATGCTGAACTCAAAGTGCGCGACCTCATTACCCACAAAAGAGACAAAAAATTCATCTCTGTTCCTACCCACGAAAGCGTCAAAAATGTGCTAAAGATGATGAAAGATATGGATATCTCGCAGCTGCCTGTAGTGGACGGCGATGATATCAAAGGTTCGATATCAGAGAGCAACATTCTGGAGTTTATACTCAATAATCCACTCCAAAATAGCGAAAAAAGTGTATCTGAGATCATGGGAGCACCTTTCCCTACGGTATCAGTGGATTTGCCTGTCAAAGATCTGAATAAGTATATTTCTAAAAATGTTCCCGCGGTGATTGCCAAGGATTTATCAGGTGATCTTATCGTTTTGACGCAGTACGATATTATTCAGGCACTTTGATGATGGATTCTTGATGGTTGACTGATGTATTAATCGCGTTCTTTTTCCTTATTAAAATTAAGTTTTGCTCTGTTAGAATTTTCTTCTCATGAGCTTTAACGGTTTTGCTTTGCGACGGTTTTTGGCGATAGCAAAGATATCTTTAAATACTGTGTTATGGTTTCGTGATTCTTTCTTTCCTTAATTTCTCTATGACTTCGAGAAGATTTGTATTCTTTACAGCATTTTCAAAACTGTCGATTTTAAACTGAGGAATTTCCATGTTTCTCGATTTGTTCAGTTTCTTATTAATGGCGATGATGGCTTTCTTTTAATGTCCAATGCTTCAATTTGACTTGGTATCATACTTTATTTTTTTAAAACTATAAATGAGTTTTAATTGATATTCTTTCTAAAACGTTCAAATTCACCTTCAAGTTCCCCGAATAATTCAAAATCTTCTTCGATTTCTTCATACATTTGATTTATTCCAATTTGGTGTTTCATGAATAAAGTTAAAGTATTTTGATTCTGATCTAGTTCCATGTCCTTGCACTTTACCTGTCTCAGAGTATGATCTTCCATCTATCACAGTTTCGCTTCCCTTTTGATGAATCTCAAAGTTCAATTTATGATTTTCCAAATCAGGGATCACATTCTCAAATGTAATAACAGGCCTTTGAGCTATGATGTACAAGCTTGCAAACTCAAGAGCCCGTTCAACTAGATGGTCGTCCTTCAATAAGGCAAACTCGTATGCGGTTAATGGCGCATAAGCTAATTATAACTGGTTAATGAGGCTTTTTCTATCCATTGTTATTTGTATTTTCTCGTTTGTTTCCACAAGCTGCGCAAAAAGTCGCAATCGGAGTCCGATATGGTTTAGAACAATTTTCGCATAAATGCCCAAAAGCAGCTATTCGATGATGCATAATTGCATTCGGTTCACTTTCGTTAAATTCTGTTCTAGAATATTAGTAGTCCAACATAGGTTTATATCTTTCTTCCCTTGATACTCCAGTCGATTTAAAGGCGTCTGAGTATAATTTACTTGCAATGGCAAATTCTTCCTCGTCAAGCATGGGAATATCCATTTTACATCTCCAGCACCACATTATTTTCATCGTGCATCGTCTAAAAATGGTAAATAATAAGTTGCAGCGTAAACCAAATCGATCTGTTTATTTTTGAATTCGTTAAATGCCGTGAAATACCATTCAGCGTCGTCTGGTGATTTTCCATAATCTTCATTTGTGAACACATCAAAATACTCACCATTATACCATGGCTCAATTCCAAAAACTCCAAGCTTAAGATCTTTAACTCTGTTTAAAATTATCTCAAAATCCTCAGAACTAAAATAATGCATTGATGGTAAATCAAACCCGTCATTAACATTTGTAAGACCTGAAAAAACGTTAGCAATTAAAAACTCTTCTTCTAAACTTCTTTTATCCATTTGATTTCTCGGGTAATTGTCAGTTACACATAACGGCTGTGATATGGAGCGGACGCAGCGATAGCAAGTCTGATCTCATATCACTTGTTATCCATAGGTCTTTTCGCTTCTTGCTTTTTACCAAGAATAAATTTAAGTAGTTTCTTGATTTCTGTTTCATATTGTAGCTTATCAAAAGTCCAAGTCTTTATCATATCTTCTTCTTTGAAAGTCCAATTTACATATTTTTCATCTTTGCTTTCGATTCTAATATTTAAGGTTCCACATTCTTTGTCTCCACAAACTTTACATCCATATATTGGGACATCATTATTTTCAAATTCATATAATAGTGACGTTATGATTTGATTATGGTATTCATTTTTGATGTTCTCTAAGTAATTTCTCACATATTCATCTTGTAATATTGTTTCTTTATTGTATTTCGTTCTAAACAAAGAAAGTAATTTTATTCTGTCCCAAAACTTATCAAAAGAACCAATATAACCAGTCCAATAATTATTGAATTTAAACTCTGGATTGAATGAATTTGATTTCTTGTTATGCCAAAGTTGTTCAGATAATATTTTTGATAAATTTTCCCCATCAATAGTATATTCGTAATAATTCCTAACGATTTCTGTAGTTTGACTTTTTAATTTGAAGTGCACACAGTTTTGTCCTTCATTCTTTTCAGACTCTATATTCTCTTCGTTTATATTTCTAAATTTTTGAATTAAGTCAGTCTTGATAAAATTTAAATTTGATACCATTGATCGTTTTGTTCTTTTATTCTCACTTATGGATAATCGAGTCACGCAGGGGAATCTCACCCCTACGTTCTCACAGAACCGTGCGTGA
>CAZGMB010000075.1:0-25149 GCA_964526715.1 uncultured Aureispira sp. | reverse complement strand
TGTCCCAAAGCCTAACTCCCCTTGGGAGTTTACACAAAGTATTCTACACTCCCCTAAAAAAGTAAGTGACCCGTTTTTATGCGTACCACTTGTTTTTAAGATTAGAAATCTAGTATTTTCATTTAAAAACACATTATATTTGCTTCATATTTAAAAAAAAATCTGTAGTCTGTGAGGCCATGATAAGGTTGGTTTTACTTAAAAAGAGAGATAATATATATCACAGATTCTAAAATTAATAAATTCCATAAATCAAATATTTCCAACATATGAAAATTTCCATTTGGTGTATTGGCAAAACTGATGAAAAATATATCGAAGATGGTATTGCCAAATATTTAAAACGACTGACTCATTACAGTAAAATCACCATGGATGTTTTTAAAGATGTAAAGCCAGGTCAACATGCTGAAGAAACCTTGAAGCGCGAAGCAGAACTTGTATTGTCCAAACTCAAATCTGACGATTTTCTGATACTGATGGATGAAAAAGGTGACACCTATACTTCTATACAATTTGCAGCTTACATTGAAAAACTCCAAATACAATCTGGAAAACACATCATCTTCCTGATTGGTGGGGCTTTCGGACACCATACCAGTGTGAGAAGTAGAGCCAATCATGCGGTATCACTTTCTAAGATGACTTTTTCGCATCAGATGGTAAGATTATTTTTAGTGGAACAAATATATAGGGCATTTACGATCATCAAAAATGAAAAATATCATAATGAATAAATACTTAAAGATTTCAAATCTTTTGTAACCCTAATAGTTCATTTTCGTAATCTACCCGCAAATCAGGATGCACCGCAGGAAGTATTTTTTGTATTTTCACCAAAGTACCCAAATAGATGCTCAAGACGGCTTTGTAAGTGTACCTACTGATCCCTAGCTGATATACTGATTTAGAAAAATGCATTAATAACTCAGCTTCCGCGTCCTTTGAACCCATATATTTTGCGTACTTAGATATCAATTTCAGGGCCTTTCTAAAAGTTCTTTTGACCATATAAGGTGGTAAGGTCTTGGTGTCAGCCAATAGTTGCGAAATTTCATACTTAATATCACTAATGTAAGATGCCTGATCATCTTCATCAAATAGCAGATACGAAATCAACTCTTTGTTTTCAGTTTTGAATTTGATCAAACGCAGCGATAAAGCCATTAACTTTTGAGGAGATATCGTCTCTAATTCTTTTTTTATCTGATTTAAACTTGCTGCCTTCAAAAGCCTATTTTTTTATTAAAACATTCTAACATCATTAAGAAGCCTTTGTTGTCTTCATGTCAATGTCCATCTCTGAAAAATATCTTGTAGCTGCCACAGTGGTAAAATATGGAGCTACAGCTACTCCAAGTACGGGTATGAACATCAAAAATGTGAAAATACTACCAATGGCGATCGCTGCCCACTTATGCTGGTAAACCTTTGCAACCGTTTCTTTAAAAGTATAGTGGCGCTCCAAATAAAAATCCATAACCCCAAATCCAGCAAAATAAGACTGTACTATAAACAATAAAACAATGGCAATCAAATTTATGCCCGGAATAAAGCTCAATATCAACAAAAGGATACTCATAACCACCTCACGGAGTACATTCCTACTGTTGACCCTAACACTACGTACAGCGGAACCCGTAAGAGAAAATCCTTGACCTTCAGCATGCCCTTTGAGTTTGGTTTCTATCTTTTCTGATACCACGCTCAACATGGGACCCAATAATATCAGCATAATATACTTAATCAATATCCAACATAGAAAAACCACCGCAAACCCAATTACAAAAGAAAATACTACAGATTGCTGAGCCCACTCCCAAGGAATGATAGTAGCCAACCATGTACCTGCTGCAGCAGAAAACGTCCATACTCCTGCTGCCATCAACAACAACAAACCCAAAGCTATTAAACCTGTGTACCATAAATATTTCATACCACCGGCTCTAAAATCACCCAATGATTTAATGAAATACCAAAATATTTTAATTATCTGCGAAATCATATCAACGTGTTGTAGCTGCTAAAAGGGTCCATAACCAATGTAAACACTTATGATGACAAAGGTAACAGAAATCAAAAAAACTATACCAAATACCGGAAAAATAAATCTGAGCCATCTATCAAATGGAATCCTGCACATAGCCAGCATAGCTACTATACCACCTAAGGATGGATTGATCAGATTGGAAACACCATCTCCTATTTGAAAGGCTAATACAGTAGTTTGTCTGGTCAAGCCGATCACTTCGCCAACAGGTATCATGACAGGCAAAGAAGCTAGTGCCTGACCACTTCCGGATGGTATAATAAAATTTAAAAAAGTTTGTGCTATGGTCATACCTATGGCCGAAACAGTAAGTGGCAATCCTATCAATGAACTTGATAAATGATGTGCTATAGTATCTGTGATATTGGCCATGTCGAGTGCTACTTTTATAGAAGTTGCCAAGCCCACCATAAAAGCTCCGGGTGCGACACTTGCAACAGAAGCCAAAACGGTTTTGCCAAAGTCATCTGCAGAGCATGAAGTGATCACCGCTATACAAATAGCCAAAATACAAAATATAGCTGATGTGTGATTTATATGCCAACTATGGACAAAAACACCATAAATGATCAAAACCAACGATGCCACAAACGAGAACATAACGATACTATCTATGTTTCGCATCTTGTAGGATTGTATTTCATGTGTCAATGCAAACCCACTGGTTTCTATCCCCGTGCTCAATGAGTTATCTGAAGATTTTAATATAGATTTAAAATATCTGATATTATAAAACGCCAAAAAGCTTAATGCTGAAAAACACAAAATGCTCCTCAGTAGCCAACCTGAAAAAATAGGCAGATCGGCGATTTTATGTCCTGTGCCTATGGTATAAAAATTTATGGGCGACAATCCAAAACCTACGGTAATAGCAGCTACGGAAATGCCTGCAGCAAGCATCAAATCACCACCGATCGCCAAGCTCAAAACACAAGCGACGGGAACCATGGCTATATTATTTTCATAGCCTACAAAAATACCTAGGCTTCCATAAACGAAAGTCATGATCCAAACGATCACAAACCGCTTCTTAACGCCCAATTGTTTGACTAAGGTGCCCACAGCATTTTCGATCGCTCCTGATCTTTCCATAAAACCAAACATAATACCGCTAGCCAGAATGATAAAAATAATGTCTATAGCCGTCTTAAACCCACCAGGTATTGCCAAAAAAACATCTAAAAGCGATAAAGGGTCCGAATCTATAACTTTGTAAGAGCCTGCCACTACCCTATCCTTTCCATCTACATTGACCCTATCAAATTTTCCCGCAGGGACAATATAGCTCATCAATGCTGCCATAAATAGCATACCAAAAAGCATCACTACCGGATGTGGGATATAGTCATACCACTTTCGCTGATTACTCATGGATGATGACTTTTTGAATTAACTTTTTTCCCAAGGTTTGAAAAGATATAAAATAAAGTCCTGCAGGAAGATCAGATATATCCACACTTGTTGTCGTGCCACTGACATCGATGTTTTTGATCATAGTTCCTGTCATATTTGATAACTGAATTACAGTGCTTTCCAAAATATCACTAAAACGAATATCTAACCTGTCTTTCGCTGGATTGGGAAAGATCGTCCATGCGCTTTCTACAAAGGACTGTTGTAATGATGATACCAAAGTACTTCTTTGATTTAGCAATACTGATCTCATGACGCGCACTTGATCTTCAGTAAACGTATTCTGGCAATTTTCTCCAGAATAATCCATATAGTTTTCCACCATATCTGGCAAATCATTTTGGGCATCAATACAAGTATTGGCCAATGTATCACAACCTCCAGGAGATTGTGCTCCTTGATTGGGCGTATCCTCTATGCCGTCGTCTTCACCACAACTATTACCCCCAAATATACCGCCACCATCTCCCCAAATATGTCTTAATCCCAGATAATGACCTACCTCATGTACGGTTGTCCTACCTTTGGCATCGTGAGATTGACCATTAACTGTCAGTTTATTGGGATTATTGGCCCCAAATACACGAAAATCTATCACCACACCATCTAATGCAGGAGAAGGCGCAGAAGCACCATCTGGCCAATTAGCCAAACCAGCAGGAGGATAGGCATATCCCAAAATTTGGCCACCTATAAATGGTATGGGCTGTATCTTACACACCCAAATATTTAATACCTTTTCTGGTGAAATGGCGTCACTTCCACCTCTAGATTTTTGCTTTACAGCATCCGGCAATCCTGTCAAAGTCAAAGCAAAATTAGCATTGGTTTTTACCCTAATCACTTCCTGAAGTTCAAACTCAATCTGTGCGTCCGTTTGCAAATCCTTAAAGATATCCCTGATATCATCACGATTTTCATTTTGCAACCTAAATGCTTGATTGAGGACTCCCATTTGGTTCTGAATGATGCTATCATGAAGATTTTCACTATTTTCTTTATGGACTATGTGAACTACTACATTCACTTTTAGTATATCTGTATTTCTGGCCGCACTTTTAGCCATATCTTTGGCCTGACGAAAAGCATCTTTCACACTTGACGCGTAACCTGGAAATTGCAACTCATTATATTTGATGACTTCATCATAACCACAATAAAACACTGGATTCGGAGCTTGCCCATAGGAAAAAAACGAAGACAACATTATAAGATAACCGAGATAAAGATTTCTTTTCATAACTTTATTTTTCATTTTTAAATCTAACTTTTCCATCTACTATAGTGTACAATACTTTGGTTTTCAAAATGTCTTCATCAGTGCATTTGACCAAGTCTTGTGACAATATGACAATATCTGCAAATTTTCCAGGTCTTAATGATCCCTTTTGCTTCTCTTCAAAAGCCGCAAAGGCATTACCCAAAGTATATGAATAAATGGCTTCTTTACGGGTCATAGCTTGCTCAGAAAAAAAGACCAATCCATTATCTTCTCGTTTGCGAGTCACCGATGCATAAAAACTTTTGATTGGATCTACATCTTCTACAGGGGCATCAGTACCATTAGCCACTATGACACCTTGATCCAGTAGGGAACGCCAAGCATAGGCACCCGTTTTAGCACGATCCAATCCCAATCTTTTGACTACAAAAGGTGCATCTGAAGTACAGTGAATGCCTTGCATGGATGCTATAATTTTATTTTTGGCAAATCTGGGTATATCTGCTGTATTCAAATGTTGCGCATGTTCTATTCGCCAACGAAGGTCTTTTTTTTCAGGATTTTGACTCATCACACCTTCATAAATGTCCAAAACAACCCTGTTGGCCCTATCACCTATGGCATGCACACAAAATTGTACATCATTTTCGATGGCCATATCGGCTATTTTTTTGACATCATAGATATCAGTGGTATTTTGACCTTTGAAGCCCGGTTTGTCACTATAGGATTCCAAAAGCCATGCCCCAAATGCTCCTAAAGCACCATCTACTTCACTTTTTATAGCTGCACAGGTGTAAAAGTTCTCCACATTTCGTCTAATGTACTGAGCGACTTTACCTTCTAATTCTTTCGCGGGATGTCTCATCATTGCCCAGAGACGCACTCGCATCTTCTTTTCTTTGGCCAATACTTCATATTTTACCAACTCATCAAAAGTGCTTCCCGCATCCTGAAAAGAGGTTATACCTTTCTTCAGACATTCATCTTCGGCAAGGACGATGGCACTGTGCCAAATAGAATCCATGACTTGCTTATCCAATGATGCCACGTATTCATTGTGTTTTTGCTTGAATATACCCATGGCTCTTTCTTCAAAAACACCGATTGCGTCACCATTAGCATCTCTTACGATTTCACCACCTACAGGATTGGGTGTTTCCCTAGATATACCTGCGATCTCCATAGCTTTTTTATTTGCAAATAATGAATGGCCTGATGCATGATATAATAAGACAGGATGCTCTTTGGAAACTTCGCTAAGCACATGATGATAAGGATATCCAAAAATATTCTGTTTGGGTATACTGTCCCATTTCTCCTGATGCCATCCTCTACCTATAATCCAACTACCTTTGGGTGCTGATGCGGCCTTATCTTTTACTGCAGATACTACCTCTTCCCAACTTTTTGAAGTTAAGAAATTCAGGTTGATCAGGCTATAACCTAATCCAGAATAATGTCCATGACCTTCAATAAATCCGGGCATAACAAAATTGCCCTCTGCGTCCACGATCTCTGTATTTTCGTCGATCCATTTCTCTATGTTTTCCCAAGTATCGATTTGCAAAATTACTCCGTCCTTTATAGCTATTGCATCACTTGTGTATACAGTATCCACAGCATATATATTAGCATTTTTGATGACTAGGTCTGATTTTGGCTCATCCTGACAAGAAAAAATAAATAGTAGAAAACCGATAAAATAAATAAGCCTCATGCTGAACATTTGTTTTGGAAAAACGAAAATATAAACTAAAGCTAAGACTACATAATTTCTTTAATGTAATTTTTTATAAATCATCAAATCATAAGACATGAACCAAAATTAGAGCGATATTTATGATTAGGGCGTGCCCTTCCGCTATGCTACAGGTCAGGCTATCCACTTTATTCCGCTGCGCTACATGTTCGTTCCTATCCTTCACGCATTAATCACATCCTATGTTAGTCTTCTGCCCAACCAAAATACTGTTAAACCCGAAATATATAATTCGGGTTAAAACAAAAAGCACCAATTCCTTGCGAAATTGATGCTTTTTTATTTGTATTATTAGACTTGATTATGCCTTTTTACCAGCGTTTAATTCGTCTTGTAATTTTTTCAATTCATCCCATTTTCCAGTGGCAGCTAGTTTCGCTTGTGTCGGCCATGTTTCTGGATTGTGCATTTTAAATTTGCTTCCGCCTTCATCCAAAATAGTTTGTAAAGTGGCTACTTTTGCTTTAGATAGATCATTGAAAGTCACTATACCTTTAGCCACGAATAACTCTGCAATTTTAGGTCCGATACCTTCTATTTTTTTAAGGTCATCCTTTACTGTTTTAACTGCAACTGCTTTAGGAGCTGCTGCAGGTTTTGCTTTAGCTGGAGTTTCTTTTTTAACAACAGCTTTTGCAGTTGCTACTGTTTTATCAACTTTAGGTGCCGCAGCAGGTTTAACTTTAGCAGGAGTCTCTTTTTTAACAACAGGTTTTGCAGCAACAACTTTTGCTACTTTAACTGGTGCACTTTTGGCTTCCTTAGGAGCAGCTGTTTTTTCAGCTTTTATTTTTTCAGCAGCTGGCTTAGTTGCCTTTACCACTTCTTTCTTTGTTGGAGCGGCTTTTACAGCAGCAGGTTTAGTTGCTTTTGCAGCTGTAGCTACAGCATCTACTATGATGACACTATTATTGATACCTGCATAAGGAGATGATACGTATTTGTCTGCATTGAAGTCGTTATCCCACTTTTCATCATTCAATAAATATCTAAACTCGTAAGTTTTTCCTGCAGCCAATTCAATAGCCGTAGAAAATTCATCCTTACTCTTCTTCATTTTAGGAGCAGCATTGCTATCCCAGTTATTAAAATCTCCCAATACCTGAACAGATTTAACACCTTCAGCAGTTGGATAAGAAAAAGTTACTTTGCAAATTCCTTTTGCAGGTACATAATTTTTGATAATGCTCATGATAATATATTTTTATATTTGATAAAAATCCCTACTTTTCGTTCTGCAACTTTAATAAAACAATGATGATAAATTTCAAAAATCTACTTCATCAACGACGCAAAGATAGTCAATATCTTACAGATGTTAAACATATGTAATGTACACAAGGTACTATTAACATAAAAATAACGAAGTTTAACGAAATTTAATTTGTTATTTACTGCCTATACCGTGTCGAAATAAATTTTTCTATGGTAGGCGCATAATTTTCATGTTCGAGTTTCAGTACGGCTTTAGCAATATCTGTTGCAGACATATCCGCATGAATTTTTGTTTTTGCCTGAAATAAGATTTCCCCTTTATCAAATTCTTCATTGACCAAATGAATAGTCATGCCTGATTCTGCATCTTGATTGGCTTTTACCGCTTCGTGTACGTGGTGACCATACATACCTTTGCCTCCGTATTTGGGCAACAAAGATGGATGGATATTAAATATTTTGTCTGGGTATGCGGCTATCAGCCAAGTGGGGATCAACAGTAAATATCCTGCTAAGACGATGTAATCTATTTTTTTTTCTTTTAATAAGGTCAATAAAACACTTGGATCAGAAAGCTGCGCTTTGGTCATACTGAAAGAAACAACACCAAAAGATGCTGCAACCTGATGTACACCTGCATCTGCTTTATTGGACAATACCAATGACACACTGATGGTATCATGGTTTTCAAAATAATGCATGATGGACTTGGCATTACTACCTCCACCTGATGCAAAAATGGCTAGGTTAAGTTTTCCGCTTTTCTCAGGTGAAATACCAATCATCTACTAGTATCAGTTAAGATTGTTATCATAAAATGACTTTTTTGTAGGATCAATACCTGACATGATTGCTTTGACTTTATCTTTTTGACCCTTGTCACCGATTTTATAAATCTCAAGTATTTCATTTTTTTTCACATCACCAAACATGGTAAGCAAGAAAGTTTCAGGGTACTCTAAATTAGATTGTCCCATTGAGGTTAAATTGCTTAAAAGAACGGCCCTACTTTTGTCACCATCTTCATACATTTTATCTAATGCAAGTCTGTGATATTCATAAAATGCTTGTCGAAATTGTCTCATTCTCGGGCTTAATATATTTTCTAAAAGCCAGAATCTGTTTCTTTTACCTAAACTTTTATTGCCCCAACCACTATCACTGAGAGCATAAACAGGACTCAGAGATGAGATGACTTCCTGTGCTTTTAAAAAGAACGGCTCACCTCCATTAATTTTAAAGGACTCATAATCCATTCCTAAAGTTAAGTAAGCATAATACGAAAGTATGGAAGACAAATTATCATAAAATGTATTGGTAGTTTTCAAAAGGGGCTGTAGATCGCTGTATGTAAATACCACATCTTTATCGATAATACTGAGTATTGGGCTTATGTAAGTTGAATTAAAAACAGGCCTTTCAGTTTGTAATGCTATCTCACCTTTAAATCCCACACCTTGTATTTCTTCAGTTATAGTTAATTGTAGGTTTCCTTTAATTTTTTCATGATCTTTAAATACATCTTCGCCCCATTGGGTATTATTCATGAGCTCAGTCATGACTTTTTCAAGATTTTTAAAAAACACTTGGTCATTAGTCAGAGAATTAAGACTACCTTGAGTAACTACGCTTACCTTAAAATTGAGTTCCTGTGCAATGCCCTGGCCCAAAAAACCAAAACTCAAAAAACAAACGATAAAAAAACTTCTTATATTCATTAAAACAGTTTTACTAAATAATCAATAATATCTTTGGCTACTGCGTCCTTTGATTTTAACTCAAACGGAACCACATTTCCCGATTTATCCAATATGGTGATCTTGTTGGTGTCGACTTGAAAGCCTGCTCCTGGATCACTTAACGAATTAAGAACGATAAAATCTAGGTTTTTCTTGTGTAATTTTTGTGTTGCGTGATTTATTTCATCATTCGTTTCTAAAGCGAAGCCCACCATAATTTGATTTTTTGCTTTTTGGGCGCCTAATGTTGCTGCGATATCGATGGTTCTGACTAATTCTATCTTCATATCATCATCAGTCTTTTTCATCTTTTTGTCAGCAATTTCTGCTGGCCTATAGTCAGCCACGGCGGCGGCTAAGATTAAAACATCAGTGGTATCAAATTCTTTAGCGCAGGCGTCATACATTTGTTGAGCCGACGTAACTTTGATCAGTTTAATTTTAGGATTATTTATTTTAATCGATGACGGTCCTGAAACTAATACTACTTCAGCTCCTCTCTCAGCACACTCTTGGGCAATCGCATATCCCATTTTTCCACTGCTATAGTTACCGATAAATCTGACTGGATCTAAAGCTTCGTAAGTGGGTCCTGCGGTGAGCAATATTTTTTTGCCATTCAGGTCATCTTTTGTATTAAAATAAGTATGGATAAGAGAGACTATGTCTTCTGGCTCAGCCATGCGACCATCTCCTGAAAGACCACTTGCTAAAAAACCATGTCCCACAGGAATGATCTTGTTGCCATAAGACTGTAAAGCAGTGATATTGTTTTTGGTAGAAGGATGAATCCACATATCCAAATCCATTGCTGGGGCCACCATGACAGGGCATTTGGCAGAAAGATAGGTGGCTAACAGCATATTATCGGCATGCCCTGAGGCCATCTTAGATAATGTACAAGCAGTAGCGGGTGCAATAATCATCAAGTCAGCCCAAAGACCGGCATCTACGTGATTGGCCCAAGTATTGTCGTCTTTCCAATTTATTAATACTTTATGGCCTGAAAGTGTGGATAGTGTTAGTGGCGTAATAAAAGCAGTAGCCGCTTCTGTCATGACCACTTTTACTTCATAACCTTCCTTGATCAGCAATCTACAAAGCAAAGCGGACTTATACGCCGCTATACTTCCTGATATGCCTAGCAATATTTTTTTTCCGGAAGCCAAGTTTTTAGACTCGTTCATCTTTCAGACTTAACTGCTCAAAAGAAATGAATGACCTACCGAGTCACTCCTATTACTCCAATGGTTCATCGTGTAGATGAATTACTCTTCGTGAGATACTTTGGGTTCTTTATATTCAAAACTCAAATCTCCTTTTAGAAATTCTTCAGACGCTATGATTACGGGATTTGGCAATCTCTCATAAAATTTGCTGATTTCTATTTGTTCTTTATTTTCCATGATTTCTTCAATGGTTTCGGAAGATACAGCAAACTCCTCCAATTTATCATGAAGTTCATTTTTAATTTCTACAGAAATTTGCTCAGCTCTTGCTGAAATCACTGCTATGGATTCATATACAGACGTGGTTTGACCAGCAAAAGATTTTACATCTCTAGCCTTTACATTAGGGTCTAAACCTTGGATCTTGGATTTGATATCACTTGTCATGCTTTAATTTTTTTTAACTCTGATTTGGATTCTTTCTCGATATCACGTGCTTCTTTGAGCCACTTAGATTTCGGATGCTTCTTAATGAACGTATTATAATGGTCTAAGGTTTCAGTATATCGATCTTCCTGTTTTTCGAAAATACTGTTTTTGGCCAAAGTGAAACTTGATTTTAAGATTAAAAAACGCACTTCTTCCAATGTGTTGGATTCCGGAAAATCTTTTAAGGTATTCTGGAAAGAAGTCACCGCCGCTTGGTACTGTCCAATTTTATAATACAATGCCCCTTGCTCGAATGATTTTTTCTCCAACTTGCGACGCATCTCATCTATCAATCGGTTAGCTAGCTCAGCCCGTTCTGTTCCTGGATACAAATTGATAAATTGTTCAAAACCTTCTATTGCTTTTGCCGTATAAGACTGATCCAATTTATAGTTGGGTGACAGTTTATAATTTGAATAAGCAGACATGTATTCCGCTTCCTGTTTATTAATGCTATTGGCAAAAGTATTGGAATAATTTTTAAAGTATGTAGATGCCAAAATATAGTCACCTATGTTGTAGTGAGCGTAGGCATATTTAAAAAATAAATCTTCTGCTTCTTGTCTTCCTCTGTAAAACTGAATGACAATATCATATAAAGCGATAGCCCGATCATATTCCTTGTTGTCGTAATATTTATTGGCTGCTTTATAAACTTTTTCGGGTTGATTGCTGGTACGCAAAGCTTCGAACTCTGACTTGCAGGATACCAAAAACAATAACAAAATTATACTAAATAAATGCAAAAACTTCATAAGGGCGCAAAATTATACTTTTTTTATCAATTCCTCGTAAAAAAGGTGAGTAAAATATATATCAAGGTCAAAAATTGAGTTATCCACCTGCCGATTCTTTACCATTTTAAAAATAAAAATACCTTGGACAAAAACTCACTTCATTCTCATAACGAATTAAAATCGATAACATATGTTTTGAAAAGTGTTAAAATTTTAATAATGTTTTAATAAAACATATACACTATAAAATATTTGCGTTATTTTTACAGTGTTTTTAATAAAGACATCATTTAGACACAAATTTTAATCATTATTAATTTTAAAAAATGAAACATTTATTTTTATTATTTTCATTCATCTTGGTAGCATCTTTTTCATCAAATGCACAGTGCAACAAATCAGCATCAGCTGGTAAGGCTTGTTGTGCAGCAAAAAAGACGGCTTCTGCAGATGTTAAATCTGACACTAAAGTAGCTAGTTTTGTAATGGAGGCTGATGCAGCAATGGCAGCGGCTAATGGTACGATTACTAAGAGAACTTGTGAAATTTCAGGTGCAACTTCATACTACGAGAAAGCAGTATGCAGCACTTCTGGAAAAATCAGCTGGAATGAAGTTCAATTTGATGCAGACAAAAAATCATTTACAAGAGTTGCAGCAGCATCAATGGAAAAAGATGCAAATGGCAATAAAGTAGAAACTAAAGCGTGTGCTGGTAGTGCTGCAGGTAAATCTTGCTGCAAAAAAGATGGTGCAAAAGCTTGTTCTTCTAAAAAAGAAGGAACTAAGTAATCACTTTATCTCTTCACAAATAAAAAAAGGCTTCTTGTACACCAGGAAGCCTTTTTTTTTAAAGATAAGCATCAACCAGCCTACCCTGTGCTTTTCAATCCTCCTGAAATAGCATTTACCAATAATAAGAGTTCTAATAAGTGCTGATCATTTTTTTCGTTTTGCACTCCTGATGCACTACGCCATTTTTGAATATTTTCGATTTGCATTTTGTGCAAAACCTTCATGCCATTATTTCTTAGTTTGATATCTTCTATACGGGTCACACGTCTTTGCGAAGCTTTCTGACCAAATATTTTTTCAATGGCAGACAAACCATTTTCAAAATCCAGGATAATCATGTCCATCAGTTGTTGCTGGGTGTCTTTATTAGATACTAATGCGGCAAATGACCACATAACTTCCTTATCTGCAAGTAATAAATTGGTTTCTATCTGGATCAACAGGTATTTCAAAAATGGCCAAGATTTAGACAATGCTACGACGGTATTAAAGTCAGAAGGGCTTTGCTCTTCCAATTGGTGTAAGGCATGTCCCGCACCAAACCAACCTGTCAGATTAAATCTAGCCTGATTCCAACTAAATACCCAAGGGATGGACCTCAAATCATTTAATGACCTCTGCCCTGTTCGCCTGGATGGCCGAGAACCGATTTTGCTATGCTCCAAAACATCAATTGGTGTAGCCTGACTATAAAACTCAATAAATCTAGGGTGGTCTAAAAGACTTCTATAATGATTTTTGGCGGATTTGATTAAAGAATCCATAATCTCGTATACAGCCAAATCTCTAGATTCTGATTTAGGAATCATAGCCTGTTTGGCGGTACCAGACAAAAACATCTCCAAATGATATGTAGCCGTCAAACGGTTTGCATATTGGATAGCAATAGATTCGCCTTGCACTGTCATTTTGATCTGTCCACTCACGGCACCGGCTGGCATACTGTCCAAAAATCGATGCAACTTTCCACCGCCACGACTAATGGTACCACCTCTTCCATGAAAAAAACACAATTTTACGCCCAACTCATCTCCCATTTGTGTAAGCCTTTCTTCAGCTTTATAGATATTCCATCTACTAGCCAAAATACTACCATCTTTATTGCTATCACTGTAACCCAACATCACTTCTTGGACCAAACCGTCATTGGCCCCGCTTTGTCTCTGATGCACCGGATGCAGCAAAAAACCTTTCAAAATGTCTGGCCCTGCTTCTAAATCTTCGATCGTTTCCAATAATGGTACTACAGAAAGACCTGCATTTAGGAGTCCTACCTCTCTCAAAAATAGATATACCAAAAGTAAATCACTGAGACTTCTGGTCATACTTACTATGATGGACCCAATGCCTTCAATACCGTATAAGTCTACATATTTTTTAACTTCTCTAAAATAGCCCAAAACGTTGTCTGCTTCTAAGCCACAAGAAGTGCCAAACAACAAAAATGGCCTATTGCTCTTTAGCTCTTCATTGATAAAGTCCAATCTTTTTGATTCACTCCATGTTTCGTAGCTGCTGTCATGGTAACCTGTCGCTAGAAGGATTTGCCCTATGGCTTTTTCATGATAAGCGCTATTTTGTCTAATATCCAATTTGGCTAGATGAAAACCAAAAACCTGAACCAGCCTTTCTGCAGGAAACAACCATTGTTTGGCAATTCTGGTAGAATTCATTTCGATCAAAGCCTTTCGCAGTCTGACCAGCTCGTCCGATAAACCTTTTGCAGACTGGAAATATCCCATTTCACCTAAAGTTCTATCATCGTTGATCGTATTTTCTAATCTGATCAAGAGCAGATTTATAAATTGTCTCAATGGCTCCGCTGGATTTCTATCCAACGCTTTTTGACCCAATACTCCAAAAAACGCAGCTTTATTTGCCACTTCATCTAAAAGATCTTTGGGAATAGAAACTCGATACCCTGAAAAACTCAACTTGGATGCTAAATTGTATAATTGGTCATATATCATATTTAATGCCGCTTTCCGATGCAAAAGCAAAGTGGCCGCAGTAAATTCGGGTGTTACAAACGGATGCCCATCGCGGTCACCTCCTACCCAACTTCCAAATTGTATCCTCGGAAAATCTTCTGGCCATTGCAATAAACTTGGATTCAAAGCATTGGCTTGCCATGCATCAGACAATCTTTGATCTGAAAGTTTAACTGCTTCTGGAAAGACATTGACAAAATAGTGCATCACATTATTTCTTTCATCTTCCAATCTTGGCTTATCTAAATAAATCTCGCCTGTTCGCCACCAACGCTCCAATAAAGTGATCATTTCTTGTTTGATTTCTGCTTTTTCATTGGTGGACCAGTTAGGGTTTTCATTTTTGACCAATAATAGGTATAACTCTCTATGTATTTCCAAGACTGTGGATCTTTTGGCCTCTGTAGGGTGTGCAGTTAATACAGGCATAACGCTCACAGTTTTCAATTTTTGAGATATTACAGTAGGATCAATACCATCTTTTTTCCATTGGGCTATGGTTTCGCCCCAAGACCCTCTAGTAGATTCTAGGCCAAAAGATGATTCTGCTTTTCTTCTGTATTGTGTATTAGCGTTTTCTTCTACCAAATTTAGAAATTCGAAACAAATACCTATAGCTTGAGTCATATTTTCGTTAGAAATATCATGACCCGAGATATGTTTCATCATACCAAATGGGAGCTCGTGTGCCAAAGCTTCTTCACCTATAGAAATCAGCATTTCTTTAAATATAGAAACTAAGTACAGAAAATCTGACTTAATCTTGGATAGCCCATCTCCTTGTAAGGATTCTTTAGTCGTCATAATTGATATAATATTTTAATAAAACAGTCGCAAGGTTAAAACGTATTAACACTTCTAAAATCCATGAAAACCAAACGAAAGCAAAAATGATGTGAACTACAAAGGTAGAAATGCTGTGTACATCTCCAAAACATTTAAGCATAAAAAAGCCCGACCGAAGTCAGGCTCACACTTTATTGAAAAGCTTAATCGTATTTTATCCTTCGTTTTTATCGTCAGGCTTGATCTCTGGATTTTGTGGAGTATCTGCTCCTTTGAGATATGTGGGTAGATTCAGTCCTGCCATATTAAACAAATCGTTGAGTGGTGGTACGGACTTCATCATACCGGATACAAAATTGGCAGTTGCTCCGTTTTCATTAGCATTGGCACCACTATCCCAAACCGTGATTTTATCAATCTTGATATTTTTAACTGCTTCTACTTGCGTTTTTACTAATTCAGGAAGCTTTTCAATAAGAAGCAACTGGAAGGCTTTACTTGGGTCACCACCTGCTGCTTTGACAACTTTCTCATAACCTTCAGCTTGTTTAGTCAATATTTCGTAGAGACCTTTGGCTTCTGCTTCCATTTTGGCAAATATGGCATCTGCTTCACCCTTTGCATTTTCACGGATGCGTTCTGCTTCAGCTTGGGCATCGATGATGGCTTTTTGTTTGGCTATTTCGGCAGGTACAACCACGTTTGCTATTTGGCTAGATCTTTCACGTTCGGAACGGGCATGTTCAGCTTTTTGCTCCGCAGAGTATGCTTCTTCGAGTGCTTTGGCCTGTTGGACTTTTTCTGCAGTGACTGCAAGACGATTAGATTCAGCTTCCTTTTCTCTTCGCAATGCATCAGAATTAGCGATATTTATTCTGGCTTCATTTTCTCCTTTTACAGCTATGGCATTGGCTTCTGACATTTTGACTCTGGTGTCTCTTTCAGCTTCAGCTTTTCCAATAGCCTCATCCCGATTGGCAGCAGCGATGCTGATTTCCTTATCTTTTTGTGTCATTGCCATTTTCACATCACGATCTCTATGTGTCTCAGCTATGGATATATCTCGCTCTCTATCGGCCATAGCCTTTCCAGTTTCTCCTATTTTTTCTTGCTCTGCTACACTGATTTTAGCTTCGTTGATAGCTTTTGCTGCTGCTTCCTTACCAAGTGCTTCGATATATCCTGACTCGTCTTTGATATCAGTGACGTTGACATTGATCAGTTTCAAACCGATTTTCTTCAATTCTGTATCAACATTCTTGGAAATGTTTTCCAAAAATTTATCTCTATCTGAATTGATCTCTTCGATAGACATGGTAGCGATGACCAATCTCAGCTGCCCAAAAAGAATATCTTTGGAAAGTTCCTGAATCTGCTCATGCTTTAGACCTAGTAGACGTTCTGCCGCATTGTTCATACTATCCGGTTCAGTAGAGATAGCGATGGTAAATCTACAAGGCACATCTACCCGAATGTTTTGTCTACTGAGCGCATTGGTGAGATTGGCTTCTATAGAGATGGGTTTAAGGTCTAGATACGCATAATCCTGTATCACCGGCCAAATAAAAGCACCACCACCATGAATACATTTGGCTGAAGTTCCGCCTGTACGACCGTATACTACGAGAATTTTGTCAGAAGGACACCTTTTGTACCTCGAAATAATGGCCAATGTTAAAACCATAAGTACAAAGACTAAAATCACTGTAATTGAAATGATAGATTCCATAATCTGTAAAGTTTAAGTGTGATTGATAATTAAAAAATTAAGAAAAATTAAGGTTCTAAGGCAGAGACAACGATCTGATTTTCTGCGTTTATTTCTTTGATTATAACGGTGGCGCCTGTAGCACATTCGACATTTTCGGCATAAGCATCTAGTTCGTGAGAAGTACCCTTGTGAGAGACTGTAATCTTACCATAGCCTAATCCATTCGCAGGTATTTTCAGATACACTTTAGCTTCTTTGTCCACTAATTCTGTAGGATTGAAAGTATTATCTTCTTCAAATTTTCTCACTTGCTCTGCCAAATAAAAGTATAACGTAAGAAAAACAATGCCAACAGCTATGGCAGCAATGATCAGGAAAAACTTATTGGATATGGTAGGATGAAATATAATACCTGCCCAACTAAACCCAAGTAGGAAGTTAATTCCATTTCTGATTGTAAAATACCCTACGACACCACTCGGGTCCTCCAAATGAAAATCATCACTGATATCCATGTCCATACCCATGCCTGCAAAGGTCATTATAGCTTGAAACAGAAACACCATACTGACTGGTATCGCAATATACCAAAATGTCTGTAGATAAATATCTGCATGGTTTAAAAATTCAAACATACTAAAATTGTTTATTTGCTACATTAACTATTGGATAGATAAAATCATTCCAGTAAATAAAAACATTGCGATAAAAGTACACTTATTTACGACAAGTCTTTCAAAATATGCGACTAAAAAATATCTTAACTCAAAAATAACACTAGAGCTTACCAATTTACATATCCACATTATTTTGGGTTTTTGGCATTAGTTAAAAAATTATATTTTGTATAAGTATTATAATTTAAACGTAAAACCATCATTTTATAAACTATTTTCAAAAATAACCATATAAATGAAAATAATTTTAGATAAACAAAGAATAAATATTGTTAAATATACACTATCTTTGCACTTCCTTTTAAATCAAAACATATAATTTATGGCACCATTGATCCATATCAACAATCATCAGAAGACAAAAATATTAGCCACTGTAGGTCCGGCATCATCTAGTAAAGAAGCTTTATTGGACCTGGTCAAGGCAGGCGTTAATGTTTTCAGGCTTAATTTTTCACATGGGGCACATGCACTACATCAGCAAGTCATAGACAACATTTTAGAAATTAATGAAAAATATCATGTACACGCTGGAATTTTAGCCGACTTACAAGGTCCAAAGCTTAGAATTGGTAAGATAGAAAACAATGCGCTAGAGATCAAGCCTGGTGATATTTTGACTTTTACCAATGAAGAATGCATAGGAACTAAAGAAAAAATATATATGTCTTATGAGCTTTTTGCCAATGATGTCAAAGTGGGCGAAAAAGTTTTGGTAGATGATGGAAAGATCGTTTTGGAAGTGGTCTCTACCAATGGTCAGGACGAAGTCAAGCTGATGGTTTTATACGGCAGTATTTTATCGTCCAATAAAGGCGTAAACTTGCCAGATACTGTGGTGACTCAACCGTCTCTGACTGAAAAAGATCTTGAAGACCTGGAATATGTACTTACACAACCTGTAAACTGGATTGCCTTATCCTTTGTGAGACAAGCCAAAGATGTGAAGGATTTACAAAAAAGAATCAAAGCCAAAAAACACTTTGCCAAAGTGGTTGCTAAAATAGAGAAGCCTGAAGCTATCAAAAACATCAAGGATATCATCAAAGTATCTGATGCCATTATGATTGCTCGTGGTGATTTGGGCGTGGAAGTTCCCATAGAAAAACTTCCTGCCATGCAAAAAATGATCATCAACAGATGCATCAAAAACTCTAAACCTGTGATCGTAGCCACTCAAATGATGGAAAGTATGATCACTAATCCGTCCCCAAGTAGAGCAGAAGTTACAGACGTAGCCAATGCTGTATTGGATGGTACTGACGCGGTGATGCTTAGTGGCGAAACTTCGGTTGGTAATCACCCTGCATTGGTTGTGGAAGCCATGAGAAAAATCATTGGAGAAGCAGAAGCACACTATTCTATGCACGGCAAAAGAGCGCAGCCTGACCCTGACACAGAAACTTTCTTATCGGATATATTGTGTCTCAATGCCCCAAGAATAGCCGAAGATGTCAATGCCAAGGCCATTCTTGGACTTACAGTCAATGGTTATACAGCATTCAAAATGTCATCGTACAGAGCTACACCTCCTATACATATCTTTTCGGACAAACCACACATGCTTAATACTTTAAGTATGGTTTGGGGTGTAACCTGCCATTTATACTCTAAGTTTACCACTACTGATGAAACCATAGAAGACGTAAACCAAATCCTTGTTGATGAAGGTATCGTAGAAACCGGAGACATTGTAGTCAACACAGGAAGTATGCCATTGCATAAAAGATTTAGAACTAATATGCTGAAAATCACAGTCATAGAATAAAGAAACGCGCAGGATGATTGCGCTTCAATATCTCATCAGATAGACTAAAGGGTAAAATTTGTTTAACAACTTTTACCCTTTAATATTTATAGAAGGTTTTTTTGCCATTTATTTGAATCTGGAAGGTTTTTTCTATGGCCTAAAATGGAATATGGTATTTACAAACAATTAAACAGAAGTCCTAGAGCTACAATATAAGCCCCAAAAACATATTAAAGGTAGCAGACATTGTCACTTATTTTACAAGTGTGTTTTTTAATCGTCTATTTCTATATCATATTTTTCTAGAAGGCCGGATAAACCCATCGTTGAAAACTTGGCTTTCTTTATGCGATTTTTTTCAGGATCGATGGAAAAGTTATAAGAGGTTCTAAAGTCGGTTTTTTCTAATACAGTACGATCAAAAGTGGCATGAGAGAGATTACAGTGGTCAAATACCGAACCTGTAAGGTCTGCTTCAGCAAAATCTGTTTCTTCCAATATTGTATTTTTGAAGGTGGTCCTCTTAATATTGAGTTTGTAAAACGATGCATGATTGAGTTGGCATCCGTCAAATGAAAATGAAAGTCCAAAAACATTGCATGTATCAAAATGGAGACCTAACAGTTTACATTCATTAAATGTGACATCATTAAAAACTGTATTTTTGATTTTGACTAAGCTTAGATTACATCCTATAAAAATACAACTAATAAACTTGAAATTAGAAAAATCGCAATCACCAAAGTTACAAGATTTAAAAATACACTTTTCATATTCGCCTTTGGCTAAATCATCACTTTGGTCAAAATTTAAGTCTATAAAATAATTTTCGGGCATCGTATGTATATTATATAATATCAAATAAAGGTTAATCTTTTAAAGCCTATTTATAACCAGAATGCAAATATAACGATACCTGTCAGATAGTGTATGATATCATGAAAAAACATATTATTGCCATACAGAAGATAAATATGATGACATTTGATACTTTCGTATTTAAATTTTTGCTAAGAATACTAAATTGCATATACCATAAATCGCATATTATTCGAAAATAAGCAGGACTATAATAGGCGATTTTATTTTAAAATAAAAATTTAAAACTAATCAAATCTTGTTTCAGATTCAGATTGAATACAGCACCTAAGCAAAAAGACAAGGACAACAAGGTGTATTTATTTTTATATTTTAACATATTATTACGAAAATTATATGTGTAATCATGTACCTTTGAACTATCTAACTACGTTTTGAGTTATTAGTCCTTAAAGATAAGCATAAATCGTAATTAGATTTGACTTGATTTTTAAAACAGAATATTGATTTTGAGATTTATTTAAGTAAGATGCATCACACCATATATACATTTTTAGCTTTTGGATGGGTACTTTTTTGTTTTCCAAACCAGCTATTCAGTCAAGCAGAAGATCTGCGAATGTCAGAAAAAGAAATCAAAGTAGAAGATCGTTTTGTTAAGGCTAAGCTTTTAATATTTTCAGACAAAAAAGATGATGCTATAAAGCTACTTGATAGTATCAGAAGGGAAGCCCCTGAAAAAGCCATGGTTTATTTCGAATTGGCCAAACTCTATTTTGATAAAAAGGATTTTAATCAAGCGGAATCCAACCTCAAATCAGCCCTAAAACTGGATGGTAGCAATGATTACTTCAAAGCTTTTGAGATTGAATTACTAGACAAGGCAGGTAGGTCAGATGAAGCCATCGCACTTTTAAAAACCCAACTCAACATACAAAATAAAAGAAATGAGCTTTATGACAAACTAGTAGCCTTGCAAGTAAAAAAACAAGATACTGATGGAGCTATCAAAACCCTGCAAACCAAAGAAAAAAACTTGGGATGGAGTACTCAAAACTCCTTAAAAATTGCTGAACTTTACGAGACTTCTGGAAACTTGCCCCAAGCATTGACTACTCTAGAGCAAATCACATCGAAATATCCCAATGACACGAAATATCTAAAACTTATCATCAGCATGCTGCATGCAAATGACAAAGTCATGGACACTGAACCTTATTTCCATAGAATTCTTGCCATTCAACCCAATGATCAGGATGCAAAATTGGGTCTCATTCTAATCAATAATAAAAAAGGAAATGCAGAAGATAAATTGGTGACATTGCAACCCTTAGTGAGTAATCCTGACGCACCTTTAGATATGAAAATAAAGGAACTCCTACCCTACTTGGTAAAGCAATCCGAGTCTGAAGATACCATATTATCTAAACAATTGATTTATCTAGGAGATAAGTTGACCCTGGCACATCCTAATGAAGCCAAAGCCCATGCACTATATGGAGACGTACTTAAAAACAGTGGAAACACACTTGCCGCTACTCGTCAATATGAAAAAACACTGACGCTAAATAAAAATATATTTAGTGTTTGGGAGCAACTCATGTTTTGTTTGACAGACCTTAAAGATTACAAGAGACTAGACGAAGTGTCTTCAGAAGCCATAGATTTTTTCCCAAACAATGCTATATCTTATTGCTTTGGTGCAAAAGCTGCTTTTGAAAATGGCAATGCTAAAAAAGCCAATTCGTTGTTGGATGATGCGGAACTAATCAGTGGCGGCAATGCGGATATTTTAAGTAGAATCTATGTGATCAAAGCTGAGACAATGATCAAAAACAAAGATTATCAAGGTGCTACAGAATGGATCCAAAAATCATTGGAGATCAGTAAGGAAAAAAATGGAGATGCTTGGGAACTCAAAGGTGACATTGCCATGGCCACTCAAGATATAAAAAATGCTAAAACCTATTGGGAAAAGTCATTGCAGAACAATGGAAATATCCAAAGAATAAAATCAAAACTCAATGGCATCAAAGGGCAATAATATAGTGAGCAGATATTTGATATGGTGTATAGTATTTACGTCTTTGTCTTGCAGTACATCCAAAAAAGTAAGTATCGTAGAAAGAACACCAGAAGAATTGATTCAGTCACTGACCAATAGAAATATAGACTTCAAGTATGTCAATGCAAAACTATCAACATCTGTAGACAATCCTGATGAGTCTATATCAGGAACGATGCAAGTAAAAATGCAAAAAGATAGCGCTATTCTGGTTTCAGTTAAAAAATTTGGAATAGAAGCAGCCAAAATATATGTAAATCCCAAATCATATACGGTGCTATACAAATTTGAAAACGCCTATGAAATTGAAAATCTTGACAAAATTAAAAATGTATTTGCCATCAACGCTGAATTTAATGACTTGCAGCAGCTTTTGGTAGGCAATGTTATGGTACCTCAAATGGCTACTGCAACCGTAGTCAGGGACGCAGAATATTACATGATCAAAAGTAATGAAGACAACTTGACCCTTGAATACACTATCCATGGAAAATCCTTGGAACTGACACAACTCAAAATTACGGATCTTCAAAACCGCAGCGTCATCATGCAATATGCTGACTATAGAATGTATCCTGGAAAAGGAAAAATCGCATACCAACGAAACATCACTTATCCATTCTCTGATACGGAAACTGGGACTATTGAACTCAGTATATCAGAAATAATATTAGATAAGCCATCCGATATAAAATTTTCAATACCTGAACATTATGAAAAAATCAATTAAGTGCTTTTTCTTAGTTTTTGGGGGAATGTTATTATTTGGTGCAGTATACGGCCAAAACAGACAGGAATTAGAAAAGCAACGTATTCAAATCATCAAAGATATAGAAAAAGCATCACAGAAACTTCAAACTACTAAAAAAAGCAAAGAGCAAAGCCTTGCGCAATTAAAAGCTTTGGAAGAAAAACTAAATAGCAGAAAAAAACTCATCGAAAACCTTAATAATGAAGTCAAACTTAATGATCAGCAACTAGCACAAAACGAGCAAACACTTAAACAGCTTCAAGATCAGCATGCTACCTTAAAATCACAATACAAAAAAATCCTGCGTACAGCCTACCTGCAAAAGATGGCAGGCTCAGAATGGACTTATCTGCTATCTTCTGACAATCTCAATAAACTGATGCTCAAATGGAGATATATCCAGCAATTCAATCAATATACAGATCAAAAACTTAAAGAAATTCAATCGATAACAGGTGAAATTCAAATCAAAAATGAAGAAATCGTCGCTATCAAACAAAAAAATATCTCTTCGCTCACTGAAAGCAATAAAAATGTAGCTATACTCCAAAAAGAACAATCTGAAAAAGATAAACTAGTAAAAACGCTCTCCAAAGAGGAAGAAAACCTAATGGCAAAAATCAGAAATAATGAGAAACAGCGTGAAAAGCTAAACACTGCTATAGAAAAAATCATTATTGCTGAGCTGGCCAAAGCCAAAGAAAAAGAAAAATCCACAGAAGGAAGTACATCCAAAGCTAAAGAAATAGACAATTCGGGTTTTGCCAAAAACAAAGGTGCACTAAACTGGCCCGTAAATAAAGGGACAATAACTGGAAAATTTGGAACCCATCCACATCCTACACTCAAAAACGTGGATGTATCTAATAATGGTGTAGACTTTACCATACCAGGCGCCACTAGTGTAAGTTGTATTTATGACGGTGAAGTAGTAGGTATCACCAACATACCTGGATTCAAAAATATGGTCATCATCAAACATGGTACTTATTATTCTGTATACTCCAAATTGGATGGTGTCTCTGTAAGTAAAGATCAGAAAATCAAACGAGGTCAGCAAATAGGAAATGTCGTAGCTGGTGATGATGGCAATGCAGAATTGCACTTTGAGCTCTGGAAAGATAAGTCCAAACTGAATCCCCAAAGTTGGTTTAATAGATAATAAATCCCCAATATTTATTTTTCGTCAGAAGATATCTTGATTTCCATTAATGATAAAGAAAAAGCCCTAAAACTGCTGGAGTCAAAGGGCTTCTCATTTCAGAAAAACTGTGATTGCATTAAACTTGCTGATAACTTAGCATCATAAAAATAGTAATACCGCTAAGTAATAAAAAAGCTAAAACAAATCTGGTGTCTCTGAAAAGAATTTCGTCTTTTTTGATAAACATAAATCAGAGTTTTGTCTTGGTTATTAAGGACAATAACGTTGGTTATTGATCGTCTATGAGTTTGGGACCGCAAGTATCAGACTTCCTTTGAAATCCAGATGACATTTGGTCAGATGTTAGTACTAAGCCAAAAATGATACCATATCATTTTTATGTAATATGAGATATACCCCTTTTGGATGTCAAAAAAAGAGTGGTTTTATACGTGGTAAAATTCCATGTTATACAGATACAATGCTGTCAATGGATTTTGTATATTTTATTTCTTAAAGTGTTTTTTTCTGTAATATCAAAAAAATGTAAATTACCCTAAAAGGGGTATGATTTTTTTTTGAATGAAATGAACTAGATGTAAACCATTTTTATAATAAAGTAATTCCCAACTATAAAATCACTTACTTACAAAAGACTTAGTTATGATTTTATGATCTGCATTGATCTGAACGTAGAAAAGGCCGGTAGATGAATTGGGTAATTTCAGCTGATAACTATTATGGCTAGCCCCCTGATATAATACATCATCCAAAGTAGATATCAAGTGACCATAGATGTCAAAAAGTTTAAACTCCACCTTTTGATTGGGTACAAGAAGTTTTCCAAATTCTATATTAATGATAT
>CAZGMB010000074.1:0-25683 GCA_964526715.1 uncultured Aureispira sp. | reverse complement strand
TTTGACTCTTCATTTACTATCGCTTGTTTTTTGAACGATTTCCCAGACCAATAGCTGTCTTTAAATTGAATGATTCTGACTTTTTCAGCAGGCCCTAATTAACGAAGTGCTGTGAGGAAAATAATAATAGGAACATAAAAAAAGCCCAGACGTATATGCTGGGCTTTTTTATAAGTATAATTTTGATTTTGCAATATTGCTTTTACTTGATTACCGTGACATCTCCGGTTCGGGTTTCTGTACTACCATCTTTAAAAACCATTTCTATGTGATAAACATATACTCCTGGATTCACTTCTTGTCCTTTGAAAGTACCATTCCAAAATGAAGTAATATCATTGGGATTCAAATTATTTCTAGCGTACATTAGATTGCCCCAACGATCATATATATAATATTTGGAGACCACTTCTACTTCACTACAATTGATACTAAAGTAAGCATTTCCAGCAGCACTACTCAAAGCTATTACATTGGGTACACATTCAGGTTTTACTTTCTTGATGGTAATCAATAGGTTATCCATGGCAACACAACCATTTTTGTCCTTTATGGTGACTTCTACCTCTGTATTTTCAGTAGGCTTTAAGGTTATGGATGGCTTATCATCAAATGCAGCATCTTCTATACTATTTATTGCCCAAATAATGCGCTCCAATTCTGATACACTAAACTGACCAGTGATATTTACGGTGGTGTCACTTCCGAGGAATATTGAAAAGTCATTGCCTAAGCTTACTGTAAGCTTCAAAGGTTCTATAAGTCGGATTTCAGGCCATTGATCATTAATACATCCATTGGCATCTTTGACCAAAATTTTGTAGGTGCCCGCTTTCAGATTATTGAATGATGTTAATGTACTGTAATTGATACCACCATCTATGGATATACTGTAGGGTGGTTTTCCTCCTCTTAGATTTGAAATAATTATTTGTCCGAGGTCTCCAAAACATTTTATCGAGTCTGTTTTTAGATCAAACAAAGGTAGGTCATTGTCGGATGTAACCAAAACATTATCCGATGATGCACAATTGGTAACATTATTCCTGACCGTGAGACTGTAGTTTCCATCTTGAGATACTGTAATTATAGGTGTATTACCTACAATATTTCCATTGACTTTCCATTCATAAACTAAATTTGGACCTGTAGATGTTAAGTTTGTACCCAATATTGCCGTTTTATTATCACAATTGATCACTTTATCAGTTCCAGCATCAGACACCGGTAATGGTGTTATGTTGATAATGACTTCTTCAAAATCATTGGGGCATGGAGCCTGATTAGCAAATGCATAACGGAAAGTATAGGTACCTGTCGGATTGCCTGAAAGGCTGAAAGTACCATTAACAGGATTGAAACCTGAAGGACTACCACTGACCGAAGACCACGTCCCACCAGTATCTTCATTGTCCAATCTGTCAAACAAGGAAATAATGTCCGTAGCCCCCAAACAAAATTCTGCACCACGACCAGTTCCTGCGTTCTTAGGGTTAGATATATTGATCAAAACTTTCTGTTCTATTGGGCAAGGTGCAGGTGGCGGAGGTGTCAATGCATAACTGATTTCATATGTACCCGCAGGCAAATTAGACAAATTTAAAACGCCATTAGTGATGATTAATGCAGGGTTATTGGTTTTCCAAACGCCCGGTTTTGAATCACTGTATGGTTTTAAGTCGAAACTACTATTTGATGTACATATCGCAGGTATTTGGCCTAAGACTATCGTCGGACAATTGCAATCCACAACGGTTACAGTCACTTCAGCTTTAGCTTCTGTACAAGGAGCGGAAGCAGTTCGTGTATAAGTAAATCTAAAGACCGAACCTATCGGTTGTCCCACTAAATCTATAATGCCATTCGAAGGAATAGTGATGGATGGTTGACCTCCGGTTTGCGTCCAAACACCTCCCGGACTATAACCTGATTTTAATAAATCAAATAGCTGTACAGTTGTTTGCCCATTGCCATTGGCGACGTTACATGCCGTGCCTTGTTTTTCTACTTCTGCAATGGGTTGCTGTGAGATGGTAATATTTCCAGGGTAACTATTTTGACATCCCGTGATAGGAGTGTTCAAAGTAAAGGTAATCGTATATGACCCGGCAGGTCTGTTAAAAGCATTGAATATACTTCCATTAGTCACTGCACCGGATAGTGTAGAAGACCAAACACCTGTTACATTTGATGGAGTGATGCTCAGAACGGTGCTACCATTTAAATCCAGTGGTGTATTCTCTCCATTGCATAATGTTTGAGGTCGGATGATGACTTCTGGACATTTACAATCTCTAATGACGATTTTGACTTGTGCTGAGTCATTTCTGCATGGATTCATGGCTGTATTCGTAACATATCTGAAAATGAGTTCATCTCCAGCATTTAAGCCATTTCCATTGACATTATCTGGTACGGTAAAGACATTAGCAGGTCCTGAAACGAGTTTCCAACTTCCAGTAGGGCTTGAAGGTGGTAGCAAGGTGTTGAGCTGTAATGTGGTACTACCAGTTGCATTATCATTACACAAAGTGGTCTCTGAAGTAGTGAGTTGTACATCAGGGGCATCATGAATAACAATGTTAGTTGTGGGCTTACAATTGGGCGTCAAATCCCATTGTATGGTGTACGTTCCAGCTGCGAGTCCAGAAGGATTGAATACTCCATTGACGAGGTTAACTCCTGCTGGGGTGATCACACTAAAAATGCCTGAAAGACCTGGATTTCCTTTTAGGGTATTCAGATTAATAGGGGCAGAACCATTATTACACAATGGACCCGCAGGCAGTAAACCAGGACACTGACAAGCATTGACATTAATACTCAGTGTATCTATTTTTTGCACACAAGGACTTATGGCCCCATTGGTAGTAAACTCAAATAAATATGTTCCTACAGGTACCCCAATAAAACTCACATTTGAAAGATTAGATGTAAGATCAACACCCGAAGTAGTGATTTCTCGCCAGTTGCCAGTGGTACTTGGAGGATTAATAGCAGCATTAAAATTTGCAAAACTTGGGCCGAAACCATCATTGGTTCTACACACCACAATAGGTGTATTATCGATATTTAACAATGGTGTGACATTATTGACCACCACCACAGTATCACTTCCAATGCAAGTTGATTTAGCAACATTGACCCAATATGAGCCTCCTGAATTCACCGTTATATTGGATGTAGTTTCACCCGTACTCCATAAATAAGAATCAAAGCCCAAACCAGCATTTAAAATACCTGGTGTTCCGTCGCAAATACTCAATTCGTTAATAGTCGGAGATAAGCTATTGCTAATGATCACCGTTATGCTAAGTGGAGCAGAAATACATCCATCAGGAGATGTTGTGGTAAGCAGATAGGACCCTGGAGTGGTTACAGGAATTGAAGGTGTAGTAAACGTGATGCCGTCAGCCACTCTAGTCCATAGAAAACTACTACCTATGATGGTGCTAGAAGCTGTAAGAATGGTCGATTCGCCCTGACAAAGCGATGTAGACCCGGAATAGCTCACCAAAGGTACTTCATTAACTTCTATAATATGATTGGCCACGCTGGTACAGCCGTTACTTTGTGTAGCGGTGACGGTATATGTGGTTGTCTGAGCAGGGCTGACTGAGATGGATGAAGTGGTACTGCCATTTGACCATGCAAATGAAGTGAAAGCCAAAGGATTAGTTATGTTAATATCTATGGGGTTTCCATTGGCGCATCTACTGTTTGCTCCATTGACGGTCACTTGTGTACCTGTAATCGATTGTACCGTTAATGTCCTTTCTACTATACATCCGCTACCGCTGACTGTAGATAGTTTAAAGCAATTACCATAAACAGACATATCTATATCTTCAAAAATAGTTGTGTTATTCGTACCCGAAGCTATGAAAGTATCATCGCAGGTGAATAAATCAAATCTTGCCAAACCAGATGTTGAACTTCCCATCACAAAATTGGCCACCAGATCTACTAATGTGCTTCCACAAGGTACAGGTAGGTTGGTAAAAGTAGGTTCAGGTCCCTGATCTACGGAAATCGTGGCTTGTGCGGTTCCTGTACATCCAAAATCATCCGTTACGGTTAAGTTGACTATACCTGATGTGGATTGGGAAGTTTCTTCGATTATGGTGTACATATCGTCCCAAGTCTGGAAAAAAGGAGATCCAAAACCTATAATGCCCGGAGGTGATGTCCAATCTAATATGAATGGTCCTTGGCCAGAAGAGATCGTAGCAAAAAGAGGTTCGCTATTGCCCACAATACCATCCTTACAAACAGCAAGATTTATGGGGTCAATACTAGCTATCACTGGATCTTTGACTTCTACATCTATATTTTTTGTACCCTGACATCCCAAATTATCCGCAAAAACTACGGTATATGTCGTCGTTGTAGTAGGACATGCTGTGGCACTAGGTCCTAAACCATTGATGCCCGGCCCTGACCAAGTATATGTGGTATAATTTTCAGTACCTCCTGTAGGGAAGATGATTAAATTGATACAATCTCCAGGTTTACAAATATAAGCCGGATCTGGTGTAAAGGAAGCATCCAAAGCTGGGTATACCGTTACATTTATAGTATGTGGCGGACTTTGACAAACTTGATTTGGTACAACTGCATTGAGCGTATATTGTACTATTTGAGGTACGCCACTAGTGTTTACCAATGTTTCGAAAAGACTCATTTGCCCTAATGGATAGGTACCTGAGAGTGTTTCGCCGGTTACATTCGGGTTGTCAGTGGTGGTCAGAATAATATCAGCAGCTGGATTACTAGCAGTGGCGTTGATAGTTACGGGCACTCCTGAACAGGTTTCTTTGTCATCACCCGTTATATTGATTATAGAGTTACATGCCGCTTGCCCTGTCCATATAAATGGTGTAGAAAGCGCACATGATAGGCTGGTATAACACCCCAATTCCCCATCAGCAAAAGCAAACATAGATAACTTTAGTGTTGCATTTTGGCATTCTGTTTGAGATTGAAATTCCTTAACTTTTAGGTTGAAACATGCTTGAACTGTTTGTGTGCTACCACAAGCCGCAGGTAGACCCCATGCAGTATCCGGATTTCCAGGGTCAGTACAATCTGGACCGTTACCTTGAGATGCCCAATACCATCCTGCTGGCATAGGACTTCCGGCACCTAAGCCACCACCAGAACCCCAATTTAAACCTAAAGAACCATCGGGCAAGTTGAATGGTGAGTATTGTGGGTTTGCAAAATTATAATCCACAGCACCTTCTCCCAGCCAACTGGATCCTCCAGGAGGTGCCTGTGTAGATAAAGGAAGTTCTACTAAATCCCATCCATCATAAGCAACAGGAACGATACCTTGTAACCACTGACAGTTATTACCTGCTGGCGGTACTGTACCTGGTGGTGAAACAATGAAATCTACCGTCCAACAAAAATTAACTATTTCTCCTGAGCAGTATGGTCCATTAGGATTTGCATTTGGGTATTGTGGGCGTGTAACAACCATCGAAGAACTATAACAGTCAAATGCACCTGCATCAAAGGCATTGGCACAAACCGTAAAATCATCATCGAGGTTGGTACCACTGAGTGCTTCTATTCTTACCCATACGGTTCCTGAAGGTGGTACGGGAATGGGATCAGAGATGTTTCCATTAAAACAAGAAACTACGGGATTGAAACAATCGTTTGCTATACTGATGATCGGTGTGAAAGAAGCGTTTTCTACGGAAATGATAATGGCGCTTGCTGTAGTAGGATCAGCTGTAAATGAATAATAAGTGGCATTTCCTGATGGGTCACACGCACCATCGCCACATACTGATAAATTACATCCTGGCAAACATGCTTGTCCACCCGTGGGTACAGATGTATTCGGAGCATCTGCACATATTGTAGCAGCAGTACAGCTTCCTGAACTGGATACAGCTGATAAGGAAAAATTACCACAGGATGCTTCGTTTGAACTGACTCTGATGTAAATATCTTCATTTTCAAAATCAAGGCATCTCATGGTAACGGTAAATGCCGCAATATTACAAAGTGTTCTGAAATCTTCTTCTGGAACAGGGGCAATGGCATTACAATCCGTACCTGAAAATGCATCAATCACAAAAGGTGCGGTCATGGTACCACTATTGAAGGTTATGTCTACCGATAAAACGCCTGGCGCTGCTGGTATGACAAACCAAACAGAGGCTTCTGTACCATTTCCACAAATGGATGATTGATCCGGATTGGCACAACAAGTGTTAGTTTGGGTAGCTGTACCAATGGTTTCGGCCGTACATGGCGTGTCATTGGGTGGCGGAGTGCTTTGTGTAATTTGAAAACTATATGGAGCGCCTGAGCTATGTCCCACTGCAATGTAGTAAGTAGATCCACCCGAGATAGGCACTCCCGTAGTATTGGAAGTCACACATCCTGCACCGGCTACTTGAGTAGGCATATTGGTCCCACATGGTGAAGATTCAAAAATACCTAGATAAGCACCACCTGTGATATTAGTGATACTGATGGTGGTTGCATTAGCGTCTAATGTTACAGTATGCCATGTAGTAGGTTCTGTACCAAAATTACAACCACCTATTGAAAAAGATTCACTACAGGCATTGGTATTGTTGCCAGATATCGTCACTGGGGCACACACCACAGGTAATATATTGTTTTGTGCATTTTCGCATAGATCATTGGCAGGACTAGAAGGTCCTCCAGTAATTTGGCTTACACTGATATTAAAATCTCCTGCGTTTGTGGCGGATGTTGCTATCTGAAAGTCATAGGTGCCTGGAGTAAGACACAAAATTTGTGAAGCACTTCCTACACTAAAACAAGCTTCGTCTACAGCAGTACCACCACAGCCTGTTTGAAATAGGGTTCCTGCGCCACCTCCTGTCATAGGTGAGCTACCTGAGCCCGTAACGGTAAATTGTATGCCCGAACTACCTGGGTCTACAGTTACTGAAAACCATACAGAATTCTCATAAGAACTAGCAGCGCAGTTTAAAGAGAAGTCAGGGCCTCCACAAGCATTCGATGAAGCACCGCTTCCACTGCTTCCCAAATCTATATTACCTCCACCACACATATCATTCACCGGACCTGCATTGTATTGAATTTGAAATCCAACTGGACCACTTCCACCTGCAATACCAATACCAATATAATAGGTAGTGTTTGGTGTTACATTTACTGTCGCAGCACCTGAAATACAATTGCCACCACTTATAAATGCTGTCGCTGGACAAGCGTCAAATACTGTCAATACGCCCGTCACATTTTGAAACTGAACACTATTGGTTCCAGCCGGTGTAGTAAAACTGTACCAAACAACGGCATCACTAGTGTAATCTAATCCACATCCGGGTACTGAAAATGATTCGGGACAAGCCCCAACTGAAGTGCTTCCTGCAACAGTAAAAAATTCACAAATCGGACTTGATGGTATCGTCAATGCATCAGTACACTCGTCATTGGTTGCTGTAATGCCTGTTTCTACCACACTTAGTGTAAATGAGCCTGCGCTACTTGTAGGAGAACTTACATAAATTTTTAAAATATCTCCATCATCAGGACAGTCGATAGTGACACTAGTGGTACAAGTAGTACCAATGGCACTGCCACCACAACCGTCATACACATTCAGAACGCCACCAGTCAATCCACTTAAGGTAAATGTCAATGTTTTTATATTATTGGGCACGGTATAATCATACCATACTGAAGCTTCACCGTTAGTTCCGCAAGTGGTAATATCCTGAGAAGCACAACTATTATTACCAGAAGTAGTAAAAGGAAGTGCATCAGCACAGTTGTCATTAGCAGGGGCAGATGTTACCGTGATGTTGATATCATCTGTAGCGGTACAACCATCACTATCTGTTACGGTCACTACCCAATTGCCACTGTGTAAAGATGGGGTGGCTGAGGCGATATTCAAAGGGGTACCTGTCGCTGTTCCACCAGGAAGCATCCATGAGTAGTTTAAAGTGCCACTTCCTGTAGCTATTACTTGAAGGTTGATAGCTGTACCCTGACATATCGTAAAGTCAGTAGGTGAATTAGATGCATTTTGATTCTGAATTTGTACTCCAGTTGGTGCAGTATTCACCGTTAATGTGACGGTAGAAACAGCAAAACATCCTGATACAGGGTCTGTCACTCTGGCAAATATGGTTGTATTGGCACTATTGTACGGCGAAGTAAGGGGTGATGTATTGGTATTCGCATTACTATTACTTATGTGGTATGTAACAGATAGGCCAGTTTGACCATTCAAGACGCCTGCATCTGCATCAGTTAATACAAAGTTTGCTGTTCCGCTCCCGGCGCTAGTTTCACATTCAGAGATGGTTGTATTGCTGGCTGTAGGAGGACTTAAAACATTAATCAGGATGGAAGTACTTCCTGTGCAGCCATTGGCGTCAGTGACGGTGATTTGATAAGTGCCATCATTAGCAATGCTGCTGTTTGCTATCGTTAAAGTATTGGTCGTATTTGTAATACCACTTCCGTCCAATGCCCAGGAATAAGCACTTGCACCAGTAGGGGCTACGGTAAGTGTAAATCCATCTCCCGTACAAATATTACCATCATTGGTTCCGTTGGGTTCCGTGACTGAAACTGTAGGGTTTACGGGTGAACTGTTTTGTGTAACATTGATGGTGAAGTCACCATATTCAAAACATGGCGCATCATTGTTTCCTGCTTGTATAAATAATACCGTACCGGGTGCAAAGCAAGTTGCTGATGGATCAATACCAGGTCCCGAACAGGGCATGCCTTGTCTGATCAGTCCAATCAATGAATTACTTAATGAACCTCCGGTTGCAGTAATGGACACTGGACCATATGAGGTTACCGTATATTGAAATCCTACCATACCATCTATAGAACAGTTATTATTGACTACGTTGGCGCCTTGATTTAAGGTGACTAATGTGCCAGAACATTCATCATTGGGTGCACTTCCTGATACTGTAAACTGGCCATTGGTAAATGCGTTTGGTGGGTTTGATGTACCAATCCAGGTAATACCTGGGGCAGTTGTAGGGTCTGTAAATACTCCTGCATCAGAACAAGCACATGTAAATTCATACAATCCAGGAGGTAACGAAGATATAGTCGCTGAAAAAACATCATTCAGGCCATTTTCAGAAACATATGTCATATCAAAATTTTGAATACATGCCCATACACCTCCAAAACTCTGTACTTTACCAAGATGCACCACACAATGCACATTGTTGCCTTGTCCTGCACCATTGGTGACGCCGGGTACAAAAGTTTCAACACTCACCGTTAAATTTGATGCACCACAAGCTTGTGTTCCAAAATTTGGGTTGGTTCCTGCTGTCCAAAGTACCGACTGAGGAGCAAAATACATGGGATTTGTAAATAGTACTTTTTCGAAAAATTTAAACTTTCTGATATCTTTTTGATAGGTGAAAGCGTTTACGGAATATTCAAAACTTCTTTTTGCAGACACATTAGGTGCGTTGTATCCCCATTGGATAAACAATACATAAAAGGTAATAACTAATAAGCTTCTCATTAACTTAGGTTGTTGATTTAATTGATTTATTTTTTGAAAAAGATATGCGTAAAGTGGGAATTTTATAAAATCTTCAAAAATAATTAAACGTAAAGATAGATACATAAAAATAATTTAAAAAAGAATCAAGCATAAAAAAATAATCCCGTTAACTGACGCTTCATATTACAATGCAATTAAATCCAGGAACTTCGGAATATTATTCGGAATACGGGTTGGATGGTCATTTTTGAATCATTTTATTTTGTATTTTTCTCAATGTTGACTTTTAATTTTGGTATTTATTTTTAGGAAATACAATGATTTCAAAAAATGAACTATTTTTGCACTTCCATTGAAAAACTAAATTATGGGTACATATCATCGAATTATGGAAATATTAAAGGTACTGATATTGACATTGTTTCTTTCCAATATACTCCATGCACAAAAAAAGATTGCAGATTTAGATGATGTAAGTTTTGCCATCAATGAGTATTATCTAGTGACATTAGAAGATAATACATTTATCTTTGGTGTATACAGGGAAAGAATAGGGGATCAAATTTTCTTTCAAACCAACTATTATTCGACCTTAATCGCTAACGTTAATGATATCAAATACGTAAGAAAAGTTAGTGAAGAAAATGTGTTCAACGGGAGATATGCGCCATCAAACGTCCATTTTAATAGATATTTTTTCGCTCAATCTGCATTTAATATTCCGAAACACAGTGTGAATTTATCTACATATAGCCTTTTTACAGCAATAGAGTATGGTATAACTGATCATGTGAGCATATCTGCAGGCGCAAATTTATTATCAATTTTTAATCAAGAATTCGGAAATATACATTTGATCTCCACTAAAGTAGGAGGATTTGCCATTTCAGAAACGGTAACAACGGGAGTAACCGCTTTTTACGGCGTCTTTGAAGATATGACTCATCGAATGGCTTCAGGGGTATGGACTTTGGGTGATAAAAATCAAAACTTGACCTTTGGTTTAGGTTATTTTAACTTGACTAAAAATGTAAATTCCAGAATGCCAATAACCAATATATTGGTAAGTGAAAGGAAAACATTTACATCAGGACTTATTACCTTGTCAGGCATGACGAGAATAACAAGGAAGATGTTTTTGATGACTGAAAACTGGTTGAGGAGATCACCTGAATTACCATCCATATACTCATTAGGATTTAGATTGGCAGGATCAAAATTTATGTTTGACTTTTGTATGTTATATCAAGACAGAAGATTCAATGAATTTTCCCCATTTATCGGGTTCTCTTATAAGTTTTGAGTACAATGAGTTCTTGGAACTAGGTCATAAGAACAGTCATAAACCATAGTTATTTTAACCATTTGCATTGGTGCTTTACCAAATTCAAATTGCACCATTATAGTTTCAGCATGAGCGTTAGTGAGTGAGGTATGGACTTTGATATTTCAATAATCAAAGTAAAGATTTTCATTCTTGATGGCAAAAATTATGATAAAAGATAAAAAGAATAATTATCTTTGTTTTCTGATTTTGAAATTTTATAAAACTTAACATTAAGTAGATGCGAAATACTTTTTTTACAAAACTAAGTTTGTTTGTAGCAATAGTTTTGATGACTTTTAGCCTTTTTGGTCAGCAAAAGATAAGGAATTTGAGTGATGTGAAGCTTATTACTAATGAATATTATTTACTTACTCTAAAAGATAAAACCAATATTTTAGGCGTTTATTTAGAAATATCTGGAGATCAGTTTGTTTTCCAGATTAATACACTTTCCAGACTAACTTTGCATAAGGATGATATCAAATATATTAGAAAAATAGATGACTCCCAAATTGTACGAGGCAAGTACATCCCTAGAAACAATCATTCCAACAGATATTTCTTTGGTCAATCAGCATTTAATATTCTAAAAAATGACATGAATATAACTTCCAATATGGGAATACATACAGCATTTGAATACGGTATCTCCAACCATATGAGTATATCTGCTGGAGCAAATTTATTCTCTTTTATTGATAGTGAGTTTGAAACGGTTAACATTTTCTCTGCCAAAGTAGCGGGCTATGAAGTTTCTAAAAGAACTACGCTTGGTGTCACCGGATTTTATGGTATTAATGCGGATGATAGACATCAAATGATAGCAGGATTACTAACAACCGGAGATCATAATCGTAATTTTACTATTGGGCTTGGTGCTTATCGTACTCATTGGGATCGATATTTTTATACATCTCCCAATTTTACTCCATATATAGAAAGAGTAAAACAAGGTTCAGGTTTATTGACCTTATCTGGTATGCTAAGATTATCACCAAAAATGTATTTAATCACAGAAAATTGGCTCACTTCTTCATCAGACCATGAAGATATTTTCTCATTTGGAACTCGTTTTGCAGGCTCCAACTTTGCATTTGATGTCGCAGTATTATACTTTAATTATGAAGCTTACTTTTCCCCATATCTAGGTTTGTCTTATAAGTTTTGATCATTGAGGTAATTATTTGATAAAAGTGTGTGGAAGAAACTGAGTTCGGACTTGGCACCTATAAAATGTGGGCAGCATTGGTATAATTTTTATTGTCTTTGTTCTTTTTCATAGTTTGGTTACAAAAATAGAACACTTAAAAAGCGCTTTTAGGCTAAATACAGTTTTTTACGATGTATTCATTTTATAGCTTTTCAGTCCTAAAAGCCTGGCAGCTATAAATCAACGCAGGAAGGGGCTTAATGATTACGCCCTTTCAGGGCTATATTAATCCTTACTTATGACATAGGTGGGCTGTACCCACCTTTAAGATATGGCGCCCCGTTGGGGCTAGTGCGCTCTACAAATAAGAACTTTATCAAGTTGAAGCCATAGTTTGATTAATTTATTTTAGTTTGCTTAAAAAACTTGAAGCTCTTGCGACTTAGAAACCCTTTTTATATTCTCAAATTTTTGAAAAAAATAATTATTATTTCCATACATCCTTTTACTTTTCCATACATCCACCCACATCACTTTCTACATCACATAATTGCATCATCTTATCAATTTTACATTTCCTTTTTTACTGTATGTCCGACAATCCTTGAGTCTCACTTCCATATAGTAGGCATATACTTCTGCTGGCGCTTCTTTTCCATCATGATTGCCATTCCAGCCATTGATATCATCCGTCATCAAATGTCCCCATCGGTTAAATACCTTTAGCGTGACTACTTCAATTAAATCTTCATAGGGTGGTGGTACGTAAGGATAAAACAAATCATTTTCATTATCACCATTAGGGGTAAAGACGTTAGGAAAGGTGATGACATCTTTAAATGGAGACAACTCAATGCTTAAGGTCAAGGTATCCATACATTTTCCACTGTTGTCCGAGACGATCAGTCTTATGGTTTTTTGTCCTTCATCATTATAAAGGTAGCTGGGAGATTCAGAAGTTGATGTCTTATCGTTTTCAAATGTCCAAAAATATTTATCAGCACCCACCGATTTATTTTCAAATGTTAGCAGACCTTGACAAAATGAAGTATCCAAAATGCTAAAATCAGCTTTTACTTGATCGAATATGATACTGTCTCTGATGATAAGGGTACAACCACTTTGGTCTGATTTTACGATGAGTTCAATGGGGATTTTAGTAACATCTAGATTTGGGTCAAAGCTTTTGATCACTTGATTTTGATTATTGATAATGACACCATCTCCAAACTGCCACGACCACTGACTCACATCCACTGCATTGATCATAGAAACCTGTATTTTTTCATTGGTGCAAATCTTGTTTTTATCTTTTAAAATACCTGCTTCTGGACCAATCAGCGTATATGTTTTTGAAATGGTATCGGCACATCCATAAGGTGATACTACATAAAGCTTGACTTCGTGACTCCCTTTTCCAAAAGCTTCTGATGGATTGACGGATAAGGATGAACTTTTGCCAAAATCCCAAACGTAACTGATGTCGCCTTCTACTTTACTGGTATTGGTGAAATCGATAATTTTGGGATGACAAATGACCGACTGACCATCTACTGACGTTGTGAAATCAGCTACCGGTGGATTGATGACTTTGATGTCCACAAAACTGGTATCCCGACAACCTGAAGCTTTTTCCTGCCCAATACACCTGACACGGAAGTTTCCTGATTTTTTGTATGTGTGTGCAAAGGTTTGAAGGTTGGATGTACTTTGGTCTCCAAGGCGCCAAGTGAAGTTCATACTCGATCCTTTTTCGATAAAGTCTGTTGCAAAAAAAGTAATGGGATTGCCTAGACAAATGGTGTTTTGTGGATCTACAAATATTTCAGATACAGGCTTGTAGGTTGTAAAAAAGACTGATGCGGTGTCCATACATCCCAATCTATCTTCCATGGTGACCAGAATATAAAAATCATCTCTATAATTTCTTAAAGTAGTATTGAGATTTTTGGATTTTTGACCGGTGGACCAATCCCATTTGACAATGGTAGTATCTGAAATACTGTTATTGGTGATCATCACATTGGCAGGAAAGCAAATGTCTGTGTCATTGGCTGAAAGGCTAGGGGTGATGCCATAGGACCTTGTATTTTTGGTAAGGGTATCTCTACAACCATTGATATCTTCCACAATAAGTTGTATCCATTGATTTCCAACGGGTATATAAATAGAGTCCAGCTTATAATTCTCATCTTCAATAGGTCGTTGGTATGAAAATTTCCATAAATATCCCTTAGAACAATCTGTATCAACATCTTTAGACAGTAGGGCATCTAAAGTTTCATATCGGTTGTCACACACTTTGGTAGGTAACTCAAAGATAGCTTCGACCTGTCTGATATGAATGGTATCGGATGCTATATTGGCAGGACAGCCAGAACTTACATTTTTAGCCGTGAGTATTACAGGATAGTCTCCTGATTTGTCTAATTTATGGATGACCGAGTCGGCTACATATGTAGTATCACCAATGGTCCATCTTAAAGAATCTTGTCCCAAACTTTTACTGATTAGCATGACTTCTAGAGGTTTGGTACAGTCTATCATATAAGAAATATTGGCCTTTGCCCCTTTGACTGTTATTTTTTGAGACATGGTCTCTTCTGTGATACAACCATTGTAATCTACTGCGGCAATGATATCAAATGTGCCGGGTTCGGTCATGAATTGATGGCTACTTTGTGGACTTTTCCAACAGTGATTGTATCTATAGTCGTCTGTGGATATGTGGAAATAATCTATATTAGCTTCTGTATTGGTAAAGGCAATATTGGCGGTTTCTCCCAAACAAATTTCTGATTTATCGATGGTGATGGTGGGTTTGATATAATCGCCTACACGTACCAAAGTACTGGCTGATGTATCTCTGCAACCATTGATGTTTTCAATCACCGATTTTACATAGTAGAGACCGGGTTTGGTAAAGGTATGCGTCACTTCAAAAGTGTTGGTTTGATCAATGACGGTACCATCACCCATAAGCCATCTTACAGATTTTAAGGGTACATGTGTAAATGTTTGGTCCGTAAAGGTAACTTCCAAAGGCACACATCCTGATGGTTTGGTAGAGAAGAAATATGCATCAGGTTTTTGATGGAAAGCAGTATCAAAAGTAGAGGCTGTACAACCCAACTTAGTTTTTACAGTCAGTTGGAGAAAGATGGTATCTACATAATTCATGTACAGAGAATCTCTTTTGGGACCTAATACAACATACTGGTCTATTGGCTTACCTTCTTTATTGGAATTTTGCCAAAAATATTGGGCGTGGCTCAAATCATTGGCTACTAAATTTATAATCATGGGATTTTTGCAATCGATCTCGGGATTAAAATCAAACTTTGCATCGGGTTTGGGAGCCACATAAATGACAAAACTTGTATCAGATTTACAGTCATTTTGACTACCTGAAGAAACCTTAACTGTCTTGAATCCTGGAGTATTATAAAACCAAATCGGCTCCAAAGAACTGGACGAATCAATGGATGCAGGTGAAACAAAAGTCCATTGGATACTATCAGATTTATTGTTGTTGGTAATGACGATTCTTTCATTTAAGCACACCGAATCTCTTTTTATGGAAAAGTCAAATCTCGGTTTTCCAGCATTGATGGTTTGAGATAAAGAATCTTTACATCCTTTTGCATCCGTAACCACTAGGCTGATGTTTTTTTCTCCTTCCGTATTAAAGGTCAAATTACCTATATTATATGTTGATGAATTACTACCATCTGGCAAATACCATTGATATATATTGCCAGCTAAGGGTGCAGTTTGATTTAAAATACCGTATCTGTAAGGTTTTTCACATTGGGAAAGCGGAGATATACTAAATGCTGCTTTGGGTGCAAAAACAGAAATCAAATCTTCAAATATTTTAGTAGTATTACAACCCGTTAAAGAGGTGATGACTTGATAGGAAACATTGTAGGTGCCACCTTTGGTATATATGTGCGTAGGCGAAAATCCAGTGCTGCTGCCTCCATCGCCAAATGTCCACTGCACGGCATTTATTTTAATGGAATCTGCAGCTGCGATCTTTGCAGAAAAATTGACCTTGAGTGGACTACAACCGTCTTTAGGGTCGGCATCAATATTTAAAGTGGGTACTTCATATACCCGTATAGTTATTTTTGCTTTTTCCAGACCGGATGCACCTTCTTTAAGTACGACATCGAAGGTTCCTGATTGTGTAAATATATGGGTAGGGTTTTGTTCCGTACTGAAGGTACCATCTTTAAAATCCCAATACCAAGCAGATAGGGTAGGACCTGTAAACTTCACTTCTAGAGGAAGGCAACCTTGTCGGATGTCCGCAGTCTGTGCCATCAGGCTGAAGACACTCATTACCATTAAAAATATGATTGAATAATTTTTCATCTTACCAAAGTCTTTTGTGTGTTCTAATATAAGTTTCTGACATTCTTAAAAATTGGCCACGGGTAAATTCCTGACAAGGACATCCATAATAGGACATGACATTACCTGTTTGTGGTATATAATATTCACCATTGGCGTCTTTGGCCAAATTTTTAAATCTACATTTATCATCTATCCAGTTGGAAGGTGGATCAAATTGCTGGTATGGATCGGCGGGAGTATCGCATATGCCATCTCCTGCTGTTTCGCAATTGGAACCATTGACCAGTTCTGTACCTGGATTTTCGAAAGTATGTAACAAGCCAAAGAAATGTCCTAATTCGTGGGTCAATGCATCCATACATGATTTTTTAAGGAAAATACTGGTGCCGGCCAAACCACAAATAGCTGTAGGTGCGCCGTTATGCTGGACGAAAGGCAGTGAAAGAATGAAAACATTAATTCGCTTTTCAGAAGCATATTTAGTAGATAATTCTTCATATTCTACGCTTCTGGGTATGGAGTCAAAATTGTAATTATAAATACTATCAATCTTACAAATCTTAAAATCAAGACAGATGGGACTGAATTTTTCACTGGCAACAGCAAAATTGTTATATATATCAGCAATGTCAACGCCTACACCCGTGCTATCCAATACCACATGTACATCTACATTAAAAACCTTATGGTGGCAAGGTAAATCTTTATGTCTGTGATGCAACTGCTGCGTGTACACCATACTTGAGAGAGACATGAAAAAAATACATAGTAAAAAGTTATGCTTATTCATATGATAATAGTTTAAAGTTGTGGACAGAAAATAACCGGTTTTACTTCAGGTCGAGTGTTGAAAATAAATATTTTATATAACGCCAGCTCTATAGCGCCATTGCTGTTGTTGTACGTCTTGGCATCAGAAACGGTAAGGTCATAAGCAATACTTATGTTCCAACGTTTGTATGAAGCTAATGCCATCATTTGCATAGCATCTTGTAAACGATAACCAACACCAGCGCCTACCGTCCATCCGTCTTTTACCTTAGGTTTTAAATTTCTTCGAGCATTAAACTGTAGTGATATGTTACTCAGGCCAGACATACCACTGTAAAAAGCGCCATAATCAAAGATGTTTTTTTGATTGTTGGTTACCGCTGTGCAGATAGCGTGTACATTCCATCTTCTGCCTTCGACATTATCTGTGATGCCTGTAAAACTTCTATTGAGAATATTGAGCAAAGAAACACCGGTCTGAAAACGAGAGTATTTGCCTATTTTGGATGTCAACTGTAAGCCTCCATTAATGTTATGGGTCATGGCTTTAAAATTTTCAAATATCTCACCATCCCTGCCTCCACCAGGAATGCCATTAGGAAATATCGCTTTTGAAATATCTAGGCTGCGATTTCTAAGTGTGTATGAAGCGCCCAATGAAAACACATTTTTATAATTTTTTCCAACGGTGTAGTGATAGGTCAACCCTGCGGTGACACCTGTATTTCTAACTGCAAGATCACCAGCCATATCATTGTGTATCTGAATGCCTACTCCAGTCCAATCATTGGATCTAAATCCTTTATCCAATGGAATATCTCCATAAACAACCATCGTTTCGTATGGCTTGGCGATAAAGTCTGAAAACTGACTTCGATACAGGCTGCCTACTCTCATATTGCCTTCAAAACTACCAAATCCTGCCGGACTCCATTGTAAAGGTGCAAATCGGTTGTTAGTAAAATGGATATCCTGACTTTTAGCTATAAAGCAAAGCATCATCAATATGGCAAAGGGCACTTTTCTCTTCATATTTTTTATATTTTTTAGCTATTTAAATGGTCATTATTCTTCAGTTTCTGTGGTTCGTCGGTCTATAGTCGGAGCATAAAACAAGGCGTTGTTAAACATCTTCTGACCATTATACCAATATCCACGAAACAGTGGGTCATCGTGAAAACAAATAATTTTACCTCGGCCCGTCTGATGTAGGGTAAGGGAAGCGGCTCCAGTAATGGTGCTTTCCATACCTTTGGGCAAATAACCTGATGCCAAAAAGTTTTTACTATACCTTAAAGGCGTAGCATATTTGTTGGAGGTAGGTTCTACAAAACGACTGTTGGTTTTCATCATATATTGCATATTTTCTGTGGTACCATATAGCAAAGGATGGGTGAGTTCGGCGTCACAAGCCAGGATCGTTCCTCCTATGACACTGGCATCGCTAATCCTTTCCACATCTTCATATTTTACTTTGGATGGTGTTTGCCTTTCATTTTTACGAGTGGTATATTGAATGATTTTTTTGTCATTGAGCCAACTAGCCGCACTACCTATAGCGATGATGGTATTGCCCATAGCACACCATTCTTTTAGTTTGTGGGCTTCTTGGTCTGACCATGCATTGTAACTACCTTCACTCATGACTAAAGTATTATATCTGCTGAGATTCGTGCTTTTTAACTTGGCACCTTCCATCATAGTCGCTGGAATGCCCAGGTTTAAATCTAAATGATGCCAAATGGCTCCCGCAGACTGCGCGCTCATACCTGGTCCCGTGATGAAAGCCACTTTGGGTTTTTCTATAGGAAATATCTGCGGATGACCGATGGTCACTAATGAGGTGCCGTTGCCTTCAGCTATGGCATCTACTTTGACTTCATGCGTTTTGGCCAGTTTTTCTATGATTATAGAGAGTTGCGTTTTATCCATAGTTTGGCTTTCTACATGGATGATGGCGGTACCCATAGGATATGTTTTGCTGGATGTTGGCATCTGAGCTTGAGAAATTCTCACGTTTATTCCATTACTTTGCAAAGCATAAATCATCTTATGTGTGGTATATTGGTTGGGTTCGATAAGATAGGCGTATATAGACTGTTTGGGTCCGGAAATACCACTTTGAATGGCAGGTAATTTAGTGATTTTTTGGTCTTTTTTGTAGCTTGCGTTCGTGAGTGGCGCTGTCACCAAACCAAATCCATAACTCAGTGTCCATCCGGATACATCATAAAAAGAACTGTCCTGAAATGTTTTGACACTTTCAAAAATCGTTTTTGCCAAGATGGGTTGTGCTTGGTCTAGTGGGACAATATAGCTTTTGTTTTTTGCAAAAACTTTATTATCAATGGTTTGGTCCGCATCACTCAGGTACACATCTACATGATGTTGCAACAATACATCTAGAAAACGATTGATCTTGATCTCATCTGTATCACTAAAAATGTATCCTTTGATGTTTTCTTTGGCTACTGTTTCTTTTACTTTTTTATAAAATCCTTTTTTAAACTGGAGTAAAGAAGATCTTAAAGCCACGGTTGCCTTTTGGGTAGAAAGGGAAGTGACTACCTGATTGCGGATAGTAAATGGAAAAGATACCGGACCATTGATACTCTCCTGAAGGTGCCCCCTAGAACTGGCTTGCTCAAAAAGGATACCGATAGCGCCAATAGCGTCCGGATAAGTAGACCCTTTGCCATAATAAAAGTCATCAAAATTGGTTTTGGTATAATATAGTGATCCAATAGAGTCCAAGGCTTTGGCGTGAAATTTTCCTATTTCTTCTGTCAAAACAAAGTTTTCTCCCGGTGTATTGGGATTGTTGCTAGCCGGAGCGCCAGGATGAAAAAAGTAGGTAGCATTGGTACCCATTTCATGATGATCACCGAGGACATTGGGATGCCACTCATGCAGCATTTTGATTCGTCCACGGCTTTCTGGATGTACCAAAAACAACCAATCCCGATTCATATCAAACCAATAATGATTGTATCTACCACCGGGCCAGGTTTCTGAAAACTCTCTGCTTTCAGGATCGGAAACCAGATGTTTACTTTTATTGGCATTGACCCATGTCGAAAATCGTTGTACTCCATCCGGATTGAGACATGGATCCAATAAAATTAGGGTGTTTTTTAAAGTTTCTTCTACTTCTTTAGACTGACCTGCAAGCAGGTAATATGCCACAAGCATGGCGGCATTATTGGCAGATGATTCATTTCCGTGGATAGAATATCCCTGCCACAACATAGCAGGTAGCGCTTTGATGTCTACTTTGTCCGCTTTGGCGGCGTCAGATAGGTCTTGGTGGGCTTTTCGTATGGCATCTTTCTTTTGAATATTCTCTACAGAACTGATCAAAGCCACCAATAAAGGTCTATTTTCGTGAGAACGCGCATATTCAATAATTTCCATTTTTTCAGATGCAGCATCTAACGCTTTAAAATAACCTACAAGTTGGTCGTGGGTGACATGCCATTCGCCTACTTGATACCCTAGATATTGCTCAGGTGTAGGTATTTTATAGTCATATTGGATTGCAGGAAGGAAATAATCAAGCGTAACTTTTGAAGATTGCCCAAAAATCAAAATATTAAATAACATTATGACTAAGATACACGATCCTTGTTGCATTACAGGTGTTGTTTTGATATTAAAGTACAATAATAGTAGTTATTTTCAGAATGACAAAATTCTATGCTTTTTTATGAATAATTATATGCGAGAATGTCGGCTATGAGACCGTTTTGTTTTGGTAGGTAGTGGCTTCATTTCGACTTCACTTCGTTGCGTTCTGTACGGCGCGACTTCGTTGCACTGCGCTCAGCTCTAGATAAAAGTACTTTTGATTTGAGCGTGGTGGTGATTGAGCGCAACATCGTGGAGCCGAAATTACATTACAGCGAAGCTAAAATCACATGCATGGAGATGAGTCGAAATCACGTATTTTGTTCTTTTTCAAGATCTAGGAAATCTTGGGTAGCTTTTTTGTGCTTTGAAAAAGGCATGGTTGCCAGAGTTCGGGATGGCGTATATCTTGGAATGTATAGCTTATGTATGGAAGAAGTCCGCATCATCTTGAATATCTACTTTTTTGTGGGTCCAAAAATAAACTTGTACATCTGGAATCATTTTAAAATTACAAGCTAATTACATTACAGAAAACTTTAGTGCTTTTGATTGAATTTTAATTAAAAAATTAAACCTAAATCGTTTTGCATTTGTTGTCTAATCAGCTAACTTCGCAATATGAAATCAGATTTTGTTAGAGAAGTTGTTTTTTATGGTGAATATTTTCGTGATTTTTATCAAGGTTTGGATAAAAAGACGAAACAGAAGGTCGATTGGACCATCAACCTGCTAGAAACAGTTGAACATGTACCAGAAAAATATTTCAAACATCTATCAGGAACAGAAGGACTTTATGAAATCAGAGTTGAATTCGAATCTAATATTTACAGAATTTTTTCCTTTTTTGATGCGGGGAAATTAATTGTAGCTATCAACGGTTTCCAAAAAAAAACAAACCAAACACCTAAATCAGAAATAGATAAAGCACTTAAAATTAAAAATCAATACTTCAATGAAAAGTAATAATTTGACATCGTTCAAAGATCATTTGGATAAAGAATACGGAAAGGTAGGCACTAAATCACGAACTGAATATGAAGAAGGATTTGAAGCTTTTAAATTAGGTGTATTACTTCAGGATTTACGAACTAAAGAAGGAATTACCCAAGAAGAATTGGCAAACAGATGTGGTACAACAAAAAGTTATATCTCAAGAATTGAAAATAATGCTTCTGACATTAGACTGTCAACCATCATGCGAATCTTTAGAGAAGGGTTTGGAAAACAAATTAAATTATCGGTGAATTAAATAACAAATCATAACAAGTGCTTATGCGCCAATTTTCGCTATTGTTAAAAACCGTCGCAAAGCACAGCCGTTAGCATCAACTCATACAAACCAAAACACAATGTTTAACAGAATGATATAAATGAATAATCTTAAAAATAACCCGATACATTGAGAATAATCAACTTTCTGCTTATTTACTTAACTTCCTGTACTGAAAAAAATCAAAACTATAGGTCGAGCAATGAAGCCAACAAAATAAACTCAACTACGCAGCATATTAGCTTTAATGAAACAGTCAATAGTATTGACAAGAATATAAGAAGTATATTTCAAGCCAAAAATGGTAATTATTGGTTTGGTACTAATGGTGCAGGTGTATATCGAGATGTCAAAAAAACGCTGACACCATTTACCGTAAAGGACGGACTTGCAGACAAACAGGAAATAAGCATTTAACAGTACGACAGAAAATGGGCAGCTGCTAATAACTAAGCATTAGTACTGTCTGAGTAATCTGGGGCCAAATTCTATTATACTACCTAGCTAATGCTTCGAAAAATATAAAAAATATGTAAAGTTTATCTCATATTTAGATTTTTGCTTACTTTTGTACTTCACTTTGTAAATATACAACCATGGCCAAAGACTCTGGATACACCAAAAGGGTAGGGAACGAAAATATTCAAGCTTCACCAACACATGCAGCTTACAGTCAAAGTTTATTATTCGGTAAGAAGAATTATATGTTTATTCTGATCGGAGTGGGACTTATTTTTTTGGGTTTGGGACTGATGTCAGGCGGTCATATGCCATCTCCCGATGTTTGGGACGAGTCTTTAATCTATAGCCATAGAAGAATCACCTTGGCACCGATTGTTATCTTAGCAGGTTTGGCAGTCAATGTTTACGCCATCTTCGTTAAAAAGTAATACATAGCCCGTTTCCACAAGGAAATATAGTTGCAAATGAATTGAATTCATCATGGCAACTAATTTTATTTCCTTTGATCAACTTCTAGATCTTGTGGTTGTCACGGGGCAAATCAATTGAATACCTTAATACCATTTTATGATGAGTGAAATACTCAATGCATTAATTCTGGGTATCGTCCAAGGACTTACGGAGTTTTTACCGGTGAGTAGTAGCGGTCACCTTGAACTCGCCAAATATATGTTAGGAGATGATGCTTTACCCGCTGATAGTCTCTTGATGACTGTAGTATTGCATTTTGGAACAGCATTGGCTACGATGTATGTCTTTCGGGTCGAAATCATGGAAATCATCAAAGGACTCTTTTCTCCTGGAATGAATGAAGATAAATCTTTTGCTTTGAAAATCATTTTATCCATGATACCTGCGGCATTTGTAGGTTTGTTTTTCGAGAAGCAGTTGGAGCAGTTATTTACGCAAAATATCGTATTAGTGTGCTGTATGTTGCTCTTGACGGGAATCTTGTTATACTTTGCAGACAAAGCTACCGCTACTGGAAATGATGTCACCTATCCCAATGCTCTTAAAATAGGTATAGCTCAGGCCATTGCTATCACACCGGGTATCTCGAGATCAGGTGCTACTATAGCTACTTCGGTACTTTTAGGTATTGATCGCGCTAAAGCAGCTCGTTTTTCTTTTTTGATGGTCGTACCTTTGATATTCGGAAAAATGGCCAAAGACATCTTAGATGGGGCATTTACAGGAGGCAGTATTTCAAGCATGGAGTTGGGCGTTGGATTTGTTGCCGCTTTCTTAACTGGCGTGTTTGCATGTACGTGGATGATCAAGATTGTTAAAAATAGCCAATTGAAATACTTTTCGTGGTATTGTTTACTCGTTGGACTCCTAGGAATAGCCTATGTCTATATTAGATAAACATATCATCACCCGACATAAAAAGGAGATTGATATTGACTTTCAAGAAGGTAGTGTCATTTTAGTGGACAAACCCCTAGATTGGACGTCTTTTGATGTAGTCAATAAAATCAAGTATAAACTCAGACATAATTTGGGTGTCAAAAAGATTAAAGTCGGTCATGCCGGTACTTTGGATCCTTTAGCCACCGGATTATTGCTCGTATGTACAGGCAAACTTACCAAAAATATCGATTCTTTACAAGCCCAGCAAAAAACATACTCCGGTCATATTATGCTTGGGGCTACCACCGATACCTATGATAGGGAATTTGCGCCCAATGCACATTTCCCAACAGACCATATCACCAAAGAGATGATGGTGTCCAAAACGATGTCTTTTTTAGGGGAAATAGATCAAATGCCTCCTATATACTCTGCTATAAAAGTCAATGGACAGACAGCATACAGCCTAGCTCGCCGAGGAAAAGAAGTAGAACTTAAATCTCGAAAAATATCTATTTACGATTTTCAAATCCATGCGGAAAATTTCCCTGAATTAAGTTTTGAATGTACCTGTAGTAAAGGAACCTACATCAGATCATTAGCTCATGATTTTGGGAAGGCATTGGATTCAGGCGCTTACTTGTCTTCGCTTCGTAGAGATGCGATCGGTGATTACCACGTAAAAGATGCCATGAGTATTGAAGAAGTGATAGAATACATACAAGCGGCGACAGTAACACTACTTTGAGTTAAACACCATTAAGGACTAGACTTTTTATTTTCAATGTTGAATTCCCATTTTTACATCTTCTATTCATAGTAATTTCCTTACTTTTGCATCATCAACATTCATAAACTCCTTGAGCACTGAAGAATTTAAAGCCATCTCCGAAAACATCCCTCACGAACCGGGCGTCTATCGTTTTTTGGATGACGATGGTACCATACTCTATGTGGGTAAGGCCAAAAGTTTAAAAAATAGACTCAATTCTTACTTTGGCGATAAAAAACATATGCAATACAAAACCGTATTGCTTACCCGGAACGCTTCAAATATAGAATATACTGTAGTGGAGACCGAACATGATGCCCTATTGTTAGAAAACTCACTAATCAAAAAGTTTCAACCCAGATATAACGTGATGCTTAAGGATGGCAAGTCTTACACTTACATCTGCATTAAAAACGAGCCATTTGCCAGAGTGTTTTTTACGAGGAGACTCATTAAAGATGGTTCCGTTTATTTTGGACCTTACACTTCCAAGTATAGAGTCAATATTCTTCTGGAAATCATCAAAAAGTTGTTTCAGCTTCGCACTTGCAATCTGAACCTGACTGCTGATAATATCTCCAAAAACAAGTTTAAAGTTTGCCTGGAATATCACATCAAAAACTGCTTGGGACCATGTGAAGGTTTTGAATCCGAAGACGAATACAGCCAAAAAATCGAACAGGTCAGAAATATACTGAAAGGGAATCTGGGGCAAGTCAAAAAATTTATCACCGACTCCATGAAATCACATGCCGAAAACCTAGAGTTTGAAAAGGCACAATCGTTCAAGGATAAACTCTTTGCTTTTGAGGATTATCAATCTTCATCTACCATTATGAGTACCACTATCGGAGATGTTGATGTATTTGCTTTAAAAAAGGAAGATAACATAGCTTATGTAAATTACTTGAAAATTTCGAATGGGACTTTGGTCAATACCGACGTGACGGAAATGCAAATGAATCTGGACAATGAGGATGAAGATTTATTATCCTATGTAATACCATTTATTAGAGAACGTTTTGATAGTCAAGCTCCTGAAGTGGTCGTACCTATAAATGTGCTCCTTACT
>CAZGMB010000073.1:0-25751 GCA_964526715.1 uncultured Aureispira sp. | reverse complement strand
GCAGCTAACGAAAGAAAACCTAACTACGGACCAGCATTTTTATGTCAAACAATCTGAAAGTTCTGCAAAGCATTTGCTCACAATCCTCAATAATGTATTGGATATTGCCAAGATCGAATCCGGCGATATGGAAATCGTAGAAGAATCATTCAGTCCAAGTGCTTTAGTTTATAATGTGCATTCCATTATGTTTTCGCAAGCCAAAGACAAAAACTTGGAGTTTAGATTACATGTTAGTCAAGATATAAAACCAGTACTAAAGGGAGATGACACCAGATTAAGACAAGTATTAATCAACTTAATTGGCAATGCTATTAAATTTACAAATCAAGGCTCCATCAATTTATCCGTATCCTTACTAGAAGAAACGAACGAAACTCAAACTTTAAAATTTGAAGTGATCGATACGGGTATAGGTATGTCTGAAGAATTTATATCCAAAATATTTGATAAGTTTTCCCAAGAACACAACACATCCAAAAGAAAATATGAAGGTACAGGTTTGGGAATGGCCATATCAAGTGATCTTATAAAATTGATGGGTGGTCATATGGATGTAAAAAGTATAAAATCCAAAGGAACGACTTGTAGTTTTGAGTTGTCCCTTCCTGTCGGCAATCCTGAAAGCATGATTTCTAATAGCCAACAAATCAAGGAAGGAGCTTTCAAAGGGAAGAAGGCTTTGTTAGTCGAAGATAATGAAATGAATAGATTTATCGCCATACAAAGCTTGGACTATCTAGGTTTCGAAACGGTTGAGGCAGAGAATGGTTTGCTTGCTACAGAGCTAATTCAAAAAAATGACTTTGATTTGGTTTTAATGGATATTCAAATGCCAATAATGGATGGAGTGGAAGCGACCACCTTTATCAGACAAAAGCTACAGTATCAAACGCCGATAATCGCACTTACTGCTAATGCCTTTAAGCATGACATAGATTTATATCTTCAAAAAGGTATGAATGACTTCATCACCAAACCTTATGACGAGCAGGATTTTTTCCGAAAGATAGAGCATGTTCTTAGTTTGTCTTATGATGTTTTAAAAACTGAAAAAGTTGATCATGGTGGTCAAGGTGTAAGTAATGATCAATTACCTCTTTACGATTTAGCTCAAATACAGCAAATGAGTAGGGGAAATGATGATTTTGTAAGTAAAATGATTAATATATTTATAAAGCTTACCGAAGAAAATACCGTAAAATTAAATGATGCTTTAGCCAATGATGACATAGAGACGATCAAAAAACTAGCGCACAAAATCAAGCCAAGTATAGATCAGATGGGTATTACATCGCTAAAAGAAGTGGTCAGAATTGTAGAGAAATTTAATATCGATACCGATTCAAAAGCTGAGCTAGATTTACACGTCCATAAGATAGTAAAAACGCTCAACGCGGTTGCTGAAGCTTTGAAAGATTAGTAAGAGAAAGGAATATTATAGTCGTGGGTTATTCCGCATTTAGGAATTAAATTCCAATAAATGGAAATTATTTAAGTGCTGTTAGTGTGTAATTAGCTGATTATTAGTTTATTGTGATTTTGGTTTGTTTTTTGGTTTTTACCAAGTCAAATCATAATAATCATGCAAAACATAAAATTCATATTTATATTTATTACTTGGATATTTTCCATACAATTATTAATGGCAGGTGGAGCGCCGTCAACCTATTTCAATATATATTTACCACCCAACAATGATGCGGTAAAGAGAGATGTAGCTCTTATTGTTACAGCCATCTACGACAATACAGAGTTTACAATCACAGATGATAATGCAGATGGTGACGGTGATGATACGGTGACAGGTACACTAGCGGCGGGTCAGTCTTACATTTTGTACATTCGTGACAATGGTATCAATGACGATGCCCAATACGCATCAGGTGGCACCCTAAAAAGAGATGGAGACTATTTTTTTATCCATAGTTCCAAACTAGTATTTGCATCTATGTCCACTGATAGTGATTGGCAACATGATTTTGTACCAAGTGTCAATAAAACATCTTTGGGAGGAAAATTTATCATTTATGCCCCCAAAGTCACCAATTCAAAAAGGGATCTTAATGTTTTTGCTTTTGAAGACAACACCACGATTACTATATCGCAAATCAGTACTGTCCCAACCACACAAACCGGCTATACTAACGTAGATTTGGAAAAGAAAACCATCGTAAAACAACGAACCTTAAACCGGGGACAAGATATCATACACTTTTTTCAGGATGGTAGGGATATCATGGAGACCGGTGCTACTTATATGATAGAAGCCAATAAAAATGTGTCTGTACAATATGGCGCGTTATGGACCAATTCACGTGACGGAGGTGGATATGTGCCTTCATCTAATGGATCTTCGAGTGGTGAACTTTTTTATTTTGCAGTGCCTTATCAAGCCAACGGCGAACAAGAAATAAGAATTGCATCTTGGGATCCTGCCAACACGGTGACACTGGAACGTTTTGAAAATGGAAATTGGATCATGATGAAAACCTGGACATTGGACCGATTGAAGCCTGCCGATTGGATAGGTAAGAAAAATGGAAACGCTACATATCCAACAGTTTTCAGAGTTAAATGCTCTCCTGGTAAAAAAGTGGCAGTATTTGAATGCAATTGGATGGAGACAGGCAGTATTGGCACTTCAGATATGGCATCCATGGTTTCGTCAGAAGATGGCACAGACAGTGGCAAAGAATTTTTGGTATATTTGTTACCGCCAGCAAAACAACAAAATGTGGTCAATCCTTTTACGGGTCAATTATTTGCAGGCAACTTCACGCACAACTATATTTATGCTGGAAACCAAATAACTACGGTTACAGTTAAAGATGCCAAAACCTCAGGAAGCATTATCAATAGAAGTTATACCATTCAGCCCAACAGGTATGTTGATGTTATCTTTAGCGAAGCAGAATGGAAGAGTATTTATAATGGCAACGGTAATCCTGATACCGGGCCGGATAGACCATATGTATTGATTGAATCCAATCATAATGTATCGGTGATGAACGCTAATACAAACGACAACTGGATGATGTATTTTGGGTCTTCATTAGAAAGTGCATTTTCTCAAACGGGATCACCTTCTCAAAACATAGCCATACCTGGAGATACGGTGACTTATGTGGCTGATGTATTTACAGGAACACAGGCGGTGACTAATCCTTCTGTTTCAGTGATTGTGGGATCGGGCGGCATTCCTTTGAGTTCGACGCTGACTTCCAATGGTCAAACTTATGAAGGGGTGATCACGAATGGAACCCAAGAATCCCAAATCGTATTTAACAACTTACCTGATTTTAATACATCGACTAACATAGATATATCTACTGAATTGGTCATTAGTCCTTCATTCAATAATGGGGCACCTATGCCGAATAATACGATTATCACAGTGGAGTCTGTAGTCAGCGGTACCGTAAATGGTCAAACTCAACAATCGGTAATCAGTCACGGTATACAAAACAATAGTGCGAATCACACTAATTTACTTTTTGATCAATGTGGAGCAGGCATACTGACCACCGAATTGAACGATAGTTGGAGTAGTAGTTGGGTAGATTACAATAATGATGGATGGGAAGATATATTTGTTACGGACAGAAACCCTGCAAAACCCAATACCTTATACCGGAATATTGGAGGCAATTTTACCAAAGTAACAGGTGGCTCATTTCTTAGCGTAACAGAAAAGACAATAGCATCAGCTTGGGGTGATTTTAATAACGATGGCTTTTTAGATCCTTTTATAGTAAATGCTACAGGCTCTCCATGTAGATTGTTTAAAAATGTAAACGGCGTTTTTACTGAAATCCTACAATCTGGGATAGATGCCGATCCTCAATATTTTCATGGAGCAGCCTGGGTAGATTTGGACAATGATGGGTTTTTAGATTTAATCATTACCAATTTTTTTGAAACGAAATTTCACCAAATGTATAGAAACAATGGTAATGAGACGTTTATAAAAATTACTGACAACCCTATAGTCAATGAAAGTAACAGATCTACCATGCCTGCGCTTGCCGACTATAATAATGATGGACTAGTGGATGTTTTTATACCCAATGGGCAGAATAAACCCAATTCTTTATTTAGAAACTTAGGAAATGGTAAATTCGAAAAGGTGACCAATGCCGGATCAATATCATCAGATACAGGTAATAGTGTAGGAGCAGCTTGGGGCGATTTTAATAATGATGGTCATATGGATGTCATCGTTTTAAATGCTTCCAAACAAGTAAATCCTTTATACAAGAATCTAGGTAACGGATCTTTTGAGAAAGTCAATACTGCTTTATTTAATCAGCACCAAGGTGATACGCACAGTGGCAGTTGGATAGATCATGACAATGACGGAGATTTAGATCTTTTTATAACCAATGATGAAGGAGTATCCTATTATTATATCAACAATGGCGACGAAACATTTTCGTTGAAGTTAGCCGAATTGTTGACCGGAGATATAGTCAATGCAATGGGTAGTGCCACGGCAGATTATAATAAGGATGGCAAGGTTGATATCTTTGTTACCTCACATACGAATCAGAAAAATATGCTTTTTTGCAATCAATCAGATAAAAATAATAAATTCATTAGTATCAGGTTGGTTGGTACAGCTAGCAATAAGTCAGCTATAGGTGCCAAAATCAAAGTGACAGCTAATGGATCAGCACAGTATAGAGAAGTATTGCCCGTGCAAGGGTTGGGTAGCCAAAGTAGTTTCAGACAACATTTTGGTGTGGGTCAAGCGAGCCAAATATCCAATATAGAGATCAGGTGGCCTTCAGGATATGTACAAACGGTATCCAATGTCAACACCAATCAATTTGTCACCATAACCGAAGAAGCAGCCAACTCCGTAGAAGGTTATGCATTCAGTGATGAAAATAATAATTGTATATGGGATAATGGAGAATCAAAAATCGAAAATATGCCATTTACAATCAACAACAATGTCCATTTTACGTCTAGAAACAATGGCGCGTATAGTATGAGAGTAGGGCAGGGTAGTCATAGTATAGCGTTGGTAGAAAACGAATTTTGGGAGCAAACATGCCCAACTAATGCTAGTTTTTCTGGTGTCAATAATACTAAAGTGGTGAATATACCTTTGAAAAAGAAAATCAATGAAGCAGATTTGGGTGTTAATTTTGGTATTACAGCGTGGAGACGTGGTTTTACAAATGAGTCTGTATTGACCTATTTTAATCAAGGTACTACCAATGCTCAAAATTCGGTAATATCCGTTACTTATCCCGATGGTATAGATCTTAAATCAGCAAGTACGCCATGGACGGAAAAAAATGGCAACACTTATATTTGGAATATATCGGAAATTCCTTCTGGAAAATCATTTGTTATCCAAATGGTTGACTCGGTGACCCTAAATGTCACTGTGGGGCAAATACTACCTATGTCGACCAATATAACCACCACAACCGCAGAAACTCAATTAACCAATAATACACAAGCGCAGGAATTAGAGATCGTAGGTGCTATAGATCCTAATGATTTATTAGTCACACCCAAAGGTAAAGGAAAAGAAGGCTTGATACCTAAGAACCAAGTCATCAGATACCATATCAGATTTCAGAATGTAGGTACATATTATGCATCTAGGGTGGTACTGGAAAATCAACTTTCAAAACATCTTGATATAGCTACTTTCAAAATTGAATCTGTAAGTCATGATAAATACAACTTCTTGATTGATGATAAAGGTATGCTTACCGTGAGATTTAATAACATTTATTTGCCTGACAGTACTACCAATGAAGGAGAAAGTCATGGATTTTTCATCTACACCATCCAACCTAAAAAAGATCTTAATGGTGGCGAAAGAATTGAAAATAGTGTATTGATTACCTTTGATTACGAGGAACCTATCCAAACCAATACGGTCGTAAATACCATATATTTTAGTAAAAAACCCGAAGTTGGAAAGCTCATCATTTATCCCAATCCAGCTAATGAAAATGTCAACATGATCGCTGATCCTGAAAAGGATAGTCAAGATATTCCTTTATTACATACTGTGAAAATCTGTAATTCATTTGGTGCAATAGTTTTGGAAATTCACAACACTGAAAATTATCAAGTAAATGCTTATATCCAACAACTTAGCCCAGGTATCTATTCCGTTTTTGGCTTTGATTATGATGGTAAGATTTATCAAGGAAAATTAGTGAAGTTATAACAGAAAGTATTTAGTGTAATCCAAAGGGGAGCGGTTGCTAGCCATAGTATATCGCTCTTTTTTTTGAACCTGATGGTCGAAGTTTCTGCCTAATTCGGCAGACAGGTGTAACTTCGATCCAATATTTTCACCCCGTTATATAATTCATATTTCATTCCACGGGGTAAACCGAGATCGATTATTATCCTACGGGGTTAAGAATCCTGCTAAAGCAGAACAGGTTTTTCAATTCGTCACCACAAATAATAATAAATTAAAGCACAAAACTTAGCATCGAATAGTTTTGTGCTTTGTTTTTAAGTTAGGTGCGTATTGAATTTACCCCGTTGGATATTTATCCTACGGGGTAAAGATTCATAAAATAGCGCATCGCAGTTGCATTGCTTGTGCAGCTTTAGTGGTACTGCGACGATCGGATGTTCAGAAACAATGCTTAACAATAAACAAGTTTCCAAACAACTAAACTTTGTAAAAAAAAGTTATATTTTTTTATCTTTTATAATTGAATTCTTAATAATATGGAATTATGGACAACACAATGCTTATACAAATAACCAATCAAAAAGCGGTGGGACTTATCCACGAATTGGAAGAATTGGATTTGATTAAAGTGCTTAATCCAAATTTTGTGCCTGTAAAACAAAAGCTTTCTGATAAATATAAAGGCATTATCAGTAAAGAGCAAGGGCAAAACCTAAACGAACATATAAAAAAAATGCGTAGTGAATGGAACAATATCTGATTGATACCAATGTAGTTTCTGATTATCTTTCTGATTCTTTTGCTGCTGCTGGCATGGCTTTAATGGATATTGCGATTGATGCCATCCCAAATATTTCTATCATTACACAAATAGAACTTCTGTGCTGGGATACCGATAAAATGACCAAATAAAATATTAAAGATTTTATTGACGATAGCGTAGTTATGGGCATTAGTGCTAATGTGATTGCGCATTGTGTTGCCTTACGCAAGGGCAAAAAAATAAAAACACCTGATGCCATTATTGCTGCTACTGCCTTGGCTTATGGCTACATTTTGATAACTGCCAATGAAAAAGATTTTGCTAATATCAAAGGATTGAAACTAATTAATCCATACAAATTGTAAACCCCGATCCAAGATCGCCGATGTATACCAACTAGAATCGCACTCACGCTGCCAAACTTTAAGACAATCAGTTTAATGTATCTCAGTTGTATTACTTGGGCAACTTTAGCGGTACTGCGACGATCGGGTTTGGCCCCTTGAGATATTCGTCTTTCACTGTCCATTTTTTAAGAAAGAAACTTTCCAAATATTTAAAATATTCCATTTTGTGGAAAATGTTTTAGCATAAGTGTTTTATATCTATTTGATTAACAGTGTTTTGTTAGTTTGGCTCGTCTTTCGCATATATCATTTTATAAATTGAATAATATGCAACATAATTTTAAATCCGTTTTTGTAGTAGATGATGACCGTTTTCATCTGGAAATCATGAATCAGATTCTTTCAGATGCCTCTGTAGGCCATATTTCTACTTTTGATAGTGGCGTGGATTGTCTGAACGAAATACACCAAAACCCCGATGTCGTTTTTTTGGATCACCAAATGGATATTTATTCTGGATTTGAGACCCTCAGAAAGATAAAAAGATACAATCCCAATATTTTTGTGGTCATGGTATCAGCGCAGGAAGATATAGATACAGCGGTAGCCACCTTAAAGCATGGGGCTTTTGATTACATCAGAAAAAATCATAATCTAGAAGCCAATGTAAAATCTGTACTTTACAAAATTGAAGATATTAAGGAATTGCTTAAAGCCAGAAAACCTTCTTTTCTTAAATCTATATTCAAATATTTCTAAGCATGAAGTCTTCTTTTTACTTGTTGATAATAACAATTTTGGCTTTGTCTTCTTGTAAGACTACAAATTTATTGGTCGAGCCTAAAACGGATCATTCCATAGCCGCTTTAGATAGTATCTTTTGGTTAGACGCTGATTATCAGTATCATATTCGGAAAGATGACAAAATCACTATTTCTGTGTGGGGACAAGATGATATCAGTGTAGGTTCTACGTACGGCATCTACAATTCCAATGAAGTATATGGAAAATGGCTGATGGTAGACGCCAAAGGAAATGTTGAAATTCCTAAGATTGGAACATTTTACGTAGAGAAGATGACCATGATACAACTCAAAGATACTTTAAAAACAATCTACAGCGAATGGATCAAAAATCCGGTCATAGATGTCAAAGTATTGAACAGAGAAATCACAGTTTTGGGTGAAGTGAGAGATCCACAAGTGATTAGCATCGATAAAGAGAGAAATACTTTGATGGAAATGATCGCACGATGCAAAGGACTAGAGTTTTATGCCAATCCAAAATATGTAAAAGTACTCAGACAAGTTGGGGAGCATGTACATGTAGCCAACATTGACTTGAGCAAAGGAGATAATTTATTAAAACGAAATATCAATCTGTACCCGGGCGATGTCGTTGTGGTACCATCCAAGAAGTACAAAGAGTTTGATAAGCGTGTTTCTACTATCATACCATTTACCACTGCATTGACGTCTGCTGCCATTTTTATGGGTGCATTTTAACCAAAGTAATTCAAAAATAAAATGAACAATCAATTTAATTTTCTAAAGCCATATCTTCGAGGGTGGATGATCATTGTGGCAGCTATGGTTGGTGCTTATATGCTAGCTTCCAAGTACTTGTCATATGTGACTCCAATGTATGAAAGTACTGCAAAACTCAGACTTGCGGATATAGGCGAAGGTGTGCCCAACAGCAATTTATTTAAAGACCTTGATGTTTTTGCGAATACCCAAAAGATAAATGCTGAAATTGAACTGATCAAGTCTCACGCCATCATCAAAAAGGCACTGATGAAGGTACCTTTTTCAACGATCATATCGCGTCAGGGGAAATTGAAAACCACAGAACTTTTTAACGATGCACCACTCCAGGTACATAAAATATATGTAGAAGACCATTTTTTAAATAAACCTTTTCAATTGATGGTCAAAGATACAGCTACAGCGACCTTGATTGATCCCAACGGAATTTCTCATCAAATGGAGTTAAATGATACCATATTTTTGGCTCAGTCTTCTTTTGTGATTTCTTTGCGCAAAGATTTTATCGAATCAAAACCACTAACAAGAATTGCCGACCATTACACATTTAAATTTGTAAATGAGGAACGTCAAATAAATGAAATACTTAAACACCTAGATGTCACTGCAGTAGATAAAGATGTGCCTGTCATTCGCATCAGTTATAAATCGGCACACCCTACAAAAGCTTCTTTATTTCCAAATGCTTTAGCTCAAGCTTACATAGAAGATTATATTCAAACTAAATTTGGAGCAGCTGATGTAACCAGTGATTTTTTAAATGATCGAATAAGTGAAATCAGTAGCAAGTTAGCAGGCACAGAAGCAGCTATTCTCAATTATCGCGAAAAAGAAGATATCACTAATATCAGACAAGAAACAGAAACAGACCTGAGAAAAATTTCTCAACTCAAAATACAACAAACCAATCTCAAGATGAGCCTTGACGCCATCAAAGAATTGGATAAGTACATGGAAAATGGAAAGGATAATTTTCTGGATCTTGCTCCCAACTTTGAAGCTTTTACAGACTTGCTTTCTACAGAAATGGTTAAAAAAATCAAGCAATTGCAATCTGAAAAAAAGGACTTGCTATTGGAATACACACCCAAAGACGAAAAAGTAATCGCCATCGACCACAAAATAAATGACATTTCATCTTACCTAAAAGAGAGTATTAGAAATACAAGGAAAAATTTAGAATCTAAATATAGTAACCTTGTTTATGATATCGACGAAGCCGAAAAAGTTTTTATCACCGTGCCTGAAAAAGAAAGGATGATGACGATCTTAAATCGGGAATTTGAAATATACCAACAATCTTACAATTTTTTAAATCAGAAGAAAATAGAAGCAGAGATAGCAAAAGCCGCTAAAGTCGCTTTTCACAGAATCATCACTCCTGCTAGTATCAGCATGATGCCTGTATCGCCTAATAAAACTATCATCAAAGGTGTGGCTGTGATATTGGGTATGCTTGGAGCTATGATGTTGATTTTCATAGTGCACAGCATGAAAGCTAGGGTGAATGACATATCTACAGTGGAGTCCAACAGTATGATACCTGTTATCGCTTCAGTACCGAAATTTAAAAATGACGCAGCAAAAGCCCATTTTTTCGTGACTACATTGACCCAATGGCAGGTAAAAGAACTACTACGTCCCAAAGGTATCATTTGTTTTACAGGCTTCAACCAAAAGCATGCGGCCACCTTCATTACGTCAGAAGTCATGCATACATTACAAAATCAAGGTCGCAAAATTTTAATGGTTACATGGGTTGATGATGATACATCTCCAGACTATTGGCATCTTGATAGTCCGATTGGACAGGTGTCTTCATTGATTTTGAGCAAAACAAAAATGATGTACCAAACCACGGAACAAATTCAATTACTCATAGAAAAACAAAGTGAAAATTTCGACCAAACCATCATTTTGAACACTGATTTTGGTGAAGCATTTACATTAGCTACCATGGCCAAAGCAGATCTAAATGTTGTATGTATTGATACTAGACTTACTCCAGCAAAAAAAATAGCAGAAGTGGATATTTTGGCCAATGAATACAAATTGCCTAATGTAAATTTTGCTATCAATAGGGTAGGATACAATCCAAGTTTTATGTTTGAGTTAATTAGAATGATTAAAAAATCGGTTGCATTTATCCAAAATAAAAAAGGTAGATGAAAATTTTAAAAAACCCGAAAGCATTGGTTTTAGCCGATCAGGCTATATTTAGTGGAACGAGCTTTTTACTTACCATACTCATCGCTAGAACCATTTCAGTTTCAGATTTTGGAGCATACTCAGCGATTATTTTAGTGGCTTATCTTGCCATAAACGCCATCAGTGCGTGGACAACTCAGGTATTTCAGGTTGCTTCTGATCGTTCAATAGGTTACATTAGTTTTGTGTTTTGGGCGCACATGTTATTAATGACTATTTTTGTAGCATTGTCAAAAATTAGTTTACTTGTATTTTCGTTTCATACATCAAAAACAGCACTAATTTTTGGCTTTGGATTCGTAATGTATGATTTTAGCCGAAAGATGCTATTATCATTAGACAAAATTGCATCCACTTTGATTCTGGATGTGCTCACTTCCTTATTGCTACTTATAGGATTTTATCTTTTTCAAAACCTTGGATCAACAAATATGAGCGACTTGTTGCAATACTTTTCGTACGCTTATTTGATTTCATTGGCCTTTATTTTGTTTCTGCTAAAACCATTTTATTTTGATAGGAAAGCCTCTAAATTATTTATTATTAATCATATCAAAGAAGGGAAATGGTTGTTTTTAACAGCAATCAGTCAATGGTGGGCGGGAAACTTATTTGTCGTAGCGTCAGGTATATATTTAGGTGCAGCAGCTTTAGGAGCTCTTCGTTTGGGTCAGTCTTTATTTGGTGTATTGAATATACTTTTGCAAACTTTTGAAAACTATGTTTTACCTCAATCAGCCATTAAAATCCAGCAAAACCAAACTTTGGGGATAGCTTATATCCAAGAGATGAACTTAAAATTAGCTTACGTCTTTATACCCATTTTACTCATGATTATTGTTTTTGCTGCACCAATAATGACATTGGCCGGAGGACTTGAGTACACAGCTTACGCTTTTGTCTTGAGTTGGCTGAGTATACTTTACATATTTATTTTCTTAAGTCAGCCCATAAGATTTTTCTTTCGATCAATGCAGATGAATAGTCACTTTTTCTATGCCTATTTTATTAGTCTGATGTTTGCACTTTCTTCTTCTCATTGGATGATATCGACCTACGGCTTAAAAGGAGTTATTTCGGGACTAATTGGATCACAAATTTTATTGATGGCTTATTGGTCATTTATTTTATACTTAAAAAATATCAATCTATGGAAATCATCCACATCGTATTAGGAAAAGCCAACCCTGACAGACTCAATGGTGTCAACAAAGTGGTTTACAATATGGCCACTGAACAAACCAAAGCGGGTAAAAATGTAAAAGTATGGGGCATTACTGATAATCCAATCCACGATTATCTTTATAGGAATTTTAAAACCGAGCTTTTCAAAGCATCCAAGTTTCCATTTTTGATAAATAGTGATTTAAAGACCGCTATTCTCAGTCGCAAAAATGCCGTTTTCCACTTGCATGGAGGATGGATTCCTGTATTTAGTAGTTTGGCTAAATTTTTTAAAAAGCATCAAATAAAATTTGTCCTGACTCCGCATGGTGCTTATAATGAAGTAGCGATGAAAAAGAGTTGGTTTACAAAGAAAATATACTTTCATCTGTTTGAAAAAAGTGTGCTCCATGCCGTTCATAAAGTACATTCTATTGGCAAAAGTGAAGTAGATGGTCTCAAACTAATATCACCTGTTTCAGCTTCATTTTTATTGCCCTATGGTTTTGAATATATAAACAGTGAGAATATTGTTTCTAAAAATGAAGCCTTTACTGTAGGCTTTGTAGGTCGGCTAGATACGCATACCAAGGGCTTAGACTTATTAATGAAAGCGTTTTATGAGTTCCAGAAATTAGAAAAAAATTCCACTTTATGGATTATTGGTGATGGTGAAGGCAGAGCTTTTATTGAAAAGTTCATCCAAGAAAAACATCTTAACAATGTCGTTTTATGGGGCAAGAAATTTGGTCAGGAAAAGGATGATCTTGTAAGCAAGATGCATGTATTTGCACATCCTTCGCGCAATGAAGGGTTGCCAACAGCAGTGCTTGAAGCAGCCGCTTTGGGCATACCTACTATTGTTACTGAAGCTACAAATGTGGCATCTTATGTATCTCATTTTAATACTGGCATCTCGATTGCTGATAATGACGTGTCAGCGTTGGTGGATTCCATACAACAAATGCAAATTTATTATAAAAACAACCAAACAGAGCCTATAGTCCAAGGTGCTAAAACGATGTTAGATCAAGTTTTTTCTTGGTCTGTTTTGGTAGATAAATACGATACATTATACAAGTAAATGAAAGTACAATTTTTAGACAAAGATCATTCAACCTTTTTAAGAAAGATCAATTGGCAATTGATGCTGATTGTACTTTTGATGACGGCTTGTTTTTTTACGTGGAGCGAAAATGTAGCAATCACGAGAGTCATCAAAGTGATAGGTAGATTAGGAATGCTTTTCGCATCTTGGCACGTATACAAAAGTATCATTAAATACGGTGCTGCAGATAATCTAAAGACGAACAATATACTTTCCATGGCTTTTTATGGTCTGTATCTCTTGCTAGGCTTCGCATCTTTTATGTGGAGTACCAATGTGGGCTATAGTGCTTTACAATGGTTTATGACTGCTCAGACCTTGGTCTTTTGTTTTTTCTTCATTAAGAGTTTATATTTGTTAGACCAATTTTTTCCTAACCATCCTATCAGGTTGTACAATCTTCTGGGCAATGCAGCTTTTGTGCTCATCACCGTTTTTGTAGTAGGTATGTATGTCAATCCGGATGTCTTTTATCGATTGACACATGGTGGTGAAGAAGCAAGACTAGGAGGCTACATGATGAATCCCAATGAGCTAGGTATGTTGGCCGGTGTAGGAGTGGCAGGGCTGATGTTTGATATCAGGAGAAATCACCGCAAATGGTGGACAATTCTAAAACTACTAATACTTTTTTATGGGTTATATGCTACAGGGTCAAGATCGTCTTTGATTGGTGCTTTACTCATTATTGGGTTTCATGTATTACAATCTGAGCAAAAGAAGTTCGCTATAGCTGCTTTTGTAATCATGATGTTGGTAGCGCCAGTAGCGATCTACAAAGTAGTACTAAAAGATGGCGATCCTGAACGAATGGAAGAAGTACTAACATTGACAGGAAGGTTACCTTTTTGGCAGGCTTTGATCAATGAAGGATTACCCCGGGAGCCGCTATTAGGTTTTGGTTTTATGCGTATAGATTACAAAGAATATTTTCAAAGTACGCATACGTATCCCGGAAAGATGACTCACAATACTTTTATGCAAGTACTGATGAATTTAGGTTTAGTGGGTATTACCATAGTTTTGTTTCAAATGCTATTTACAGCAAGTGGTATCTTGAAAGAGAATGCTGAAAAGAAGCTCATGCTCTTTTGTTTGCTCATTCCTTTGATTATCAACTCATTTACAGAGTTTGGCATCTTTGGAGAGTCCAATTACGGTATTTTATTTTATCAGTTGATCATCATGTACATTACTTTTCGTCCTGGTATAATATTGACGAAGTGGCAGCGTTTACATTTAGTCAAGACAGGTAGGATAGGGAACTAGATAAGATTCTTAAATATGCCGATGGTAAATGACATGATCAAATATTGAACTTTTACGCTTTTCATTTCGTTTAGAAAATGATAAATAAAAATAAAGTTATGGCAAATGTTATTGATGTTAAGACTTTGAGTAAGGAGGAACTTTTTGGTTTAATTAGAAACCTTATTACTGAAAAGTTGATTACACATGAGTTCTTAGTTGAAGTTGCGAACAATAATTATAATAATATTGACGACATGTCTGAAATAGATGCTTTAATAAGTAAACATTTTGAAGAATATGACGAAGTTTTTAGAAAGTTGGCATGAGGTACTTAAAAAAAAGCGAAATTATATTTGTTAATAAACGAACTATAGTTGCTCACGGAGGTAATTACAATTTGCCGCAAAATTTTCTAAATGAAGGTCAATTAGATTATTTAATTGAAGTAGTTTCAGCTGAGATATTTGGAGAGCCTATGTACCCCAAACTTAGTGACAAAGCAGGATTGTATATGTATAATATTATTGCAAATCATGTTTTCAGTGATGGTAATAAACGCACTGGCTTGGAAGCAGCTATTCTTTTTTTAGACTTAAATGGTCACAGAATTAATAAAAATTTACCAAAAGACGAAGTTTTTGACTTCACCATAAAAGTTGCTTCAGGTTTATCATCTTTGCCGGAATGTCAGGCTTGGTTTGAAGCAAATATAGTACAAGAATATCTTTAATTCAGCACCTTCAACCGATTACTATACTAAGATTGAAAAAAAATATGATGCCCACAATTTTAGGGATGTACATTTGATATCATTTGGGTGGACATCAAATTTCAGTAAAGAAACTTATTTCAGCTTTATTATTTTCCAAAAATCAATGATATTCCAAATTGTGGAATATTGATGGTATGTATTCATTGTGTTAAGTGTCTTAATGTCAATGAATTATATTATTGGCAAGTGGTTTGATTATGATCAAGATATAAATATGATACCATGAATAATGTTCAAGAGATTTTTGACAAGCTTGATTCAAAGTCACCTAACCACACAGGATCAAAAACAATAATAGTTCAATACATAACCAATCCTGACCATAGTATTAGATGGGTATGGCCTGCTACAGCCTCAAGTCCATTATTCTTAAAGTTCTATCATATCCAAGGCTTGAAGGCCAATATATTTTCTTTGATAATCAAATTTATATTTACTTTAAGACTTCAAAAATTAGTATTTAAATCTATGGAAGTGGTGACTAAACCTTCTTCGTTAGAGGGACAGCAGGATTGGGCACTTTTCACAGGAACGATTGGACCTAACCAAAAATATATTTTATACAAAAAGGATAGATCAAGTAATAACGGATCATTTACTAAAATAGCAATTACGCCACAGAGTCAGCATTTATTGAACAACGAAAATGCAGCTATTACATCACTGAAAAAAGAGCACAAAATAAACTTTAGTTTTCCAACAATCATGAATGATCTACACGATACCATAACGTTTCAGGAAAATGTATCATTTTGTATACGTGAAAACAAATGGACTCAACAACATACCTTATTGCTCCAAGATCTAGGAAAGATCAATACTTGTGCATATTCATTTTCCGATTTTGATCAAAAACTTCATTTAACTTCAAGAATACAATCTCTTCAAAACGCCCGAAACAAAGTGCCATCAGGCATCATAAAAAAGTTAGTACTTCTGCATCAGTCTCTTCAAAACAAAACGATTAAAACGCATTTTTCACATGGTGACTTTACACCTTGGAATGTTTATACCAATGCGAGTGGTGAACTTTATGTTTACGATTGGGAATTAGCATCTGATATCCATCCTTTGGGTTATGATTACTTTCATTATATCATCCAAAATGGAGTGCTCACGCAGCAAAAGTCTTGGTTAGAAATCAAAAGGGAAATCTATGCATCTCATGACTTAACATTCTTTCGAAATGAGATGGAGCAATACCTTGCTTACTATCTTTTGATTAATGTATTAAATTATCTGGAAGTCTATGAAAAGCAAGAACATTGGCATGCTCAAATCCATTGGCTGCTCCAAACTTGGAATGTAGCTTTATCCGATTGCCTTTCAAATCAAATTAATCACCGTGAATTAATTGTTTTAGAAACATTCGATCATTTGCATTTTTCTGATTATTCAGGGCTTAAACTTAGTGATCAAGTGGAAAAAGTATCTGCATATTCAGATATAGATCTTTTGATGACCAAGCAAACTAGTGCTTCACTGATCGATATGTTAAAAAAACACCCATTGGTACAAAAAGTCCATCTTCAGTCCGGAAGTGCTATGACCAAATTGATGATATTAACCCATGACAATCAATTACTCAGCATGGATCATATTCATCAATTAAAAAGGAAATCATTGGAGTATATGAATGTATCAGAATTGATAAAAAGGCCATACATAGACCGACATGGTATAAAGAAGATGGATATAATGGATTCACTTCAGTTCATTGGGTTGTTTTATGGGCTCAATAACGCCGCTATTCCTGAAAAATATAGAAAATATGAACACGTTTTTAAGACCGACAACCATGCATTGGATACAATTATCAACCGACAATTTGGTGACGGACAACCAAGTCAACAAGAGCTGTACAAACAAATTTGTAAATTGCCATTAAATCAAGGTTTGTCTGCCATATGGAATATATTATTTTATATGCTAGATACCTGTAAAAACATTGGGAATCAAAAAGGATTAATGATCACTTTTAGCGGTGTCGATGGAGCAGGAAAGTCTACCATTATTGAAAATACTAAAATAGAGATAGAAAAGAAATTGCGCAAAAGAGTAGTGGTCATCAGACATCGTCCGTCGCTTTTACCCATATTAAGTGCTTGGTCAAAAGGAAAAACAGCAGCGGAAAAAGAAGCAGCAGAAACGTTACCAAGACAGGGTCAAAATAAAAGTTTTTTTAGTTCTTTATTTAGATTTTCGTATTATTACACTGATTACCTTTTTGGACAGTTTTATGTTTATTTTAAGCATGTCTTAAGGGGAGATGTGGTGCTTTATGATCGGTATTATTTTGACTTTATCAATGATAGTTTGAGAAGCAATATTACTTTACCAAAATGGATATTAAAAAGCGGTTACACATTTCTATTGAAGCCTGATTTGAACTTCTTTTTATATGCTGATGCACAAACGATTTTATCACGCAAAAGGGAATTGAATGAGTCAACCATTGATAAATTGACCAAGGAATACCTATCGCTTTTCAAATTATTGGGAAGACGCAAAGCCAATCAATATCAAGCTATTGAAAATATACATCTTGAGCGTACTTTGGCATCAATTTCAGCAACTATACAAAGCAAACTCATATAATCATGAGAGTCATTTTAGAAAAAATCATAAGATTTAGAAATCCCAATTTCAAATTACATCAAGATATCTCGTCGGTGATAATCCTTTCATTTTTTTGGATAAATTTTTGGAGTCTTCTGAGAAGCTGTAAGTTGATTTTTAATGGTAAAAACCCACGATTTGCTATTTTAGGTAGCCATGTAAAATTCTTTAACGTATCCAAAATTCAGTTTGGAAAATATCTTAAATTAGGGGATCATATTTATATAAGTGCACTCGGAAAAAATGGCGTTACTTTTGGCAACAATGTCGGTATTGGTGCATTTAGCAGAGTCGTAGTTTCTACTACCTTTGACCATCCTGGCGAGTTTATCAAAATAGGAAACAACGTAGGTATCGGAGAGTTTGCTTATCTCGGTGGAGCAGGTGGTTTGACCATTGGTGATGATTGTATCGTAGGTCAATACTTCAGCTGTCATCCAGAAAACCATATAACAGAAAACATCACAGAAGCTATAAGACATCAAGGCGTGACCAGAAAAGGAATTAGTATCGGAAGCAATTGTTGGATTGGCAGCAAAGTAACTATCTTGGATGGTGTATCTATCGGAGAAGGTTGTATTATTGCAGCAGGAGCCGTAGTTACCCAATCATTTCCTGAAAATTCTGTCATAGGTGGCGTTCCTGCTAAACTTTTAAAAACAAGGATATGAAGACGATATTAGCAACCACTTATGCAGTAAATCCTTACAAAGGCTCTGAAGATGGTATGGGATGGAATTTTATATTACAAATCGCAAGATTCAATAGGGTCATAGCCATTACTCGAGAAAATAATCAAGAAGCCATTGCAAGGTATATGGAAGAAAATCCTAGTGACTTGTATGCCAATATTGAGTTTTTATACTTTGATCTGCCATATTGGATGCGATTTTGGAAAAATGGGAGTCGCGGTGCTATGCTGTATTATATTATGTGGCAATACGGTATAGTATCATTTATCAAAAAACAGACCATAACGTATGATATTGTGCACAATGTAAATTTTCACAACGATTGGACTCCGTCATTTATATGGAAATTGGGCAAACCTTTTGTTTGGGGACCTGTGGGTCATCACCCTTTGATTCCATCTCAATATCTTGAGCCATATGCAAAAAAATACTGGATCAAAGATCGCTTAACTTGGATGGTCAAACAATATTTTTGGAAGTTTTCGTATCACTTAGATCAATGTAAAAAGAAAGCAAACCATATTTTATGTATGAATGATTCTGTGCCCAAAGTGTTGGGGTTAAGCCATAAGTATTCCGTAACGCCATCTGTCGCAACGCAAGATTTGGGTTGGTTGGAGCATCAGAATAATGATGTATTTACTGTAATTTCTGCCGGGCGATTTGTACCTTTAAAAGGATTTGATTTAACCATAGTTGCATTTGCAAAAATGATAAAATCTATGCCTTATGAAGATAAAAATAAGTGTCAAATGATATTGGTGGGAAGTGGTCCTGAAGAGTCCAAGCTAAGAAAGATGTGTTCAAATCTTAAGATAGAGCATCACGTAAAATTTATCTCTTGGATTGAACGAGACGCTTTGATGCAACTGTTTAAAACATCGTCTGTATTTTTGTTTCCTTCTCATGAAGGCGCGGGAATGGTGGTCGCAGAGGCCTTGTCATTTGGTTTGCCTGTCATTTGTCTGGACAATGTAGGACCGGGCGCATTTATTGACAAAACTTCGGGCATAAAAATCGAAAAAAGTGATTATGAACATACCACAGAAGGACTGTCTACTGCTTTGAAAACTTTATATTTTGACGCTTCCCTGCGAAGTAAAATGCGAATGGGAGCTCGTAAAAGATTTGAAAACATTTTTCATTGGGATAGAAGGGGCGAACAACTCCAAAAAATATATGCAACATTATGAGTTCATCACCAAGAATTTTTGCTTTCCATTTGCTCAATGATCGGAGTGGTAGCCCTAAAGTCTTAAGTCAATTACTTAAAAAATGGGTGGAAGATGGTCGTGAAGTACATTTATACACCAGTACTCACAAAAACGGGTTTTTATCTGATATGAAAGGTGTTGTACATCACCCAGGATGGTATAGGTTTCAATCCAATCCTTGGTTGAGATTGGTATATTTTACAAGGAGTCAAATAGTATTATTCATCAAAATGTGGAGTAAGGTAAGAAAAAATGACCTTGTCTATGTAAATACTGTGTTACCCTTTGGAGCTGCCATTTTAGGTAAATGTAAGGGGGCAAGAGTTATCTACCATATTCATGAGAGTACCGTAAATCCGTGGATACTCAAATGGTTTTTGTTCAAAGTAGTCGCCGCATCAGCGCACGACATCATCAATGTTTCAAAATTTGTGCAAGAATCCCACAATATTACCAGGGTAAAAAATCATTTGGTTTACAATGCCATAGAAAATTCATATCTGGAAAAAGTCTTACCTAAATCGCCATCTGATCATCCACAAAATGTATTGATGGTCTGCTCATTGAAAAAATATAAAGGGGTCTATGAGTTTGTACAATTGGCCGGTGATAATCCAAAGTACATCTTTCGGTTGGTCTTGAATGCTTCACCATCTGAAATAGAAACATTTTTTCAAGCAGACACCTTACCAACAAACCTCACTGTCTTTCCTTCACAGAAAGACCTACACCCATACTACCAATGGGCTGATATTATAGTAAATCTTTCAAGGCCTGATGGGTGGATAGAGACTTTCGGCCTCACCATAATCGAAGGCATGGCTTACGGACTTCCGGCTATCGTTCCACCAGTTGGAGGTATTCTAGAAGTCATTGATGAAGGAAAATCAGGTTTCGCAGTAGACTCAAGAGACAGCATTCAACTTAATAAAACGCTAGTTTCTATGCTTGATAATCGGAATACATATAGATCCATGTCAAGTATAGCTAAGGAGCGGTTAACATTATTTAGGGAAGAAGAAATGATGAAGAAAGTAAATAGTGTTTTATTTGAAATGCCATTTTCAAGTTAATCTCCCATTATAAAAAAATGGCCGACAATTATTATTATCGACCATTTAATATTACTTCGTTACTGACATTATTTATTCATACTCCGCCCAAGTTTTATTGGTCTTGGCATCGTAGTATAATGTAATGATGGATATCTTACTTAAATCAAATCCTACCCAAAAAACATCTTCATCAGATTCGTATCCGTCCCAAGTGACATATATATCCCATTTTGTAGCTACTTCATCGGTACTAAAAATGATATCAACTTCCTCTCCATGTGCAAGCATGTCCTTACCCATGATATCATCGCCCCATTCACGCTCCGTGGTAGGAGCCACAAAGATGTGAGCTATGGTATATCCGGTCTTATTGACTAGCGTGAAGTTCAAGTCATAACTTGACGTTTTTTGTGTTAATGGAAATGGTTGTGTACTGGCATTGGAGACCTGTGTGATGCACAAAACTACACCAATGATGAGTATTAGATTAAGGTACTTTCTCATTAAATTTGAATTTTAAGGGTTATGAATTATCAAAATTACAATAGTTTTTGGCAAATGACCATATATAATTTGTTTTTTTTTGAAAAAAGGTAAAAAATCTGTTTATAAAGGTAATCCATCAGTTGAAAACCAAGAAAGAATGGACCGGATGAATTTCCATATTCTTCAATTATTCCAAATATTGGAAAGTTTTACGTACTTCGTTTTGGTTTAATTTGTTGTTTTTCAATACATTGTAATCTTGGCATTTATTTGGCTTTTACTATGGAAATATCTTTACAAAATGTCATCAAGAAAAAAAATAGCTATTATAGGTACTGTAGGTGTGCCAGCCAATTATGGCGGATTCGAAACACTTGCGGAACATCTCATCCAAGATCTCGGACAGGATCACGATATCACCGTTTATTGCTCTGGTAAAAAATACTCCAAAGAAGAGCGACTCGCTACTTATAAAGGAGCTAAGCTTATCTATCTTCCTTTGGACGCCAATGGTATACAAAGTATTCCTTACGATACGTTGTCCATTATTCATGCTTTGTTTTATTCAGATGTACTTTTGATTCTCGGTGTTGCTGGAGCATGGATTTTGCCATTGGTCAGATGGTTTACCCATAAAAAGATCATTATTTCTATCGATGGTATCGAGTGGAAACGTGATAAATGGAATCTCCTCGCTAAGTGGTACCTATTTTGGGCAGAAGGGCTTGCCGTTAAATATTCACACATTGATATTTCTGATAATGAGGCTATTCAGGATTACACAGCCGCTCGTTACGGATCTTTAAGTCGGATTATTGAGTATGGCGCAGACCACACCATCAAGACGCCAATGTCTATAGAGACCAAAGAAAAATATTCATTTTCGCATAACCCCTATGCTTTTAAAGTATGTCGTATTGAACCTGAAAACAATGTGCACCTTATCCTTGAAGCTTTTAGTACCACAGATACTATGCCGTTGGTAATCATTGGTAATTGGGACAAAAGTCAATACGGTATAGCTTTAAAAAAGAAGTATTTCAATCATCCCAATATTCATATCCTTGACCCGATATATGATCAACATAAACTGGACGAAATCAGAAGTAATGCGTCATTGTATGTACATGGTCACTCGGCAGGTGGTACCAATCCGTCACTTGTAGAAGCGATGTATCTGGGATTACCTATATTATCTTTTGGTGTTTCTTACAATAAAGTAACCACAGAGCACAAGGCTATATATTTTGATGACCTTGAGTCGCTTATCTGTCAGCTCAACGAAATTTATACCGCAAAGCTCGAAAGAGTAGGTGCTGTCATGAAAGAAATAGCTCATCGCAGATATACTTGGTCCAAAATAGCTTCTAAGTACAAATTATTGGTTGCGGAAGCCCTTTTGATTGATGATAAACCTGCGGTTTTGCCCAAGGTGAGCCAACTGGCGTACAAAGAACTGCTTGCAAAAGGACTTTCACATTATAAAACATTAAACACATTTTAAGCATGAATACTCAAATTTTACTTCTGCCAATTATATCCTTTTTGTTTACTCTTTTTAACATTCCTGGCCTTAGGATCATAGCTCATTATATTGGATTGGTAGACAAACCTAACCATCGAAAAGTGCATCTAAATCCAATACCTTTGGTCGGAGGTGTTAGCATCTTTATATCTACATTATTGACCATATTTATGACTATGGCTCCTAGTGACTTGAAAAGCTACTATAGCATGTTCATAGGAACATCAATTTTGCATGTGATGGGAGTCATCGATGATAGATTTGATCTTAGGGCATCTATTAAGTTAATTATTCAGATATTACTGGCACATTATATTTTTACCCAAGGTATTAAAATCGAAAGTCTTCATGGTCTTTTTGGCATTTACGAATTACCAGTTCTTATACAGTACTTACTAACCATCATCATTATCACGGGAGTGGTCAATGCCTTTAATTTAATGGATGGTATAGATGGATTGGCGGCAGGTCTTTCTATAGTGAGTTTTATTATGTTTGCTATCGTAAGTTATATTTTAGGAAATGAGATATTTGTGTTGATCTTTACTACACTATCAGGTGCAACTATGGCATTTCTATTCTATAATCTTGGGAAAAATAGAAAAGTTTTCATGGGAGATGCAGGGTCTTTGATGATTGGTTTTGTTTTGGCTGTATCAGGTATTCAACTGCTTCAAAGCAAGCATAATGATGTTTATATGCCACAAGTTATGCTAGGCGTTATTTTTGTTTTCATCATTCCCGTGTTGGATGCGTTGCGCGTATTTAGAAAAAGAATCAAGTCTGGTAAAAGTCCATTCAGTGCAGATAGGAGTCATTTACACCATTTATTTTTGTCTACCGGGCTAAAGCACAAGAAAGCGGCAGCTATGATTGTTTTACTCATGATAGCTATCATCATGATTGGCTATATCACGTTCAGTCTAGCAGGACTTACAATATCTTTGGTACTAACTATTTTGATTTTTATGTCCATAAGTTATGCTTTACAATTAAATGATCAAATCACTCATTGGAAGAAAAAAATCAAGGATTTGGAGAAGAATGACTTGAATATCATCCAACCATAAAAATTATATCTCTGTTCTCCAAGCTTCTCTTTCTACAGGCATCTGCCACACAGCACCACCATTTTCCATGGCTGTAAACATAGGCACCCAATCTCCAGGACCTGCGGATTCGGTCAGTATTTCGTATCTTCTCATTTTGAGTATCGGCTCGAGTGGATCGATCATGACAGGACAAGCTTCTACGCAAGCATTGCACGTGGTACAAGCATGCAGCTCTTCTCTGGAAATGTAATCAAACAATGATTTGCCATCATCATAATTGTCGGCCGTTAGCGTCTTGATTTCGGTGTTATCCTTAGTTTTGGCATATTTTAAATCTCCAGAAGCTATATTATTGCCGATTTCAGTGGCTCGGTCTCTGATATCCATCATAATTTTACGTGGAGAAAGTTTTTTACCAGTAAGGTTGGCCGGACAAACCGCAGAGCATCTACCACATTCCGTACAAGTATATGCATTGAGAATATTTGTCCAGTTCAAATCAAAGACATCCTTTGCTCCAAATTCAGGCATTTCGGTGTTGCTGCTGGTATTGGCTTCGGATGCTATACCTAGCATGGATTTAACTTCATTCATGATTTCTGGCATGTTTTCCATTTCACCACGTGGTGTCAATTTGCTGAAATACACATTCGGAAAGGCTAGAAATATATGCAAATGTTTAGAGTAGGGTAGGTAAGCTATAAAGCCGAGCACCACCACCAAATGCAACCACCAACCGAACCTTTCGACCAGGACGAGACCTTCAGCGTCCATACCACCAAATAGGGTAGGCCCCAACCAAGAGCTAATGGCTAGTTTTCCAGTATCAGGATAGTGAGTCGCGTCAATACCTTGGAGTACGCTATCCGCACCATTCATGGTAAAGATACCCGTTACCAATAACAATTCACCAATAAGAATAATATTGGCATCGAGTTTTGGCCAACCGTTGAGCTCTGATTTCACTAATCTTGGTACCTTTAGTAAATTTCTTCTGTATAAAAAAACAAAGGTGGCAATCAATGCCAAAAATGAGAGGACTTCAATACTGCTGATAATCAATGTGTATAATCCACCTAAAAACGGAGCAAAAAAACGATGAACTCCAAAAGTACCGTCAATAATGATTTCTATCAACTCCACTTGAGTAAATAAAAACGCTACGTAAATAAATAAATGGAAGATGGCTGGAATCCAGTTTTTAAACATTTTTTTCTGTCCAAACGCTACTAAAAGTACATTTTGCCATCGACTACTACTTTCACCTGAAAGTGCTGTAGCCTTACCTAGCATAATATTTTTATAGATCTTTTGGTATTGTTTATACGAAAAATAAGCCGTGATGCCAGCAAGTATTAAAAAAATGATCTGTGCCATAAGTTAACAATATAGATTGCTTAAACAAAGGCGCAAAATACAACTTATTCTAAAATTCCCTGATGTATATTTTAGAATATTTTGGTTTTAAAGTTACAACTAAAGTGAATAAGGAAATAGTCTTAAAGATGTATATCTGTAAGATTATGTTCGTAAAAGAAAAGGAGATTGCAAAAAGAAAAATTGGGTTTGTAGTTTTAAGTTAAGCAAAGTACCCGGAGCCGGAATCGAACCGGCACGACCGCAATGGTCACAGGATTTTAAGTCCTGCGTGTCTACCAGTTTCACCACCCGGGCATTGACTTAATTCTTTCGAAAATTGGTGGAGCGAAAGACGGGATTCGAACCCGCGACCCCGACCTTGGCAAGGTCGTGCTCTACCAGCTG
>CAZGMB010000072.1:0-26267 GCA_964526715.1 uncultured Aureispira sp. | reverse complement strand
TGTGGTCGAAAATGGTACGACCAATGGAACCATCACCGATATAGATGGAAATTTTGAACTCATGGTAAAAGATATCACAGCTACCCTTAATGTTAGCTTTATCGGCTACCAATCTAAAACTGTAAAAATAGATAACCCAAGTGGATTAATGATCACTTTGGAAGATGATGCTATCGGTTTGTCAGAAGTGACCGTAACTGCTTTAGGTATCAAAAGAGAGAAAAAAGCACTCGGGTATGCCGTTCAGGATGTCAAAGGAGATGACCTGATCAAAGCTAGGGAAACCAATATACTCAATTCTCTTGCCGGCAAGGTAGCTGGTGTGACTATTGTAGGCAATCCAAGTGGTATCGGAGCTTCTGCGAGAGTGAGTATCAGAGGTGAGCGATCACTGAATATCAATAACAACCAACCACTTTTTGTAGTGGACGGAGTGCCGATCACCAATCAATTTAACGGCTCATCTGGTCGTAGTTTCCAAGAAGCAGATTATGGTAACGGTGCTGGCTTTGTCAATCCTGATGATGTAGAAACCATGACGGTATTGAAAGGAGCAAGTGCTACAGCACTATATGGTTCAAGAGCTGCCAATGGTGCCATCGTCATCAAAACTAAAACAGGCGCTAAGAACAAAGGTCTAGGAATCTCCGTAAACTCTACGATTACTTTTGAAAATGCCCTCAGATTACCTGATTACCAAAATGTATATGGTCAAGGTCTGAATGGAGAATTCAACTTTATAGACGGAAATGGTGGTGGACTTCGTGATGGTGTGGATGAAAGTTGGGGACCCAAAATGGAAGGTCAGCTTTTAGCTCAGTATGACTCACCTACAGCCAATGGATTCAGAGGTGGTGATGTAGGAAATTTGTACACGGTCATTGGACCAGTATCTCTTGCTGCACAGCTTCAATCTAGAGGGGCGATCAATGCTACACCATTTAGTGCACAACCTGATAATATCAAAGATTTCTTCCAAACTGGTCATGCATATACTAACAATGTAGCGATTTCCGGTAGCAATGACAAATCTGACTTTAGAGTGTCTTTTACCTCATTAAACCAAACGGGTATCGTACCCAATACTGACTTGAACAGATACACTACAGCACTCAATGGTGGATATAATCTTACAGACAAATTTAAAGTGAGAATGAATGTCAACATCATGAATAATAAAAGTGGTAACAGACCTAACCTCAGCTATGGTACGGAAAATATCATGTATCTATTTAACTGTTGGTTTCCAAGAAACACAAGAATGTCTCCAATGGAAAACTACTGGCAAGCAGGTAAAGAAGGCATCAATCAGTTTGGTTGGAATTACAACTATCATGACAATCCATACTTCAATGTGTTTGAAAATACCAATAGCCAAGACCTAAATCGTGTTTTTGGAAATCTATCTCTTAATTATCAATTTACACCTGCACTTAGCTTGATGCTCAGAAGTGGTACAGATATTAATAATGAGTTCAGAGCTAGAAAAAGAGCATACAGTACTCAAAGATTTAAATTGGGTAGCTATAGAGAGGAGAAGATTTTTTCTGAAGAGAGAAATACAGACTTTTTATTAGCCTTTGCACCAGAAGCTAAAGGAGATTTTAGTTACTCAGTATCCTTGGGTGGTAACAGACTAGACCAAAGATTTAATACATCAGATGTAAGTGCACCAGAATTAGCTGTACCAGGAATTTATTCGCTAAATAATTCCAGAGTAGCCATTCAATCATTTGCATTCAACTCTAAAAAGAGAATCAATTCTTTATATGCATTTTCCAACTTAGGCTTTAGAAACTATTTGTTTTTGGATCTTTCCTTAAGAAATGACTGGTCTAGTACATTGCCAACAGACAACAATAGTTATTTATATTATAGTGCAAGTTCAAGTTTAGTATTTAGCGAATTGTTAGGTTTACAAGATGGCGCTCTTTCTTTTGGAAAATTGAGATTGGGGTATGCACAAGTAGGTAATGATACTGATCCTTATCAATTGTTGGCAACTTATAGCGCTCAGACAGCAGCAAACGGGCTTCCAGCATTTTTGGAATCAGGAGCACTACCTAATGCAGAGCTGAAGCCTGAGATCAGTTCATCTTTTGAAGTAGGAACAGAATTAAAGTTTTTTATGAATAGAGTAGGATTAGATCTTACTTATTATAACTCCAATAGCCGAAACCAAATCCTTCCTATCCAGTTGAGTAATACTACAGGATATAATTCTAGAATCATCAATGCAGGTTTGATCCAAAATAATGGTTTTGAGGCTATGTTGCACCTTAATCCTGTGAAAAGTAGTAAAGGCTTTAACTGGGATGTAGATGTAAACTGGTCTACTAATAGAAGCGAAGTCAAAGAATTATTTACCGATCCAGAATCTGGACAAGAAATCAATAATTATGTCATGGCTTCGAGATATATCACTGTAGAAGCGAGAGTGGGTGAGCAAATGGGAGATATGTATGGTATCGGATTCGAAAGAGTATCAGACGATCCTACAGACAAGTATTATGATAAAACAGGACAGTATGTAGGTCAAATCGTATATTCGTCTAATGGTAAGCCAATAGCGACGACTGAAAGAATCAAATTGGGTAATTACAATCCAGATTGGTTGGCTGGTGTTCGCAATACATTTTCATACAAAGGTGCATCTTTAAGCATCCTATTTGATACCCGTCAAGGAGGAGAGATCTACTCCCATACACAGACTGTAGGTAGAGAAGGTGGTATCATCACCGAAACGCTAGAAGGCCGTGAAGATGGTTACGACCTTACTAAACCAGGCAATGGTGTAATAGGTGAAGGTGTGGTACTTCAAGCTGACGGAACTTTCGCTCCAAACACAACCAAACTATCAGCCAGAGAATGGCATACAAGCTATACTTTGGGTAGAAGATTGGTAGAAGGAGTTATCTATGATGCTAGTTTTACCAAGTTAAGAGAAGTACAACTTTCGTATACGCTTCCTAATAAAATTTTGGGTAGATCAGGAGTGAGAGATATCACCCTTTCCCTTGTAGGAAGAAACCTTATGTTATGGTCCAAAGTACCACATGTAGATCCTGAGACAGCATCTACAGCAGGTGGAACGATCATCCCGGGAGTGGAGTCAGTAGCTATTCCATCCACTAAAAGTTTTGGAGTAAACGTAGGTCTTAAGTTTTAATCTTTAAAATCCATTTAAAATGAATAACATTAAATTATATACTTTTTTATTATTGATCACTTTATCTATTGTCTCATGTACAAAAGATTTTGAAGAAATCAATACCAATAATAATGCTCCGCTCAAAGTGACACCACAATTGATCCTACCTGCTATCCAAAGAGATATGATCAATGAAGTATTAGGCACAAGTTGGGGTATAGGAAATATAGTGATTCAACACACTGCCAAAAATCAGTTTGTAAACGAAGATAGATATCTTTGGGGAGAAATCAACGGTATCTGGAATACTACATACAGCAGATTGAGAGATATTGAAAATATGATCAAATTGGCTGAAGAAAACAATGATAATGGTACCAAAGCTGTGGCCATGATCATGAAGGCTTGGATGTTTTCTTTGGTTACAGATGCATATGGAGATGTACCTTATAGCGAAGCGATCAAGGCTAAAAGCGGTATCTACTATGCTAAATACGATTCTCAGGAAGCAATTTATGCAGGTATATTGGCAGAGTTAAAAGCAGCTAATCAATTATTGGCTTCAAGCACAGGAGTTGTAGGTGGGGATTTGATATATGGTGGTAACCTAGCAAAATGGAGAAAATTGGCCAATTCACTGAGAGTAAGATATCTGATCAGAATATCCAATAAAAAATCTCCAGCTACTGAGTTAACAGAGATTTTATCTAACGCCAGTGCCAATCCTATCTTTGAAAGTAACGCAGATAATGCCGTATACACATTCAAAGCAGCTTCTCCTGATCAATTTCCATTATTTACAGCCAGAAGCGGATCATTTAATGAGTTCAGAGCGAGCAAATTTATGTTGGATACCTTGGTAACTTTAAAGGACTCCAGACTCAATATATTTTACAGAGCAACTCCTAAAACAGAAGGTAGTGCCAATCCAGTATTTATAGGTTTGCCCAATGGTCTCAATGATGTAGATGCACTTACTTTTGCAGGTGGACCTGAAAATCAATCCAGGATTAGTGCAATATTTTATGAGAATGCAGTCACTGCCGAAGGTTTGAATATTGCGAAAGGTGTGATCATGACTTATGCAGAGTTACAATTTTTATTAGCAGAAGCAGCAGCCAAAGGTTGGACTACTGGAAATACTGAAACATTATATAAAGCGGGAGTTGCTGCATCATTTGCCTATTACAATATAGCGGTACCTGCAGGATACATGGATCAAGCACAGGTGAAATTGACAGGTAGCAAAGATGATGATTTGAAAAAAATAGGTTTTCAAAAATGGATATCTTTATTTTATCAAGGAATGGAAGCATGGTTTGACTGGAGAAGAACCAAAATTCCTGCTATCAAGCCTGCCATATCCAATCAAAACGGAGGTAAAATACCAGTAAGATTTATCTATCCGATCATAGAGCAAGGTCTCAATGGTCCGAATAGATTAGAAGCAGTAAGCAGACAAGGTGGTGATGATATCAATACCCTGATGTGGCATCTTAAATAGACGTTTTCTTTAGTTTACTGAGTTAATATTGTGGCTTTAATGATTTAGGCTCTCACAACGGTGGGAGCCTTTTTTGATTTTAGAAGCTTTTGTACAAATAAAGCAACAATAAATTAATGTAAAAAAGATACACTTTTAAATGATTATCTTTTGAATATCCTGGCTACCAATAATAGTCATTATTTCTACAATATCGTAGTTAATTTTAAAATAGATGCTGTCTGAACCACAAACACATCGCCTATATCCATTTTTTATATGATCAACAGATTCAAAAGAAAAAGGTCGTTCAGCTATTTTTTCAAAACAATCAAAAAATGAGTCAAAGTACTTATCCGCTTGTGCTTCACCAAATTTAAAGACTCCATAATGATGAATACGTATCAGGTCTTCTTTGGCCAAGTTGCTAAGTTTATAACTTGCCATGGAGCAATGCCTTTGACTGCTTTAAAATCTGTGATTTGGTATCATTTGTAAAACCACTTTCCTCTGATTTTTCTATTTTGGTTCTGACAAAATCAATCTGAGCTTGTTGCTTTCTTGCTTGGCGAATCAAATCATTCACAAGTTCACTTTTACTTGAATATTCTTCATTTTTTACTTGGGTGTTTAACCATTCATCATTTGGACTTGTCAAACTTATGCTCTGTCTTACCATATCATTAATATTTTATGGTGCAAATATACATCATTATCGCATCAGTTTAAGATAATTCTATTTTTAATGAAATGCTTGCAAAAATCGATATCAGTGTAAGAGTTTTGAAAAACATGACCATCAGTTTTTGGCATCTTCAATAGACGTTTTCTTTAGTTAATTGAGTTAAAATTGTGGCTTTAGTGATTTGGGCTCTCACAAAGGTGGGAGCCTTTTTTGATTAAACATAAAATAGTAAAAATCACGCCAATAAACCATAAAGTCCGATAAAATACTGTATCTTGCTTTCTTTAAATACTGTCATGCATAAGTCGTTTTATATCATTATTGTTGGTTTGTTATTTTGTTTGATTACATTATCTTTCGATTCAAAGAGTGAAACTCATGGTAAAAGTAATAACAATTGGCTAAAAATTCAATTTGACAATTGGGAACATTCGCTTCATGAATTAATGGGCTTAATCGAACAAAAACAATCACGATTAGAATTAAAAAGTCAATACCGCGAAGTACAAGCTAACTTCAGGAAAATACAATTTTTACTGGAACACATTAGTGAAGAGTCAGTAAAAAGATATATCAATGGTGCTCCATTATTATCCGTAGAGGCTAGTATTCCTACAGTAAATATCTTAGAGCCTAGAGGCCTTCAGGTTTTGGATGAGTTATTGTACGAAGATTCGTTGGATATAAAGGAAATATATAAAGTGTCACAGGAGTTGGCCACAACATTAAAAAATCTCGAACCTGTATTTGTCTCAGCCTCACTTTTTGAAGCAGATATCAAAAGGGCAGTGTATAAAGGTATCATCAGAATTTACACTTTACAAATCACTGGATTTGATACTCCCGGTTCAGTAACAGGATTACAAAATGCTAGCTATAACCTTCAAGGGATTCGAGAATTTTTAACATTGTTTTATCAACAAAATCCAAGTGCTAAATCACTTATTCCATTACTGAATGCATCAGTTGACTATCTTACACTACATCAGGATTTTGATACCTTTGATCGGGTGTATTTTTATAAAAATCATATTGCAAAAATACTAAAAGTACTGAGTGGATGGGACACCAATGATTTGCCTATTTTATCCAGAAATCCCAGTGAAAAATGGGGTGTCAATTTTAATGCCGAACATATCTTTACTACGTCACTATTTAATATAGACTATTTTACATTACAGCCAAAAACATTGATAACCAATCCCAAAGTCATTCAACTAGGTAAAAAACTGTTTTATGATCCCATATTGTCCGGTGATAATACGATGTCTTGTGCTACCTGCCACCAACCAGAAAAGGCCTTTACAGATGGACTAGCAACGTCGATTACCAACAAACAAGGCTCGTTTGGGTCACGAAATACACCGACACTTATTAATTCCATATATACCAAAGGATACTTTTATGATCTAAGGGAAGATGACCCATCCAAGCAAATTGTACATGTTGTCAAAGACAAAAACGAATTCAACAGTGACTTCATGGATATTATGGATAGATTGGAGTTGCAAGAATCTTACAAAACAGCTTTCCACGAAGTGTTTCCAGATGCCAAAGTAAGTAAGTATGCCATAACTGCTGCGATCACAGCTTATGTAGCCAGTCTTTCTTCATATGATACGCCTTTTGATCAGTATATGAGAGGAGAAATCACATCTATAGATCCCGCTGTAGTTAGGGGTTTCAATCTTTTTGCGGGCAAAGCAGCCTGTGCTACGTGTCACTTTATACCTACATTTAGTGGATTGGTGCCTGCTTCGTTTAAAGAAAGTGAAAGTGAAGTGTTAGGTGTCCCGAAAATTTGGAATCCGAATGGCACAATGCACTTAGATACTGACCCAGGAAGAATTAGAAGTGGTAAACCAAGGGATGAAGCTCCACATCTTGCCTTCTCATTCAAAACGACAACCATCAGGAATATTTCAAAAACAGCCCCATACATGCATAATGGCGCCTTTAATTCTTTGAACGATGTCATGCAGTTTTACAATAAAGGTGGCGGAGTTGGACTAGGATTCCCATTGGAATACCAGACACTATCTTCTGACCCTTTACAACTGACAGATGCAGAAATGGCTGATATCATTAGTTTTATGGAATCACTGACAGATGTGAGATTAAAATATTGATTAAATGTAGTTTTATCATATCATTTCACAATTCCTTAATATGGATATCACGATAGAGTTATCCTGCATCACCTACATTTGTGTCAGAAATAGTCATATGGATATTAATTGGGAAATTCGGGATTCGGCGCAACTTTCATATGAGTTGGTTACTTCTGATAACTATCTCAAAATACTAGATATTTTTACTGAAGACGAACATCCCTTTGTAAGTGAATCTTATAAAGAACGCAAAAAGCTAAAGGTGTACTTTGGTAACATGGAAAAACTCCGTCAATCCAAATCTAAATATGCCGGTCAGGAATGGATGGTATTTCATCGCGCTGATCAAAAATATATAGGAATCGTAAGTTTATATGATCTATCTACCGAAGAATACAATGATAATGACCAAAGGTGTACGCTAGGTTTTGCTATCCATACTGCATATCGAAGAAAAGGATATGGAAGTGAAGCAGTGAAGGCATTGATACATTATGCAAAACACAGTTTGGGTAGACCTTTAGCATTGGCTTATACTCATGATAGCAATCCAGCTTCCAAAAAAATTTTAACTAAATTAGGATTTCAGGATGTAACTGGCCAATATATTTGTGGGCCTGATATCAGATATTTTGGGTTAGGTGAATAATTGCATACTTAAACTAAATTACAATTCTGCTTATCACAAATTGGGTTAGGCGCCCGAACCAATATAAATTTATTTAATTTACATATTAATGATAGCCATTTAATTAAATAATTTTAACATAAATTTAAGGATTTTATTATATTGTAATGTATATCTTTGTGCCCAAGATGAAAGAATTATTTATATATATATTTTTAGTATCATACCTAAATATGGCATTAGTTCCGCATTTAGGTGAAACTGATGTATTCATAAGGGGTTCTCATCAACAAGTAGATGAAATTAACTCATTTTATGAGCAGGTAATGGTCACACTCGGTTATGATACTACTTCCGACGATGAAGATGGAGACTCTGGAACAGAAGATGATGGTACATCTAATAGTTTAAAAACATTTCAATATTATCCTATAACTTTGTCACTATTAAGGATTCAATCTTTTTTATGTGTTAAAAATCTTAAAAGTAAAAATTTAGAAATCGAAAAATTCAACATTTCTTCTATAGATTTTGGTATAGAATCTCCTCCCCCAGAAGTTTAATTATTTTTTAATGTTTTCTTTCCAAATATTTGTCTAGTGACTAGTATTTGCATTTATCTATTATTTTTTTTAGATCCATACATTTTAAAATAATTAATTAATCAAATATGAAATATAAAAATTTCTCCATCAATGCTATGCATATTATAGTATTGTTGCTTAATATGACTATTGTTTCTTGTGACAATAAAGAAAAAGCAGAAGATTCGCAAGAAAAATATTTAGTCATCAATCCTATTCTAGCAGACTCCAGCTTTAATCAGGAATATGTGGCAGAAATCCAATCGATACAGAATGTTGAATTAAGGGCCAGAGCTAAGGGTTTTTTGGAGCGCATTTATGTAGATGAAGGTAAATCAGTGAGTAAAGGCCAGTTGTTATTCTCATTAAACTCCAGTGAATATCAGCAGGAAATTGCAAAAGGAAAGGCTCAATTAGCAGCGGCTCTAGCAGAATTAAAACAAATAGAAGTCGATATAAAAAACGCTAAAATATTATCAGAAAAAAATATTGTTTCCAGATCGGAACTAGAAGTGGCACAAGCAGAAAAGGAAGCGATAATGGCCAAGATAAAGGAAGCCGAAGCCAATATTTCAATGGCCAATATTAGTTTAAGTTATACAGATATCAGAGCACCTTTTAGTGGAGTCATCAATAGAATACCTAATAAAATAGGATCTTTGGTAGATGAAGGCACCTTATTGACTACTATTTCCAATAATACTGAAATGTTTGCTTATTTCAATGTTTCCGAAACTGAATATCTATCTTATATCCATCAAAATAATCAAAATAATAAAGTAGGTTTAAAGCTGGCCAATGGTATGATTTTTCCGCATGCAGGAGTGATAGAAACTATTGATAATGAAATAGATCAAAGTACCGGAAATTTATCTTTCAGGGCTAAATTCTCAAACCCTGATAAACTGCTCAAACATGGAGCAAGCGGAAAAGTGTTGGTAAAAACAAAACTTAAAAACGCTATGCTTATCCCTCAAAAGTCAACTTTTGAAATTCAAGGGAATGTTTACGTCTTTGTGATATCAGGAGATAATACGGTGCAACAACGGCAGATTATACCCACTAAGAGGCTATCTCAGATGTATGTAATACAACCAACGCTCAACATCCATGACAAAATCATATATGAAGGCATCCAAAAGGTAAAAGATGGTGATAAGGTGGTAACTGAAACAATATCATTTTCTAAAATTAATCACAACTAAAATTATAAGAAAATGATAGCACAAATTATTCATCGTCCTATCTTGGCGGTTGTTATTTCTTTGATTATTCTCTTTCTTGGAATTTTGTCATTAATACAATTACCAATGACGCTCTTCCCCAGTATTGCCCCTCCTGAAGTAAACGTAACTGTGGAATATACTGGAGCGAATGCAGAAACCGTAACTAAAGCAGCCATAGTCCCTCTTGAACGCGCGATCAACGGTGTACCTGGAATGAAATATATGAGTAGTGATGCGGGAAATGATGGTGTTGGCGTGGTTCAGATTTTATTTGAAACAGGTACTGATCCAAATGTTGCAGGAATTAATGTACAGAACCGTGTTAGTGCTGTGATGGGAGAACTCCCTGCTGAAGTAATCCGCAATGGGGTAAAAATCGCAAAGGAAGAAAATGCTATGCTCATGTATTTGAATATTTATTCCACAGATCCGACACTTGACGAAAAATTTCTCTACAATTTTGCTGACATCAACATTCTTGCAGAACTCAAAAGAATTAAAGGTGTGGGTTTTGCTGATATTGTTGGAGCAAAAGAATATGCGATGCGTATATGGTTGAAGCCAGATAAAATGCTTACTTACAATATTTCGACTGACGATGTGTTGAATACATTGGAAGAGCAGAATCTGGAGGCAGCCCCCGGAAAAATTGGAGAGAGCAGCGACAAGAAAGCACAAGCACTTCAATACACCATTAAATTCACGGGAAAGTTCAATACCAAAGAGCAATATGAAAACATCCCAATTAAGTCCACCGAAAGTGGACAAATGCTCCGCATAAAAGATATCGCTGATGTAGAGTTTGGTACAACCTATTTTGATGTGGAAGCTAAAATGAACGGCAATCCTTGCGCAGCAATTATGTTGAAACAATTGCCTGGCTCCAATGCACGTGAAGTAATTAGTAACGTAAAAAAACGTGTTGCCGAACTCAAAGAAACAACGTTTCTAAAGGGCATGGACTATGAGGTAAGTTATGACATTTCGCGGTTTATGGATGCTTCGGTAAACGAAGTATTAAAAACCTTTATAGAAGCCTTGATACTTGTGACCTTGGTAGTATTTCTTTTTCTACAAGACTGGCGTTCAACATTGATTCCTGCATTAGCTGTTCCTGTTTCACTGGTTGGAACATTTTTCTTCATGCAGTTTTTTGGCTTTTCTTTAAACCTTATTACACTTTTTGCTTTGGTACTGGCTATCGGAATTGTGGTGGATAATGCCATTGTGGTAGTTGAAGCCGTTCACGCCAAAATGGAACATTCTAAAATAAGTGCGATGAAAGCTACAGAAGAAGCCATGAAAGAAATCACGGGGGCAATCATAGCTATTACTTTGGTGATGTCGGCTGTGTTTATTCCGGTTGCTTTTATGGGTGGACCTTCAGGAATCTTTTACAGACAGTTTTCAATTACCATGGCAATTGCTATTGTTTTATCAGGGGTTGTAGCCCTTACCCTAACGCCTGCTTTGTGTGCCTTACTTTTGAAAAATCACTATGGTGAAGAACAAAAACAAAACATCATTTCCAAATTCCTAAATGGCTTTAATAGGTGGTATTCAGACATCGAAGAAAAGTATGGAAACCTGATTTCAAAAATTGCAAACCGACGAATTATCACCTTTGGAGTCCTCACTACCTTTTGTCTCGGCATAGGATTACTGAGTAAAATATTACCAACTGGTTTTATTCCAAATGAAGATCAAGGTACTTTTTACGCAAGTGTCACATCTCCATCAGGAGCAACCCTTGAACGCACAAAAGAAGTAATCAACGCCATTCAAAAAGAAGCACAATCGATGGAAGGTCTTGAGAGCGTATCAACACTAGCTGGAACAAATATTCTCTCCGATGGTACGGGCGCAACTTATGGTACAGCCCTCATCAATTTAAAACCTTGGGAAGAAAGAACCATTTCTGTTGATGATGCGATTACGATATTGGAAGAAAAAACAAATCAAATTAAAGATGCTCAGATAGAATTTTTTCCTCCACCAGCTGTTCCAGGTTATGGGAATGCCAGCGGTTTTGAATTACGCCTCCTAGACAAAACAGGAAGTGGTGATGCTAAAAAGATGGAAGAAGTCGTAAGGCAGTTTGTAACCGATCTTAAAGCCCGACCAGAGATCTCCAGTGCTTTTACTATATATGATGCCAGCTTTCCACAATACACGTTGCATATTGATATAGACAAAGCTGCACAAAAAGGCGTTACTATAAGTAATGCAATGGGTTCTTTGCAAACATTATTGGGAAGCGAATATGCAACTAACTTCATCCGTTTTGGTCAGATGTATAAAGTAATGGTTCAGGCTTTGCCCGAATATCGGGCGAAACCTGAAGATATACTAAAACTGTATGTAAAGAACGCCCAAAATGAAATGGTATCGCTTTCTGCTTTTATGTCCATAGAAAAGACCTATGGTGTTGACCAAGTGACACGCTACAATATGTTTCCCTCAGCAGAATTAAATGGAGAAGGAAAAAAAGGAATTAGCAGTGGAACAGTACTAAAAGCCGTTCAGGAAACAGCAAAAGAAAAGTTGCCAAGAGGATATGATATTGACTGGGCAGGTATTTCGAGGGATGAGGTTAATACAGGAAATGAAGGAATCATTATTTTCCTGATTTGTTTATTATTTATTTACCTTGTTCTATCGGGTCAATATGAGAGTTTTCTTCTTCCTTTACCTGTGATTCTTTCAATTCCCACTGGAATTTTTGGTGCTTTTTTGATGTTGACAGCATTGGGCTTAGAAAACAATATTTATGCACAAATTGCCATGCTGATGCTGATTGGAATCCTGGGTAAAAATGCGATTTTGATCGTGGAGTTTGCAGCACAAAAACATAGCCAGGGAATGGGTGTTATCGAGGCCGCTTTGGAAGGTTCCAAGCTCCGTCTACGCCCCATTTTGATGACATCATTTGCATTTATTGCTGGCTTGTTGCCACTAACTATGGCAACAGGTGCAGGTGCTATCGGTAACAAAACCATTGGCACAGCAGCAGCAGGTGGAATGTTGTTCGGAACAGTATTCGGAGTCATTATTATTCCTGGCTTGTATGTAGCATTTGCTACCATTTCTGAAAAATTCAGTAAGAACAGGAAAAATGAAAATCCGATAACTGAAATTATTTAAATATGGATTCCAATTTTTATTAATTAGTTTTTATAAAAAATAACGTTATGAAATTTTATAGAATATATATATTATTAATATTGTCAATGCTGGGAGCCTGTAAAACAGTAGAATTGCCTTCAGAAAAATCATTAACACAAATGCCCGAAACCTTTGTAGATTCAAGGGATACAACGAATATAGCCAAAATCAAGTGGTCAGCGTTTTTCACTGATGAAAAGTTGAAAGCATTGATTCTGGAAGGACTCGAAAGAAACATTGATTTACAAAACGCTTTTCAAAACATAGAAATAGCCAAAGCTAATCAATTGCGAGCCAAGGGTATGTTACTTCCTACAGTTGATGCTGGAGCAAGCGCGGCTATATATAAGTATGGTGATTATACACAGGAATGGGCAGGTAACAGGACAACAGAGATGACGGAAGGTGGTCCTTTTTTTTCTCGCCATTTACCCAATTATTATTTAGGCTTGATGGCCAATTGGGAAGTAGATATTTATGGAAAACTAAAAGACCAAAATAAAGCAGCTCGGGCTCGATTCTTTTCTACTTTTGAAGGAAAAAACTGGGTACAAACCAATTTGGTTTCGGCTATTGCAAATGTTTATTACGAATTAGTAGCATTAGATAATCAATTAGACATCATCAAGCAGAACATAGTTATTCAGGAAAATTCACTTGAGATAGTGCGACAACTAAAGGAAGCAGGAAGAAGTAATGAACTTGCCGTAAAGCAATTTGAAGCGCAAATCCTGAATGCTAAGGCCGATGCCACACAAATCAATCAGGCTATTGTGGAATACGAAAGCATGATAAATCTTCTGCTGGCTCGATATCCGCAAGCTATAGATCGCAATAAAAATGCACTTTTTGAAACATCATCAATAGTTTATCAAAGCGGTGTACCTTCTCAATTACTCAATAACAGACCAGATATAAAAATGGCAGAACAAGAACTTGTGGGAACCAGAATTGATACCAAGATGGCCAAAAAAGCATTTTATCCTAACTTGAATATCAATGCTGGTTTCGGCTCTAATGGTTTTTCAGTACCGCTTTTTTTTACTTGGCCTTCTGCTGCTTACAGTATTTTGGGTGGACTGACTGCACCTGTTTTCAATCGCAAAGCCTTGCAAGCAGATTTCAAAACAGCTAGTGCTGTTCAAATGACTGCGCTTAATAATTATCACCAAACCATTATATCTGCTTTTACAGAAGTACACAACGAACTAAAAAACTTTGAAAATTTAAAGGAAATTGCTGATTTAAAACAAAAGGAAGTAAAAACACTTGAACAAGCCATTGAAAATGCTGAATTGTTGTTTCAAACCAATCGGGCCGATTATCTGGAAGTACTCATTGCACAACAAAACTTGTTACAAGCCAAAGTTGATTTACAAAATTTGACCAAATTGCAAAAGTTGAGTGTAACTAATTTATATAAGGTTTTGGGTGGGGGACAGGAATGAATACAGCTATATAAAAAGAGTAACTTGCTTAACTTAATGCAAGCTACTCTTTTTATTTTGGCATTGGATGGCACATTTTTTTTGATAAAGGTTATTAAGAATATCACTCCACCACCTTCAATAAATCCAAACCATGAATGGCATAAGTGATCGAATGATTGTATGGAAATGGATTGGTATATTCCGGATGCTGTGCATTGAGCAGGATGGACTTTTGGTCCGGTGTCACACAAGCACCGGTGACTTCAGCACCACGAGGTACCATGGATATTTTGATCAAATCTTTGGCGGTAGCATTTTTTGCTTTTCGGATGTCTAAAAGATAAACTTCGCACGTTTTTTCTGTCACTCCAGGAGGTACACGATTGTGTGATATTCCATTGAGGTCTTCGCAAATGACCAAAAAAGTGTGCCCATCTATGACTATGGTGGTCAGGCCATCAGGATTGGACAAATGATGTTCTGGGTAGCTGTTATCTCCGGCCACCGGCCAAGGTCCTCCTGATACGGCAACTCCAGTTTCCAATGTTTTTGGATCATAGTACCATACTCGTCCATAGGGATCAAGATATGCAGGATCATTTGCTGACGAAAGGTTTTGTTCTTTGGCTAATTTATAATGATGTGGATGTGGCTTGCCTCCTGTCTTTATACCTCTGTCAAAAGATTTGCCGCCGTCATCTCTTCCAGTTTCTGTCCAGTATACCATATCCGTTTTTGGATCTACAGCTACCCATTCGTTGCGGAGAAACATCGTGGCGCCTTGAGATATGGCATAATCATTGACACTTTGGAGATAAACTTCGGTGTCGTAGGGTATTTTAATCCACTTTTGTGGATGATCGTGTTTGTAAAAATATAGATCGCCGTCGTGATATTGATTGGCCGTCTTGGCTTCAAATTTGAAGAAAGCTGTTGGGGCCTCATCATTGCCAAAATAAACAGTTTTGAGATCATTGGAAATGGCACCGCCTTCCCATCCGGCTCGGCCCCAATTGTATTGTTTTCTGATGGCTACGGCCTGTTTAGGGTCAATCTCCACATACCAGTTGAAATTCTGGTATTTTTTAATCGTTTTACCATTCCAAGGCTTAATATCTGATTTGATAATGAAGTCCTGTGTATCTCTGACGCCCTGACCTATGGTGATGCCAGCTATTTCTATGGGATATGCTCTTTCATTGGGTTCGCCATTAAATATCGATGTATTGTCTGTTTTAAACCATTCTTCGGCGGTCCATATACGACCATTGGGTGATCGAATACCACTACAATTCATACCTGTTTCGCCTACCGTATTGACAAAATCCACATTAAAAAATTTACCTTTTCTGCCGTCATTTAGGTTTTGGTCCATGACTTCCAGGCTGCCATCTGCCAGTCTTTTGACCCTGAATGCCGTCATACCGCCACCATCACCGAGACGATCATCTTTGTAGTTGAGTTCATGATTAATACTTATCCATCCTAAGGATTGACCAGAAGAGTCTGCCGTAAAACCGATAAAATCGTTTCCTTCTTTAGCTATGGCCCGTCCTTTGGGATTTTTGTAGGTACTATTGGTTTGCACCAAATCGTGTCCACCAACGAAAAGTACCTGAGTCCACAGTGGAGATGGTGGAGAGACGATAGTATCGGATATGAAATTTTGGGGTGTTTGTAGTTTAGCTGCCAACTTTAATTGAGCTGATAAGTGTCCCACAAACAAGATACACCATAAACAAAAGATATGTCTCATGGTGAAAGTATGACGTATTGACAATTTTTTTAAGAACTTTGGATTTAATCTATTTGACTTCATTTTACGAAAGTTTATTTCTTTTAGGTGATTGGCGATTAGAGAAAAAAGATAGAATTATAATATTTTCATTTTTAATACTGTAATACATGGTATTATACTTAAGAATTACTACCCTATGTACATTTTTTTTCTTAGAAATTGGGAAAAGATTTGGATTTTTAGATATAAGTTCTGATATATTTTCTATTTTGTTTGCCAGCTGATTAAGTTCCTTTGAACTGAAGTTTGTTTCTAAATATTTAAATGTATCGGACAATTCTTTTAATGCATTGGCGGTCCAAAGCAATTTATAACCACTTTTCATAAATTTTTCTTGCAGTTACATGGGGAGCTAAATTATTCTCTTCAATATCATTCAACCCTTGTTCGACAGATGATTTTTCTTTTTCTGATATAGAATCCCACCAATCTTTATTTTCTTCTTTTTTAAATTTAATCAATTTTTCAATAACTACTTTATCTTCCAATGTCGAGAGCCATTGAATTAATTCAAGTTTTTTGTTAAGAATTTTCGACTCCATATTTTTTGATTAAATATTTACAACTATATTTTGGATATTAAAGTTCGTAAAAGTGATGGAAATTTACTTTTTTAATCCTGTATCCTAGCTGAATTATTTTGGCCCATGTTAAGTGTTTGCATACCAAGACTACATTGCTTAAAAATATTTTTAAAAAAACCTGGCCATCATCATTGATAGCCAGGTTTACCACATTAGTTTTACTGAAATCTATTTTCCGAAGAAGTCAAATTTTATACCTGCATTGATACGTACATTGTAGTATTCTTCCTGAAAGGTTCTTTCAGAAATACCTTGATAGTATCTCAGTGGTTGATTGGTAAGGTTATTGGCTTCTACATAAAATCTCCACTTCGGAGTGAATGCATAAGAAGCATTGACATCAACAAAAGTCTGTTTGTCGTAATAAATATCGCTGAAACTTGACCCACCTACTACATCAATATAATCACTGGCAAAATTAAGAGAAGTACGAACTACTAATTTTTTATTCTCGTAAGAAAGAGATGCATTGAGCATATTTTTGGCTGTACCTGTAAGGCTAAGGTTTTCATTTTCTCTTTCTTGTATTCCTCTCGTACTAGATTCTGTAAAGGTATAATTGAGATAAACTCCTAATCCTTTAAGTGCACCTGGTAAAAAATCCAATTGTCTTTGCAATGCCACTTCAAACCCATAAACATCGGCTGTACCACCATTTTGGGGCTGTGAAAGTGAAACTAACTGGCCAAACTTCGGATCATTGACATTGAGGTCAGTACGATTGTATATAAAGTTACTTATATCTTTATAAAAACCGCCCGCAGAGATCAAACCGATAGACTTAAAGTAGTTTTCAAACATGACATCAAAATTCATAGAAGTGGTTGCTTTTAGTTCTGAGTTTCCTCTTACAACAGTCATATTATCCGGACTAAAATTGACAAAAGGCACTAAATCAAAATAGTTGGGTCTAGCTACGGTATTGGTCCAAGCAAATCGTAAAATAGAATTGTCTGTAAAATTGTATTTCAGGTGCGCACCGGGAAGAAAGTTGGTATAATTTTGAGAGATTTCAGCTGTAGGTTTAGCTACTTCATTATCTTCGTCAAATTCAAAACCGCTGTACTTGATCGATGTGTTTTCGATTCTGGCACCAACTATAGCTAATAACTTATCAGAAATTTTGTAATCAGCCATCACATATCCACCAGTGATATTTTCTTTGGCGGTGTAGTTACTGGTGATGTATTCTGCTACAGCATCTTCTTTTTCGAACTTAGCTGCATTTCCAAAATCCAAGCCACCTAAATATTCTTTGGTAATAAAGTTGCCAGGAACATATTTTTCACCATTTAAAAATGTTCTTTCATTTTGAGCAGCATTCGGCAGATCACCAAAAGTATTGCCATTGGTGCCTAAATTATTAATAGGTTCATAAATATCATACGTGTTGATTCTTTCCTTGTCTTTGCCTCGATATCTTCCACCAAACTGAAGTTTACCTTTATTAGCAGCAAAAGGCAATTCGAAATCTAAGCGACCATTGATATCTTGTTCATTAGTATTGTTATTAGATTCATATATTTCATTCAGGGACAAAGTATTGATATCTGCAGCATTTTTAAGTGTCACCAAATATTTAGCAGGATCTTTGGTATCTACGATGACCGTTTTATTGCTTCTGTGCGTGATATATCTTTCATTTGGTCTGCCTTCTTCTGCGGTTGCATAAGTACCAGACCAAGTCATTTTTAGTTTGTTGAAAAGGTGATCTCCTGAAAGGCTGTAATTGGTCACTCTTTGGTCTTCCAAGCGAGTACCTTTATTTCTGTCATTGTCTATACCACCTTTAGTTTGGATTGCTACACGGCCTTGCAACTCGAGTACCCCATCCGATAATTTGGTGAATTTACCGGTGGTGATCGGTATATTCAATCTATCTACTCTAAGTCTGTATCTATTTTCCCAGTCATCCCTCCAGTTGTACATAGAATTAAAGTAGATGTTATGGCCTTTAGCTAGCTCATAATCTAAAGCCAGTGAAGCACTTCTCCTGACTCTCTGAACATCATACTTTCTAAGGTCAAATCCAGACAACACTGCAGGATATCCTGGTACAGTAGTTTCTGCCCATACTCCTTCGAAGTTATCAGATCCGAAAGTATGGTTGTTGTAAGACGCAGATAATATCACACCCAATTTATCATTGAGCATTCTATTACCCAAAATAAGTGATCCATTCCATATTGGTTTATTGGAAAGGAAGTTTAACCCTGAACCCAAAGTACCTGATAGCCTTACACTGCTAGGTGCTTTTCTGGTGACCAAATTTACAGATCCTCCGATAGCGTCGGCATCCATGTTAGGTAGGACGGCCTTATTTACTTCTATAGCTTGAACCATATCGGCAGGGATTAAGTCCATTTGTACGTTTCTGTTGTCTCCTTCAGCTGATGGTACTCTTTCACCGTTGATCATTACAGAATTAAGTTGTGGTGCCATACCTCTGATGATAATATTTCTGGCTTCACCTTGATCATTTTGCATGGTGATACCCGGTATTCTCTTCATGGCATCACCGATGTTGGCATCAGGAAACTTACCTATCTGGTCTGCCGCTACGATATTAGTAATATTAGCATTATTTTTTTGCTGGCTAAGCGCTTTTGCCTGACCTCTGAGCCTGTCACCTAAGATGATGACTTCATTGCCCAGGATGGACGCTTCAGATATAGCAATAGTGATGGTAGTTGTCTTTCCATTTTCCACCGTAACTTCCATAGATTTGTCTTCATATCCCAGGTAACTTACAGAAAGTGTGTAGTTTCCTGCTGGAATGGACGAGAAATTAAATTTACCTGCATTGTCGGCGATGGTACCTTGAGTTTCTAATGAAATTAAAAAAATAGTTGCTCCAGGCATCACCAACCCAAGATCATCAGTGATTTTCCCCTGAATGTTTCCGTTTTGAGCGATAATGGATGATACAAACATAATCATCACAACTAATACATGTAAAAACTTTGACATAAATTTTGTTTTTAGATTAAGCCGCAATGATAGACCTACTACATTAAGCGAGTATTAATTTCACGTTAATTCTATGTAATCATTTGTAAATCAAATAATTAATATTAATTTAACATTCAAATTTATTCAAACTATGCAATCATTGTCCACCTTTGCTTTTTAAAAATATCTAATACTTATGATTTTCAAAAGAATTTTATGGTTTGTATTAGTTTTGATTTCATTGTTTGCTTGTAAGTCAAAGGTGCAAACTACTTCAATCCTAAAACCTGTGATCACTACCGAAAAAGTAAATGCAGATAGTGACGATCCTGCCATATGGATACATCCCACAGACCCATCTTTAAGTCTGATCATAGGTACAGACAAGGGTGGTGACTCTGGCGCAGGAGGATTGTATGTTTTCGATATGAATGGGAAAATTGATACTACTAAAACTATCCCATTAAAACGGCCTAACAATGTAGACATAGCGTACGGTCTTGATATGCTCGGAACAAAGACAGATATTGCAGTATGTACAGAAAGAAATACCAATAGTATCAGAGTGGTGGCATTACCAGAAATGAAGCTAATAGACAATGGAGGAATACCTGTGTTTGAAGATGACACTCTCCAAGCGCCTATGGGTATCGCATTGTACAAAGATCTAATTACACAATTGATCTATGCTATAGTAGGTAGAAAAACGGGGCCAAAAGAAGGGTATTTGTACCAATACAGATTGGCTGCCGACAGTAATGGCATTGTTAATGGTACTTTGGTGAGAAAGTTTGGAAAGTACAGCGGCAAAAAAGAGATAGAATCCATTGTGGTAGATAATGAATTGGGTTATGTATATTGTTCTGACGAAGGAGTGGGTGTAAGAAAATATTATGCTCATCCGGATAGCACCAATGCAGAATTAGCACTTTTTGCTACCTCAGGTGTTGCAGAAGATCATGAAGGACTCTCTATTTATAAGGCCAATGACGGTACAGGATATATCCTACTTTCCGACCAACAAGCCAATCAATTTCATATTTTCCCACGCGAAGGCACCAAAGCTAATAAACATGATCATCCCTTGATCAAGGTTATCAAAACCAGTACAGACGAAAGTGATGGAAGCGACATTACAAATGTAGCCATTAATGACCCATTTAAAAATGGGCTTTTTGTGGCCATGAGTACAGATGGTACATTTCAGTTTTATAAGTGGGAAGACATAGCTGGGAAAGATCTCTTTTGGGCACCCAATGGAATGAAGAAGTAAAAGAGTTTGCTTTTACCAGCAATAGAAAATCGAGAGGCTGAACGTACATGATCTCCAATCGTCAAAGTACTGCTAAAGCTGCACAAGTAATGCAACTGCGATGCGATATCATGCCGATCTGTGACCGAAAGTAGCACAAAACTAATTGATGCTACATTTTATTTTATTTTTCTTGGCATTTGTGGTGACGATTTGCAAAACCTGTCCTGCTTTAGTAGGATTCTTTACCCCGTAGGATAATATCCAACGGGGTAAAAATATAGGATCGAAGTTAAAAACTTCGACCATCGTCTCCGAGTTTGGCTGGGTCAATGTAGGTCTAGATAGCATATTTCGGCGATCGGGTTAACTTCTCTTTAATTATTTTTATTCTTTCCATTTAGTTCTTATAATTGAGTAGAACGTGCCAGAGCTTTGCGTTCGGGCGGGCTTAGTAGCACTACGGCTGCCCTACCTACAAACGTACATAGAAGGCACAAAGTTCCAAGTTTGCACGTCACCCCGCCAGACGCAAAACCCGTGTTATAAGCCGTTTTTCTATTTGTCACTCGTGTCAATTAGTTCAAAAATCAATTCTTTCAATGTCTTCACGTCACTTTCAATTGTTCCTTTCATATATCGTTCGTAAACACTTTTGTTGTCTGGCGGGTTAAGGTTTAATGTCAAACCTTTTTCTAACGCCAACAGTCTTAAAAACTCTCTTTGTGTTCGTCCGTTTCCTTCTCTGAATGGATGTAAATAATTGACGTTATCTAAAATTTCAGCCAAATTCTCTGCTAATAGTTTTTTGTTGTCTTTCGGAATTTTCTTGAACTCAATAATTAATTGGTCAATGTATCTGAAAGCGTTGTCAAAATGCGAAGTAGGGAAGAACTGCTTACCGTCTTTGCTAATTTCAACTGTTCGCTTTTTACCTGCCCAAACGTAAATGTCTTGAAATAGATGTCTGTGAATTTCAAAAAGGGTGTCAATACCCTTGATTTTTATCGGGTTTTCGTAAAGTTCTTGTAGCCGTTTTGTTACTGCACCGCTTTCAACGAAAAGCAATACATCGGGGTCAGTTATGTCCTGTAAATTTCTAAGAAGTCCTGTTTTGGGGTCAGTGTAGGTAAAGTCAGGGTCTATGTATTTGTAGGAATTAGACATAGGCTTTTTGTTTGGCAAACGCTACAAGTTCTGTTAGAGATATTTTTCCTATCACATAGTCTCTTATAATTTCAATACCTTTTGGTGTAGGTTTAAATCCTTCAAACATATTACTCCCCAAGGCATTTGCGGTGCTTTCTAAGGTTTTTAAGTCCGAAAACTTAACTCCCATTATTGTCAGATTACTTCTGTCTATTTCTATTGTGTTGAACATATTTTTTAAGTCTTAATTGCAATTCAAATTTACAAAATATTTAGGTCAAATCTCTCGTTTTTGTCGCTTTAAAATGGCTTATAACGGTTTGTATTGACGACGTTTTTTGCGATAGCAAAAATGTCGTTCAATACTGTGTTATGGCTTCGTGATTCTTTCTTTCCTTAAAGATTTATAGCTTTCCATTTTCGAGATTTCATTTGCTGAATCGATCTTGATTTGAGGAATTTTATGATCCTTAAATTTATCTAAACTTTTGTCAACTACCATTAATGGATTTCTTTTGAAATCTCTTTTTGCAAGTTCCGCTACTTTCATTTATTTATTATTTAATTGAATGATAAATGCATCAAAATTAACTCCATTTTTAAAACGCAATAGTTCATTTTTAAGTTTCCCTTGAATCTCAAAATCTTCTGAAAGTTTATCAAAATAATTAGAAATGGCCATTTGATATAATCTTGTCCTTACAGAGTCGCTTCCCTTAAAATGTATTGAGCAAGTTGGCCTACTGTATAAAAAAGCATAAACTGTTTCAGTAATTGTTGCTAAAATCATGTCTCTATCTCCGTTGTTTGTCCTAATGTCAAAATCTATTTCTCCTGTTTTAGAATCCAAATCTCCTAAAGCAAGATTGTATAAATCAGGTTCGTTCATAGGTTGATATAGTACAATTTTAGTGATTTTGCCATTCGGGCCATCACTTACAAACTTGAAAACGGTTTGATCTTCGTTAGTACTTATTTGATATTTTGGTAACTCCATTTACTCCTTCAAGACTCTATATCTCTGGTCTCCAATCACAAAGATAAGCATTACCGATGGATTTTTAGATGGCTTTGAATTATTTTGATCCATGTTTTAAGTCATTTTTTATCCGCCTTAACTATCATAGCTACTTCTGTTTATTAAAAGCACTTTTCAGTTTCAATTGCTCATAATGATTTGATGTTTTTTACTTTGGCAGTGGTTTTCTTACTACTCACGAGCCATACGTTTTGGCGCTTAGCGCAGTGGCGGATTTCGGAGCACAAAACTGTCTGCCAGCACTGAACTTGTTACGAAGAACAAAGCTTCATTTAAGCACTAAACCCGCTTTTTTTACCAAACGCCTGTTAGCACCAGTTTTGTTTACTGTCATTGCCAGAATTTCCACCATTGATTATTATTGTTTGGGTTACTTTTTCGATTTTCTAAACATTTTGTCAAAAAGTCATTTACTTCTTTTCTACTATCTTCCTTTGAATTTCTCATAATGTCAAAACAAGAATGTCCATAGTTGTTTTTTAAGTTTGGGTCTGCTCCTTTTAAAATTAAATCTTGAACTTGTTCCTTCAATTCGTGAAATCTTTTAATGTTTGCATCAGTTATTAAGTCTAATCTATTTATTTCTTGGTAGTAGTCATTAGCTCTGTAAATACTTTCCATTGAACTTACAACTTCAAAAAGGATAGTATTTCCATTACCATGTGGGAAATTAATATCAGCACCTTGCTCCAATAGCAATTCCATTGCTTCTGGATTATTTCCATAACCTGCACATTGGTGCAATGCATACCTTATCTCAGCTTTCTTGCCTAATAGATACTTTACAAGTTCATTATTTTTATACCAACAAGCAGCTTCTAAGAATGATTTATCTTGACTTTTCCAATTACCATTAACATCTATTTCTCCGCTTTCAACTTCCGATATAAATTCAATATTGTATTTTTTTGAAATTAAATCTATTTCAAAGGTCTCATTAGCGTATTTCTGACTAGGCTTAAGTTTATTATACTTTTGATTAGGTAGGTATTTTTGTGGTTTTGGAGATTGATATTCATTTTCATTCTTTCCTCCGTCCTTTTCTGCCTCATATGTTGAACTGCCGTCAATACCACTAAATGATACAACTCTGTCTTTGTGAAAAAGAACGTTTAGTCCATGCTCTTCATCCCAATTGCAACCGCCAGAAATGTCGAAATATGCAAAATTATCTTTCGAAATAATCTTAATAAGAATCGAGCTGAATCCAATTATTGATTTGACTTTTTCACGACTTATATATTGGTATTCTTCTTCATTGTAAAGGCCATAATTCTTTAGAATTTCTGGCAGTTCAGTAACAGTTCTGTCAATTATTGAATTCTCAATACTTTCTTGGTTTTCAAAAATATATTTGAGTGTGTTTAATTGTTCTGGATAAGGATCAGTGTTTTCAGATAAGTCATCTTCAAATTCAATAGTAAATAATGCAGAACTTAGTTCAATTGAAGACAATGAAGTGTAAGCTCCATTTCTCCGCTGAAAGCCAGCTAGTTTCGGAAGAGTTATCTTATATTCCCAATCACCATTAAATTCAAAATCTTCGAAGTTCATTCTGTGAGTAAGATATTGTTAAAACTGGTGCTAACGGCTAGGCTATGTGATGGTTTTGGCGATAGCCAAACTATCATCATAGCCGTTGTTACACTGCGTTTTATGTTTCAAAGTTAAGAATATTCCTTCCCATCACAAATTTTTGTTCTTCAATTTTTACAATTTCTTCTACAGTTGGACCTAAACCTTGCCATAGCCTATGATTCCATCTATATAAGCTTCGATAAACGAATTCGCTGTTCGCACCATTTGTTTTAAAATAGCAATTCATAACATTAATTTGATGACAGTTCCATAAGTCTATAAGAATAAATTCGCCATCTTTATCCTTAGAATTTATTTTTAAGATATCAGCCATGGGATTATCTGTGTTCTGCCAAATTAGTTCTTGAATTTTATTATAATCTGGTTTACCTAAATTTAGAACGTTAACTATTTCTTCTAATTCTTCACATTGGATTTGTTGATTTTCATACATTCCTGCAGGATATGCAAATCTATATTCCTTAAATATACTTGTTGATGTTAGTTCTTTACTTTTTATAAAAGGAAGCGTTTCATTATTTTGGTGCCATTGTTCTACAACTTTAAGTTTCCTAAATCTTTTACAAATTGTCAAATGAATTTTTTCTCCAAACACTTCAACGCCTATCCAAATTGGAATTTCATTATGAGCACTAACTAAAATTGCAAAAGCACTTTGGTACCAAAGAATTTGATTTAAATGTTTTGGCAAAACCCAAAAATTTATAATTTGCTCCAAATTACTTGAGAGTTCTTTCATGTCAGATTTATCAATTTTGAGAATGATTTTAAATTTATTCAAATCACTATCATAACCTTGATTTTGAAGAAACCTTGAAAGATTTTGGGTTAGTAATATTTTATTTGATTGCTGCAAAATAGATGTGGCTAGTGTATATAATTACCAAATTCAAAAACCATAGATTTACTTGTTTCGCTAATGAATAAAAATTTTCTGTAAGATCCGTCTTTTGTGTCTATTAAAAATTGCGTTGATTCTGAATTCCATCCTGAAGTTAGGTCGATAATTTGTTCATAAATAACTTGATATATTTCGCTAAACTCTGCCATCCTATATTCTGATTTTAGGATTTGCTCAAATCCAACGACATGTTTCATATTCCATTCCAATAGTTCTTTTAGTCTATGGCTTAAATTTATGACAACCTCTTTGCTAGGTAATATATTTTGTTGATAGTACCATGGTTCGCCAATATCATTATGTGATTTATTGATAAAAATTGACTCAGGTTCTATTTTTGATTTGAGGTTATAGCTAAAAGATATATTTGCAGGATTGTACCCATCGCCTATTACTCTATAAAATCTATCAAGAAGAGTAATTTGGCTTTTGATTATTTCACATTTTATTTGTTCTTCCATTTTTTTAATGCGGTGTAACGTTAAAGTAATGTATCAGAAGTTTGGGACTAAAAGTGTTAACAATCGCTA
>CAZGMB010000071.1:0-26377 GCA_964526715.1 uncultured Aureispira sp. | reverse complement strand
GCTGAGCCAATGATATGACCTGCAGGATGAAAAGAGATCGTAACACCATTTATTTGGGTCTTTTCATTGTACGCTAAACCTTGAATATTTATAAAAGAACCCAAACGATACTTCAATATAGGTATACTGTCCTTAGTACTCAAATAATATTGATGCCCAGATCTCGCATGATCAGAATGTGCGTGGGTAATCAATGCATTTTTGACAGGACGCCAAGGGTCGATGTAAATATTAGCTTGTGGGCAATACAACCCAATGTCCGTAAATTGAATTAATGACTTCAATACAAAATGTTATAGTAGATAAGACCACTAATAACACTATTTATGAATTAGTGTTTAGTTCTGTTGATAACTACTGAAACATTTTTGCTACTCCTTACTGACTGGTTTTAATCTGTCCCTTAAGGAGTTTTCGGTCGTAATAAGTGTTACCAAAGGCGAAGCATCAGTAAGTTTTTTTGTCCTTAATCTTTTTACGAAATGACCCTGATTTAGGTGTTCGTAATTTACTAAACTATATTTTTGATTTTTGTCCACCACATGAAGATTGATCATCCCTGGCTTAGTGATGACATAGTGTATGTCTACCAAATCTGTGCCTTCTACTGGTACAATAGTCAGAGATTCTGTTTCCTTATTGATCTTGGCTATATCATTGACTTTTCTGATAGGTAATTCCGGCCTATTCGCATTACAAGGATCTATGGTAGCTACAAAAACCACATCTCCTGTAGTCTTAAATCCCGGATTCAATTCTATCGCCTTACCTGCCACCATTCCTACTGTATGTTCTGTATTGATTTGGCTTATAGAGGTTACATAATTTATAGCTGAGTACACTTCCGTATTTAAAGTAACATTACCCAAAGTTAAAGTAGGCACATCACATTCATTATCTACAATACTCTGGCCTTTACACTCACATGCCCCATCAAAAATATCGTTTATGGTCAAATGATTGTTGTCGTCGCACGCCGTACCAGAGACAGGACAAAATACAGCTTTGAAAGCTACCTTGCCCAAACCTCTACATGTGGCCACACCATCCAAAGACGTAACGACAATATATCTGGCATGAATACTCCCAAAATCAGGACCTATGAAACCACCGTAGCCAGAATCACCCGTCGCGAGTGGCCAATTATAAGTACCCAAATGTGTCCAAGTAGTGTTGTTTTCAGAATAATCTATTCTAACATTTTGAAATCCGTTGGCTGTTTGTCCTTGCACATTATAGTTCCATATCTGTGATGTCAATAACTGATGTCTTGCTCCCAAATCATATTTGATCCAATGACTTGCAGGTAAAGCTAAAGCTGGAATAGGGTGCGAAGATACTTGACACGAAAGCCAATTATTAGATGGATTATTATCAAGCTGATCGGTAAGTCCACACTTTTCATATGGGATATAATTTGCCAACGGACTATTACAATCAGGACCACTACAAGGAGTACCAACACAATTACAGTCATTGTCAAAAGCATCATTATTGGTAAATGGATTGCCGTCATCACAAAGTGTGCCTTGTGTCACACAAGCTAATGTACACGAGTAATCATATAAATAAAATGAAGGTATCCGCTTCCATACATTGGGTTCCGTAAATGGCGTCTGCCAAAACATACCAAAATGAGAGCCGCCAGTTCCTTGCTTATGGTTTAGCTCAATGTAATAAAATTGTCCCGCATTTAAAAAAATATTTCCTGTGGACTGTGTTACATATTTACTATGCTCGGTTGTATTGGTCCAAGCTGTGACCGTAGCAGTATTAGTGTTTTTATTGGCAGGATTACTATCCGAGCTGATGAAAATTTTGGTTTGGTCATCACCTGTCACATTAAACTTATAGTTTCCAGAAACAGGTACTGTTAAATAACCTTGAATTAGATTTCCTGAATTAACCAGTGTTTCGGATTTGATCCCTACAATGGGTAATTGCATGCTAGTAGCTGCCATAGCGGGGAAATTAGGGTCACTATACAAATCAGTCAAAGTACTACCTACACGATTGTCAAACCTATATCTTTTTATTGAGTTTCTCGCCCCTATACAATTATCTGGATTTACGGGCTTACCTATACAATTGCAATGTCCGTCAGCTTGATCTTGGGTCGTATTTGGATTATTATCATTACAAGGTGTGCCTCTAGCGGGGCATGTTGCTGGTTTACATCCTACATCATTTATATACGCCGCTGTGATGATATTCCAATTTATGGGCGATACAAAACTATTCTTCCAAAAAAGCTTGCAATGATCTGTACTAGTACTTTCCACATATCTAATTTCAAAATAATAATACTGACCCTGCACAAGCCAGAATTTTTGAGTGGTTTGTGAAGTAAATTTGGTATGTTCATATTCATTGGTCGAACTACTAATAGATGCTCGCAACACCATCTGAGCCGGTTGCTGAGTAGGACTTAGATAAAACTCAACCTTAGAGTTTCCTGTGATATTGAAAGAAACGCTATCCGAAACTGGCACTTTTATAAAACCAGAAATTTTAGCCCCAAAATTCTCATCAAAATTATTGGGTGCATTGAGACTATATATGGTTTGAGTGATATCCGGTCTCTTTGGGAAATACTCTAGTGCCGTAAGTTCAGAAAAATTATCAGCGAAAAGACCTCTCCACATTTCCCATTTCACCCTGCCCGGTTCGCCGACACATGTTTGTCCGTAGGTGGTCACAGCCACCAAATATAAAACAACTATTAAAACTATATTTTTCATTGGATGTCTTTTGGGCTTATATTAAGAAAACATTCCTATTGGCATATAATTGGAAGGTAGTGGTGCTGGGCATGATGTTGAATAAAAATTACACAAATTAGGTAAGATATAATCCAAATCATTGGGCGAGACACCATACCATAGTGCCAGTTCTGCATAAAACTCATCCACCGATGTAGTAGGTAATATACGACCTCTTGAAGATAGATTATATGGATTATTGGTCAATGCTAATGAAGGGTAGGTACCAAAAACCTGACCACCCTGTATAGGTCCGCCCATGATCATCTGATTTCCTCCCCAAGCGTGATCTGAACCAGCACCATTGGATGTGAGCGTACGTGCAAAATCGGAAATGGTAAAAGTCACTACCTTGTCTTTTAGTCCTATCTCTGTCATGGCATCATTAAACTCGGCCATAGCATTGCTCAGGATCGGCAACATAGTGGCTTGACTGCCCAACACATTGTCGTGGTGATCCCAACCGCCATAACTCACATAAAATATTTGTCTCTTGGCACCCAAAAAACTTTTTACACTCATCAACTCTGCTATCTTTTTCATATTCTGAGATAAGGTTGAAGTAGAAAAAGGAGTAGTCAAAGGTACCACATTTTGAAGCGCTATTCTGAATTTTTCCATGGCAGCATTGGAAGATTTTCCTAATCCACCTAGTGTTTTATGAAAAATATTGGAATACTGCTGCTCCATCATATTGTTTACAGCATTATTTCTAATCATGGTTCTGAAACCTGAGTCGCCAAAACTTGATGAGAATGGTGTAAAACCAATGTTTGAAGCTGTTGTACTGTTTGAAATCGAATATTCGTTATACATATTTCCGGACTGAAACCTATTCTTTCCAGCTAATGATATATTGAGCGATATTTCTGGTATGGAATTCATATCCTGTAGTAAATCCGCGATTCTGCCTGCTATTCCTACAGCAGACCTACTCTGAGGCACCGATGTTTGCCACTGCATGACCTGATCGGAATGCGAATAAAGACCTAGAGGTAGTTTTTTCGTGCCAGAATTATACTCCGTACTATTAGCAATTGGCTCTATCAGGGTGCCAATATTGGAAATAAAAGATAAATCTCCAGCATTAAACATATCTCTAGCTCGGGTCATCCCTCCGTGAATTGCATAAGTATTGCCCGCATTATTAAAATTTAAATCCAATAACTGTGCGGGCGTGCTATTCCTTTGAAGGGCCAAAGCTCCGCGGGTAGCAGCATAGGCATTGTACTGACTGGTTTCTGTAGGTACCAATAAATTATGCGTATCACATCCACCAGACAAAAGGATACATACCATAGCTTTATAGTCTCCCGGATTATCCAAAACATGAGGTCTTACGGCCAATGTATTGATAGCCCCTAAGTTTAATACCGAAGAAAGAAAAGCCATAGATCCAACTGCCGAACAACTGGCTTCACCCAAAAATTGTCTCCTATTTATATTTCTTTTTGCCATGATGTTATCTGTTTATTTGGTAATCTGGTGAAGTCATGATCAGGTAAATAGCGAGTTTTATTCGATCTGTTTTTTCTGTATTGGAAACTGAAGGAAATTGTTTGATGACGTCCGAAATGGTTTTCAAACTGGTAGCCGACAGCCTTCCATGAGCAAGCCACAAATTAAATTTATCTAGCAAAATATGGATTCTATCATCAGTTGTGTTTATAAAATCACCTGAATAATCTACAGTAGAGATTTCGTCTGCATAATGTGCATCTACTTCATTGGTAAATAAATCATACTCATCAGCAACGTCATTATTAAACAGCCATCTATATAAACTATTGACATAACCTACCATAGTTTGTGCATCAGTGATTTGAAACTCTGGTGCTACTAAATTTGCATCAGTGATAGGACCTATCGGTTGATAATCCTGTTGAAAGAAATTAAACACGGTAGGAGAAGCTAAAGGTCTTTGACCTGTGGCCAAATAGATATTATTCATATCGTTTCTATAGTTACCACTCAAGGTAGATACGTTAAAGGCTTTATTGAACTGTACATATCTTACAAAAGGCTCCCTAAGCATACCAAAATTAACATCATCTCCTTTGCTGCAATCTGTGGCTTCGAAATCTAAAAGGATGGCTCTTATCACCGCTGCCAAATCACCTCTTACGCCTTGACCATTATTGATAAAAACATTGGCTACTCTTTCAATATAAGCTGGACTCGGATTGGATGTTACTAATCTTTGTATTAAAAACCTAGAAACATAGGGCGGTGTATTGGGATGGTTAAATAAATTATTTAATGCATCATTGATGTCTGCATTGCCATCTACAGGATTCCTGTTGGGTACTACAAAGCCATTTAGCAAAGTTTTAGGCCCTGGTTCATGCCATGTATTCCACATGACCATATTTGGGATATATGACGTGTCGTTAGCTGCAGATCTATTCCATTGAGTCCTGTCAGCCCATGTTAATCCTGTAAATATTTTTGCGAACTCAGCAATATCATCATTATCGTATGTAGGTACTGGCACATTATTGGCGTCCAAAATTTCACTACCATTATTATTAAGCATGACGGTACCAATTGTAAATAGCTGCATCACTTCTCGGCCATAGTTTTCATCAGGAAACGAATTAGTAGCAGGATTAGATTTGGGATTGTTTAAAGATGTCAGATATATACCCATAGACGGACTATATGTGATGTCTGTCAACAGATTCCTGTAATTTCCAAAAGCATTTTGCAAAAGCCTGTCGTAATAAACCCCCAAAGCATAAGCATTATTGGAAAATAATGAATTTTCAGATATCACCAACAGTTCACTCAATGCAAGCGCTACCTTTTGCCTCAATACGTCATTAGAAGTCATCAAATATTGCCACCATGCATATTTCCACATTCTACTAGATGTGGTAGCGCCAAGATTATTAGTGGAGTCTTTTACCATTTTGTGGTAGAGTCTGATCCTGCTTTCCAATGTAAATGATCTGGGTATTGTAAGTTGATTGGAAATCCAATCTTCTACACCCATGGTCATCACCTGCTGTATATCCTGGTGATTGTGTCCCAACGTAGCATGAGACAAAAAACGTGACGCTGCATTTTCATTGGGAAGAAATCCAACTTCTGAAACGGTATTGTTTTGCGAACCAGTTATCGTACTACTACTCGCTGTAGTTATAATATTAGAGCCACCAAACCCTAGAATTAAGGTATCGGGTTGGCCTTTTACTGATGTAAGTACTGTCAAAAGTACACACACCAACATGGCAAAATTCCTTAAATTCATGATTTATTTTTTTGGGAGATCTGAGAGTTGCTTCAAACTTTCAAGCTGTGCTTTTAGGGCCTTATTTTCCTGATCAAGGCGAATCATGTGTTGCCAAAGCCACTCTATTTGTTGAAGGAGTTTGGCATCCATTGTTTTCAGTTCATATCCATCTTGTACCAAAGATGCGGCAGATGGCATTTCATGTAAATGACTATTTTGTGCTATAGATACCGATACCTGACTGATTTCAGGACAATTTTCAAAAGCGTCATCAGACCATTCGGCAGTACTTTTAAGTGATACCTTTACCTTCTCTGTAAGAATACCGTTTTGCACATACAAATTATAATTGCCCGGTGTGGTAATCTGAGTCGTATCCCCAATAACTACTTTTCCTGAAGATTTTAGCAAAAATATATCCTGTTGCGCAGATACTTTGAAAAAAGAAATGACTAATAAAATGAATAATAATGGGGTTTTCATCTATTTAATATTTATTTGTTTTAAAGAACATAACACTTCTAGGGTCGCTAAGGATAGCAAAAATAGCTATACTCTGCCAAAAGCGTATTCGAAATCTAGTTTTGCATGAAAATAATCATCTTGGTTTAAACCTGCTTGTCTGCAAGGAAGGTATCACAAAGACTAATACTGCTCACTGTATATCTAAAATATTTAGAAAGTACAAATGTACAGTAAAATCTTATTTTACCAATAAGTGAAACCAACCATTTATAAAATATATTTTTCAGGGTAAATGCCTAATTTTTTATTAACCTTGTTCAAAATAGGCAAAATATTTTGTAAATAGCTTATTTTCTGGAGTCTTTTACTTTTTCCATGAGCCAAATAACTTCCGACTCGGACAGATAACGCCATTCGCCATAAGCGATACCATCAAGCGTCAAATCCATAATTCTGACCCTGGTCAATGCTTTCACTTGATATTCTAGAAACTCGCACATTCTTCTGATTTGACGATTAAGCCCTTGGGTAAGGATAATCTTGAATGTAAAATTATCTATTTTGGTAACTTTACAGGGCCTGGTGACTGTATCCAAAATCGGAACACCTGCTGCCATTGTCTTTAAAAAAGAACTATCTATTGGCTTATCTACGGTTACGATATACTCTTTTTCGTGATAATTGCCTGCACGGAGTATTTTATTGACTATATCTCCGTCATTCGTAAGCAAAATTAATCCTTGAGACATCTTATCCAGCCTACCTATAGGAAAGATACGCTCGCTATGGGACAAGAAATCTATAATATTGTCAGGCTCCCTTTGATCCGTTGTGCAGACCACCCCGATGGGCTTATTGAGTGCTATGTATATTGGTTTAACATGCTTTTTCATCTCTTTTCCGTCCAAAAAAACACGATCATTAATACCTACACGATTACCTTTTCTGGCTACGGTTTCATTAATTTTGACTCGTCCTGCTTCAATTAGCTTATCAGCATCTCTTCTGGAACAAAGCCCTGTATCACTGATAAACTTATTTAGACTTATATGTTCTTGTTCCATTACTTTATAAAAAATGCAAATATACGAATTGAAAAGCGTATCAAAATAGTATAGTTATCACTTTAAACCGCCCAAATCTATATAAGCGTCAAAACGTTCAACTTGCTTATGCCTTGGAGTTTCTTTTTTAGGAAGTTGCCTGACCAAACTGATTTGCTCACCGCTGAGAGGATGATCATCTAGCTTAAGGTTATTTTTGGCTAGTAAACTTTCCAATCGGATACCATATTGCTGAGAAACGCTGTACATTGTTTCGTACTCTCGAAATGTATGAAAAACCGTTTCTCCCTCAATATTTTTCTTTTTCTTTTCCAAAAAAACAATTTCATCTTTATAGGGTACATAATCCGGACTACTCAAGCCTTCGTTATATTCTAAAAGATCAAAAACATCACTACCTGTCCTCGATGCAATAGCTTTAACTGTTTCGTGGCCACTTGCATTGGTCATAGCCAATCCATTTATTTCATTTGACTTATATTTAGTATTGGTTGGTTTATTTGTAGCCTTTCGATCACTCTTTTTGGTATGTTCTGATTTATTTCCTTGTCTTTCACCTTTAGCAGGCTTCTGATCAGCTTTTACTATTTGTGGTTCCATTTTATCTTTTTTACCATTGGATTCTTTTTCATTTACCACATCAAAGTTTTCTTGAGTTACTACTACATGTTCATCATATTGGCTTAGGTTATATTTTTCTATAACTTTGATGAGCTTGTCCGGATATGTTGGGTCGGTGGCATATCCTGCATACTTCAATCCATGTGCCCAACCCTCGTAGTCCGTACTACCAAGCTTAAATAAAAATCCATATCTTGAAGATTTTGATGGATTCATCAGGAATTCAGAATGTGCACGATAAGACTCCTCCGCATCAACAAAGGATCTAAAACAGCTATGAATCAAAGTACCTGTGCTATCCTTGTCGTCATCTACTTTGTAATAAGTACCACCTGACCAGTTGCTTCCGCATTTGATACCAAAATGATTATTGGCTACAATAGCTAATGGGCTACGACCTAAGTCAGACTCAATAATGCCTTGAGCCAACTTTATACTAGCAGGAATACCAGATCGTTTCATTTCAGAAATAGCGATATTTTTAAAAGTAAAAATATAATTTTCTGTTAATTTTTTATTGGCCCTAATTTCCGTAGGCAGGACATGCAAAATTAAAATCAGCAATGAAACCTTGAATGTACGCAACATATATATATGGTTTATTTATAATTTATTAAAACAAATATCGTTCCGAAAATTTATATGCTATGTGGATCTTATCTAAAATGAATTTTTTTTACATTTTATTGTTAATATTGCGAGTCGAATTTTGGCAATTACGAAAAACAAAATTTTTAAAAAATGGATATTAATGATTTGTTACAAGGCCCAATGAAGGATATTATCATTGGACAAGTTGGTAAACAGTTAGGAATTGGTGATTCTCAGCAAGCAAACACTGCGGTAGATGGAATTTTTGCTACTTTATTGAACGGTGTGATGAAAAATGCAAGCACCCCTGAAGGGCAAACTGGATTGATGAATGCATTGGAAAGAGATCACGATGGAAGCATTCTGGATGATTTAGCTGGATTTTTAGGTGGAGAAAAAACACCTACAAACCCTAAAACCGCCAATGGAGAAGGTATCTTAAACCATATATTAGGAGATAAAACAGCAAATGCTGCCGAATCTATCTCTAAAGTAAGCGGTCTGGATACAGCTAAAATAATGCAGCTCATGGCAACGCTAGCCCCAGTGGTATTAGGCATGTTGGGTAAAGCTAAAGCGCAACCACAAGTACAACAAAGCAGTGGCGGTCTTTTAGACTTTATCAAAGGAGCTACTCAGACTGTAAATCAACAACCAACCAATCAAAGTATTTTGACATCTTTCTTAGACAAAGATGGCGATGGCAGTATCATAGATGACGTTGCTGGTATGGGTATGAAGTCTATTTTTGGCAAATTATTTGGTAAATAATTCCAAACCTAATCAATAGATAATCATGGCTGCTTTTCCAAAAAAGTGGCCATTTTTATTTATTTCTGAAACCAAACTCAATTCCTAAATTTGCACAACGTTTGATGTGTGAGTCTTCTACAGCAAAGATTTTGTTTACAGTAAATATACTAAGTTTGTAAACCATGATGGCGAAAAAAGGTGCTGCTACAACATCTATAGTAAAGTGAACATGTTGGATGAGCAACAAACTTCCTACCATAATGGCTATCAAAACCATACTTCGCTTGAGTGTTTTTGATTCACTTAACATAGCCATTAAAATAATATTGGCGGTATGCCCTGAAAAAAATAAATCTTTAAGTAAAACCTCACCTTTGTAAAAAGTGAATTCCAGAACAGGATCTTTTAATGGTATGATGGAAGGCGGAGGTTCTAAAGGCAATAAATATAAGGTAATACTTCTAAAAATAATCATCAATATGGCCGCACAAAGAAAATATGCAACATTGATGGGCTTGTCAAAAAGCAAAAATAAAGAAATAAATATCGCAGCATGCGTAAGTATACCAATTAAGAAAGAAAAGTTGCAGGGGTGGAAACTATTTAAAAAATGATCATTAAAAACAAAACCTGTCCTTTGCTCATTCCAATGCAAAAACTCAGCAAACCAGCCAGAAGAAATTATCAAAGATAACACCAAAAAAAGGAATGTTATTAATCTTTTTTTATCCAGAAACAAATCTGACCACTTACTCAAACCTATAAAATTTGCCACAAAGTTAAAAAAAATAAAAAAAATCAGGTTAAGTTATTGGTTTTTTTGCTCACTACACTTATCTTTGCGGCGTCTTTTAAAAATTGACCCATGGTGTAACGGTAACACACCGGTTTTTGGTACCGTTTTTCAAGGTTCGAATCCTTGTGGGTCAACAAAAAGCCTCCATCATTTGGGGGCTTTTTTGTTTTCAGGAACTACCTCCACTAAATATTTTTGCGATAAGTGAACGTTTTTAGAAACTTGTAGGTATTTCGCTTGTTCTTGTCTTTGTAAATGGGTAGATTTATGCTGTATCACAAAACATATTTCAAAAGCGATCTCCATGAATGGGTAGTATTCATTCATGGTGCTGGTGGTAGCTCGGCTGTATGGTACAAACAGCTCAAATCATTTAAAGACCAATTTAATGTGCTACTACTCGACTTGAGAGGACATGGAAAAACGGCCCCAATAGAAAAAGACCAAAGACATTACTCTTTTGAAATGATTGCTCATGATATCATAGAAATCATCGATTATCTAAACATCAAAAAAGCACATTTTGTGGGTGTTTCGCTCGGTACACTCATCATACGACAGTTAGGAGATATGATTCAGGATCGAATGCATTCTATGATATTGGTTGGGGCCATTACCCGATTCAATTTTAAGTCCAGATTTTGGGTAGGTATAGGCAGAGTTTTTAAGAATGTGTTGCCTTATATGTGGTTGTATAAAATTTTTGCTTTTGTCATCATGCCATCTAAAAATCACTCCGAAGCCAGAAACCTTTTTATCAGTGAAGCTAAAAAGTTGTGTCAAAAAGAATTTTTAAGATGGTTTAGACTTACAGGTCAATTGACATCATTATTTGAAAAATTTGAAAATAGAATTCAAATTCCTGTACTTTTTGTGATGGGCGATCAAGATTATCTATTCTTAGAACCCGTAAAACAAATCACTAAAAATGTAAAAAACACTTTTTTATGGATCGTAGAAGAATGCGGACATGTGGTCAATGTAGAAAAGGCAGATATTTTTAATGATTATGTGATTCAGTATTTACATAGTCTGAGAACACAATCAGAATTTGCCCTTAAGGCTGATTAATGAGTAGTTTCTTTTCGTATATCTCTATCCAATACAATCTGAATATTAAGGCCGTAATTATAACTAGTCCGCCAGCTATCGCCCAATAGCCAGGAAACTCTCCATAACCAATAAACACCCAAACTGGGTTCAAAATAGGTTCCAACATAGCTATCAATGAGCTTTCAATAGCAGGCAGATGTTTTTGGCCATATAAAAAGAAAATAAACCCTAAGCCTAGCTGACCGAATCCAAGGGTCATTAAGTACATATTTTCGCTTCCCGTAGGAAAAGGATTGGATATAAACCAAGGTAAAGTAACCAAACAAACTAAAATATTACCCAAGAAAATAGCTCCTGGTTGATATTCGGGTTGGTTCATCTTTTGGGAAATGAGCAAGCCAGTCAGTATCACACCTCCAAGTAAGGCTAATCCTATACCCAACCAATTGTCAGGAGTAGTAAACTGCTCTACAAAAAATAATCCCATGCCCAAAAAACATAATATTACGGTCACAATATTGATTTTTTTGAGTTTGGTTCTGACAAAATAAGGTTCCAATAATAATACGAATGCTGGAGCTGTATATTGTAGGAAAATAGCATTGGCTGCGGTGGTGAGCTTTGTTGAAGTTACAAATGTAATTAATAACGGAGCGTAAAACAAACTACTAATCATAGATAGTTTATTAAAAACAAAAAGCTTCCTTCCGAAAAAAGGCAAAAAGATAAGCGCTGCGTAGAAACTCCTGTAAAATAAAATCGTAAACGCATCCTGAGGCAACAGTTTTATAAACAAACCACCACTACTCCAAAGTAGAGCAGCCAATATTGTCATTAAAATGGAATAACCTCTGCTATCTTTCATCAAAATACACCGCTAAACTGCTTTAGAAATCTTGCATCATTCTCAAACAAATTTCTGATATCTGTGATTTTGTATTGCAACATGGCTTGTCGCTCTATTCCCATACCAAAAGCAAAGCCACTGTATTCATTGGGGTCGATACCGCAATTTATAAGCACATTGGGATCTACCATGCCACAACCTAAAATCTCCAGCCAACCAGTACCCTTGGTAATGCGGTAATCATCTTCGTTTTTTAGTCCCCAATAGACATCCATCTCTGCACTAGGCTCTGTAAACGGAAAAAACGAAGGTCTGAGCCTGATATCTGTCTGTGGTCCATACATCTCTCTGGCAAAATAAAGTAAGGTTTGCTTCATATCTGCAAATGATACTCCTTTGTCTATATACAGGCCTTCAACCTGGTGAAACTGACAATGCGACCTTGATGAGATCGTCTCATTTCTATATACTCTACCTGGTGCAATTATGCGTATCGGTGGTTTCTGAGCAGTCATCAGTCGAGCTTGGACAGAAGATGTATGCGTACGAAGCAACTCTGTAGTAGAATCCTTGAGATAAAAAGTATCTTGCATATCTCTAGCAGGATGATCTTCTGGCGTATTCATTGCCGTAAAATTGTGCCAGTCATCTTCTATTTCTCTTTCTTCAGCAACTGTAAACCCTATACGTTCGAAAATATTGATAATTCTATTGAGCACTACAGACACAGGATGACGAGAACCCAGAGAAATGGCTTCGCTAGGAGCTGTAAGATCTAAATCTGTTGAACTTGACAAATCTGAAGCATTTTCAAACTGCTCTTTATACTGAGCATATTTATCTTCAGCGGCTTGTTTTACATCATTGAGCAACTGACCAAATTCTTTTTTTCTATCGTTTTCAATATTTTTTATCTCTCCAAATAATGACTTAACCTCACTTTTGGATCCCAAATATTTGATCCTGAATGTTTCCAGCTCCTGCACATTTTCTATCTTTTCATTTTGAATGGTATTCAATACACCTCTTACTTTATCAAAAATTTCTGCTGACATAATATGTTTATTGTAATGATAAAAACAGCGTAAAGTTACACCTTTTATCTTTAACCTAAAAATCAAATATAAATTTGGCAACTCAAAACCAAATTACTACATCACTATTTATTTTTACTACTTAGGTCTATGAAGATAAAAGTTCACCTCGACTTTAGGATTTTTTGTACTTTTGGCCTTTGTTTAAATTATGTATCTAGAATGAATCTCAAATTAGTCTTGATATAATATTTTGCACAAAAAATGGGTTATATATCTGAATATTTACAAAATGTCATTAACTCTAAACGCGGCAAATCCTAGAAAGTCAGTATTAGACCTCATTCCATTAGCGGCAATATTATGTCTGATTATCGGTTTTTTATTCAATAGGGTGACGTCCAATATTGGATTTGGACTTGCAGGCTTATACACGCTGATAAAAATCAAAGAAATATCTTATCTTTTTAGAAATAAATGGATGTGGACTTTTATGGCTATGGCTTTAGTTCCGCTTATCAGTGATCTGTGGACTACAGGAATATATTTTTTTGCTGAGCGAGGCATTATGAAGTGTGTTTTGATACTATTTCCAGCTTTTGTATTTGCGACCAGCCCTGATGCCAAAAAAGTAACCATCTTACATATCATCATTATTGTAGCTATGCTGATATCCACAATATATAGTATGACACTTTTTTTAACAGATCAAAGTGACATCCTGGCATCTTACAAAGTATCCAAGGTGATGAAAGTATTATCATATGGTGACCATATCCGCATCTCTTGGATGGTGGTGATCAGTATTTTAATGGCTATATATCAATTGGTAAAATCCACTTCAAAAGTCTGGACAATTCCTTTGGTATCTTATGTCGTTATTCAAACCTTATTTTTGCACTTTTTAGGGTCCAAAACAGGTTTGTTGTCTCTATATATGATGTATATGATTTTGACTTTTTATCTTTTACCACAAGGGAAGAAATGGGTTTTCATAGTAGTTTTGGCATTGCTGGCAGGAATCGCCTTACTTTCGGTCAAGTATATTCCATCTCTAAAAGAAAGGGTCAATTTTATCAGATATGATTTTGAGCACTATAGTAAAGGCGAATACAGAGATGGTCTAAGTGACGCCGTAAGGTTTTACTCACTCATGGCAGGTAAGGACATCATTGCTGAGCATCCCATATCTGGAGTAGGATTCAGCAGATTACAACAAAGCACCAATCAATGGTATGACCAAAACAGACCAGAAATCAAAACCGAAAGTAGATTTTTACCCAGTAGCCAATATATAATTTATTGGGCATCTGCAGGTATTTTGGCTTTATTAGTGATGATGGTACACACCTTGATGCCTTTTTTTATGCGATGTTTGAGAACTGATGTGTGGTTTATGGCTTTTTTTATACCAGCCATCAGCAGCTTCACCTATGAAACACATCTGGAAGGCCAACTACCTTTATTTGTATATGGCTTTTTTACCGCTTGGTTTTGGTTTTTGGCGTGTGGTAATGAAGAAAAGCAATTTGCAGATTTGAAAAATTAGGATCAGAGTCTCGCCGCTACATAAATTACCATGATGTCTTCCCATATTTTTTCTGGCCAATATTCTTTCATAACCTTATTCTCAATAAATCATTTTACTTACCTTCGTGTTATAATTGAAACTTATTAAATTTAATAAGGTAAACACATATCATTGACACTTTTTTATGAAAATCAGCATAGCACAAATCAATTATCATATAGGAAATTTTGAAGGTAATACTCAAAAAATGATTGAAGCCATTCATATTGCCAAGGCAGAAGGAGCTGACATTGTTTGTTTTAGTGAGTTAGCCACTTGCGGTTATCCACCAAGAGATTTTTTGGAGTTTAATGACTTTATCAGACTTTCTGACGAAAGTATTGCCACTTTATGCCAACACGCTCATGGCATAGCTGTAGTAGTGGGAGCGCCGTCACACAATAAAGATCCCAAAGGAAAAAGTTTGTTTAATTCTGTTTACTTTCTAGCAGAAGGATCGATTAAGTTTGTGCAACATAAGACATTACTTCCCACTTATGATGTTTTTGATGAGTATAGATACTTCGAGCCTGCAAAAACTTGGGAAATCGTAACTTACAAAGGTAAAAACATAGCACTTACCGTATGCGAAGATATCTGGGATGTAGGTACAGATGATCCATTATATACGGTGATACCTCTAGATGAAATGCAAAAATACAATCCTGATTTTATTATAAATGTATCCGCATCACCCTTTAATTATAAACATGCACAATCCAGAATAAATGTAGTCAAAGCCAATGTAGAACGATATAAAATTCCTATGTTTTATATTAACCATTGTGGTGCTCAGACAGAGCTGATTTTTGATGGTGGAAGTATCGTTATGTCGGGCACAGGGATATTAGTAGACGAATTTCCTTACTTCAAAGAACATCAAAAAACATATGACTTAGACTTTATCACTAAAGCCACAGAAGAACAAAAGCAAACAAGCTCCAAAATAGGACTGATTCATGATGCTATAGTTTTAGGTGTTCAGGATTATTTTAGAAAGCTAGGTTTCAAGAGTGCTGTATTAGGATTGTCTGGTGGTATCGACTCCGCAGTAACGGCAGTACTTGCCGCTAGAGCGTTGGGACCAGAAAATGTCCGCGTCTTACTGATGCCATCACAATTTTCTACTGGCCATTCAATAGATGATGCCATGGCTCTAGTAAATAAGCTGGGTATGCAGCATAATATCATTGCTATCAAGGATGTGTATGATGTCTTTATGGAAAAGCTTCAGCCAGTTTTTGGAGATTTACCTTTTAATATCACCGAAGAAAATATCCAAGCCAGAATAAGAGGGATTTTAAATATGGCCATATCAAATAAATTTGGAAATATATTGCTCAATACCACCAACAAAAGTGAGATGGCTGTTGGATATGGCACGCTTTATGGAGATCTTTGCGGTGGATTATCAGTCATAGGAGATGTTTATAAAACAGAAGTGTACGAACTTGCTGCCTATATCAATAAAGATGAAGACGTCATCCCTCAAAATTCAATCACCAAACCACCATCTGCAGAGCTCAGACCCAATCAGAAAGATTCTGATAGTTTACCAGACTATGATATATTGGATAAGATACTGTACCAGTATGTGGAGTTAAGACAAGGACCTGATGATATTATAGCGATGGGATTTGATGCTACTTTAGTGAGAAGAGTACTCAGACTTGTCAATATCAATGAATTTAAAAGATATCAAACAGCACCAGTACTTAGGGTCAGTCCAAAAGCTTTTGGCATGGGACGTAGAATGCCCATAGTAGGAAAATATCTTTCATAAAACAAAAAAGGCAGGAAATCCTGCCTTTTTATTACATCTATAATGAAAACATTATTAGTTTACTGCGTCAGTCAAGCTTTTTCCAGCTTTAAACTTTACAGATGTTTTTGCAGCTATGCTGATGGTTTTACCAGTTGAAGGGTTTCTTCCTTCTCTAGCAGGCTTATGAGCCGTAGAAAAAGTTCCAAAACCAACAAATGCAGCCTTGTCACCACTTTTTAGTGAAGCCTCGATACCACTGAATACTGCATCAACTGCACTTCCAGCTTGAGTTTTTGTGATTCCTGCAGCTTCTGCTACTGCATTTACTAAATCTCCTTTGTTCATTTTAAATAATTTATGTTTAATTTAAGAATTTTAATTCGAGTGCAAAAGTAATTGTATTTCATATATATACAAATATTAATTCATAAAATTATTCATTTAGTGCCCAAAATTGCTTGTTTTGCTTCATTTCACGCTGATTGATTAAACTTTTATATATATTTTCTTTGTAAAGATATAACGTACATTTGTTTTAAAGTATTACATTTGGTGCTTAAAATTTATGAATTTTGACAAAGATATTAAAATTTTCGCTCTTATTTTCTATTGCCTTAGTAATGATAGGCAGTATATCTTCTTGCAAAACTAAAGAAGGATGTGGATTGGAAGAAAAGTATAATAATCCGGATATGGAAACATCCAAAAGAGGAAAATCAGATTTATGGAGCAAAAAGCAAAAAAAACGTATGAAGAAAGGGTAATGGTTTTTTAAAAAACCTTTGCTTTGGTCGCGTATATTTTAAGAAAATAAGCTTCATAGATAATTCAAAACATCAATAACTTTCAATCTTTACTTCAATCAGATGTATAAGCAATTCATTCATCAAGGTATCATTCAAAAACTTGCCCAGCTACAAAGTACTAATGCAGCAGCCGATCTTGCTTTTGTAACTAGACTCTCCGCAAATCTACACATTATTCATGACTTATTTGGTCAGGTTTATGGACACAGACCTGATGCTCCGTTTTGGTATGATAAAGTTGTAGATACTATTATTGCTGCATACAACAATAGACAAGATTCGTTAAAGTCATTAGATCTTAAAAAAGAAAATCAGGGTCATTGGTTTCTTTCCAACAACATTACAGGTATGAGCCTTTATGTAGATAGATTTTGTGGCTCCTTAAATCACTTATCTACAAAATTGGATTACTTTGAAGAATTAGGTGTCAATTTTCTTCACATCATGCCCATCATGCAAAGCCCAGAAGGGGAAAGTGATGGTGGCTATGCCGTCTCAGACTTCAGAAATGTGGAGCCTAGATTCGGCACCATTGATGATCTGCGCCACTTGGATGATAAACTGAAGCAAAAAGACATGTATTTAATGCTAGACATAGTCCTCAACCATACTTCTTCTCATCACGAATGGGCAAAAAAAGCATCGTCAGGCGACCCTCAATATCAGGCATTTTACTATATGTATGACGATAGGGTGATGCCAGATGCTTTTGAAAAAACCATGCCAGAAGTATTTCCAGACAGTTCGCCTGGAAGCTTTACTTATGATGAAAAATCTGGGAAATGGGTCATGACTGTATTTAATTACTACCAATGGGACCTTAACTATACTAACCCTGAAGTATTTAATGTAATGCTGGATACAATCTTTTTTTACGCCAATTTAGGTGTAGATATCCTTCGCATAGATGCCCCTGCATTTATTTGGAAAGCTTTAGGTACAACATCTCAAAATTTGCCCGAAGCTCATACTCTGCTGCAGCTCATCAAGCATTGTGTGCAAGCAGCTGCGCCAGGTATGGCATTATTGGGAGAAGCTATTGTTGCGCCAAAAGAAATCATGAAATATTTTGGTAGAGATAGATTTTATGGTAGAGAATGTGACGTAGCTTATAATGCAACGCATATGGCTTTACAATGGGATGCCCTGGCAACGGGTGATATTAGAGTGATGATGGCTGCACAAAATGACATACTCCAAAAACCTTATGGCACTACGTGGATCACGTATACAAGATGTCATGATGATATAGGCTTAGGATACGAAGATGCCATGATACAACAAGCTGGATACCAGCCACACGAGCATAGAAAGTTCCTAAAAAACTACTATTCTGGCCAGTTCAGAGGTTCACCAGCAAAAGGGGCATTATTTGGCGTAAATCCAAAAACCAATGATGCCCGAATCAGTGGCTCTTTAGCTTCGCTTTGTGGCTTAGAGTACGGATTGGATCAAAAACTAAAAGCCGTAACTGAACAATCGGTCCAGAAAATATTAATGATGCAGGCACATAGTCTATTGTTGGGTGGAATACCAATGATATTCTATGGAGACGAGTGTGGATACACAAATGATTATACCTACCTAAAAGATCCTGGCAAAAGTTACGACAACCGATGGATGCATCGCCCAACGATTGACTGGCAAAAAAATAACCTCAGAAAAAAGAAAGGTACTATCGAAAATCAAATATTTGCAGGTACTCAAAAGCTCATTGAGATCAGAAAAAAATTTGACCTTTTTGGAGATTTCGGAAATATTAAATGGGTTTCTGTACACAATATCCATATAGCAGGTTACATCAGATTTAGAGATGATCAGAAAATATGCTGTTTGTTTAATTTTTCGGACCAAGATGCCCACCTTACCTGGTATGCCTTCAAAGAAAATGGAGTTCAAGAAAACCAGACTATGACCGATTTATGGACAAGCAATGTAGTAAAAGTAGGTAGAGATGACCAATATTTAGTGCTAAAACCATATCAATTTGTAATACTTCAATAAATCCAATATTTTTCACTTTGTTAATCTGTCAAGTACTTCCTGTCTTTTACTGCGTGCTACAGGTACTTTGATCTCATTTGCCAATACGATTTCCATAGCATCTCCTTTTATTATTTTTTTTATCAACGATTCCTGAATTAACCACGATGCGTGTGGTCTGAAAAATTCAGGATTATCCAGCAGCTCTTCTATTTCACGAAGCGTTTTTGACAATAAATATGGTTTTAGTACGTTTTGGCAATAAATGCGGCAATAACTGCCATCAGCTTCACAGCAAATAATATCCTTTACTTGAACAAAAATGATTTCATTTCCTATGGGAAGCAAAATTTTATCAGGTACTTTAGTTTGACTCAAATATTGAATATGGTTTATGGTTTCCAAACTGGGTACCACGGTAGATTTTTTTATTGCAGCGATCAGTTCATCCTTATCTATAGGCTTAAGTAAATAATCAATAGCATTAAATTTAAAGGCCTTGATAGCATATTGGTCATAAGCCGTTGTAAATATAATTCGAGAAGAAATCTTGCCTAAATTTTTAAGTAAATCAAACCCATTTAAATGAGGCATTTCAATATCAAGGAATATTATATCTGGTTGATAATTAGACAAGTAGTCCAATGCACTCATAGAATTATTAAATATGTTGTCAACAATTACCTCAGGGCAATATTTTGCTAATAAAATTTTTATCACATCGGTACAAAATATTTCATCGTCTATTATGACTGCTTTCATTTCTTTTAATGATTAAATGTAAAAATAAAGTCTGACTTTAGTTCCACTTGGTTTTAAATCTTGGTCCACTAAGTCTTCAATAGTTATATTTGTCTTTACTTTTTTTAGTTTATTCATCAGCTTTAATCGCTCTTCCGTCAAAGCAATTCCATGGGACTTATGTGTATTTCCATTTTTACTTTTAATTTCAAAAGCTCTTTGACGACCTACACCATTATCCTCAATTTCAATAATTATAACACTTTTTTCTTGTGATATTTGGATGGTAAGTTTTTTTGGATGTTCAGCAGGAGTTTGCATGAGACCGTGCCAAATGGCATTTTCTACATATGGTTGAAGTATCAATGATGGAATCATGATATTATCAATTTGAATAGCTTGATCAATATTTATTCTCCAATCAAAAACTGCCTGAAATCTCATAGACTCCATCTCAATATAAAGCTTTAGCGCATCTAGTTCCTTGTCCAAAGTAATAAAATCTTCTCGGCTTCCATCCAAAATCATTCTTATTAGACGCGAAAATTTAGTAAGATAAGCTGAAGCAACTTCTGTTTCATGACTTAAAATGAAACGATTTATAGAGTTGAGACAATTAAATATAAAATGAGGGTTCATCTGTGCCCTTAATGCTGTCATCTCTATTTCAGCAATTCGTTGTTTCAAAAGATTCTTTTCGTTCTCCTGCTTACGAACAGTTGCAATCCTTTTTTTATATATCATCAAAATAGATGCAATTATCAACAAGGTCGATAGTGAATAAAACCAATTCGTTTTCCACCACGGTGGCAATACGATAACTTTAAAAGTAATCCGTTCTTTGGGTTCAAACTTGTTTACAACATCTACACTATATAAACCTGGCATCATATTGTATAAATTAATAGATCTGTTTTCAAGGGATTGCCATGACTGTCCATTAATTCGATATTTAAATTCTTGACTAGTAACTTCTTTAGTACTCTTTCTCCCAAATAAAAAGACAAAGTTATTTTGTTGATAATTTACTGTAAAAATAGAATCTATCGGAATTATAACACCAGAAAGCTTTACCTCCTTAAGATAAATTTCTCCTTTTATATCGTCTTTAATGGCTTTTACATCAAAAGAAATCAAATTTTCAGGATAAAGATTCTGGGTGATATTTCCTTGATCGTCAGCAAAAATTCTATAATTAAATAATTTGCTATCTAATTCATTATCAAATGAGTAAAACCTTTCATTGGTATAATCAAAGGCCATTAGTCCAGAACTAGAAGTAAACCAAAACTGCTGATTTGATATACAGCCGTATTTGACATCATCACTTAAAAGGCCATCTGATGTGGTATAAATCCTTGGTATCATATCCTTGCTATTGATCTTTATGAAACCATAATTTACGATCAATAAAAATATATTCCCTCGATGGTCACCTACAATATCTTGAATGTATCCTCTATTTATTTTAGCCAATGATGAAAGCTTATAGTTTTTAATAGAATGAGTTAATGGGTCAATGATGTATAAGCCATTGTTTTCAGATGCCAACCAAAGTTTGTCGGTGGTTGCATCATAATGAAGTGCACTGAAATTTTTGTCAGAAACGACAGTATCAAAGATTTCTATCTGATCCTTTCCCGTTTTTAGAACATAAATTCCTTTATTTCTTTCCCTGACGTAAATGTTTCCTAGATTGTCCTCAACGAAATTTCGAAATTCAGATCCTATATTTTTATCCTGCTTAATATCTCTAGACAATAGTTGCACCATATTTCCTATATTATGCCATTTATAGACGTGAGTACTAGTAGAAAAATATTTTTCACCATTTTTAGATTGGAAATAGAGTTGCAAACTTCCCAATAGAGTATTGCCGCTTTTTTCCTTAAGCGGTTTACATTCTATTGAGTCACAGACTATAACCTTTTTTTGATTCCAGTCGCCTGTCAATACTTTACCTTTTGAGATAGAAAAGCTATGATTATTATTAAAGCCTTTAGGAATGGGTATTTTTACCTTTTTAACTAAGGTCCTTCTTTTTGATAAATTTATAAATGGTTGATTTCCTAGCTGAGTGATAAAAATATCGTCTTCTGAAACTAAAGTTTGCAATAAACTATTTTTAAAGTTGTGAATTTCGTCTTTGTACTTAAAAATTTCAAATTTACCGGATAAGGTATTAAACAAATAAATATGGTCTAGCCTGGTTACCATTAAAGTATTTTGATCATATTTATTTATACTCAAAACTGCATCAGAAATCCCTTTTGGTGATTTTGGACAAGTAAAGTGATCCCACTTTTTTAATTTTGGGTCATAGGTATAGAAACATTGGTCATATGTACCTATCCAAAGTACACCATTGTGGTCTATATACTTAATAGCAAAGGCAAAATAGTCTTCTATCAATGGATTGGGATGGTAGGTATATTTTTTGGTCGGGGTATGTACTGAAAATAAACCATAAACAGTCAAAAGCCACAATTCGTCATGTGATTTCTTAATAACACTCTGAGTAATGCTATTGCGCATTTCAGCACTGAAAATACCATTTTGTTTTGTGTACTCAAACCAACCACTTCTTTCAAACTTTTCAGTTTTGGGATCAAAAATAAGAACATCATAATACCCACCTATCCAGATTTTACCTTCGTGATCCTGTGCCATTTCGGTATAGCTAATACCCAAATTTTTCATAACGGTAGTATCTGGATAATAATTTTTAAAAGTTTGCTTTTCTCTATCAAACAAGCTTAAACCATCATCTGTATTGACCCAAAGTTGCCCTTTACTATCTTCAAAAATGCCATTACAACTGTTATTGGATAGAGAATTTGGATCACCGGGCCTATGCCTGAAAGTATAAAATGAATTACCATCAAATCTATTGAGTCCTTTATTAGTCGAAATCCATAAAAATCCTTTATGATCTTTAAACATACTTCTACAAAGTTCTGAACTAAGTCCATCTTTTGTAGTATAAATCTTTTCCTGATAAGTTGACTGACTCAGTAATATTATTTGAAACCATAGAAATAGGAAAACAAATATTAACTTCACTTTAAAATTTTGGTCAGGCATGAATGATGCTATTAAAATATCAGGGTGGAAAAATACATGATATTTTACGATTTTTATTCGGATTTAAGATTTAGGCTGTGAAAAACCTAATTTCACCATATAAAGACTCAACAATATCAATAAAAAATCAGTAACAAAAATTCCAAAGCTAAAAATATGTGAAAGGGAAGGATTATCCTTATCCATAACAACTGTTACTTTCTCGCCTAAATTAAAATTGAACCATGGTAAAATGATGGTAGATTTTGCAAATCCATCTAAGGAATCTAGGCTTTCAGTTTTAATAGGGTACCGATAAACTGGCCTTCTCGAATGGTACTTGTTACCTTTTTTGGATGTATTCTCTTCAAATATAGCTTTACTGCTTTTACTACCCCTAAATCCTATAACAATACCAGAAACTGCATTACCTTGGACACGATATTGAAAGGTTTCTACCATAGGTTTGCCTATAATATAGATGAGAACAAATCCCCCTAAAATTAAAAAAATTCTAAAAATAATTACTGTAAAACTATTCATACTATTTACCTGCATTATAAATACTCATCAATAATGACTTACTTATTATTTCTCCTGCCTTTTTACCAATATGTCCTTGTCCTGGTGATGTGTCTATACCATTTACATCACTTGGGTCCGTCTCAGTATTACGATTTTCAGTACAAATACGCCAAATCCCATTTTCTTGGCATTTGCCGTCATTGCTTTCAAGTGCTTGCAGATCAAATACAACATCAGAAGAAGCAAAAGTGGATCGCATCCAACTACCAACTTTCATTCTGGCCCCATTACCATCAAAAGATTCTACTGAGAATACTAATGGTGGCGTTACATGAATCATCCTGAAATCAAGTACCTTTGACTTTATTTCATCTACCATTACTTTGTAAGCAGCCTGTACTTGTGTACAATTATTATCATCAATATCTGCATACCCAAATTTAAAGATACCAATTTTAACGACATCTTTACTGTTCAATATTTGCTCTTTAAACACTCTAATCTTTTCATATGGATTACCATTTGGAATATTGCCGACATCCACAAAAATGCCACCCATAAAACCTTTATTGACTTTATCTCCATTTCCATAGTATTCCCAGGCAAACCCATTAGCCTTACAACCTTCTTCCAAGTCCTGACCTACGGATTGGTGAAGAAATAAAGTATTCCATCCTTTGATACGATTCTTTTCCGATAAGTTTAATCCATCCCATGCAGATATGCCCTTTGTTCCGACTATCCCTGGCTGACCAGGTCCTATTTCAACACTTACATTGATATCAGGGTCTTGCGTATCTGAATTTTTTCCGCATGCAAAAAGTAAAATGACAATGAGTAAATAAGAAATATTGTTCATGATTAAAAATTATTTTCATTATAATAAAAAGCCCCTCTAGTGATATTAAGTGTTTCCCCTGTGGGACAAGTCATTTTACCTTCAAATGTTGCTTCTACAATAACGGGGTCTAAACTAGTTTTGGTAACAATAACTTTCATTTCATACCCCATAATACTGCCGCATAGATAATTATCGGCAGAAAGATTACCTAATTGTGCCACATTTAAATCCTTATTGCCATTTGAAAAAATAAAAGTACCTGAGCCATCAGCATTAAAAAGGTTAATATTAAAAGTCTGTTCATTTTTATCCTTTTTGCCCTTACTTCCGGAGATTAAAATTGGTTTGTTGTAACCTTTAGGGTGAAATGCCCCAAAAATATTATTATCAGCGGTCCATTCTTTACCATTTATTAACATGGACAGATTGTTTTTACCGCTTAAAGAAGTATCCGTATTCGGAGTAATGCGTGTTGGGTTTTGACTATTCCCACAACCATACAGTCTCACAAAAAAGGCAATGAAACAGTATTGATATAAATATTCATATCGAAAAAAGACTTTAATTGACATCAAATAAAAATTTAAAAAGGTCTTCATCTTAAAATTTTTTGTATTAATAATGTGTCACAAAGATGAAAATAAACCCGATTTAAATATTATCATGGTTAGTATTTAACTCGTTTGACTTTGTAAACGGAGTCAAAATTTTCTTTCTTGCAAAAACGTTTTACAAACCCAAAGCATCAATACACAAATCGAAGAATCAACTTATCAAAATCAAATCTTAGTTTTGCCTTAATTAAAAATATAAATTTTATGGAACGCCGTCATTTTTTACAATCTACAGCAATATTTACTGCACTAGGTATTTCACCTACATTTCTACAGAATTTCTCTGAATCACCAACAGACCCTATCAAACCGTTTCTACTACAAGGTGAAAAACCTCTTGCCCACAATGGTGGCATGGATATCAAAGTGTGGGTTCGCAATACCGCAACCAATGGTCTATTTTCCAGTGTAGAATGTGCAGTTGCTCCAAAACTTATGGGACCTGCTCCTCATGCTCATAAGGAACTGGACGAATTAATGTATGTTATCGAAGGAACAGCGAGTGTATTGCTAGGAGATGAAATTGTAGAAATAAATGCAGGAGGTTGGCACATGAGACCAAGGATGATAAAACACACCTTCTTCAATGCTTCAGATAAACCCCTTAGATTTATTGATATGTATTTTAATCAACCATTTGAAGAATATCTAGAAGCTATATTTCATCAATTAACCCCTGAAAATGGATATACAAATGAATCAGAAAAGAAAAGCAAGGAGATCAAAAGGCTTTCAGAAAATTTTGGCTTGATAAGGTATGAAAATAGCGAAGAACAGAAAAAGCAGATAATGAAAGAATATGGTTTGAAATAAATCATTTTTTCAATACAAGTTAGATAACAAAATAGCAAGTTTAGTCATTACATTGGCTTTTGAACGGCTCCTGAAATTTACTGTTCGCTAAAGTCTAAAAAAGCTGTTTTATGAATATACAATAGAATACGTTGTTTTCTATTTTAAAATTATGGGATATAGTATAACAGGAGAGAGCTGTACAACTTCCGCTAAACTGCTCTCTTCAAAAAAGGCTGGGTGTTTGCCTTTATTTTACTATACTGTAGCCGCTTTGCGGTTCCTTTGCTTGAAAACCACGTATGGGTTTTCACTTTTTCTTTGAAAAAGATCGAGCAGTCTCAATTCAGGGCTTATCTTTTCTGTTCGTAATGGATAGCTTTAAATTTACATTTTCACACAAAAGGAGAGAGCCGTACAACTTTCGCTGAACGGCTCTCATCAAAAAAGGCGGCG
>CAZGMB010000070.1:0-27189 GCA_964526715.1 uncultured Aureispira sp. | reverse complement strand
TATAATCCCAGCTTTAGAAGCTGCATAGTTTGCCTGACCAGCATTTCCAAAAACGCCTACTACAGAACTCATGTTAATAATAGAGCCTGCTTTTTGCTTCATCATGGGTTTTAAGACGTGTTTTGTAAGATTAAATACTGATTTCAGATTGATTTCAATGACTTGATCCCATTGTTCTTCAGACATTCTTAGCATCAGTGTGTCTTTGGTAATACCAGCATTATTGATCAGTATATCTATTTTACCAAAATCGTTGACAACATTGTTTATCAAACTTTCAGATTCATTGTAATCAGCTGCATTAGATTTATATGCAACTACTTTTATCCCAAATGTTTCAGCAGCTCTAACTACAGTTTGCGCCTTTTCTTCGGATGAAACATACGTAAAGGCAATATTGGCGCCTTCTTGAGCATATTTTAGTACGATGGACTCACCAATCCCTCTACTGCCTCCGGTGATGAGTGCGACTTTGCCATTCAATAATCCCATTTGTTTTTTATTTTGGCACAAAAATATTTTATTTGTAGGCTTTTTAGTTATTTTCTCTTTAAATATTTATCATAATTGCAATAATAGTTGCAACAATATTGCATATAAGTGTGTTTTTCTTTAACTTTGTGCTCTTAAATAAATAAAATTAATGAAATCTTTCTTTAAAATCAATCCAGATACTGCAGGTTTTTTTACATCGATGTTGTGTGCCATCCATTGTTCTGCTGTGCCGGTGATGATATCAATGGGCCTATTGAGTTCAAGTACTTGGTTGCACAACCATGCTATTGATTGGGTTGTCATTGGGATAGGTATTGTTATTGCAAGTTACTCGCTTTTGGGTGATTATATCAAAAAGCATAGAAATTTTACGCCCTTAATGTTAGCATCTATTGGGTTTTTATTTTTATTTGTGGGAATGATAGATCATCATGGGTGGATGCTTGTATTCAGCGTCATTGGAGGTTTGTTAGTAGCTACAGCACATATGTACAATCATAAGATTGGTAGGGTTTGTATGGTAAAACAGCCCAATTAATTCAAAATACTCCATTTTTTATTTGCTTATTCCTGTGGCTAATTCAGGGAAGCTATATAAGTTATTAGTCAGATATCCACTATCTTTACGGCTGTAATTTTAGCCAAAATGGAAAACACCAAAAAAATAATCATTACCGGGGCAGGGCTCTGTGGGTCGCTATTGGCATTAAAAATGGCTCAAAAAGGATATGATGTCATTGTATATGAAAAGCGGACGGATATGCGTACTACAGAAATGAGTGCTGGTAGATCTATCAATCTTGCTTTATCTGATCGAGGTATTGCTGCTTTGACCCGTGTCGGCATCATAGAAAAAGTAAAACAATTAATGATCCCTATGCATGGAAGGATGATACATCCTATGCAAGGTGATCTCACCTTTGTAAAATATAGTGGAAGGGAAGGCGAGTGGATAAACTCAATATCACGTGGTGGACTTAATAAATTACTGATGGACGAGGCAGAAGCAACGGGTAATGTGACCTTCGAGTTCAATACAAGTTGTGAAAGTGTAAACTTCGATGAAGGTACAATACATTTACACAATTTAGTCACTGGTCAAAAGTCAAAAGATCAGGCTGATGTGATTTTTGGTACTGACGGTGCTGGATCTGCTATCAGAAATGCTATGTTGGAAAATTCTAACAAGATTCGTTTTGATTTTTCAATACAATATTTAAAAACAGGGTATAAAGAATTGGAAATACCCGCAGGATTAAATGGTAGTTATAGGTTGGAAAAGAATGCGCTTCATATATGGCCGAGATCTGGATTTATGATGATTGCTTTGCCAAACTTGGATGGTAGTTTTACGGTGACATTGTTTATGCCTTTTGGAGGTAATCCAGGATTTGACAATCTGAAACTTGATCAGGAAATTATAAAGTTTTTTGATACATATTTCCCTACAGCTAAGGACCAAATGGATGACATCATCAGTGACTTTAACAACAATCCAACAAGTTCTTTGGGCACTATCAAATGCTACCCATGGCAGGTCAATGGGCGTTTTTTACTTATGGGTGATGCGGCACATGCAGTAGTACCTTTTTACGGTCAAGGCATGAATGCGTCATTTGAAGACGTCATGATATTGGATCAACTAATAGATGAGTTTGGTGGTGATTGGCCTCAAATATTACTCAAATATCAGGAGATCCGCAAAATAGACGCTGATGCTATAGCTGATCTTGCGGCGGAAAATGAAATAGAGATGCGTGCAGCCACTGCTGACCCTGTGTTTTTACTCAAAAGGAAAATAGAACTTCACTTGGAACAAAAGTATCCGGATTATTTTAGTAAATACAGCATGGTGACTTTTAGGGAAGATTTACCATATCATTTTGCCATGGAAAAGGGTAGGGCACAGGATGCAATTTTGATGGAATACGCAAAAGAAATTGGTAGTTTTGAGAATATAGATGAAAAAGAAGTGCTTTCGAGACTGAGTGCTATCGAAGCCGATTTGCATGAAGGATAGGAGCGAACAAGACCAAAGCAAAGCGACGGGAAGTAAAGTGGACTGTGTCAAAGTTTATCAAGCTGCAAGCATGACTTTAGCATGATAGCCTGATCCGTAGGGGCACGCACAAAAAAATAAGTACTAACATATATTTATTAGAAGTTTAGATTTAAAAATGCTTTATCTTTGACTTTATTTTTTCAAAATATTTTACCATGCCAATACCACGACCTTTTAATCTACAAAAATGGATAGATGAAAACCGACATGAACTAAAACCTCCTGTAGGTAACAGAAACCTATATAAGGATGCGGGTGACTATATAGTGATGATTGTAGCTGGACCTAACGCTAGAAAAGACTATCATTATAATGAGACCGAAGAGCTTTTTTATCAGATTGAAGGAGATATCAATGTACGTATCCAAGAAGATGGAAAAGCCGTAGACATTCCGATAAAAGAAGGGGAAATGTTTTTGCTTCCTGCCAAAGTGCCACATTCTCCTATGCGGTCAGAAGGTTCGATCGGATTGGTGATAGAGCTCAAACGGACAGGTGCTGAAAGAGATGGTCTGATGTGGTTTTGCGAAAATTGTAATACTAAATTGCATGATACATATTTCCATCTCGAAAATATAGAAAAAGATTTTATACCCAGATTCAAGCACTTTTACGGCTCCGATACCTTGCGAAAATGTCCTTCATGCGGTCATGAAATGGAAGTAGATAAGCGTTTTGTTGATTAAAAAAGGCTAATGTCTAAAAAGATATATTTTGTATCAGATTTTCATCTGGGCATAGATGCTGAGATTCCATCAGGTGAAAGAGAAAAAAAGATAGTTCGGTGGTTGGATATCATCAAGGAAGATGCCAAGGAATTGTATCTGGTTGGTGATGTTTTTGACTATTGGTATGAATATAAAAGGGTAGTGCCCAAAGGTTTTTATAGACTTTTCAGCAAGTTGGCTGAATTGAAAGAACTGGGTATATCTATTACTTTTTTTACGGGAAACCACGATATGTGGATGTTTAGATATTTAGATGAGGAGCTGGGAATACCAATATTGCGCCAACCTATCCGAAAAGTAATAGACGGCAAAACTTTTTATATCGGTCATGGTGATGGTCTTGGGCCTGGCGATTATGGATATAAGTTTATAAAATCTATCTTTAATAATAAAATCTGTCAGTGGGCTTACGGAAAGCTGCACCCTGATTTTGGCTTGGCGTTGATGAAATTTTTTAGCGCCAAAAGCAGACAATACACAGGTGATGAAGATGCATTTACAGATGAATCCAATGAATGGTTGGTACAGTTTTGCGAGCAAGATTTAGTGAAAAATAATGTAGATTATTATATTTTTGGTCACAGACATTTAGCTATCCAATATACTCTCAGTAATCAGAAAAGTACATATTTTAATCTTGGTGAATGGATGTATGCTTACTCGTTTGGCGTGTGGGATGGTCAGACCTTTAAACTTGAGTTTTTCGAATCTAATTATGATAAAATCTATGGAAATTGCAAGTAAAAATTTGAAACCTTGGGGCGGAATATTGATGTATGCTTGTTTGCTGATGTTATCGTGTGCTCAGAAAGCAGTATTGCAGCAGCAATCTATGTCTGCCGATATCAACGTCAAACCTAGGTTGGCAGATATAGACAATCTGGGAAGAATATATGTAGTAGATGAAAAAAACACCATCATCAATTATCGACCTGATTTTACTGAAATGTACAGATATGCCAACAACAGGAAAGGGCAAATTTCTTCAGTAGATCTGACTAATCCGCTAAAAGTGGTAGTCTTTTATGATGATTTCAACCATTTAAAAATTTTTGATAACACTTTGACACTCATTAGCGAACTAGACCTAGGTGATACATTTGCAGATGTAACCGCTGCAGCCGCAAGTAATGATGGCAACTTATGGATTTATGATCCGGTGCAATTTAAAATTATGAAAATATCTGAAAATGGAAAAATTATGATGGAGACAACCAATGTCAATGATTTTGGTATGACTCAATTAAAAGTGACGTCCATAAAAGAAAAAAATAATGTATTGATCTTGTGCGATCCATCCAAGGGGTTTTACTTCTTTGACAATCTCGGGCAATATTTATTTCATTATGCAGCCAAAGAAATTGTCCATTTTCAGTTTGATGGTAATAGTATCATTTATTATACCAAAGAAGGACTCTTTAGTTTTTCCCTGAAAACAAAAGAAAAATACTCCTATGACATCCATGATTTATATGAAAAAGAAGGTATCAAATACATCATCTTACATGACGGTAGTATGTACGTGGTCAGTAATTTTGGAATACAAAAAGTGAAAAAAAACTAATGGATTTAATATTTAGCTAATTAAAATAGCCTATCTTTACGATTCAAAGTTGATGATATTGTGAATATTGGACTATGTTCAAATTATATGTAATTTAATTATAATTCATAATAATCTCAATTTCACTAAACATGAAACATTTACTTACAAAACTTATGCTCATGATCGCCCCTACGGTCATGATGGCAAAAACACCAAGTACTTATCCAAGTGCTTCCGCAAGTTTTAACATTAAGGCTTTAGATCAAGTATTTTCAGCCAATCCATCAGCAGTAAACCCGAATGGAAATTGTCAGGCTGTAGTAAAATTAACTGCAGAAATTGATGGCGAATCCAATTGTGCTTCAAACAATTTAATATACTATCACGTCGATATTGATTTGGATAGTGACGGCACTATAGATATGATCGCATCATCAAAAGTAAATCAAAACTTTGCGACGTGGACTCTAGACACTTTGGATCAAAAAATGAAGTGTTTTATGGCTCCAAATGCCAAAGGAAATTTTAGTTTTGAACTGCCACAATTTATTCAATTAAACTCCATAAAAACGCATAAAGTCTCGTGGCACATCTATGATGAATGTGGGCAGTCGAGTAAGACATCTTCCACTTTTCAGGTTAAAGATAAGAAAGCTCCGACTCCTTATTGTGTGAGTCGCTTTCCGTTGATGTTATCAAATCATCAGATGGTGGAACTATGGGCCAAGGATTTTGATAAAGGTGCTTTTGACAATTGTTCGCATCAAGATAGGTTGTTTTTTACTTTTGAAGGAGTAGCACCTATACTGAATAGAATAAAAGAACCACATTTTTATAAAAAAGGTGCTTCAGGTAGTGTAATCGCAACATCAATTGAATATCAACAAGGAAAAGCATATCGATGGAAACCTTCAGTAAGAAGTGCAAGTTTATTAATTAAATTTGAATATGATTACAATATAAATATAAGTGTATGGGACGAGGCTGGTAATACAGATTTTTGCACAGTAAATTTAAATAATTCTATAATTGGATGTAGTTTTCCAATGGCTTTGAATGGAAAAGTGACTAACGTTCTTTCAGCCCCAATAAATGATGCAAGGATACAAGTTGATGGTGATTTTCCTGACTACCCTAAAAGCCAAAACTCGAATCAAAAAGGTCAATATTATTTTGGAGCAAATCCTGGCGGATTTTATCAAATTTCATGCAATATTAATTTAATGGATTCATTTAATGTGAATCAAAATGATTTGATTTTATTAGAAAAACATCTTAGTGGTGAAAAACCCTTTTCTTATTATTGGCAATTCATAGCCGCAGATATTAACAAAGATAAGGAAATTGATTTGGCAGATTTGAATTTACTAAAACGTTTGGTACTTAATGACTCTATTTCAACATGGATAATTATTGAAACTAATAATGATCTAAATACTTCAACATGGAATAATTACAACACCCATTTTGAAAGATACTTCAATCAATATGAATATGCCACCTTAGATTTCACACCCATACTCATTGGAGATATCGATGGAAGCCATACAAAGATAGATGTGGTGCAGTATGATTCCAATAATGAAATCAAATCTGATGAAAATGATATTTCATATAAAGGTCAGGATTTATCCAACAAAGGGGCGTCAAGTTTTGAAATCATACCACAAGATCAAATATTTGCTGCCCATCCATCTCCTAATGATCCAAATTGTATGGCATCTGTCCAATTAGAAGCAGAAATAAAAGGAATATCCAATTGTGTGTCCAATAATCTTATTTATTATCATGTAGAGATAGACTTGGATAGTGATAGTACAGTAAATATGATCGCTTCATCACATGTTGACAAAAGTTTTACTTCTTGGACTTATGATGAAGTTGACAAAATACAAAAACTCTATGTAGCTCCTGATGCTAAAGGTAATTATATAATGAAGTTACCTGCTTTTGCCCTGGAATCTAAACTTATACGGCACAGCGTCACTTGGAAAATTAGTGATGAATGTGGAAATGTGAGTATGCAAGAAGTAACAATGTTTTGTATAGATAAGAAAGCACCAACTCCATATTGTGTGAGTATAAGTACGGTAATGCAATCAAATCCGTATATTTTTGAAGCTGTTGCAATAGATTATAACAAAGGCGCTTTTGATAATTGCACACCTGAAGATAAGTTGATTTTTACTTTTGAAGGAATTTATCCATTAAGAGAATTAATTAACGAAGAGCATTATTACAAAAAAAGCGGATGGACAAGTGTGAGCGCAACAAAGGAAGAATACCTAAAAGGAATGGCATACAAATGGATGCCAGATAAAAGATCTAGTAGTTTTATTTTTACAAGTTGCGGAGATTTTGTTGTAAATATAAGTGTTTGGGATGAGGCAGGAAATACAGATTATTGTACTATTGAACTTAGAGTTTTATGTGTATGTACTTTAGGTTCTGTAAAGATACATGGGAAAGTACAATCGGTAAGTGAAAAAATGATAAAAGAAGCTACTATTTACATAGATGGCAATGCATTAGAATATCCAAAAATTTATCAAACTCAAGATGGGTCGTATTCATCATATCATCCTACTATTTTAAAGTATTTTGTTTCTGGTTATTATAAAACAAAGCAAACTTTCTATGTAAATCAAAAAGATATACTAAGATTAGAGGCACATATCAATGGTAGAGATTCTTTTTCTCACTATTGGCAATACATAGCGGCTGATGTCAATCAAGATAAAATAGTTGATCAAAAAGATTTAGAAATTTTGCAAAATAAAATACTTGCCAAAGACTCAACTGTCTGGACATTAATCAATAAAGTAGACTCTTTAAATACACTTAATTGGCACAAATATAATACTATTGTAACCGTTAATGGCCAAAACTTGGATGCCAAAGTTGACTTCACAGCCATCTTAATCGGTGACATCGATGGTAGTAGTGCAGGCTTAGATGTGGTTCAATATGATTCCAATCACCAATTGGAAGATAGCAATGAAACCACTTGGAGAGGAACTTTATCATCCAATATTGAAGATCTCAAAGCCTATCCCAATCCTTATGCTGATCAATTTACCATAGAATTCTCCAATACTCAGGATGAAGTGGTCAAACTTACTTTGATGGATATATCTGGAAAAGTAACCCACTCTATGGAACTCCAAAGCTTCAAGGGGAAAAATACTTTCCTGATACAGGATTCTTTTTTACTTACATCAGGTATAAAGTTGATCAGACTCGAAAGTGTGTCCGGTGTCCGTCACCTTAAGGTACTGAAAACGAATGGCCATCATTAGATATAAGATATTTTTAGGAACTTATTCATACCTTTGCTGTTCTGATTATTTACAGCAGATTTATTATGGATTTTAAGATTTCGGATTTATTGCAAAAGGCGCTCAGATTAGAATTCTTGAGTGCTGAAGAAGGTTTGTTTTTGTTTGAAAATGCAGCTACTGCTGAGTTGATGTATGTAGGTAATGCGATCAAACAACACCATGTTCCGCACAGTAATGTCACTTGGATCATAGACCGCAACTCTAATACGACGAATGTCTGTATAGCCAATTGTAAGTTTTGTAATTTTTATAGGAGACCTGGTCATGAGGAATCTTATATTACTACCATAGAAGAATATAAACAAAAAATAGAAGAGACTTTTGAGTTGGGTGGCGAACAGCTGTTATTGCAAGGTGGACATCACCCTGATTTGGGACTATCATACTATGTGGATCTTTTTAAACAATTAAAAAGTCTATATCCCAATCTAAAACTGCATGCTTTGGGTCCGCCTGAGATAGCACATATCACCAAATTAGAAGGAAGCACACATATAGAAGTTTTACGAGCGCTCAAAGCTGCTGGATTGGATTCATTACCAGGAGCAGGCGCGGAAATATTAGATGATAGAGTCAGGAGACTCATATCCAAAGGCAAATGTGGTGGCCAAGAATGGCTAGATGTGATGAGAGCGGCCCATCAATTGGACATCACGACTTCCGCCACGATGATGTTTGGTCATATAGAAACCAATATGGAGCGTATGGAGCATTTTGTAGCACTTAGACAAGTACAAAGTGAAAAACCTGCTCATGCCAAAGGGTTTTTAGCATTTATTCCTTGGCCGTTTATGGACGAAGACACTATCCTGAAAAAAATAAAGCGTGCCAGAAACCAATGCACAGGTGATGAATATGTAAGAATGATAGCCATGAGTAGAATCATGCTTCCTAACGTTGTTAATATTCAGGCTTCGTGGCTTACTGTGGGTAAAAAGACCGCTCAACTTTGTCTTCACGCGGGAGCTAATGATTTTGGAAGTATCATGATCGAAGAAAACGTCGTATCAGCCGCGGGGGCATCATTCAGGTTTACTGCTGATGGTATTCAAAAGGCGATTGCTGAAGCTGGTTTTGTGCCCCAACTCAGAAATCAACAATATGAATACAGGGAGTTGCCCAAAAATATGAAGCAACAACAACTTGATACTCAAAAAATGATGGTTGACTGATCTGAAGTTCTTAAACTGCGGCCATCGCAGCACCTACTATCCCTGCATCATTGAGTAAAGAAGCAGTGTCCACTTTTACCGGTACATTTAGATATTGACCAAAAAGATTGAAATTTTTACTGACACCACCACCGATGAGAATCAAATCAGGACTTAGTAATAGATTTAGGTGATTTAAGTACACATCCAATTCTTTGGCCCATTTTTTCCAGCTCAGATGATGAAACTCACGGGCACTATTGGAAGCGTACTTTTCAAATACTGATTTTTTGTACTTTAAGTGACCAAATTCTGTATTGGCCAGCAATTGACCATTAAAAAACAATGCTGAACCTATACCCGTGCCTAAAGTGATGAAGATGACTAGGCCATTGACACCTTTGCCTTTGCCATAAGTCATTTCTGCTATTCCTGCGGCATCAGCATCATTCACTACAGTCACATCGCAGTTTAGGGCTTCGCTAAATTTTGCATTGATATCATAATTTATAAACTGAGCGTCTATATTACTAGCGGTTAGAGATATACCATTTTTGATAACAGCTGGAAAACCTATACCTATCTTTTTACCTTGCCAATTATAATTTTCCACTGTAGTTTTTAAACATTCAATCACAGCCTCAGGTGTGGCGGGAGTTGGTGTTTTTATTTTGAATTTTTCATGAGTTGATGTACCGCTTTCAATATCTACAATGTTTGATTTGATGCCTGTACCACCTACATCTATTCCTAATACTTCCATGGTAAATTTTGTTTATTTGATGACTTGAATGTTTAATATTTTAATGTCTACAAGAGGTCTGTCACGCTTGTCGGTTTCGGAAGACGCTATTTTATCTATAACTTCCATCCCTGATATGACTTGCCCAAAAACTGTATAATTCATATCTAAATCAGGAAAACCTCCATTTTGCATGTACTTTTTTCTGGCTTCATCTGTATATCCAAAGTTTTTTTCGAGCTCATTTTTTTCAAGCTGTGAATCTGTCACTGATTTGCCATGTACTATATAAAATTGCGAGCCTGAAGATTCTTTTTTGGGATTGACTTCATCGGGAGTTCTTGCTGCAGCCAATGCTCCTTTTATATGAAACAAGGTGTCGCTTATTTCATTTTTAATATTATATGACGGTCCGCCTGTACCCAATTCTTTACCTTTCGGGGCATTTTTTGAATTTGGATCGCCAGCTTGCACCATAAAACCTTTGATCACTCTATGGAAAAGTAAATCATGGTAATATTTTGACTCAATAAGCTTTAAAAAGTTATCTCTATGCAATGGAGTCGCATCGTATAAATGGATAATCATGTTTCCTGCGGTCGTCTCTAATGATATTAAACATTTATTGGGCGGACTGATGAAGACTTGACTCACTTTAGTGGATGTTTTGTTACCATCACTTACGCTGAGGGTAACGGGATATCTTCCAGACATTAAGTACATATGTTTGGGTGATTTTTCTATTGATGTATTTCCATCTCCAAAATCCCAAAAATATTGAGTTGCTTTTTCCGATGTATTTTCGAAAGTGATCAAAGCAGGGGCTAAAATATCGTTATGGCTACTAACTTCAAATAGAGCTTTGGGAGCACTACATGACACAAAAACAAACAACCATGATAACACGACTAACTTTCTTAACATTAAACCGGTATTAGGATTTAAAAACAAATTAATAGATTTTCATTTTTACGTCTTTAATGGGCCGGTCTCTATTGTCTTTTTCTACATTCGCAATTTTATCAATGACGTCTAGTCCTTCTATCACTTCGCCAAAGACAGTATAGTCACCATCCAACATAGGCGTGCCTCCCAATTTTTTGTATTTATCACGTTGGGCTTGACTATATTTAAAACCTTTGGATGCTTCGATGGCATCTAATTCGTGATCTGTCACAGTTTGTCCTTGAACAATATAAAACTGGCAAGCCGATGATTTTTTTTCTGGGTTTACAGCGTCACCCTGTCTGGCAGCAGCCAACATACCCTTGAAATGTGGAGTCCCGATTTCAGCAGGTATCAGATAGTCCAAACCACCACTACCCAAATGCGCCGATGTAGGTGCGTTTTTTGATTCCGGGTCACCTCCTTGGATCATAAATCCACTGATCACTCTATGAAAAAGTAAATTGTCGTAAAACTTTTCAGAAACCAGTTTTTCGAAGTTGGCTTTGTGTTGGGGTGTGGCATCTAGTAGTTTTACTGTCATTTTGCCATGATCAGTAGCGATAATATAGGTGCCTTTCTCCTTACAGGAAAACAATGTTAATACCAAAAAGATGGTTAAAGAATAAAGCCTCATGTTAATAAATTAGTTTAATGAAAATGTCGTCACCTCATTGTATTTTTCGAAATACTCAATGATTTTTATAATCAAAAAATGTTCTTGTTCTTTTTCACCTTTGATATTGAAAGGCTGTAATTCTTTCCAGTGTGGCCACCCATCCTGATCTCTGCCTTCGAACTCGAAAAATCCATCAGGTTCTAGCAGGGTACAAACAGCCACATGCATCAAATCTCTTTTTTCTTCCTTGGTAAATTTAGTTTTGGGGATACGTCCCAATTCCTGCACACCAATCAAAAACAATACAGTTTGCAGATCGGGCAATTGATCTTTGCGCATGGCATCCTTGACGATATGCCTTACTTTTAACCATTCAAAATCTTTTTCCCAAACTTCCATCATTGATTTATATACTTATAATCCCAAAAAGAATGCAAATATAGTAAGAAGATTTTTTTTGATGGCTTTTTGTCCGTAGTATTACTGAAAATCAAATTTATTTATTTGGAATAGCACTCCTGGGTGAGCTGCACAATCCATTTTTCCAATGTATTTCATCCCACATTTTTTCAGTACCTTGATGGATGCTACATTTTGTTCCATCGCTCTTCCTAAGATCAAGGGTATTTGTAATGTTTCAAAACCATACTTTAAAGATGCTTTGGCGGCTTCAGAGGCAAAGCCTTGATTCCAATACTTTTTAAAAAAGCGGAAACCTAAATCATATTCGCCAGAAGATGGGTCAAATTTGATGCCGCACCATCCTATAAATGCTTGGTCATCTTTTTTGATAACCGCCATTCTGCCAGTTTTGTATTTTATGAATTGATCGTAATTTTGTAAAAATTCCAAGGCATCTTTTTCATTTTCAAAAGGTACATCACCTGTATATTGGATGACTTCTGGGTCATTATTGAGGTTGTAAAAGTTATGTGAATCATCTATAGTCAGTGGTCTGAGAACCAATCTTAGAGTTTCAATCACGGTTTTACAGGCATTTCTTTTCCAAAATGTTGGACCCAATATTTTTCTACTTTAGCGATGCCCATTTCGGTAACTTTGGGATGCATAAGCATTTTGCAATGAGAGTAGCTCTCTAGCCAGTCATTGAGTACCTCGTCAAAAGATTTTTGCCCTTCTCCTAGGTTTTCTCCTGCTACCATCCAATTGTAGCCCACTTTTTCCAGCCGGTCTCCTATATTCAATCCATCTTTGGAGTAGTGCGTAAAAAAATTGTTTTGGTGCATGTCTTTAGCGTGGTTAAGAGCACTTTTATGTAATTTTTCATTCCAAACTACTAAGCCAACAGGTTCCATAAATCGTCGGCCGCAGTAGCACCCTTTTTGGCGTATTTTGTTGACTGCGTCCACCATTGTTTTTTGTTCCATTACTGAAAATGAAGTTTCATGGTTGCTAATGTCAACATTCAGAAAAGTCAGTAATAAAATAAAGGCCAAGGTTTTCATGGTAGATTCACGATGATAATTGAACAAAACTAACGAAATATATGATATCTTGTTTTATATCGACCATATTTTAACATTATGATAAGGAAAAAGTATGCTTCATAAACCATACAAACGTACATTAATTTATTTAATCTACAATATACTTATCCTAATCTATATTCTTTTACAAAAAAGCAGCTCCAAAAACACCTGCAGAATCACCTAATTTAGGTTTGAAAAATTGGGTATCTAGACGGTGATTAAAAACATATTTTTTGGCAGCTTCTACACCGTGGGTATAGATTTCGTCTATATTGCCCACACCACCACCGATGACGATGGCATCAGGGTCAATGATATTGATAATCACAGAAATAGCGCGTCCAAATTGGTCGAATAGCCGCTCCATTGTTTGAGTAGCAAAAGGGTCGCTATGATCTCTATATCGTTGTGTGATTTCTTTGAGCTTTAGATTTTGTCCGCTGACGCTTAGGTAATATCTTTCCAAAGCCGGACCCGCAATGACAGTTTCAACACATCCTATTTGACCGCAATAGCAAGGGCCGCCACTATTATCAAGATGGTTGTGTCCCCATTCGCCACCGATTCCTTGGCGACCACCTAAAACTTGTCCATTGACCACCAATCCGCCTCCAACGCCTGTGCCCATGATAACCCCAAATACTACATTTGCGTCAGGCATAAGATCAGGTATCACGCCCATTTTTGTTTCTGCCACCGCAAAACAGTTGGCATCATTGCTCAATATAAATTCGATTCCTGATTTGGTTTCAAGATCAGCTTTGAGGTTTTTGCCGTTTAACGATGTACTATTGCAATTTTTCATTACGTTTAGTATGGGGTCTAGCGTGCCAGGTGTGCCCATACCTATTTTGGTACATTTTTGACCACTTTCCTTTTCTAAAAGGTCTATAAGGTGGATGATTTGATTTAATACATGATCATAACCTTTGTCTCCTTCAGTAGGAACTCTAAGCCTACTTATTATGGCATGATTGTTTTTGTCTAGAATGATTCCTTCTATTTTGGTACCTCCCAAATCTATTCCCCAAAGTGCGCTCATACTTTTGAATTTTGTGTAAAAGTCATATTTTTTTGTAATTAGATGTTAATATTAGGCAAAAAATATTTTTGAGGAGTAATTTTTATGCAAATTTCAATTTCAAAATGGAGATTGTCCTTACCTTGCGCAAAAATAAAATAAATGACAAAAAATATTAGGGAAATAGTTCCTGGAGTAGGAATAGGAGGTTTAAAATTTGGAATGACTCGCGATGAAGTCAAAGTCGTCGTAGGTAAGCCGGATGATATAGAAAATCTACCTGGTTTTGAAGAAGAAGTCAATGATGAGTTAGAATCATGGCATTATGATGAGTATGAGTTTTCATTAGTTTTTGATGCTGATTATGATTGGAGATTGGTTTCAATAGCAGTAAGCGATCCATTTTTCACTTTCTATGGCAAAAGCATCATTGGTATGTCCAAACAGGAAGTTATAGACCTTTTCGCAGCAAAAGCTATAGAGATATCCAATGTAGAGGATGTATCAGATGACGAAAATCCAGATATGGAGTTGATAGAATCCGATGAGGCTGGACTTATGGTATGGTTTGAAGGTGGAGAAGCCATCGAAATGCAAATTTTACCAGATGTGGAGGAAGATGGCGAAACATTGATGTGGCCTGAATAATATAAAATATCAGCTAAACAGGATTTTTCCCTGTTTAGCTGATTCATTTTAAATAGTAAAACAACTATAATTCTTCACCAAAAGACGTAGGTTCTGACTCTGAAATTAACATTGGGATTTTGTCCTTGATTTCTTTTTGTTGCTCTTTTGAGATTTCACTTATGTTTTTACCATACATTTTTTTTGCAGCTTCCTCCCACAATTCATGGTATGCGGCCTTGAGTTCATTGTATACATAAATATAGGTATCGTATTTGGTGCCCCGATCATTTTTAAGAGATACTATAGCTTCGGTTGGAGATATTGCCATTTCTGGTTTTTGGTTTGGATTAGTGATAAACTCCTTGACTCGAACTTTGATATTTTTAATCTCGAATTTTTCATTTCTAAGAGTTACTATATTTTGGCTATTGATCATGATACTCATAATATTTCTTTTGTTGACGTCTGCAACATCTGGAGGTACGTCTATATATGCAGGTAATTTGATAAGAATTCCTTTATCTTCACTGATGGTCGTGGTGACCAAAAAGAAAATGAGTAATAAAAAAGCAATATCTGCCATAGAGCCCGCATTGATTTCTGGAGCTACTTTATTTTTTGTTGCCATAATGATTTTTTTATGAGTGAATAAAATCTACGCGCAACACCTGAATATTGATGATAGAAGCTTCTGTATCCTACAGTGTGTTATACTTTAAAGATGTATAAACCGTTTGTTTTGGTGTGAAATAATATTGAAATGGGGAACATTTCTAAAAAAATATGCGTTTGATGTAGATATAAAATACAAGTCTTATGGGATTAGTATATGCAGATATAGAATTGATCAATGGTGGTGATTTAGAAATGGTGCGTCGCCATATGATGGATAAAGACGAAGTTAAAAGAATGACTGTCAATTTTTTAGTGGATTCTGGAGCTTACAATCTGTGTATCAATGAAGTCATCCAAGAACAATTGCAGTTTCCTATAGTAGAAAAAAGAAAAGCACAGTTGGCCAATGGTTCTATAGAAGAATACGATGTAGCTGGTAATGTAGAGGTGCGTTTTGGTAACAGAGCCACCACTTGCAGAGCTTTAGTACTACCTGGCGATTCTGAACCACTTTTCGGAGCGATCCCCATGGAAGATATGGATTTGATCATCCACCCACAAAGACAAGAATTACTGGTCAATCCTGAGCACCCATATTTTGCCCAAATGACTCTTAAGGGAATCAGACAGACTACTTTTAAAAACTTTAGAAAAAAGGATTTATAACAGTTGCTGCTTTTAACTGCCTGCCAACTAAGTAGATGACATGCTGGTTGTACTATTTAGTCATATAATCAATCTCGTTTTAGATATTTAAGTTATAAGAGTTCTATCCACCAGATATTTTGGTGTGAAATAATATTGAAATGGGGAACATTTCTAAAAAAATATGCGTTTGAAGTAGATATAAAACACAATTCATATGGGATTAGTATATGCAGATATAGAACTCATCAATGGTGATGATCTTAGTTTGGTGCGTCGCCAAATGATGGATAAAGACGAAGTTAAAAGAATGACTGTCCATTTTTTGGTTGATTCCGGAGCTTACAATCTGTGTATCAATGAAGTCATCCAGGAACAATTAGACTTACCTGAAATAGAAAGAAGAAAAGCCCAGCTAGCTGATGGCTCTGTTAAAGAATATGTAATAGTTGGACCAGTGGAAGTGAGATTCAAAAACAGGAGATGCAATGTTGATGCCATGGTACTACCTGGCGATTCTGAGCCACTTTTTGGAGCGATCCCTATGGAAGATATGGATTTGATCATCCACCCACAAAGACAAGAATTACTGGTCAATCCTGAGCACCCATATTTTGCCCAAATGACTCTGAAGGGAATCAGACAGGCTACTTTTAAAAACTTTAGAAAGTAGCAATGAACGTCATGGAAAAAATGAATAAATTGATCTAATCTTGTCTTCAGAATCAAGACTTCAATTTAATAAATCTGAAAAATCTAGCTAAAAAATATTGTACCCTAAAAAAAAGTTTACTTTTGTCTTATTATTTAACCACTTAATTAAATTTTAATGTCAAAAGGAGTTTTAATTCTATTGTTTTCATGGATTTTTATACAAGCTCAAGCACAACAATCTTATACTTGGGACGATTACGGTATAGCTTTTACATTAGCGGATGATTTTAAGGAAACTGTGAGTACAGGGGAAGAGTTTTCTGCGGTGGGAGATGGTATGGAATTGTCTATAATACCATTCTCGGATGAAAGCATTGACGATACAGATATTACAGCTTACACTATGTCTATTGCCGCATCCTTAAAGTTGGGTAGAATCGATGATATCAGCGAAATAACCATAAACGGTTTTAAAGGTGGCTACGCTGAAGGAGTTTCAGGGGATACTAAAATTTTTATCATGGGACTTATAGATCCTAAATCGGATACCAATTTTTTTGTGATTATCACATTTTTGGACAATGATACAAATGCAATTGATGAAGCGATAAATATCTGTAAAAGTATACATAAGATCTAATTTTTTTTGAAAGAGTAGTTTTATAACCATTTTTTTGTTCAAAAATTTTGTGATTTTGAATTTTACATATATGTTTGCATCATGAGAAGTTTTCATTCCACATTTACCGCCTTTTATTTTTGGTACTTTTACTTTAGCGAGTTGAAGTAGCAGGGCTTTATACGTAAGTGTGTCATTATATATAAAAGGAGTTCTGTTACAAAAACAGGCTCCTTTTTTGTTTTATGCCTTTTTGTAAAATTAATTGGATGAGCGAACAAGTATTAAGAGTGGCCATACAGGGATATCCGGGATCATTTCATGATGTTGCTGCCAAAACCTATTGGCCACATGCAAAATTGGAACTTATACCTGCGGATTCTTTTGATGTTTTAGCTCGACTTTTGGTAGAGGATAAGGCTGATGTAGCCGTCATGGCCATCGAAAACTCCATAGCAGGTACTATTTTGCAAAATTATAGAATTCTGCGAGAGAACGGATTTTGGGTCAGTGGCGAGTTATATTTACGTATCAAACATCAACTACTAGGTGTAAAAGGTGCTTCTCTTGAAGATATTAAACAAGTATCTTCCCACCCTATGGCTATCAATCAATGCCGTAATTTTCTGGGCAAATATCCACATTGGAAACTTATAGAATCTGAAGATACCGCTTTAAGTGCTGATAGGGTAGCGCAATTGGGCAAAAAATCAAAAGCTTGTATTGCCAGTGCTGAAGCTGCTTCCATCTATAATTTGGATATTTTGGGTCAAAACATCGAAACTAACAAAACGAATTATACCCGTTTTTTTATAGTGAATAAAGCCCAAACTGAGGTTGCCAAAAACGCAAACAAAGCTTCAGTTTATATCAGAATTCCAGATAAAAAAAGTCAGTTGCTCAGGGTATTACAAGTTATCAACGATCACGACCTGAATATGAGTAAGCTGCAATCATTTCCTGTGATTGGTAGTCTTAGAGAATATTTTTTCCACTTGGACATAGAGTTTGATCAGATTTCTCAATACCAAGGTTTAAAAGATGACCTTCTCGAACTTACTTTTGAGTATGATGAAACTGGGATTTACCAAAGGGCAGACTTGTCCGAAATCATTGATGAACACAAAGGAAATCTTCAAACCTTATGATAATACCCGCTTCAAAAAGATTGGAAGGTGTCACTACCTATTATTTTGCAAGAAAATTGGCTGAGATAGACCAAATGAATAAGGACGGAAAAGCTGAGGTGATCAATTTGGGCATTGGTAGCCCTGATTTGAATCCGCCTAATGTAGTTATGGACAAGCTCAAGTCTGTTTTGCAAGCTCATGACGCCCACAAATATCAATCTTATAAAGGAATTGCCACTTTGAGAAGTGCTTTTTCAAACTGGTATCAAAGATATTTTGATGTTGGCGTAGATCCCAACACGGATATTTTACCACTGATCGGATCTAAAGAAGGAGTGATGCACGTAAGTATGTCTTTTCTGAATCCTGGTGATCAAGTTTTGGTTCCAGATCCTGGTTATCCTTCTTACAGTATGTGCACTACTTTAGCAGGTGGTATTCCTATATCCATGCCACTCGTAGAATCTTTGGGTTGGAAACCTGATTTGCAAGCTTTGGACAACCTGGATTTGTCAAAGGTAAAACTCATGTGGCTGAATTATCCCAATATGCCCACTGGTGCTAAAGCTGATCTTGAATTTTTTAATGAAGTCGTTGCATTGGCAAAAAAACACCAAATCCTGGTTTGTCATGACAATCCTTATGCGTTTATTTTAAACGATCACCCAATTTCTATTTTGAATGCTGAAGGAGCCATAGATTGCTGTATAGAGTTAGTTTCATTGAGCAAATGCTACAATATGGCAGGATGGAGAGTTGGAGCTGTAGTCGGAGCAAAACCGTACATTGATACCATCATGACTTTCAAAAGTAATATGGACTCGGGTATGTTTAAGCCGATACAAGAAGCAGCGGCTATCGCATTAGATTTAGGTCAGGAATGGATCGACTCGCTTAATGCTGAGTACGTACTGAGAAAACAAGCTGCTATAGAGATCATGGAAACATTGGGGCTGGACTGTGACAAAGAAGGCGCAGGTCTTTTTGTTTGGGGAAAAATTAAGGATGAAAGTCAGGATAGCGAAACATTTTCAAATCAAATTCTGACCAAATCAAGAGTGTTTATCACTCCAGGACATATTTTTGGAAAACTAGGGAATCAATATCTGAGAATTTCGCTGTGTAGTCCGGTATCGGAGATGGAGGCGGCCCTTTACAGAATCAAAACAGGATACCAATCTTCAAATAGTTAACATGAACATAGCAATAATAGGATTGGGACTTATAGGTGGATCGATAGCAAAAGATCTAAGCTCACAACTCAATGTCCATGTCATTGGTGTAGATCTTAGTGAATTACACCAAAAACAAGCGTTGGAGTTAGGTTTAGTACATCAGTTAATGGATTTGGATGAAGCCATTTCTGCTTGTAAAATAATTATAATAGCGGTTCCAGTAGATAAGATAGAGCAACTATTGCCAACAGTACTGACTAAAATAGATGATGATGTCACCGTAATAGACGTAGGCTCTACCAAAGCTGAAATATGCAGAATCATCAGCAATCATCCAAAAAGAAATCGATTTGTGGCAGCACATCCGTTGGCTGGAACAGAATTTTCAGGTCCTGCGGCTGCTCTTAAAGGATTGTTTCAGGGAAAAAAGAACATCATTTGCGAAAGCGAAAAAACAGATGTGGATGCGCTCGAGATTTCGCTAAAAGTTTTTGAAAGTTTGGGATTAACCACAAGTTTTATGTCAGCTGAGGAACATGATAAACATTTGGCCTATGTATCTCATTTGTCGCATGTGAGTTCATTTATGCTGGGTCTGACGGTCTTGGATATAGAGCAGGACGAAAAACAAATCTTTGAGCTTGCAGGTACAGGATTTGCAAGTACAGTGCGTCTTGCCAAAAGCAACCCCAAAACTTGGGCAGCAATCTTTGACAAAAATAAAACCTATTTGTTGGAAGCATTGGATAGTTATATTTTGCATTTGCAGCATTTTAGGCAGCATATAGCAGTAGATGATACCAATGCAACCGAAATGCTCATGACTAAAAGTAACGAAATAAGAAGAATTTTAAAATAAATTTAATAAGAATCTAAAAATCAAATCACCATGAACTGGATCAATAACGGTAAAAAACCTGTACTTATAGCGGGACCATGTAGTGCTGAGACTGAAGAGCAAGTAATCCAAACTGCTGCAAGGCTCTTTCGCACTGGAAAAATAGATGTATTGCGTGCAGGTATCTGGAAGCCACGCACCAGACCAGGCGCATTCGAAGGTATCGGTGCCAAAGGCTTACCTTGGTTGCAAAAAGCAAAGGAACTCACAGGTCTTCCCGTAGCGGTAGAAGTGGCCAAAGCGTCACATGTAGAACTTTGTCTTGAGTTTGGTATTGATATTCTTTGGATAGGCGCACGTACTACGGTCAATCCATTTGCAGTACAAGAGATCGCTGACGCACTCAAAGGTACCGACAAACCTGTCCTTCTAAAAAATCCAATCAATCCTGACCTTGCTCTTTGGTTGGGAGGCATGGAGAGACTTCAGAATGCTGGACTCACCAAACTTGGGGCTATACATAGAGGATTTTCATTTGCAGGCGAAAAAATCTACCGCAACAGACCCCAATGGCAAATAGCTATTGACTTTAAGACGGCTATGCCTGATATCATGATGATTAATGATCCAAGCCATATCTGTGGTAGGAGAGACCTACTCCAGAAAGTAGCACAAAAAGCCATGGATCTCAATTTTGACGGTCTTATCATAGAGTCTCACATCACGCCAGATACAGCTTGGAGTGATGCAGCACAGCAAATTACACCAGAAGTTTATGGGCAATTGATTAGTGACTTGATCATTAGAGAAATAGATCCCAAAGATCTTAAAGAAAAAACAAAACTGGATAGACTTCGTAAGGAAATAGATATCTTGGACGATGAAATCATGAATGTACTCGCATCTCGAATGAAAGTAGCTAGAGAAATCGGAATGTACAAAAAGGAAAACAACATGACCATCCTTCAGACCGATAGATGGAACGAAATCCTCAATAAATTTGTAGAAAGAGGTCTGCAAAACGGTCTCACAGAAGAGTTTATCACTCGTATCATCAAATCAATCCATGATGAGAGTATAGAACAGCAGGAGAAGGTGATGACTGGTGAATAAATATGATGAACTTATGTTATTTTTAATATTCGAAAAGTTGAATGTACTTTTTTGATAGTTAATTAATTAATAAAATCCCCTACATAGTAAATCATAAGGAAGGTATTTTGAAATACATCATATATTTTTTATAAATTTGCATTGATATGCTTAAAAGATTGAAGCCCTAAACATTAAAAAAATGAATATGTGGAGATATATTTTTGTTTTTGTTCTTTTTATTTCTTGTAAAAAGGATGAACCAACTATGACCGAAAACCCACTGCCATCAGCATATAAAGGAAATATGAGTATCTCTCACAATGAAATCAAACTAGATGTTGCTGTGGAGAAACCAGCACAAAAAGAAGCGGATGTGCTCTTAGTTTTTCATGGAACTGTACTGTATGACAGTTTAACGCTCGCTGCAGCCAATAATATTTTGGAGAAATTTAAAGAATTATTGGATAGGAAAGATATGATGATCATTAGTGTAGCTTACCCTGGCGAAAAAATGCTTTTGGGTGATAATATCGCTCATGCCGAAGCGGCGCTGCTTTGGGTTAAAAATAAGGCTGAAGATGCATTGAAAATCAAAGTCAACAAGGTGTTTTTGGCTGGTCATTCTCAAGGTGGATATCTGGTCACCAGGCTCAATACGATGCATGCTACCAATGGTGTCATTGCCAATGCGCCAGGTCCTTTGAACCTGGTGTATCGATGCGAACTGGAAGAAACAGGAAAAATCCCATCGGGTGTTTTCTGTACCAGATTAAGAATGGAATATGGCACTACTTCTACCAATCCTTCTGCATACATGGATAGGTCGTTATTGTCTTTTGCAGATGGCTTTAAGGCTGATATTTTGTTTGTTCAAGGATTGAATGATACCCCTATTCAGATGAATTCTTGGCCCGTTTTCAAACAATCTATTCAGCAGTGTGGACAATGTAAACAAGTGAAAATACTTGAAATAGCAGGCGGAGAACATGCATCCTTATTTGTAAGCCCAAATGCCAAAACCGAGTTTAATACTTTTATTAACTCAAGATAGGAATATTTTGGGAAAAATATGAACAATACGTAAGAGCCAATGCTGATCTTTTGGACAAAAAATATAGAATTTATTTCAACTTACTCAAAACCCAATGTGCTCAAACAGAATATGCAAAAATGGTCATCCAGGAGTGCGATGATTTTGCAAAGTATGTTCCCAAATAAAGATTCACTTCCCTTTCTGCAAGTAATTTAACCCAATAATACCTATAAGGATACATCCTACATAGAAGAATTCCAACATACTGGTTTTTTCTTTAAAATAAGTGGCACCTATCACATAAACCAGAAAAGTAGAAGCACCTGCCCAAACAGCATTGGTGTATCCCATAGGCAAGGTTTTTAGTGCCATGGTCAAAAGAAAAAAAGTGGATGCATAGGACACAGCTCCAGCTACTAGCCAAGTTTTGTGTTGTGTACCATCTGCTTGTTTCATACAAATGATAGCTACGGTTTCGAATATTATTGTCAATGCAAGATAGATGTACCCATTCATGATTATTCTCTCTTACGTACCCAAGATACAGGCATATTAGCATCAAAATCTCCCATAATTACAGGATTTTGAGCATTGGCAGTATATTCTTTGACACCTTGATGTATATATTGGTAAAGTTCAGAAACAGTGATCAATCCACTACCGTCTATATCTGCAGGACCTTTGAGTCCTTTGATTAGAAAGTGCGAGAAAATGCCTTGTCTCAGACCGCCATATTCTAGTGATACTTCTTCTTTTTTGGATGACATCATCACAGCGGTGCCACCTTTTACGGTATTGTACGCACTATAGAAATGCTCCAATGCGACATTATATGGACTTCTAGCCTGAGCCAACATAGATCCCGAATGACATGCATCGGCTATGAAAAGTTTGTGTTTTGCAGGTGACTCATCTAATACCTCCAAGATATCTTCATAGGTCACATGATTTTTATATCCATCAAAATCGCTAGGAACATAAGCACCATCCAAACCATGACCTGATAAATAAAGCAACACTACATCATTTTCATCCGCCTTTGCAGCTATGGTGTGCAGTTCTTGAAGTAAGGATTGTCTCGTGACTGCATCATCTATGATTACTTTGATTTGATCATCAGGTATCGCACCACCTTCAGGACTTTTTAGAAAAGCAAAGAGTTGATAAGCGTCGTCATCCGTATATTTTAGAGATGGCATATGTTGGTAAGTTGCCACACCTGCAATAAGGGCAAAAATTTTAGTCTCGTTTTCAGATTTTGGTGCAGAAGGTTTAGGTTCTGACTTTGGTAAATGGGTTTTTGTAGTGGCTACGTCTTGTTTTTTTATGGGTTTGCCTTGGTCCCAAAGGGACGTGTACACATTTCCGTTGGCAAAGGTCATAGTCCCTTCACCATGTGGAGCGTGATTTTTCCAGCCACCTTTATATTTATCACCATTAGCATACATGCATTGTCCATCACCTTCTCCTTTATCATTGACAAAATAGCCGGTATAGACAGACCCGTCTTTGTAGCGTAGGCTACCTTCTACGTTGTGACAGTATTCTTTATTACAATCCAAAATTTTGGTAGGAGTATGCTGTTTTTTCACTTCAGTTACGATGGGCGATAAGCTAATGGTTTCTTCCCTTACTAGATTATTGTCTTCAAACCATACTTTGGTTTTTTTGCCATTTTCATAAGAGACTCCTTGTCCGTGTTTTTTATTATTGACCCAATCTCCATGATAATAAGAACCATTAGGTCTTGACATTTTTCCTATTCCTGCAAATACACCATTGACAAAATCTCCTTCATAAATATCGCCATCTGCAAAGGTATATTTGCCAAGTCCTGATGCTTTACCATTAACCCATTCACCAACATATGTATCACCGGATATATATGTCATTTTGCCTTTTCCGGTGATCATACCTTTGCTAAACTGACCTGTATATATGTCTTTGGATCTAAATACCATCTTCCCAGTACCATGTTTTAAACCTTGGTGAAAGCTTCCAGAATATACACTACCGTCAGCATGATAATATGTCCCTTGCCCGTGAGGTTTTGCTCCTAGAAAAGTGCCTGAAAACCTTGATTTGTCTTGATATACATACGTTCCCTTACCATTGATACAGTTACCACTGACACAGGTTGCTGATATTTTGTAATTCAGGATAAGTAACATTAATAAACCTAAGGATCTGATAAACATACGAATAGGTATTTGTATTTTTAAAAAAGTGTGTAAAATTACCGATATTTATTCACTAAACATCCAATTCAAGTTTAGTATTTTTTTTAAATATTTTGAAATGCTGGTTGAATTGATGTATTTTAATGAACAAATGCTATGAATTAAATTTATAAACCATTAATTTTGTATTTTTATTTTAAATAAATCAAATTTTATGAACAAGTTAACATTCCTTTTTGGTTTTGTATTGATTTTATTGTTTGCCTGCAAAAATACGACATCAGATGCTGCTACAAGTGATGGAATCCATTTTGGAGAAGTGATTGATACTACAGGTATGATTGCATACGATGCTATGCTGGGCCAGATGGCAGGCAAAGATTCGATAGAAGCCAAGGTATATGGCAAAGTTTCAGCCGTATGTCAGACCAAAGGATGTTGGATGGATATCGTGTCAGATACAGATACCACAAAAACTTCTATGTTTGTACAATTTAAGGATTATGGATTTTTTATGCCCAAGGATCTGTCTGGTAAAGAGGTGGTCATGAAAGGCAAAGCATACATAGAAGAAACTTCAGTAGAAGACCTAAAACACTTTGCAGAAGACGAAGGACTCTCAGCTGAAGAAATAGCAAAAATCACCGAGCCCAGAAAAGAACTTAAATTTATGGCATCTGGTGTGATGATCAAGTGATAAGATCAAGATAAACTATTTAATTATTTTTAAAAAACCATACAATGAAAAGAAATCTATTTTTTGTCTTGACGTTAATTTTGATGAACCAAATAATTGTTTTGGGGCAGCAAGTAGAAGTAGAAGGTCAATTGAAAGTCACGACTATCAATCAGAATAATGCATCTACTGATGTACTGGTAAAAAATGCTGATGGTACCATAAGCAAAAGAAGTGCCTCCACCATAGAAAAGCAAGGGACAGCCGTAGGAGATATGAAGTATTGGAATGGTAGTCAATGGATCATTATTCCTGTAGGCAGTCCAGGTCAAATCATGAAGGTGAGCAATTCGGGTATTCCATCTTGGCAACATGACAGTAAAACTCATATTATCATTCAAGGAAATATTACTAATGCCCAAGCCGCAGCAAAGATTGCTAGTGAAGTTGGTATAAATACTCAGTTTGTTTGGATTCAAAATACAACAAATCTTACATCTATCAATTTAGATGTTTTTCAAACGCTTGTAGAATTGAAAATTGAAAATAATACGGCTTTGACTAGTGCGAGTTTAAATAATTTGTCATATGTGGCGAATACTGTATACATAAATAACAACCAAAATTTAAATTCGCTTAGTTTTTCTTCTCTTTCCTCAAGTAATGCTTATTTCACTATATATTCTAATCCATCTTTGACTAATGTTTCGTTTCCTGCATTGTCATCAAATCAAAATTTTATTGACATAACAAGTAATGCTGCACTGAATACATTAATTTTTCCATCATTATTACAAAGTAAGAATTTAAGAATTCTTCAGTCTTCGAATTTAAATAGTTTAGCGTTTCCAATATTAGTTAATATATCTGGAAGTCTGATTATTAGTGGATTAGGAAGTTTAAATTCATTAGAATTTCCTTCATTAACTACTATTAATACAGAAATTTATATTGATGAGAATCATGCTTTACAGTCTCTTGAGTTGCCTATTTTAAATTTATGTAATGGATTAATAAGTATTACTAATAATAACTCTCTAATGACAGTTTCACTCCCGCAATTAATATCGACTCAAAATTTATGGTTAGACACTAATAATACACTAAATTCACTTAATATTTCGGGACTTTCCACAGTAAGTAGTGGTTTTAGTTGTAGGAATAATAATACTATTACATCTTTATCTTTTAATTCTACGTTAAGTTTAAATTCTTTTCATTGTGATAATAATCAGTTGTTAACAAATATTAGTTTTAATACGGTAACTACGTGTGATAATTTTTTTTGCTATGAGAATCCAAACTTAGCTACTATTTCATTTCCTGCTTTAACTGCTTACACAGGTACATCATTTACTGCATTTTCAAACGCTCTTACAATTAATGCAATCAATGGACTTTTAGCAACTTTTGTAGCTTTAGGAACCACTCCATTAGCAAATATAAGTTTACAAGGTCAAAATCCACCAGCCCCACCAACAGGACAAGGTATATTGGATAAAGCTGCTCTTATAAATATCGGTAAAAATGTTAATACTGATTAAATCTATCGGATAAATGGTCAATAATACCTACCCTTCATCAGGTAATTGCTCACATAATCTTGTACTCCATCTTCCAGTGACCAAAAATCTTGGGTATATTCCGCAGCGCGCATTTTGTGCATGTCAGCTTCTGTAAAATATTGGTAAGTATTCAGCTGTCAGCAGCCAATGGACGTTCAAAAGCAGCCAATGGACATTCAAAAGCAGCCAATGGA
>CAZGMB010000069.1:0-27733 GCA_964526715.1 uncultured Aureispira sp. | reverse complement strand
CCCAGTAGTATAAAACGGATTATCTATTGGGCTTCCAAAATAATAATCCCAGTCGTCAGAATACATGTTTTTAAATTTCTCAAGAATATTTTCCATTTTAATAATGTACATGCTTTTAAATAATGACTATAAATATTATGAAAACTTTAGAATCAAGGACTGTACTTGCAATAGGAATGGTCCTAAATCTTCACTTTTTGATTTAGCATCCAATTTACCCAAAAACTGATCTGGTAGTATTTGAGATTCGTACTCATTAATGACAATTTTCTCGACGATAATTTTTTCAAAAGGTAATATTTGGTTGTCGTATTTTAAACCCTTTCCATTCGAAAATAGGATACCAATTTTATATAGTTTACCATTGTTAGTTTCACTAAATAATATTTTTTCAATTTTACCTAAGCTACTTAATTTGGAATATTTTTCATGAAATAGATCAAGCGGTTTTTCACTTTTCCTTTGTAATTTATTGATCGTCATTAAAACAATATCCATTGCTTTCATTCTTTCCATATGTTCAATATTTGACATTATGGCATCATAATCAGTAATTTTAAACAATTCTGGAAACGGACTAACTTTGAATTCATTTATACAACCGATCACCCACGGTCTATAATTTTGTTTAACAATATATCCTTCGTTAACAAAGCTTTTCAAAGCATCTTGTGTTTTGATACTTGATTCGTCATTTTCCGGTAGTGACTTTATGCGAGAATTAAGAGAATCAATGATAATGGTGATTTCATGTGTGTCAAGTTCCGTATTAGTCACATCTATATTTTTAATATTTCTGTAATGTTCAATTAATTCTTCAAAATGTTTAATGAGTTTAAAAGTAAGCTCTATATCAATAACTTTTTCATCATATGGAGATTTTGGATTCTGATATCTAAAGGTTGTACTTTTGTCGTATGAATCTAAGGTTAACACTAAGTTGGTGAATTGTCGCCCAAAATTTAAATTTGATTCTTTTTTCAACTGTTCAAAAATTATTTTAAGATCATGGGTTTTAGTCATTTCTAAGTCTATAACAGATTTTAAATAGAGTTCAATCCCATGCCTTAAATTGAATAGAATAGGAAATACTTTCTTCCAAGGTTCGTTTCTGTTCTTTGCGTCAGATAATAGCGTTTTTGCAGCTGATAAATATTCTTTAGCCAACTCCCAACTTGAATCATAAATTGATCTATTGAAAAATATATAATTATCTGATTCAGCATCAATATTTTCAAAGTCATCCCTAATTATCGGCGTTAACTCATAATAAACGTTGTTGAAAGGGTATTCCAAATATTCTTCTTGATTTAAACCTGAACCTATAGACTCAATATCAGGATCTTGCTCCCAATAATAATGAATGAAATTTAACTTCATAATATCGTCAATAGTAAAAAACCTTTCCTTTCCAGATACAGGCTGACATTGCAGTGAAAAATAATCAGTAAAATGAAAAATATATAAAGTAATTTTTTCTTTACTGATCTCAAAAAAATCTTTTACTTCCTTAAAAGTGTATAACCCGTTACTATCCATTTTCAATTATTTTAATCTCCTCATCCGTCAATCCATAAAGCTCATACACCAATTGGTCTATTTGGGCTTCAAGAGCGGTGGTATCTTGGTCTTGTTGTTTGTTTTGCATGGTTTTATTTACTAATTCAACCAACTTGTTATGAACTTCCTTAGGTGGATTATCGGGCAGGGGAAAAGGATTCAAATAATTCGTTTTAAAAGTCCTTGCATCTCCTTGAAGTGTATCTCCTGTGTTTTTTAAGAACCACCATATAAGCGTTGAATTAGCAATAGCTAAAAAGTATTCATATTTTTCGATTACATCAGATTTTTTAACCCAACTGTACACTTTTGTTGTGTGATAAAAATGCTTATCATCTATAGTCACATTAGGATGATTAGCGCAAATTTCCATACTTGATAGCTTAATTTGTTCAAATTTGTTGAGGTTTTTTGGATATATGTAAGCATACCAGTTTTTCATTTTTCCTGCTTTGCCACTTTCCCTTTTTTTGAACTCTTTTTCATAGCGATTAAGATATTCTAATGTTGATGGGAAATTAGAATGTATAACTTCATAATCAATAAAATTAGCGTTATCACTCAAATCATAAGGAAAAAATACAACTTTACTTGGTGTGAGGTTACCATAACGTTGCACGCCTTTCCCCATTAAAAACGGTTTAAATAGTTCCTTTTCTACTTTTAAATCAAAATTGTCAAAAGGCACATTGACATAATAAAATTCATTATCTTCTGTTTTAACATCAAGTACATAAATATCGTCTTTACTAGTAGCTAAACCTTGATAAATTCCTTCAAATTTCTTTCCAATCGAAGAATTTTGTTTGTATATATTATTAAATACATTGTATCCTCCTTCAGTATCAAATAAAATCCATGAATTATTACCATATAAATTTGACGCATTATGTATGCTTTCGTACGAGATTAAATTGAATTTTGACTCATCAAAAATTAACTCATAGAAATTAGATCTAAAAGGGAATCTTTGGAACTCAAAACCATTATTCTCTTCCTTACTAAAAAAAGTAATACATGTGTAGGTATCTGCATTGTCAAAGATCATATTAGCACCAAAATGAGCCAGTTTATCAATATACTTCCCTTCCACGAGATAGTTCCGAAATTCTATCCCACTATCTGCGTTTAGGAATTTATGTGGAAATATGTAAGCATTACATGATTTTTCATGACTTAAATTTACTGCATGTTCAAAAAATAGATTAGCAAGATCGTAAGAACCTTTAGCAACCCTAAATTTTAATTCGTAAACCTTCTTTTGCTGTGGCTGAGATTTTTCTATTTCTTGCACTCTCATATACGGCGGATTCCCCACCACCACATCAAACCCTACAAAATCACCATTATCATTCAATACTTCTGGAAACTCAAATCTCCACTCAAAAGCATCTCGATAGATCACATTACTCTTGATATCCTCTATTTTGGCACTAAGCGCATTAATTTCCGATTCGAGTTTTTTAACTCTGACTTCTTTATCCTTCTTTTCCTTATCAGTCTCAAACATGGTCTTTTGGTTCAGGAGATTAAAAAGTTCGCCATTTAAGGCATTTAACTTCAATACATCCTTATCTTTTTTACCTATCTCAGACCTAAAATCATTTTTGATAGCATTGATGATTTCCTCAATACCACGTTTGGCTTCTCTATCCTTGCAGTTTTTATAATCCTGCACAAATCCCCGATAGGTTTTGATATCATACTTGATACTTTTAAGGGCCGTACTTAAATCCGCATCCAATGCAAATCGACTCACCAGACTATTGCCACATTTGATATTGATATCAATATTGGGTAATGTCTCCAATTCAGTATATTCGCTTTCTTCCTTATAGTATGCATTTTTGAGCAATTCTATCCACAATCTCAGCCTGCAAATTTTGACAGAATTTGGATTGATATCCACCCCAAAAAGACAGTTTTCGATGATGGTTTGCTTTTCATGAAACAAAGTTTTTTGCAATCGCTGATCTTCTTTACTCTTGGGCTTACCGTTGATGATCTGATACTCAAATATATCGCCGCCATTGGCATATGAAACTATGAGTTCGTCATTTTCTATGGTCAAATCATAATCGGAGATTCTATTGCCTTCACTGTCACAGAGTATTCCTAATTCATATTTGATTAGAATCAATTCATTAAGCCCTGACACCAGAAAGTGCCCGCTACCTACTGCAGGATCGCACACTCGAAGTGCATTAATCAATGCATTAAACTCCAGTAAGTCTGCTTTACTTTTTCGATCAGCTATGTAGTTTCTGATATCTCCAAATTCATTGATTTTCCATCCATAAGCATCTTTAAACTTTTGTACTACAGCCCTTCTAATCGCTTGCCTACACATGTACATAGTGATGAATCCAGGCGTATATATAGAACCATCTTTGTACCCATTGATTTTCTCAAATATCTTTCCAAGGATAGAAGCATTGATCAGAGTTCTGTTATCTTCCTGTACTTCTTCCACGCCTTCACTTGCAAAATCATAGGCATCCAAAAATTCAAACAAATACTGCAAAGGATTGAGACTTGTATTTTTGGGATAATTAAGAATAGAACCATTTAAAATATCAAGTTGTGCATGGTCATCAAGTGAATTGATTTTTATTGTTTGGTTTTCAAGTTCACTTATTTCAAATAGAGAACTATTAAGATAAGGCACCCATTGATATTTCTGAACTATTGACCCTGTCCTTTCCTGTTTTGTTTTTGCAAGAACCTGATGAAACAACTTATAAATTTCATCATAATCAAAAACCACATCCTTATTTAAAAAATTATACCTCTTATCTTTTTTATGATAACTTAGCAATTGACCTTCCAGCAATTTCAAAAACAACACTCTGTTGATCCATGTAAGATTAAGCTCGAGAGCAAGATTGTAAAGTTGTTCTTCTTTATTGTCTCCGAATATCTGTTTATTTTTAAGTCTAATTAATACATCCTCCGTTTTGAGTATGTTGATGGTATTCTCTATCATGGAGCCTTCACTGGCGTCCTTAGTTTTACGTTTTATGATTTGTTTACCTCCTTCTTTGACTTCTTCTAGTCCTATGATGTGCAATAGTTCTTTATAAAATCTGCTATTCAGCTCATTGCTATCATTGGCGAATGGCACCCTCAGCAAATGATTAGGAGACAAAAGTTTTAATAATGCAATAAGATCTCTATCATCATCTTTACTTTCATTGGTAAGAATTTCTTCGTACTCTTTAATGTTAAAAAAGGTAGCCTGTATCTCTTCGTTCAATTTATCTATTAAAGGCTTAGCTATATCATTGTAAAACAAATTAGTGTCTTTCCTGACCTTCGTTCCATCTCTCCATTCTTCATAATCCTTGACAAATTTCTTATTTCCATAAAATATCCTATCAAAATATGATGCATCTATGATATACCATTCATAGATATTAGTAGCTACGATATATTTTATATCAATATTTTTAGAATCAACTCTTTCTCTCATATAGTAGAGAACCAGTTCGTGCATAGCCTTTGCATTAGGTTTTTCAGGACTTATCCAATCAGCTTTGTTAGAAGGCCGTTTAGCTTCTATGATCACACCTACATTGGATTGATCTGTTTTATCTACATGAATAACTAAGTCTTGAGTTCCTTTAGTATTTATTTCGTTAGTCCCTTTATAATAAGTATCTCTTAAAAAATCCCTGATATGGTTCTTTTGGTTTTCTTCCCTTTCTGCCTCATTGACCTTACCTAATAGTGTATTCAGATTTTCTTTGAATAAATCGATTTCACTTCTGAGTGGTCTCAATTTAAGGAATGCTTTATTAAGTGCTTTTTTGGGTGCTATTTTTGTCAATCTTAACGCCATAATAATCATTTGCGTGTAAAGATATAAACTTTGGTAATTAAGCGCCATGTTACTTATTACAATTTCCAAAAATTAATTTATTATCGAATAAAATTTTATAATGAAGATATTATTTTAATTATTTCATTAATTAGCATATCAGTATTGTTATCTGCTCAAATTCAAATATCTATCCACAGCGTTTCAGCCTACATTGGCAAAACTGTCAAAGTATGTGACAAAGTAGCCGGCACTTTCGTAACTAAACTTGTACGGCCAAAAGCGGTAGGCGAAAAACCAGTCACCTACCTAAATCTTAATGCTGACTTCCCAAATAGCAAACTAACTATTGTAATCTTTCAAAAGGATCTTTTCAATTTTCCATTTATGCCATCGGACCATTATAAAGGTATGAATGTATGTGTATCAGAGAAGTAGGGACTTATAAATAAAAGGTTCAAATCATAGCTAAGAAGCCTGAGCAGATAGAATAGAAATATTTTGAACTTCATAATGCTATCTTTAATACTTAAACATTTATAATTAAAAGAAAATGTAGTTTTTTCTCATGGTAAAATAGCAGGGCCTGTATTATACTAATGATTAATATCTCAAAATCAAATATAATCTTAATCACTATTTTATAAATTTTATTTATCTTGTTTAGTCCGAACTAACAACCTAAGTCATATAGATATTATTTTAATGTAACTATATGTGTTAATAAATATTTAAAATGTGGTATAAATATAATTATATTATTACTTTTGTGCTTTATTTGGCGTAAACAAGTATTTAATCACCCAATCCAAAAAAATCTTGTGAATAAAATATCATCCGCTCAGATATTAGTTAAAAACGCAAAACTTAACTCATCTGGGACCTTACAAAATGACAAAAGTGCTTTAGATTTGATTAGAAAGCGTACAGAACAACAGTCTGAGATTTTAAAATTAAAATGTGTAGATCACAAAAATTTTCGTCAAGTAGTTCAATTGTAAACAAATTTCTAGGTGGAATTACTACAATACAGTGCCGATAATCTAGCAATAGCCTTATCTAATAGCTATACATCACCATCAGCTGTTTTAAATAAAGATCATTTTATATATTTCAGTGATTACTTTGGAGTTGATGGTTTATTTGCAAAGAATATTATAATTGAATCCGATTATATCAGTAAAGACTATCTTCATGACTATGCAACATATTACGCTTTTTGTTTTGAGAATTATCCTAAATTTTGTAAAAGAGTTCATTTCTTTTCAAATGAATTTACCCTTGAATACTTTCAAAATGTATTGATAGGTGTTGATAATGACAATCCTGATTTTTGGAGTGGTTATTTAGGATTTATAGTTGTAAAACCTATACCAACAAAAAATATTGGTTATACAGTTTTAAAAATGTATGATTCTACAGATAATAACCCAAGGTATTTTTGGGGTGTTCGGAATTATACAATACATTTATTCGGTAATGTCTTAACAATTCAGTCTTTAGCTTTTCAAGAACAAGATACTGTGTTAGCTGCATGTGCTACAACTGCGATATGGACTATGCTCAACAAAGCATCTGTTGATTTCCATACAATACTAAAATCACCAAGTCAGATAACTAAAGATGCAGACAATTTATCATTTGATGGTAGTAGGCTTTTCCCGAATAAAGGATTAAATCTTCTTCAAATATGTCAAGCAATCTATAATTCAGGATTAGAATCTGAGATAAAACAACCAGACATAATTATACAGGATGTTTTTAGGAAAACAGAAATAAAAGTTGTCTCAAACATTTATGTGAAAAAAATCTTAAATGCTTATTCACCAATAGGTATTCCAATTATCCTCGTAATTAGTGTTCCTTTAGGTCAAAATTATGGCTTACACGCAATTACAGTGTCAGGATATAATCAAAACGCACAGCAAGATATAGTCCCTCAAGATGACATAAGTTGGATGGCTTCAAATATTATAAAATTCTATGCACATGATGACCAATGGGGCCCTTTTGCAAGGGTAAAGTTTATCGATGAAGGAGTTATTGAAACCCCTTGGACAATCTTTAATCGAGACGAACTTCCTTCATATGTTATTAATATGGTCGTTCCTGTTTATCCAAAGGTTAGGATATCCTATGAAGATATCGAAGTCATTGTAATAGGTTTAGACACAATTTTAACTTTATTTTTTAAAGATCAAATTCTATCTGATTTAGTTTGGGATATAAAAATAGACTACAGTGAAAATTTAAAAACTAGATTAAAAGATGCATATCTTGAGCCTAATGAAAAACTCCTTTTAATACAAACAAGTATGCCAAAATATCTTTGGATCGCATCTTGTTATGTTTCGAATTTTAAAATCTTCGATTTTACTTTTGATGCGACTGATGTTAACAGTGGAATGTTCGGAAAGGACGTAATTTGTTACATAGAGCAAGATCTAAAACTAAAATTAGTTCAATTTTTAGAAACAGACAGAGAATTTCTAACAGATCTGTTTACAGTTGACACAAACCATTACTTTTATGATTTTTTAGTTCAGAAACTTTCATAAATCCCACTTTTTTCACGCCATCCTAAGGCGCGCTTCATTTCTTCATTCATTGCGTTTGCTACATTTCACAATGTTACCATTTCACTGCACTACATTCACTCATACATTCAGAGCGCCTACGGATTTCCTCAGCAAAAGTATCTCCGTCATTACATTACACTTTATAGCCCATATTCAGTTCAGCATGCAGCATTAGAAAGATGATCCATAAGAAGAAATAATAATGTTTTTCTAATGCTACAATTGCTTAACTTCATGTACAACTAAGAGTTTCATTTCATTCCTACGATACCCACGCTTTTTATCCTAGCTTCTTTATTCCATCAGGGTTGTTTGCTTTGGAGAGTAAGATTTGGATCATCACAGAGTCTAGTAGGGAGTACGCTACAGCTATCTTTCCTGCAAAGTATTAATCCATCATTAGGTAGTTCTTGGGTTTTGTGCTAGGGACTATTTTCAATTTCGCTGACTTCCATAATTTTATGCATATCACTACAATTTGGTTTTCTTTCCAAGTAGCCTATTTCACTGATCAGAGCTTTCAGGTGTTTCTTTATCAGAATTATTAAATTTTTGATACATCTCAAGATCAAAATTACTTACTGAAACTACTTCTGAAAGATTTATTACCACATCAAAATTTAAATCTTGGACCCTATTGACATGCCCATTATTAACAAAATCAGCATAGACTGAAAGGTAATGGGTAGTAAATTCTACCTCCTTAGAATCATTCCTATAACCACTAATTGCTGGTATTATCCTAATGTGATTTGAAATCGAAGGTATGGGTAGTTCTTTTACCCATCCTATATAAACTTTGTCAGACTTTAAGCTAATTAGAACAAGAGATCTATCATTAAACGAATTAAGAAATATTAATTCAATTTCATTCCCTACGTTTTTAATCGCCTTTTCTATCTCTTTATCTTTATCTATAAGCAGGTTGATTCCCTCAGTAATTAATATAGCAATTATCAAAGTCATTATTGATGTCCTGAAAAAAGGATATTTATAAGGTAAAACGCTCCCAACTGAGTTAACAATTTCAGGCATGTTCTTTATACAAATAGACTTTAGAATTACGGTAATCGAACTTATAAAAACGCCTAAAAGTACACTTTCAAATATTAACCTTTGCCTGTCTAAACGTTGGTGTTTAAACTTAAAATAGTAACTCCGTGTGCTTATATAATATCCTGCAACTAAATGAAGTATTATAATATTCCATGGCATTAGATAGTAGTTTTATTTGTTTCCTTTCTCAGCTCGATTTGTTTAATAATATCTGATTTCAAAAGTGATCTAACTGTCGATATTACATCTTCCTGTTTGAAAAAATCTTTTGTATCCATATATAACCTGCCTTCACTTGTTGCTTTTACTGGATTCAATGTTTTGTTATTGCTCATTTTTCGATTTTATTGATATTACTATTATAACACTGATTATTGTAAAAAAGTGTCAGAAAACGTAAATTTAAAAATAATATTTATTTTCAAACTTAAATTCAAATATATATTTTTTGAATTTAAGATATCTAATAGTTAAGTCCACAATAAGCTCATGCTTGATTGCACCAAATGAATGATATTCCAGCCAAACCAATTGTTATCAATTATACTAAAAAATATAACAACCCAACTGCCAGAAAGCAATGAAGAAAAGGTCTACAGTTACCTTAAACAGATTGGTGAAACGTTTGGTATTAATTTTGAAGTGGAAGTTAAAAAGAACGTTTGGTTTAAAATGAAAATTTCATTTGTATCTAAATATAAATTAATAATGACCCACAAAGTAGACGTACGGGAGCAAAAAAACCTAGACCTTTAAGGCCAAAGTTTGACACTGTCGACTTATGATCATATACATCGTTTTGTGAACTCGATGTTAATCAATTTTGTATGAATCTGGGTACAGTACAAATTCAAAAAGTTGATCGTAAGAATCAAACTTTCCTACTTTACCCAAGTCTTTAAATTTCGCTTCTTTTCTGTCCACGTCAATATATGTACTACCAAGTCTATAATTCAATAGGACAAATCCAATTTCTTCATGAGACAATGTAACGCTATCTATTCGATTGTCTCCGTTGTAATGAAGTTTTACCCTTGCAAGATCACCGTTATTCATGAACTCATATGGTTTTACTTCTCCATAAATAATATGGTCTTTGATATCATAATGATAATAGACAGTTGCTTTATATACAATGAATGTATAGGTTAGTATTGAAATGGGGATTAATATGTATTTCATAAATATTTTGTTTTTACGGATTTATTATAACAGCCTATTAGGATTATCAGTAATCTCTATTTCTGTTTTTCCTATTCGAATGAAGTTTTTACCAATTAGTGGCATTTTACCTTTAAGTCTTTGCTTATTTACAAAGGTGCCAGAACTTTCTAAATCATACAGCCAAATGTCATCTTTACAATTTACGATCACACAATGTCTCCTACTGATTGTATTATCACCTGGTATCATAATCGCATTCTGCTTAAAACCTTGGCGACCAATTGTAATTATTGGCCACTCTAATTTATTATATTGTTCTTCACTATGTGCTATTTTCCAATATAAAGTATTTGGCTTAACCTTATTCATGGCTTCAAATCTATAATCCATAAAAAGTAACTTTGATTTTAAAGTCGGATTGTTAAGATAGTTATGAGACTTTAGTTCTTCCTTTAAAAGTACATCAAAATTGTAATTTAAAATGGGGTTACTACTCTGCAAATACATGGACTCCCAATATTTAAGTTCATCTATTTTAAAATATGGAGCATTCAGGTCTTTCATATACCATAATAAGTAGTAATTAGATATGAAACAACTCACTTGGTAATTACTTATATCGAGTAATGAATCATTTAGGGTTTTAGCTTGTTCAAACCTATTATTATCATAGTAACACTGTATGATCAAATTGTATGCTTCGTAGTCCGTGGGATTTCTATGGACATAATCAGTCAAAAGTGATATAGCTATCGGGTAGTTTTTCAGTTCAAGATTGATCCACCCTAGTTCTTTTTGTATATCTATCTTATTATTCCACTTTAAAGCCTTGTCAAAATATACTTTTGCTTTATCTATATTATTCATTTTAAGATGATATTTTCCTAAAGTTGTCATCACCATGGCATTAGGTTTTAATTCCTTCTCAGCCATATAGAGTAAATTGTAAGCCTTTATCCATTTCTTTTTTGACAGCAAATCATTGGCTTTTGCTGCCACATTTCCTGCTTTGATGTTGTCTCCATTGAGAATGTATGGTATTGACTCACTTTCTATGGCGTCACAGAAAGCGCGCATAGACTGAAATCTAAGTTCAGGAACAAAGGCTATTGCTTTTAGAATAATCTCTTGCTGCCAGTTTGGAAGATGATTTATACCAAAATCCATTCTCTTGTATATCTTTTCTATACCTTCATAATCTTTGCCTGAAAATGGATTTTGCTTTGTCAGTAATTCAATGAGCGTTACTCCCAAGGCAAAAATGTCTATTCTTGGATCATCCCTTAAATCATTTTTGGCATCCCACCATTCAGGTGGAAGATAGGATATAGTACCAATGTTTTTATTTGCGACGCCAAAATCAGCAATTTTCAGTACCCTATCATCTGTGAATAGTATATTATCAGGCTTGATATCATGGTGAATAATGCCCTTATCGTGAACAAATTGCATTGTTTCTGCCACTGTTTTTACCCATTTCCATGCAAAAGAAGATCTTATGTTTTCATTCTGCATCAATGATCTTAGACTGCCATTACTACAATATTCCATGACAATATGCAAGTCATTATTGTTTTCAAACTGATGCTTGTAAGCAATAATGTTTGGATGGTTAAATTTGGCTAATGCTTTTATTTCGTCCTTAATGATAACTTGTTGTGTCACCTTAGTGTATTTCAGCTTTTTGATAGCGACTACATTTTCAGAAGTATTTTCTTTGGCCATATAGACAGTTCCAAAACCACCACTTCCCAAAATTTTAAGTATTTCATACCTTCCATCCAAAAGAACACTACTCATTTGTCAAACTGTTACCATTTCTTAGAATATTTTTTCTGTCGATCAGATAACTCAAAACATGTCTATAAAAGTTCCAATGAAGAAAAATAAAATTTTTCAGGAACTATTTATTTTGCCATGTGGTTATGTTAAGTATTATTTAACAAAACAAAATCAAAGAAGGATAAAGAGATTTAACTTGTAAATATAGATATAACAGCATTTGCTATTATTGAGTATCTGGAAATCTGACAGTTTCACCATAACTACTTAAAATAATAAGCGAAATGCTCATGCTTTGGCGTGGGTATTCCTTATTAGTAGTTATGGCTTTGTCAGAGCCACCGGATACGATAAGTTAGGCCCACGCCTTTTTTATTAGTAATCTTTCAAAATGAAAGGAAAACAATTTAAAATACAAAACTGGACAGTAACTTTATTTGCAATGTGCTTTTTTGTATTAGCTTGTAAAGATTCTTCAAATTATAATGGTCACTACTGTGCAGATGTCAAATATTACAACCCAAATTCAGGGACAAGTTCTGACTATAAACTGATAGTTAGTGTAGAAGATAATCAATTGGTAAAACTAGATTTTCCGCAAGGTTACTTAGCTGATGGAGATCTGCCTACGGCAAAATTCTCTAATGAAGGAGAAACAAATTTTACTCTATCCAATGGCTATAAATACACAATTCATATTACAGGACCTGAAAGTGGTTGTTTAAATGGTTTACCTAATCCCACACAATGTAAAGGCATTACTAAAAAGGGTCAAAGGTGCAAAAAGCTAACAGACAATGCTAATGGATTGTGTCATCATCATAAAAATCAATAAATAGAGTCTATGATCCAACAACAAGAATTACCTATTGGACAAAACCCTAGTCAAATGATTACAATAAAACAAATTGGCATCTCAGTAATTGTGGGCCTACTTTTATCTGTTTTTTTCAATAGTGGACCATACTTTGGGAAAGAAAAATATTATATTTATAGGGGGACAGAAAAGATTGAATTATCGGTTGAAAATGCCGACAATTATTCTGATAGTTTATTAATAGAACATGAAACAAACTGGGATAAAGTTTTTTACGGGTATCTTACATATCTTTTTATTGGTTTCTTACTTTTAGGATATCTTCTATTAAATAAATCTCGAAGTAAATCGATAAAAAAATTAAACAACAAAACATTTTTAACTGAACCAACTCATCAAACAGAATTACCTAAAGAAGTAGTCCAAATTCATTTAAATGAACAAAAATACAAAGCGTCTACTATAAAGCCTACATTAAATGAATACATGAACAATAATCAATCTAGCAAAAAAGACTCAACAAACTTTAGTAAAATATTATATTTATCGTTAGCAATCTGTACTGTAGGAATTATATTATTTCTTTGGGTTTCAAGCAGTCAAAATGAATATTCTTCCATATCATCTGAATCAACTATAAATGAAAAGCCTGAAACTAAGTCAAAAGTTGCTCAATTTATAGGAGTTGATGAATATTTAAATGAAATGAATTCTGGTAATACTCAAATTTATTCTGTGGCCAATCATCCTAAAGCATTTGGTGCGGATTGGCAAATGAGAATACCAAATAGTTTTATCATAATTCCTGGTGATAAAACACATGTAATTTCAAAATTTGGAACTAAAGATTTTAATCCAAATATTGCAATTGGGATTGGAGCTCATAAATTAAGAATATCTGATGAAATCCATCTTTCTAAAGATGATATAAATGATTTTTTTAATGACCCTTCAGTCATTTCCGATATTGTACAAGAAAAAGGTATATTCATTTCAGGAAATAAAATAGTTATTGATGGAGTAAACCCAGGATATATGTCCGAAATAGAATACGATTTTACTAATATTGATAATTCAATAAAAATGAGATCACTTATTTTTATGTTTATTGTTAATAAGATAATTTTTACTGTCACTTTTAATGTTGCTACTCAGGATCCAGACGAAAATTTAAAAGATAAGATGGATCAACACAGGAACTTCTATAATTTAATTGCAAATACAATAATTATAAATGGAAACGAAATGACAGATACAAAACATTCATTTTCAAAAGGAATACTTAACCGAGATAATGTCAATCTTAGGACGATTCCTGAATTGGGTTCCCATATTGTTGCATTGGTAAATACAGGTGAGGAATTTTATATTGTAGACAAATCTGAAGAAGAAACGACTATACCAAATTTAGGCACAAATTACTGGTACTTAGTAGAAAATGATAATTACAAAGGGTGGGTTTTTGGAAAGTTTCTTGATATTCAGTAGTTTAATAATTCAATAATCTATAAAACTTTAAAAATGAAAAACTTATTTTTATTATTTGTCGCTAGCCTTATTATGATGTCATCATGTAGTAAAGATGACGATAAAAAAAAGTGTGATGATTGTATAGCAACAAGTTATAGCTGCGATAGGGAAGGTGGCGAAATAAGGTGGACAGTAAATGGTAAGGATGAAATTAAAACTAGTGGGTACTTTACTGCAAATCAAGGTGGCACAAATAACATTCAACATTTTATAAATTTTGCAGGAAACTTCTCAAATTGTACTGAAAACATTAGTGGGAGTACTAAATCAAGTAAATTGCAATTTGGAGTTGGGGAATATGACTTTTATGCTATATCTGCATGGATAAAAGATTTTTGTGGGGCAGAAACTGTAGTAGGTGATGAAGGTTTTATTGAAGTAGAAAGCTATGATGGTAAAAACGCATCTGGAGTTTTCGGAATATATGATAGAACAGCAGGAGCTACACAATGCAAACCTGATTGGTGGGAAATTGAAGGTACGTTTACGAATGTTCCAGTGTATTAATAAACCTAATTTGAATTTATAACATTGGACGTTTTAGAAAGAATATTTAATGTTTTAGCAGTATTAATTACTACGTTTGTATTTATATTTCTATTATATTATACTTACAAAGACAATGATCACAACATTATAAGAACTCTAAAATCTGTTTTTAACGTTATTCTTGTTTTTTTTGTTTGTAATTTAATAATCGTATTAATTACTTTAGTCTTTATTGGAATAATTACGATTATTGTAAAGTAAATTAACAAAAAGATTAAAATTGATTTTGTTTTAATGGGTAAAATTTTACCATGAATGTACTTACGCTGAGCTACGGGTACTTTTTGTAGCTCAGCGAAAGTAGTAGTTCACCAGGGTCACTTACCATAATTAAAGCTATTAATAGTTTGGGCGGATATTCCGCTACGGCTTGCAGGCCTACGCTTCATATCATTGGCCCAATATAAACTTGAAAAAATATTTATAGAAAACACAAATTTAGAATATTTTTCACACCTAAATTTTTCAAAAATAATTTATTATTTTTAATAGTCGAAGAGAATATTACATTAAAAGTTTGTCGATTTCCACCTATACGAGTTGTGGAAATCAACAAACTTTCTCCATCATTATATGATTTTCAAAACTTAAATAACCCTGTAGGTGATAGGAACACTTTGGATTATTTCGATATGACCTGCTCTTTGTAATCTTTCCGTAGCTTGATTTAAAAGATGTAAAATTTTTTCGTCTTGGCTTATTGAAGTTAAAGTTTCGATAGTATTAATTAAAAAGGACTGTGTTATTTTTTGAGCCTTTAATAATTCCTTGTAAATAATATCCATCAGTATTTCTATGAGATCGTTTTCAGCACTCATTAGAAAGTTGTACTTGTATTCTATTAATTTGCTTAACTCGAAGTATTCTGATCTGTAATTGTATTTATCTAATATTTCTATACATTTATTGTAGTGGTTATTCCTTGATGATGTATTTTTAAAATTTTCTTTATTAGGATCATTAAAATAGTTCAATCTGATGCATCTTTCAAACCATTCTTGATCTTTTTTAGATATATTTTGTGGCTTCGACGTTGAATTTAGCATATATATTTTTGCCCATTTGTTTTTTAATAAGGTATATAAATCTCCAACTTTGTTTTGGTTTTTGAAATCTTCTAAGGTGCAAATACCTAAAGATTTTGTATAATCCTTATCTTTAGATTTGAACTCCAATCTAATTAAGTCATTAACATCATTTAACCCTTGCTTCTTGAACAATTCAGCTTCTTGAGATTTATTATAAATTTTGATAAGATAGCTATCTGCTTTAAAGGTAATTTGCTTACCACTATTTGTATACTCTTCCCGATTAGGTATTTTTGTTCGGTCGAAGTAATGTATCTTACTAATCAGATCATTTGCTGGAACACCACAATTTATATTCACACCAAATTCAAAAGATATGATAAGAATATGGCGTAAATCACAGCCTATTCTTTTAGATAACGTATCTAATGCTTCAGATTGAAGTGTGAAGGTGAAGTCATCAAAATTCTGATTTTTATTATATCTGATGCAATTATAATATTTATGTAATGACCCTGAAATGTCTATTCTAAATCTACTGTCTTGATCTTTTATTAGTTTAAAAATTAGACTGTTCATTTCCATCTTAAATGGATATATCTCTTCAAGTGTATCTAAATCTCCAAACCGTTGAAAAGAAATATTTTTTCGGATACTTGCAACTGCCCTACTATCATACACTATTGCATGAAAATAATCAAGAGCCACAGATTACCTTCTTTTCCCTTCTACTTTAAATAAAAGTGATTCTACATCTTCTGATCTAAAGCCAATGCGATGGCCGCCTATTTTATATTTGATAATTTTGCCATCCCGAACCCAGTTGTGTAATGTTGGTAAGGTGATATTAAGCATCTTTGCTGTTTCTTCAGCAGTGTAGATTTCTTTTGTGTTTTGTGACTTTATATTTATGCCACTTTGTAATAATAGGTCTTCAATATTGTTGACTTTATCTAATAACAAAGTTAAAGCTTCTGGAATGTTGTTGTGTGAAATATCCTGTTTCATTTTATTATATTTTAATTAACAGGACAAAGGTGCAGGTGGGATTTATGGGATAAAAGGTGGGATTTATGGGATCGAAATAATTTTATAAAATATTATATAATATACTGTAATTCAATTATTTGGAATTTAAATATTTTTATTTTGTTATTGAGTCATAAATACTATTATTATCAAGATCTTTATATACTGACAGACTTTTTAAAATTCTAAAAAATTCAGTATCAGATATCATTTTTGAATTAATGTTTCTATTTAATTTATAAATCTCATTTATTGCTGATGATAGTTTGGTTTTAGAACGCATTTGATTATCTATTATTTTTGAAGGAATTGTATATGGTAATCTATTGAAATATTTTGCTAATAAATCTGCAATCAATTGCATATCATCTTCACTTCTGAAAATGCACTCCCATTTTATATTCAGATCCAAAGCATTGAAAACATCAATTATTGCATTAAGGTCATTATTGTATTGTTTAATATTTTCTTTTTCCAACCCTTCTAACCCAGGCTTTTCTTCTTCATTTGATAGGTCACCTAAGACTTCTAAATATACTCTATTTCGAAAATCAGAAATCTTTGATTTCAAATATTCCAGAAGTTCCATGACTTTAGCTTCGGTCTTTTCATCAAATCCTTCTTCTATATGGTCTGTTATAAATTCTTCATCTTCCGAAATGGGATCTTTTCTGTAATTTGCAAAATAGGTATTCTCATAGTTTGCGCCACCATATGTATATTCCACGAGTGTAGACCAATCAAATTCCCAAACTTTATCTAGGCTACCAGTATCAAAATATCTAAAACCTATATATTGGTTTATTAACGAAGAAAACCGATCAATAGCAATTTTCCTATCTACCTTTGATTTAAAATCATCATTAAAATAATTCTCAAAATGTAAAAACTCTTTATCAATATCCATGGGTGCATAATTAAATTCATGGTCAATCCAAAGTAGTGGATGGTTAAAGAAAGCTACTTCCCTTTTGATTTTTTCAATTTTATCATTTATATCTTTATTCATTTAAAATAAGGCTCAGATTTTGTTTAAATATCAAAGGTAAACATCAATTTTACGTTATTTAGTTCCAAATTTTATAATTATGAAGTTATTTGGACAACATTTCAGATTTTATCAAAAGAAAGCAGACGAACGTATAGCCCTAAAGCACCATATTGAACAATATTTTACTCTATATCAATGCTTATAAATTATTCACAATCAATTTTTCCAAAATTTTCTTGTTCACAACTTTTTTGGAAATTAAGGGGTAATTTGAAAAAAACTTTAATGAACTGATTAAATCATTAAAACATTGGTAATACATACATTTGGATACCCCCCGAGTATTGACAATAGGGGGTATCTTTTAACGCCCCCCGGTTCATTTTATCAAAATATTTAATTGTCAGTTTTTATCAAAATTTATTAATCATAAAGGAATTTAGTTAAATAGGTTATTTGTCCATATAAAAGCTACCAAACTTGTAGTTAATTTAGATAGACAAAACAATATGCACCCTAATATAAAAAATGCTTGATTTAATTGAAAATTTCGATCATACCGCACCCTTGACCGCACCCCAATCAGGCATAAAAAAATAAACCCTTGATAATCAAGCGATTATCAAGGGTTATTGCGGACTGGACGGGACTCGAACCCGCGACCCCATGCGTGACAGGCATGTATTCTAACCAACTGAACTACCAATCCAAAAATGCTTTTCTTCTAAAGCGACGCAAAGATAGATATACTTTTTAAATCTCAAAATAGTTGACACAAAAATATTTATTTTTTTTTATTTTTTTAACTTTGCTTTAATTTCACACATTGTTCTTTAATTTTGCACTGCGGCTAAAAGCATTATTCATTTATAGTTCGCCTTATTCTTTTATAATATTCCAAAACCAAAACACGATATCATGGTATATTTAGATTTCGAGAAATCCATAGAAAGTCTTTATGAGCAAATGGAAAAGCTACGCCAAGTAGGAGAAGAAGGCATCGTGGATGTAACTGAAAATATCAAAGAACTAGAAAAAAAGATTCAGAATGCAAAAAAAGAAATATATGGAAACTTAACAGGTTGGCAAAAGGTACAGCTTTCACGTCATCCCGAAAGACCTTATACTTTGTATTATATAGATCAAATGTGCAAATCATTTACTGAGCTCCATGGCGATCGTTACTTTAGCGACGATAAAGCTATTGTTGGAGGCTTGGCCAAGCTAGACAATCAGCCCGTAATGATCATTGGTCATCAAAAAGGAATCAATACCAAGATGCGCCAGTACAGAAATTTTGGAATGGCTAATCCTGATGGCTACAGAAAAGCCCTAAGACTCATGAAAATGGCCGAAAGATTTAATATTCCAGTGATTACTTTGATCGATACTCCTGGTGCTTTTCCAGGTTTGGAAGCCGAAGAGCGAGGTCAGGCTGAAGCCATAGCAAGAAATCTTTTCGAAATGGCCCAGCTTAAAGTTCCAATATTGTGCTATATCATTGGTGAAGGTGCATCAGGAGGTGCATTAGGTATTGGATTAGGGGATCGTGTTTTTATGCTTGAATACACCTGGTACACCGTCATATCACCGGAGTCATGTTCATCAATACTTTGGAGAAATTGGGACCATAAAGAAGAAGCCGCTGAGGCGCTCAAGCTGACACCTGAACACATGCTCAGTTTTGGTCTGATAGATGATGTCGTCAAGGAGCCATTGGGAGGTGCCCACAACGATCCCGACAAAATGGCAAAAACCCTAAAGGCACATATAAAAAAGGAATTGGCCAATATTATCCATATGGACCCAGAAGAAAGAATTCAACTTAGGATAGCAAAATATGATCAAATGGGTAGATACACCATTGCAGAATCATAACCATCTGAAATGTTAAAACAAATCAAGAAATATTTTTTTTACAAGGCATTCCTTCCCACAGAGGTAAAAAGAAAATCAGGAATCAATAAGATTGATTCGGTATGCATTTTATTTGACGGCACCGAAGAGTCGGAACGCAAAATCATACATAAATTTAAAAAATTAATCAATCCACAAGGTAATAAAACGGTAAAGTCTTTAGCTTTTATAAATAACAGATTACCTTTGGACAACATCGATTACGATGCTTACAATCTTAAAGATGTCAACTGGTATGGGATACCCAAAAGTGAAAAAATAGATACTTTTATACAATATGACTTCGACCTATTTATTGTGATATGTAAAAAAATGTTACCTCATTTTGAATATATCATTGCACATTCTAATTCTAGATTTATCATAGGACCGTCTATCACTAGGTCTACCCAATATTTTCATATGACCGTAGATATTCAAGACAATGATGATACCACCAACCTCATTCAAAAATTTATAAAAGCCATAGAAACCATTTCTATAAAAAATTAAACAAATCATGAAGGATCAGAGATTTATTGGTACTGGCGTAGCCATTATAACACCATTCAAAAACAATGAGATTGATTTACCTGCCTTGGGTAATATCATAGAGTACGTCATCAATGGTGGTGTAAATTACATAGTGGCACTAGGTTCAACAGGAGAGACAGCAACCTTAAATGAAGACGAAGCAAGAATGGTCTTGGATTTTTGTATAGAAAAGATAAATAATAGGGTGCCTCTAGTAGCTGGAAATTTTGGTTGGAATGATACCAAAGAGTTGGTCAAAAAAATCAAAGATTATAACTTTGAAGGTATCTCAGCGATTTTATCTTCAAGCCCAGCCTATGTCAAGCCTTCACAGGAAGGTATCTTTAGGCATTATGCTGCCGTAGCTGATGTATGTCCGGTGCCTGTCATTTTATATAATGTACCCGGTAGAACTCGATCCAACATGGAGTGGGAGACCACCGTAAGATTGGCGGAGTATAGTCGCACTTTTGTAGGTATCAAAGAAGCTTCAGGAGATTTAATACAAACTACAAGAATTATAAAAAATAAGCCGGATCATTTTATAGTGACTTCAGGAGATGATGAAGTAGCTTTGGCAATGACAGCAGTAGGCGGCGATGGTGTTATCTCAGTAATGGCCAACGCACTTCCCAAAGCATTTAGCCAAATGATCAACTTTGCACTCGATCAGGATTACTATGCTGCAAGAGAACTCAATTTTAAAACCTATGACCTTCACAAATGGTTGTATGTAGAGGGCAATCCAGTTGGTATTAAGTCTGCCATGGAGGTATTGGGTTATTGTACCAATGAAGTTAGGTTGCCTTTGTCACCACTATCTGAACCCAATTACAATAAGCTTAAGGAAGAATTAAGTCGCATCATGAAAGAGCTGAATTAAATTATGATGTTGTAGGGTAGTTGACTTTAGGCCAGTTAAGTAATATTGTTTCCAATTCAATCAAACACACACTCTCATTCTCCTAAACGGCAGCCAATACAAAAAGAAAAAAAGGAGTGCCATCCCTTGACTGACTAACAAATAGTATGGGTGCGGTCCAAAATAATCTAATAATGAAGGGGTATCAGGTTTATGACATATATAAGCATAGTTGGCTCCCAAAAGTTTATTGGCTATAATCAAAAACACCAGATAAACCTGAATGGCTACAAAAGCAATACCTATGCCCTTTAACGTAGGCCGCATTTTAAAAATGAAAATAACGTACAAAATCAAAATGACCAATCCACAATGAACTAAAAAGTATTTTATAAACGTGTAATGTGGAAATCCATCGTAGAGATGTGGTGTCAGAATAGCTTGGGTCGTACCTGCCATGATCCAAAAATAGAATACCTGAAACAACCAGTTTTTTCTGTTTTTTATAAAGAAAGGCATGATCAAGGCAGAGATATTACACAAATCAAAGGGTAAATCAGTCTTTTCATTAAACAAACCAAAACAAACTCTTAGAAATATCCAAGCCAAAACCGTAAATGCAAGAATCCAGGAAAAACGGAGTGCCCATTTTTCCTGGATCTCTTTATCTTGTTTTTGGGCAGATGAAATCCAAAATAAACCTCCTAAAACAAAAAACACAATAGCCGTAATATGCTGTACTCCAAACGTACTAAAGTGATTGTTATCCATATAAAAAATGGCTGTATCCATATGGCTTATTTAACAGACTGCAAAGATGGTTACAATGTTTAATTTCAGGCAAATGTAGAAATTTTTAATGAATCCAAAGTTTGATTGGTTACTAGTTTAGCATTTCCATGGATTTCTGCATGGTAAAAAGTATTGGAAATCACTCTTTGTATTAAATCCTTGATTTCAACATTATGATGCATACACAATGCGGGCATTAAAGATTTTTCTGGATCCATATTGGGCATCGCGTTGACATCCAAAATATAAATATCTCCAGTTTCAGACATTCGGAAATCTGTGCGACTCATGCCTTTAAGACCGATAACCTTGTGTAGTAATTCTGCTTGAATCATAAGCTGATCTTCTTGAAAATCAGACAAACCTGGACTAAATTCGCGGCTAGTTTTGCCAAAACTCTGACCTGCCACATAGACTTCCGAACCATTTTCGGGCACGATCTCTACAGGTGGCAAAGCCATATAATATTGTCCATTGGCTGCAGGGATGACTGCTACAGAAAATTCTCTACCTTTGATATAAGGCTGAATAATTAGATCTTGACCTTCTGTAATCAATTGATTTTTCATCCATGCTCCATTTTGAATGGTAATATCTCTGTGACAACTTCCTTTCCTTGGCTTAGATAGGTACAAAACATCATTGTCAAGATCATCTACCGAGGTAAAAATAGAAGGAGTATGACCTCCGGTTCGTGCTGATATATCTGGAAGCAGGGATTTGTTTTGTGCTTTGGTCAATGCTTCAAATGAGGATGTAGTGTGAAGAATACCGTTGTATTCTAACCAGCCCGCCACTTCTACTTGGCCTGCATCCAAATACCCATATGATAAGTTAAATACTAGATCAAAAGTCTTTAATCGATCTAGCAAACTTTCGCGAAATCCATCAAAATGCACGACCTCTGCCTCAATGTTAGCAGGTGTGTGGGCCATTAAAAAATTTAGAGTAGCTTCATTGACATTTTCTTTCCACGGTGTCAAATCTGATGCTGTATAGAGATAAGCAAGTCTCATTTTATTGGATTTTATTGGTTTATGAAAATCCAAAGGTAAAGACATAGATCCTTTAAAACTTCAAAGTAATGCTAAGCATAAGTTAATTAATTGTGTATTTAATCTTAAGTTATTTAAAGCTTTGAAGACGAATGTTTTAGCACCTAAAATCATCAATGCACCAATCGGTCAGCGCAGTATGAAGAAGCAAAGGCATCCGGTTTGGCCTTGAATGTATATCCCATTCCTAAAATGTAGCCCATAGCTTCTTTAAGCGCCACATTAGATTTGAAGCTTGGGTCACTATTGATATCTGCATGCACTTCTAAGCCTACCGGATACTTATCCAAAATAGGACATAAGTCAAAAGCCGTATTTACAGCAATGCCTACTTCAGTAATCATACGCTCCTTGATGGACATGGTTTGCATGCGTCTTTGTATCTTAAAATACATAAACCCTCCTTTTTTCTCTCTCAAAATAAGTACAACAGTAGCAAAGTCTATGATTTTACCTTTTACCTGAGAGTCACACCCGATACATATTTTCAATCGGTGGCCTTCATTCAGCTCCCTGACTATGGCATTTTCTAACACTTCATGAATAGAAGCCTGGAGTTTTTGTCTCTTAAAATTGTACCATTCCATATTACATTTAATATTTTGATATAACGAAGGTAAATAGAATATTTAAAGAACGTTATATATTAAGATTAAGTTTATATTAATAAAATATAATATCTGTACACAAACAATAAACAATACAATATTTTAAAGATAACAAAATCAAGGTATTACTGTTTATTGTCTTTAAACGCTCCAAATTCAAAAACAGTTAAAGTATATTTATGGAACTAAAACCAGAAGAACTAAGGGAACAAGGGTTTATATTATTGGATAGCCTAGATCATCAGCAGCTAATCCCATTTGTTCAAAAGTATCTTAAGAAAAATACATCTATTTCCTGGATGTACACAGGGATAAATATATTCTTTATAGCAGTTATAGTGTACTGGCTGTGGAAGAGTGTTTATGTTGAAAACATCAAATTTTTAGATTGTTTTTCATACCTATCCTTTGGCATCTTCTTTGTTTTTTTATTGATACCCATTCATGAATACATCCATGTTTTGGCCTATAAATCACAAGGTGCTCAACACACTTCATATGATGTAAACTGGAAAAAATTTTATTTTATGGCATTAGCGCACCAATTTGTGGCTGATAGAACCGAATTTAGCATTGTTGCTTTGGCCCCATTTGTGGTGATAACCATAACGCTAAGTTTAGCTTTATTTTGGGCGAATGGATTGTGGCATTTCACTATTTTAGGCACGTTAACTATGCATACCGCAGCATGTTCAGGTGACTTTGGCATCTTGTCCTATTTTTATTTTCACAAAGGCCACGACATAGTAACCTATGATGACATCGAAAACAAAATATCCTACTTTTATGGTAAACCAAAATCATAATATGGAAGTGATTAGACAGGAGATGAAGCAGATGATCCAAATTTCAGCAGTGCAGCTATGAGTGCCAATAAACCAATGCCCGCATATATTGTTTCTCAGGCAGGAGTTGAACTATTTCTTTATGGTAAAGGCAAAACAGTCGTGGGTATAATGAATTGGTTTTTAAGCAATCTGCCTAGAGTATCTCCGGATTCTATCTTGATGAAAATCAAAAAACATCTGGCAAGCAAAAAACATTAATAATGATACATTTCATATTTCAATTTAAAGAAAGAAACGAATCGCTTTTTTACTATGGCATACTATGTTTGATATTTGCTATTTTTTGTTTGGCCATGACCAAATGTACACACACAAATGTATATGGAGTCAATGCATGGTTCAAACCATTTAAATTTGCTTTTTCTACTTTTTTGTATGCATGGGCTATGGCATGGTACTGTCATTATTTGGCCAAATTTAATGTAGAAATATTTAACTGGGCTATCATCATTTTGTTGGGTTTTGAAATCATTTACATAGCGTGGCAAGCCAGCAAAGGAGAAGAATCCCATTTCAACATGAGTACTCCACTTTACGCCACCTTATTTTCTATGATGGCGACTGCTGCTTCGTTAGTTACCCTGTATACTGCTTACATTGCAATGCTATTTTTCTCTGGCAAATTTCCAGAACTGCCTGACTACTATCTTTGGGCGATAAGACTCAGTCTGATCATTTTTGTGATCTTCTCTTTTCAGGGCTTTCTGATGGGAAGCAGGTTAAGCCATACGGTTGGTTTGGTCAATGACAATTCGGACCTTTACATCGTAGGATGGAGCAAAACAGCCGGTGACCTTCGCATAGCTCATTTTATAGGTATGCATGCATTGCAAGTCTTGCCTTTACTGGCATATTATGTGCTCAAAGATTTGAAATTGACTATTATGATCTCTGTTTTGTATGGTTTATTAGCTATCTTTACATTAGTCCAAGCATTGCAAGGCAAACCTTTTTTTAGATAACATGATTTTAGTTTTTTAACAATATTACCAAAGAAGAAATGCTTCGATTTTACTTTTGGTGGGTAAGATATAAAAAACGCTTCCATCACTTTTATCCATTTTTTGAAATAATATGACGGAAGCGTTTTATGATGTGAAGCTTACACTGCGTTATCAAAAGCAAGTCTTACCCAATCAATGACTTCTTTGTTAATTTCAGAAATGTCACTTAGATTTATCTTATGGGAACAAATGCCATTTGGTTTTTCAGCCACCAACTTGCCTTTGGGTTCCACACCTTTTAGGTTGAATCCTATTTCAAATCTTGTTTTTGATGCAGGATTCAAGATGATAAATTGTTTTTTCCTTTTCAGACTCACATAAGTTTTCTTTGGGTCGATTTTAAAGTCACCACCAAATGCCTGAATTTCGGATATTAGTTTGTCGTAAAAAGCTTTGAGATGTTCTTTACCTTGGTATTGACTCACTATAAAATCATCAGCATTGCTTGCAGAATCTGCATCAGAGCCCAAAACTTTTAATGCAATTTCAGAAGCATATCCGTGAGTTACTTGGTGGGTATCTTTGAGAAACTTTACGATTTCACCGTGTTTTGTTAGGTTCTGTTTCGTAATTATTTCTTTCCACTCTTCTAAAGTATGACCCGTTTTTTCTTTCAGGTTTGCGATCATTGTTTCTACTGTCTTGTCCATGATATTATATTTTTATTGATGGTTAAATTAATTTAAATTATTTATTTTCTACTGCTTTTTTGAGTAAATCTAAACCTGTTTGATTCATCTTTTCCATACCAGCTTTGGCACCGAAAAGCCACATAAAAAATGCATCAGGAAGGGCAGATTCTACTTTGAAATCTTGTTTTACCTCTATTCCATTGGCCGTTTCTGTAAAATAATAGTCAAATGTAGGTTTAGCCACAAATGGTTTTTGAATATCACATTGCATGCCAATAAACTTTCCTTCTTGTATTTTTACGATTTCCTGAAAACCTAAGTCCTTACCTTTGTTTCCATCCCAATGATACTGTGCTCCTACGGCTCCATCTTGTCCTTTTACTTCATATTTTTGACCTGGATCTTCGGCGATAAAGGGTGACCATTTAGGGAAGTTTTTTAGGTATTTTACCATATCAAATACTTCTTGGTTACTACCTTTAATAGTGACAGTTTTTATGATTTGAATGTTTTTCAAACCGCTAGCTTTGTATAAGCCAAATGTGATGAATGCAACTAATGCGATTGCTAAGATTGTGATAATCATTTTTGTGTTCATTTTAAAATTGTTTAAAAAAAATTAATGCTATTTTGATAAATTTTGGCGTTAGCCTTTCCTTGTAATTAAAGCAATTACATGGGTTGTATCCCTCTGACTTCCACACTTCCGCCCATAGATAAGATGGGACAGTTTTTCGCCATGGATACTGCTTCGTCGATCGATTGGGCTCTTACGATCATATTCCCGCCAAGTGTTTGGTTTCCGGCAATATGGATGCCATCCACCACGGTTCTGTCGGCGAATATTTGTTTACCTTCAAAACCTAATTGGTGTGTGCTGATGAGTTTTTCTTGGATGGCAATGTTTCCTATAAATGCACCCCAAGCTTGATGCATTTGATCCATTTCAGCGGCTGTAGGCTGATCATTGGTGTTGGGTTCAAATCTGAACGCAAGCATAAATTCATTTGTCTGTACCATTCTATTTATTTTTTATTGTTAATGATGGTACAAAAGTATGATGAACCGAAATGTCCATTCTTGCCATAGGACAAGAAAACCATTTATGCAGAAATTTCTTTCATTTTTTTAAAAATAGTCCAATGTAAAAATAAAATCATAGGTGGTGCAAATGCTGGTATGATGCAGAAAGGAAAAAACGCTAAAGTGTCCACTCCCATTAATCCTGTATCCATTGATATTTTTGTAAGCACATTGGCTGCAATGGCCGTAAACATAATATCTACTGTACCAAATACATTCCAATAATAAGTGAGTTTTTTGGCATAGCTTTTTTTATTTTGAATAGCTTTTGCAACAAAAATACTGCTAATGGCCGTAAGGACGTCACCCATCCCTGCTATGAATGCAAATGGTTTGGGCAATGTATCATGTACTGCTAGTAATATAAAGAAGATACCTATGACGCGAAATATATGTAGTTTCACTAGACTCTCTAAGGTGGCATTTGCTATGATATCCTTAAATACTTGGGTCTTTTCAATGACCACAAAAAGCAAAAAAGCAAATGGGAAAGTAGTCAGTAAAAGTACTCTGG
>CAZGMB010000068.1:0-27741 GCA_964526715.1 uncultured Aureispira sp. | reverse complement strand
TAGAGAAGCTTGTAAAGTACTTAGAGAAGCTTGTAAAGTACTTAGAGAAGCTTGTAAAGTACTCGGAGAAGCTTGTAAAGTACTCGGAGAAGCTTGTGAAGTACTCAGAGAAGCTTGTGAAGTACTTAGAGAAGCTTGTAAAGTACTTAGAGAAGCTTGTGAAGTACTCAGAGAAGCTTGTGAAGTACTCGGAGAAGCTTGTGAAGTACTCGGAGAAGCTTGTGAAGTACTCAGAGAAGCTTGTGAAGTGCTTAGAGAAGCTTGTGAAGTACTCAGAGAAGCTTGTGAAGTGCTTAAAGAAGGTTATGAAGTACTTAGAGAAGGTTGCAAAGTACTTTAAGAAATCATTTTACAGCTTATCCGCTGATGAGATGATGCATATATAGAAATTATGGTACTTTATCATTAATGTAGAGACCATCCAATATATATGAGTAAATTTATATGAATTTTTGCTGTATTTTTTTTGTAGCCCATTTTGTTAAATTTTAATGGTTTTCATATTATGATAAAATACATACAGCTTTGAATGTGCTAATTATATTAGAAATATTTTATTATACGCAAAATAAAAATATTTCAAACTCTTTTTTATTAGAAAAGCAGGTACTATATTTGACTTACAATTATAAAAACTATACTAGGGTTCTAACTAAAATTACACCAGATGGATCTGTTACTTATAGGCTTATTGATAGTGATGGTTATCCTATTTTGGGTAATGCAGATATTTGGATACCTTAAAATAATTTAAAAAATGAGAGTCAAAGTTTTTATAACTAAAAATTATTTTTCTCAATTTGAAGAAGAGAAAAATATTTTGATATCTAAAGCATTTGTAGATATTGAGACTGGGGTTTATACTTCAGATAAGATTCCTGTTGTTAAATACATGATATTTAAAAATTCACTTGAAAAATTTATTAGTCAATATTCAGCAGGTTTGAATTTGAATGAGCTAAAGTCTGAATATGAAAAATTAGTAAATATAATGGTTGAAGGTTGGGATGAATATTTGGTTAAATTTAAAATGGGAAGACCTCAAATTGTTTATAATCAATATTCTTTAAATGAATATTGTTACATGGTATGGATGTTATCATTTTCTATTTTATTGAATATAGAACAAACGTATAAAGATAAATTAATATCACTAATCAAGCGAGATAAAATATCAGATGAGTTAATTATTAAACTGGCAAATATTGATATATTTCCAATTTCAAAATGCACTTATAAACCATTTAAAGATCTTTTTGCTGGAAACGATTTTTTGAAAATTGATGAGAAATTAATAAAAAAATATCTAATCAATTGGGATAAAAATACAAAACTATTACAATGGCATAAATATAAAGATTCAATCGCTAAGTCAAGTTATTATTTTGGTACTTGGTGTTTTGAAGCTGCAGCTGTTGCAATTATATATAATTTAGACGATTCAAACTTTAGAAGTATAGAATATTATCCATCTGATTTGGTTGATTTTTTTAAATCAAATCAATTAGATTAGTCGCTTCCTTATTTTTAGAATAATTAAAATTATATATCAAAATCATACTTATTACTTTACTGTTTTTATCTCTAATAAGTGTGGGAAATAAAAAAAATGCGTTAAAATGCAAAAGTATTAAGATATGCTATTAGATGATTTTATGCCTAGTACTTAGAGGTTTAGAATAGAAATTCTTCAATATGTTTCAAATTATTTTAGCCACATAGTACAAAAATACCATAACTTTGCATCATATGAGTACAGGATACCAAATTTATGATAAAGCAGGATCTTACTATCTCACTTTTCAAGTCGTTGATTGGGTAGATATTTTTACTCGAAAAGTTTACAGGGATATCATTTTGGAAAGCTTTGCTTATTGTAGAAAACACAAAGGGCTACAGTTCACGCAAAGCGTGACAAGTTATGGGCTTATGTAATTATGTCGAACCAAGTTCATTGTATCTTAAGTACTGAAAATAGAAACTTACCAGATATAATTAGGGACTTCAAAAGACATACTGCTTCAAAAATTTTGAAAGAAATAAAAGAATCTAATGAAAGTAGGAAGGATTGGATGCTAAAGCGATTTGAATTTGCTGCAAAAAGTCATAAAAGGAACAGTGAGTTGCAATTTTGGCCTCACGAAATGAGCAATTTTCAATTATGAATTATGACAAATCTAAATTGAGAATTCCATCACACCATAGATACAAATTGCGTGATGAAAATCATGCTGTTGAACTTCTAACCCATACATTTAACTGCCAAAAAATGGCTTACATTCATGAAAATCCCGTAAGAAGTGGATTGGGAGAAAAGGCTGAAGATTGGATGTACAGTAGTCAACGGAATTATAGTGGATTAGATAGTTTGATAGAAATAGACATTGCGGATATATGATGAATGTATTGCTTCGTATTCAAATTAAAAATTTGGCACCACTTAGATCACGCCTTGCGTGACAGGCAGCGGCGCAGCCTACGCCTGGCAGAGTATCAACAAATTAAAAATATTAGCATCTAAACTTTAGATATTTTTTTGCAAAGCAAATACATAAATAAATTTCACATCGATCCTACAAACCCATTGGTTTTCTTATTACCTTTGCCTTATTATGTTGATAAAAATAGAAATACAGAATTACGCCATTATAGAAAAGCTGGAAATCGCCTTTCCAGAAGGTCTTACTATAATCACAGGCGAAACGGGTGCCGGAAAATCTATCCTTTTGGGTGCCTTGGGTCTCATTATGGGCAATAGAGCGGATACCAAAGTATTGTTTGATGCGGACAAAAAATGTTTTGTAGAAGCGACTTTTGATATTTCTCATTACGGTCTTAAAACCTATTTTGACGAAGAAGGCTTGGATTATCATCATGAAATGATCATCAGAAGGGAAATTGCTCCCGGTGGCAAAAGCAGGGCTTTTGTGAATGATAGTCCTGTGACCTTGGACGTGGTACAAACCATTACAGAGCAATTAATAGATATTCACCAGCAATTTGATACGCTCGATATCCAGAAGCCGGCCTTCCAATTGCGAATGATAGATGCTTTGGCAGGCAACAAGACGCTTTTGGAAGACTATGCTGTAAAGTATAAGGCATATCGCCACACCTTTAAAAATCTTGACCAGCTCCGCGAAAAGAATAGAAATGCTCATCAGGAAATTGAATTTTTGAGCTTTCAAATGAGTGAATTTCAGGCAGTGCAGCTCAAAGCAGGAGAATACGATGATTTGGAGGCTACTTTACATAAATTGACCTCAGCAGAAGACATCAAAAAAAATCATACATTATTGGGTGTTGTGTTAGAAGATAGCGAAAATGCATTGATTTCCCAATTGCAAAATCTGGTCAATCAATACGCTGCTGTCAAAAATTTGGACGCAACATACGGCGATATCTATGATAGAATGATATCGGTAAAAGAAGAATTGTCAGACATCGCCCGATCAGCAGTACGCATTGCTGATGATACAGAATATGACGAAGAAGCCATTCAAAATATCAACAACCGACTGAGTCAAATCAATCGATTGCTTAAAAAACACAATGTACTCAATACTGAAGCGCTTATAGAAATCGAAACTGATATTCAAACTAAGTTGGATGGCTTTGGTGATTTGACCCAAGAAATAGAAAAGCTGGAATCCAGTCTGCAACTTCAAGAAACGGAGTTGAGAGCCATTGCAGATACGTTGTCTCAGGCCAGAAAGAAAGTTGTTGCGGGTTTTGAAGGAGATGTCCATGAGCTATTGGTCACCCTGTCTATGAATCATGCCCATATCAAAGTGGAAATCAAACCCTTATCTCAACTGTCTGCTACAGGATTGGACGATGTCAATATCCTTTTTTCACCCAACAAAGGCAGTGACTTTTTACCATTGAAAGATACCGCATCCGGTGGAGAGATGTCCAGGCTTACTTTATGTGTCAAATCTTTGGTGGCAGGAGCGATCACCTTGCCTACGCTGATTTTTGATGAGATAGATGCGGGCGTTTCAGGTGATGTAGCACAGCGTATGTCCAAAATTCTGGAAAATCTTTCCAAAAAGCATCAGATCATTTGTATCACCCATTCACCACAGATAGCTGCCAAGGCTCAAAGCCATTATTGGGTCTATAAATCAGAAAATGATCACCGAACGATCACTGCTATGCGCCAACTCAGCCTAGAAGATAGAGTCACTGAAATCGCTAAGATGTTGAGTGGCAATCCGCCAACACAAGCTGCCATCGCCAACGCCAAAGAGCTCATAGGTATCTAATCTCTATGATAAAAAAAGGAATCCATATTTATAAAGATGCTTTTTCTGGTCTGTCCAAAAGTGTCTGGCTGCTCAGTTTGATCATGTTTATCAATAGGGCTGGGGCTATGGTCTTGACTTTTATGTCTTTGTATATGATCAAAGACTTAGGGTACAGCAAAGGAGAAGCAGGGTGGGTGATGGGTGCTTACGGCTTGGGAAGTATCTTAGGTGCGTATCTCGGAGGACAACTCACAGACCGATTTGGGTTCTATTATGTGCAGTTATGTTCTTTATTGGGAAGTATCTTATTTCTGATCATGCTGATCTTTGTCAAGGATTACTATGGCATACTCTTGACCGTATTTTTATTTTCTACTATTACAGACATGCTACGCCCGGCCAATAGTGTCGCTATTTCTTTGTATTCCAAACCCGAAAATCTCACCAGGTCATTTTCTTTAATGCGATTTGCAGTCAATCTGGGTTTTTCCGTAGGGCCGGCCGTGGGCGGTTTTGTGGCAGAATATATAGGTTACAAATGGGTATTTGGCTTGGATGCATTGACTTGTTTTTTGGCAGCAGGTGTTTTATTCTTCTTTTTGCCGTACGACCCACAGTACAAACCCGAAAAAAAGGAATCTGATGCCCCCAAAGGTTTGTCAGCCTACAAAGACTTTCCGTATCTCCAGTTTATCATTATGACCTCGGTTTGGGGGATATTGTTTTTTCAGTTGTTTTCTAGCACACCCGTATTTTGGAGTCAGGAATTTAGTTATACAGAAAGTACCATAGGTCAGCTGTTGGCCTTAAATGGTTTGATCATCGTACTGATAGAAATGCCGATCATCCGATATCTGGAGCATATCACAAGATATATGTACATGGTGACTATAGGCAGCGTGATGTTGGTATTGAGCTTTGGTCTTTTGGTGATCAGTACGGCACATGTATCTTTTGCCATAGGCTACATCATATTTATGTCTTTGGCAGAGCTCTTCGCCATGCCTTTTATGACTAATTATGCCGTGTCGAGAGCATCAGAAGATCGTAAAGGTCAGTACATGGCTTTGTATGCCATGGCGTATGGTGTAGCGCACATTGTAGCTCCTTTGGGTAGTCTGCAGTTGGCAGACCTATGGGGATTTAATGTGACGTATTGGATATGTTTGGTGATGAGTGTGGTGGTAGCTTTTGTGTTTTTTCGTATGGGAAGGATGCCAGTTGGTAAAAGTAATGGGTAGGGTTTATCATGATAAAGTTTTAAAATATTGAGAAAAAAATTGGTGGATTCATGGGGGAAATGTATTTTTGTTGGGTAGAATAAATAGGTAGTAGAAAACATAACAAAAGCTAAAAATATGAAGAAGATATATTTACTATTTCTGATAACTCCAATCCTTTTTGTAGGTTGCAGCAAAGATGAAGATGTCAGTGAGACCATTGAACAAATTATTTGTAATGATAGTACAATAAATTTCGATACTATTTATTTGAGTCCTGAATCCATTGGATTTTTACCCTATAACGGAAAAGAAAGTATATATTTTAAAAATGAAAATGGCGTAGAGGTAAAGTTTGAACCATTGTATCCACCTAAATCACATTCGTTTATAAAAACTGAATTTGAATTAATTTGTGATAGTGGAGATATGAATAACTATGTTTTTACACGGGAGCAATATGCTGTCTCTCATAAATGTAAAGACTTGAATCTCCAATATTTCTTAAATGTCTATTCATATAATTCTTCACAATATCCAGAATTTGTAGATAAATTCTCATTATTGTTTCACGAACCTCCTCTAGATAATTCTATTGACACCCTAATTGCGTTAGACATAATTACAAATTTTAGAGGCAAAGAATCTTTACTTATGAAGGAGTTTGCAAATTACAGCAATTATGAATTTGTATCTGAAATTAAACTTCTGAATAAAACTTTTAAAGAAGTTTACAAAGTAATTGAACCCAAAAATAATTTATTAACAGAATTATATTTCAATAAAGAATATGGAATAGTAGGGTTTAAAGACCTAGCTTTAAAACTTTGGGTATTTGATAGAATTGAATAAAAAAGTGCTAACAATTTCAACAACAGTAGAATTTAATAATTGGTTTGGCAGACTTTATTTTCTACCCGTAAAGCCTTTTCATAAATTAATTGTGCCAACAATGTTAAAAGGTATAATTAAGGAATTAGAGAAATAATAATCGAAGCCAAAACTATCTTAGATGATTTAAAAGCTTAGAGGGAAAAAATAATGGACTTGAGTTATTATAAAAAAAGAGTTAAGCAAAATCGCAAGTCTATTATTGATTTGTATAGGCAAGAATTAAGTTATAGAAAAGATTAAACTGTCCTAAATAATAATGAAGTACAAAAATTTAGTTTTGTTAATATTAATTGGTGCTTTTGTCCAAACTGCACTTTACTCCCTATTGCTTCTGATCGCTTACAATTTTTGGACAGCTCCAAATGCAAGTTTGATCATTGGGACAGTCTTTCCTTTTTTAATTTTAGGTTTTTTCATCATCGTTTTAATTCAAAATCTATTCATGTTATTTTCAGAAAAATTGCTTGCTTGGGTATCAATATTTCTTTTTTCATTAGTAATAGTTCCATTTATTTACCCAGTCTGGTTCTCACTTTTGTTAATTTTGTTTTCAGCCTTTATTTTGTACATACCCTCAATATTAAAGAAATGGTTTCTTCAATAAATAAAGTCATTGCAGTCCCTTAACTGCCATATAAAGACATTGTCAGGTTTTCGATAGCTGGAAATTTTGATTTCAGGATTAAATTTTATCTTGGGTAAAGTTAACTAAGTGCGCTTTAAAAATAAAGAAAATATTTGAATAAAAAGTCTCTTATGACCTCGCGCTAGATAACATAAAAAAGACTATCAAAACCCTAATTAAAGTGCAAAAGTTTAACGACATGCTTAATCGTGTAGGTGAAGAGAAGTTGAAGGCTTTAATGAAAAGATAATATGAATCATGAAGCCATAATCGAGTAGACGGCCCTTCCTACCGAAGCTAATGGGTAGCCGTAGTGGCGGAGAGCTTACTAATGCCTAGAAAATGACTCATCAGCTTGAGCGACTTTGAAACGGATATGGAGTAAATATTACACCCTGTCAGGGCTTAATAATCCTAAGTTATAATACAGGCGGGTTGCACCCACCTTTAAGATAAGACTCCCCGTTGGGGCTAATGCTTGCGTACTAAAAATAAATTTCTAGTGCACCACCATCAAATTTTAACATTTTCTTTGCAATAATCTCTAATATTTTTGCATTATTACAAAATCAAGCGACACCTATCAGCTGCGTGGTGAAACTTGACATCAAAAAAACGAATGATCAGACTCGTAGATCCCGTCAACGAGTCATAAATAAGCGACAGGAAAAGTCATTTTTTTTTAACTTGATAAATCTTTAAATTTGAGAAAATCAAGAAATTCAGTAGCCTTAGAAATTTCCAAAAGGCGTTTAGAAAAACTCAGAAGCATAGACCCTGTACTCGATTTTGGTGGCGGGATGTCTATTGCAAATTTTGTCATTGCCATTGATGCATTGGATGACCTGCAAGCGGATTACAATCAAAGTTTGTCGGATCTAGATGGTAAGCTCAGCATTATTAAAGACAAAGAAGAAGAGCTTCGAGAGATGAGAGATCGTTTTTTAAAACTCGTAGGGGGTAAGTACGGCACAGACAGCACCGAATATCTCAACGCGGGTGGTGTAAAAAAAAGTGAGCGCAAGCGACGACAGATTATGGGCAGGTCAAAAGGGCCCAAAGATAGTTGATGATGTAAAAATGAGATTTTTTCAGCCCTTCGCCGTCCAAAGTACGGTGAAGGGCTTTTTTGTGTCCCTATGTTTTAAACCTACTTTTGAGATATTTGGGGATGAATTGCCAGGCAAATATTGAAGTGAATCTAAGATATGCCGAAGTGAATCTAAGATACGCCGAAGTGAATCTAAGATACACCGAAGTAAATCTAAGATATGCTCAAGTAAATCTAAGATACGCTCAAGTAAATCTAAGATATGCCGTAGTGAATCTAAGATACGCCGAAGTGAATCTAAGATACGCCGAAGTGAATCTAAGATACGCCGAAGTGAATCTAAGCTATACTGAAGTAAATCTAAGCTACGCTTAAGTTTTTTGAAGCTATGCTGGAAATTTTGATAAGAATACCACACACAGACCTGTATAAGTAGCGCTCCATGGTCAAAGGTAAGGGAATGCTCCAAGTCTTACGTACATATAACAAAAGTTATATGGCTAGACTGTTTTATAGTGCTTACTTTTGCAGGGATTAGGACAAGTAATATTGTTTGTCGAAACAGAATTCTTAAAAAGTAATTTTATCTGAGCAAAAAGACCTGGTTAGAATTGGTTATGGGAAAATGATTAGTGTCACAGACGACAAAATGATTGAGAAATATGTTTCAAATGAAATAGTGAATCAGGTCACGTAAATGTATAAAAATTCCATCAAATTAATACCGTAATTATTATTTTATGCCATACAACCCACATATCCATCACCGCAGGTCCATCCGATTAAAAGGATATGATTATGCGCAGGCAGGATTGTACTTTATCACCATATGTTGTCAGGATAGGGCGTGTTTGTTTGGGGAAATAACCGATGGGCTGATGGTATGTAATGATGCGGGAACAATGGTCGAAAATGAATGGTTGAAATTGCCCACAAGATTTACAAACATCCAGTTACACGAATATATTGTAATGCCCAACCATTTTCATGCCATTTTGGAAATCGTTGGGGCGCCCCTTGATGTCGCACCTGTAAGGGTATCCTTTGTGGATACCCCAAATGAACCAGAAGCCCCAAATGAAATGATCGCACAAAATAATGACTTCCCAAATGACGGCATCCCAATTGAAACGTTCGCCCAAAAGGATGATGATTCACAAAGTGGTCAACCACAAGGGATTGCCCCAACGGGTATAACCGTTGGCGAAATGGTTGGGGCGTTTCAATCTATCGTTACGGTCGAATATATCCGTGGCGTAAAAACAATGGGATGGACCCGGTTTAATGGCAAATTGTGGCAACGCAATTATTACGAACACATCATACGCAATGAAAGATCTTATCAAATCATTTCGAATTACATAATCAACAATCCTGCAAAATGGAAGGGTGATAAATTTAACATGTAATGAAATTCCCTTGCTGGCGCAAGTTTCTACCCGAAAATGGGCAGATAAATCCAACTTCTGCCTTTAATACAAAACAGCCATTTATACTTTCCTGTTAACTTTTGAATTCACTAAAACCAAAAATCCATTAAATATAATTTGAAAAAATTAGGAAAATCAATATTTTGGATAATAATACTTACTGTATTTATAGCAACTATTGCTTTCTTTTTAATTGATAGTTATATATGTTTATTCAATAAAGAAAAAAGTAAATTTTATAATAAACCATCAATAATTGCAGGATATAAATCCGGTACATTTTTCGATGTTCATCTTTTACTATACCCTGATTCCACATATTATTATTCTAATTCTGACAAAGACCCAACGGGGAATTGGATTCAATTGTCAGATACCATAATCTTAAAGCAAAGAGATACTATCCAATCAGTTCTGGTCAATAATAAACCGATTCTAATTAATAATCCGAGATATAATTGGCTTCATCAAATGGAATTTATTAAAAACAATTATCCAAGGATAGTTACATTTCCTAAGCAGAATTAAAATTAAAATATTTTCCAAAAAGCTTTTATTATAAAGGAATTTTGCAAACCAAAATTTGGTTGGTTTCATGTCTATAATACCTGTTTCCCATCGCTTTCATTTGACCTTCTACTCGATAGATAGATGGAGAAGAAAATGATAGATTATAAGTTTTTCTTAGATTTTCTACTATTAGTTTGGAAAAATCATAAGGGTGTCGTAGGTTTGTTTTAGGAATAGGTCAGTTATTCAGTGTTTTTACCCAGACAAATGAGACATTTATTAATAAGTCTAATAGTACCTTTGACAATCATTTCTTTTTGGTGTATTGGCAAATGGTGGTATGCGCTTCCAGAGGACGCCCCTGATACCATGTACACTGGCTTTCCTTTAATTTATAGTGGAGCTGGTTGGCATACTTCACTTTCTTACCAAATTTTTATCACAGAATTGATTATTGACATTTTAGTCTACTTTGTATTTTGGTTTTTAATTGTATTTTTAATAAAACGTTTCAAGAAAGAATTTAAAGTGGCCAAAATTATTACATTTTTTTTGTGGATAGCAACTTTCATTTTACTGATAATTCAAACAGTTTTATTAACAGTCTCGGACAATGTATATCATGTAAAACGACCCTATCCCATTCAAGTAATAAAGACAGGAATTGAATTCGGTTGGGAAATTTCCGAAAGACCTGACTACAACAATTATTTTCCTAAAGAAAGATAAAAAACGATTGCATAACAACTAAGCGTTCGTTCATGCCAAGGATGACAAGCTGTGTCCAGCGGACATGCAAGTTGATTACAAAGGAATTGCTTTTATCTTGTATAAGAATCTTAGTAGCTATCAAAAATGATAATCTAGCCAAAATTTAGTAGATTTAAGTTCCTTTGTATCTGAGTGCCATCGCTTTCCTTTGACCTGCTACCCGATAGATATAGAAGTAAATGATGAAATAGACCCTTTACTTAGATTTTCTGTTATTAGTTTGGAAAAACCGGTTGGGTGTCGTAGGTTTGTTGTAGGATTAAGTAGGTTATGTGGCATTTTAAACAAACATTATACTAAATATGGGAACTTGGGGGCCTGGAATACTTCAGAACGATACAACTGCTGATATTTGGGTAGAGTTTAAAGAACTTTATAACAAAGGACTTTCTCTAAAGGAAATCAGATATAAACTTGAAAAGGAATATAAGCCACAAAGCAACACAGAATATTATGGAGAAATATGGACAGGAATTGCGTATGGACAATGGATGTGTGGCGATGTTGAAGATTATACTTTCAAGAAACTAAATGACGCTACTAAATTAAAGCGGCTAACACTTTGGGTGGAAGATAAAAAACTTCTTGAAAAAAGAATTAAAGCAATTTCTGATTTCATACAAAAAATTCAAACATCAAGACCAAACCCTTTAAAAAGAAAAAAAATTATCGTTAGACATTCCTTTTTCAAAAAAGGCGACATTATTGGAATAAAACTAAGCCCAAACTATTATATTGCTGCAATTGTAACAGACCACCAAGACTTTGAAAATGACGGGGAAAATACAATTGCATTCACTGATTTACTTTTTAAAGATCAAACAACGCTAAACGAAGTTCTTAATTCCAATATGCTTTATTTAGACATTGGTGGTTCATATAAATATTACAGGGGTTTTTATAAAGCTAAATTTTCTGCAAGGAATATTGCTAAACAAATTGATAAATCCATCTATATTGACAAAATTGATGATACTGAATTTCTTTGGTTAAGCGTTGGAACACCTATTGGAGACTGGACTAAAATTGAAAATATAGTTGAAGAACAACTTAACTTTCTTAAAAGCAATAAAACGGATAGACCTTTAAATATTACTGTAAAACAGTTCTTAAAAAGGGACAACAAATTGGAAAGTATTTTAACAGAATGGGACAAGAAAATATTCAGAGAAAAGCTGAATCAACAAAACACCACATAGACGAGTAGGTAAAGTGGAGTCTAACATTAAACATCTCACTATTTATTACATCTTAATGTGCCTACCGTATCTACGAGTCTGGTATAAGGTGGCTCGCAAAGGCTTGGGTTCAGTTTGTATTACATGTCCAAAATATTTGGGCATTCTTTCATAACCTTGTTTAGCAGATTATATTTAACTTTACATTGTATAATGATTTTTAACACTTTTATTCCCAAACTTCTGATGCATTACTTTAACGTTAGCCCTAATCGTCGAGAACCATGGAACATCTAAAAACATTTTTTAATAGATTTAACGATAATTCTAAAATATCGCCTTCAAAGCCCCTTGCTGGCGCAAGTTTGCAACTTGTGCCTTCAATACAAAACAGCCATTTATATTTTCCTCTTAACTTTTGGATAAATTCATTAAAAATAAAAAACCTTAACCTAGTAAAGAATTAGTATGGAACTCTGGATACCATCTCAACATGCATTTTGAAATCCATTAATGGTAATATTAATAAACATTGCGATAAAATGAAATTACTCAAATTCCTAATTGTATTATCACTTTTTGTTTCTTGTAAAACGAAAGATCCTTTTATTAAAATAAAAACGATCAGATCTGAAATTGATAGATTAGAAACCCAAAAGGATATTGAAAATTATATTCATAAAATGGATACCATCTATAAAAAATTTGAATTAAAGAAAATACAAGATTTTGAAAGAGGGACTGAGGATAGTTTAAATGTAATTTTGGCACAAAAAGTCAAAATGTATGATTGTTTTTTGAAAGCTGATTTTGACAATAATGGTTTAACTGATTTATTAGTCATTGGTGATAATCATGATTGTATTAGTTTTAGACTTGGAATTGAAGGCGAAAAATCTTGCGGTTTTAGCACGCTAGTCTTAATGAACTTTAACCACGAAATTAAGATCATTGATGTCAATAAAAACAGAAATTATCCAATTGTACCTAAGGTTGAATATGAAAATGGAGAAGCTTTTTTAATAATTTATACACCAAAAACTTTAGGAAATAAAATCATACCTTCTGAAAAGGAATCCAAAACAAAATTGACCTTTAAATTTGATAATTTTATTGAATATCATAAAAATCAAAAGCAACGTAGTATTGAAAAAATTGAATACTCAACTACAATATGTTATGGCACTTGTCCAGTTTTCAAATTAGAAATCAATAAAGATAAATCTGCGGTATTTGTTGCTCAGCATTTTAATTTTGATGATAACATAGACAACTATTCAAGCACCGAAGAAGGGAACTTTGAAACCATAATTTCAAAAGAGAAGTTTGACGAACTCAATGCAATTTTAAATTATATTGATTTCGTTAATTTGAAAAGTTCTTACGATGTAGATTGGACAGACGATCAAAGTTCTACTTTAAAAATAACTTATGACAACGGCAAAACGAAAACAATTGATGATTATGGATTAATTGGTACTTATGGTCTGAAAAGAGTTTATGAATTACTTTTTGATTTACGTAAAAATCAAAATTGGAAATGAACCCGATGGCTTTCAAAGATTTGTTCATATGGTCAATTTTTAAGTAAATGCAAGTTTTTATTTCTGAAGAAATTTATCTTTGATCGGAAATTCTATGTTACAAAGTTCGCAACATAGAAAAGTGCCCAAAAAGTTTAAATTGATGCCAAGCACGACAGGATGTGTTCAGCAGTACTACTGGTCCCTCAAATGCGGGAAGTTACAAAAAAAACTTTTGAACGGAAACATGTGTAACAGAAGTAAATGATCAAATCAACCTTTTTCTTAGATTTTCTACCATAAGTTTGGAAAAAACCGTAAGTGTTTCGTAGGTTTGTTGTTTAGATAAGCAGGTTGTAGCCCATTAGAAAAAATCACTTTGCAAGAAGAAATCAAAAATTCAAGAATCACATGTTATCAATGCAAGAGACCTTCAAGTACTTGTATTTGTAAACATATTCATCCTTTGCAGACTCAGACTCGTTTTATTATACTTATGCATCCCATGGAATACAAAAAGGAAAAAAACGGAACGGGACATATGACTCAGCTTCAACTCGTAAATTCTGAAATCATAGTTGGCATCGATTTTACTGAAAATCAGCGGGTGAATGAAATACTGATTAATGAAAAAGGTAGTTCTTTTTTACTTTATCCAGGAAAAGATAATTTCAACTTATCGAAAAGGGAAAGTTCAGAAGTAAACGCTTTTATTGGTCATCATTCGTACATTTTCCTGCTCGATGGTACATGGTCATGTGCCCGCAAAATGCTTAAGTTAAGTAAGAACTTGCAAAAACTAAAAAGAGTGAGTTTTGATAATCATATAAAATCAAAATTTACGATTAAGCAGCAGCCGGAAGCTCTTTGCCTTAGCACGATCGAGTCCGTTTGTACAGTCTTAAATTTACTTAAGGAAGGTAACATTGAGCAATGTGATACTAAAGGTTTCTTGATTCCTTTTGAAAAAATGATAGAGCATCAACTCGAATATATGCTTAACCCCAATAGTAAAAACTATCGTTCGACCGGGACAGGAGAGATTACTCCAAAGGACAAGTATAAGAAGAGTACAGAAAGAAGTATTATTTTTGAACTATAATCAATGCAACAACTTATCATCATAAATTTGGGCATACTAATCTAACCTTATACAGAAGATTTAATTTAACTTTACATCGTAATAATGATTATTAACACTTTTAGTCCCCAACTTCTGATACATTACTTTATCGCTATGTTCAATTAAAAAAATACAATAATGATTTCTAAATTAGAAGCCATAAAAATATTGGATGATTTTTTTGAAATGGAATATAATGTTGATCCATTGTATTCAACTAATCTAAAAGCTCATAGGTTGTATATAAGTGAAAATGATTTCTTTTGGAGATTAATTCAGAGTGCAGAGGAAGATAAGTATAAAAAAGAAGGAAATATTGGTGGAATTGGCGGAGGGTCGTATTTTATAGATAAAGATGATGGTGAAATTTACGCAATTGGTTCTTCACCTTTTTTTAATTGGCAAGAAGAATTCAATAAATTTAAAATGGGGGAAAAATCCGAAATTGAATGGAATCCAAAGAAAATAACGTACATCAATTGCGAAATAGTAAATCAGTTGCATTTAGAATATGAAGAAATTAGACTGAAATGCAAATATTTAGAAAAAGAAAAAGTAGTTAGAGATTTTTTACTTAAAAATAAGAGTGAATTAATAATGGGATTGAATCCGAAATTAATAAATAAGCCTTTCGAGTCAGATGAAGGAGAATTAATTGTGGGAATAAAAGGAAGACCCAATTTCCAAAATATCAATTTAGTTCAAAAGAAATTTACTGGTGGATTGCAAAATTACACTTCCACTCTTTGGGACCTAAAAAAATGGCTGAGAGTAAACGGAAAAAAAGTTACAAATAATTATTGGATAGAGATTGAAGAAAGAGAATTTGGCAAAGAGTTTAATAATTGGGAACTAAAATTGAACTTGGAATATCAATAAAATAGTAAGCTAAAATGTACATAAACTAGAACAATCAGTCTTCTTAAAATTCAATAGAATTGTATCATAAACTTTGTTAAATATAAATAAAAAAAATGAAACCAACAAGATATTTATTACCACTATGGATTCTTTTGTTGACTTTGTTACAGGAGGCGAAAGCTCAAGTACCTGAATATACGTATTTAAAAATAGAAATTTCAGGAGAAAAAGATCAGCTCATGGTGTTAATGAATGACCAATATAGAAAGGAAATTTTCTGGAATAGAGATAATTGCTACTTTGTTAAACGATTAGCACATCAAGTTGAACTCATACAATTTGATGCTGATAAAAAACCTATTAAATTTTATATCAGTAGAAATGATACTTTATTTGTAAATGAAACTTATGCCTATGTTGACTCGAACTTAGAAGAACTATCATCCGATCAACAATCTCAATTAAAAAACTTCTTTCAATTCAATAGAGAAACAAAGAAGAAAATTCATGATTTCGAGTGTTTTCAAGTAATGATGAAGGACCCAAGCGGAGGAAATACAAATATACAAATGTATGTTACGGAATCTTTACCCAACTTACCTAATCATTTTCCTTTGTCTTCAAATATACTGAATGCTGAAGCTTTGGAGATAAATATGGACTTAATGGGTTCAAAAATTAAAGTCGAAATCATTGAATCTGAAAAAAATGTAAATATTGAACAAAAGTTAAACATCAATTTCAACAATGCACATGTTATCAGTAATGAGGCGTACATGCAAATGAAAAGCGAATAGAACAAAATATCATAACATCAAAATTGCTTGATATGGAAAAAGGAATAGTCATCGCTTTAAGTAAAAGTGAGACGCACACTTTCCAAAAAATAAACCAAAAAAGCATACATCTTATTAAAGGTTTGGGAATAGAAGGAGATGCTCATATGGGTAAAACAGTCAAACATAGATCCAGAGTAGCCAAAGACCCTTCTCAACCAAACTTGCGTCAAGTACACTTAATGCATGCTGAATTGCACGACGAACTCGAAGGCTTAGGGTTTAAGATCAAGGCCGGAGAAATGGGCGAAAATATTACGACTAAAGGAATCGATCTTTTGTCACTACCTAAAGACACTATTTTAAACATTGGTGAAAATGCACGAATACAGATAACAGGTTTGAGAAATCCATGTAATCAATTAAATATTTTCAAAAAAGGATTAATGAATGCTGTCTTGGATATAGATGAAAATGGTGACTTAATAAGAAAAGCGGGCATAATGGGGATTGTTCTTGAAGGTGGTGCTATAGCAGTGGGAGATACCATTGAAATCATTTTACCAGACAAACCATATATTAAACTGGACATGGTTTAATGCTGAAGCCAAATGGATACTGCGATTAACAAAAACCATCAAACCCCAAATAACAAAAAACACAAGTGATTACCCCCAAAAAAAGTGATCGTAGGCGAAAAAGGATGATGGGTGCGTCCAAGGTGCTCAAAGAAAGTTGATGATATGATTATGAGGTGAATATAGCCCTCCGCCGTCCAAAGTACGGTGGAGGGCTTTTTTATGCCTATGTTTTAAACCCACTTTGGAGATATTTTGGGATGAATTGCCAGGCAAATATTGAAGTGAATCTAAGATACGCCGAAGTGAATCTAAGATACGCTCAAGTAAATCTAAGATACGCTCAAGTAAATCTAAGATACGCCGAAGTGAATCTAAGATACGCCGAAGTGAATCTAAGATACGCTCAAGTGAATCTAAGATACGCTCAAGTAAATCTATGATATGCCGAAGTAAATCTAAGCTACGCTTAAGTTTTTTGAAGCTACGCTGAAAATTTTGATAAGAATATCACACACAGACCTGTATATGTAGCGCTCCATGATCAAAGGTAAGGGAATGCTCCAAGTCCAACGTGTATATAACAAAAGTTATATGGTCAGACTGTTTTAAAGATTCTACCTTTGCGATTTTATGCATATTACAGGTTTAATATAGGAGCATAGCTGCTAAAGCTGTATATTAGATAGGATTGGAGTTTTATTTCTTCAATAAAGGATAATACTTCTATTCCAAAACCCTAAAATGCCATCGGTGATGCGCAGCCAACATAAAACCCAAGGCGAGCGGGCCATATTGCCTTCCATTGTATCCTTGACCATTTTGCACGTTTAAATTTAAACATTACAAATGATCGTGTAATATGTAGATAGAATAATATTAAATCAGATAATTTATTTTTTAAGTCTAACATTATCAAAAAGGTTATTTAGCCAAAGATATGTTTTCATATGATGTTTTATACTATCGAGGATCTCCTTCCAAACTTTGTACGGGTCAGGATGGTTATCGTGCAGTTCATTATATATGCGCTGAAGCTCTGGTTTTCCTGTAAGATTTTCAATTGTGGTAATTATTTTGCGTTTAAACCAACTATCCTCAGGGCTAGAATAGCTAAAATTGTAGCCATTGTACACCCGTTCTTCTTGGTTGACTCCTGTACTCATCTTGTTGTTGTAAATATTTAGGCCGCAAAATAAATCAAAGTTAGAATAAAAGATAATTCTGTATATTAAGTAAAAAAGAAAAATTGCTTTAATGCTATCCATAACTATATAAACTTATGGACACTGGCTGCCAAATATATGATAAAGTAATGGTCATACTTTCTTACTATTCAATTTGTTGATTTGGTCGATGTTTTACCAAGAATGTTTTTAATGAATGATAACACACCTTGTTGGGGCTAATGCTTATGTAATACAAATATATTCCTACTACACTTCCCTAAAATTTTAACTTTTTCTTTGCAATAATCTCTATCATTTTTGCATTTATAGAAACTCAAGCAACACCTATCAGCTGCATGGTGAAGCTTGTAATCAAAAAAACGTATGGAAAACTCGTGGTTCCTGTCAACGAGTCATAAATAAGCGATGGGAAATGTCATTTTATTTTTTAACTTGATAAATCATTATATGAGAAGATCAAGAAATTCAAGTGCCTTAGAAATTTCCAAAAGGCGTTTAGAAAAACTCAGAAGTATCGATCCACTCCTTGATTTTGGTGGAGGTATGTCTATTGAAAATTTTGTAAAATCTATCGATGAGCTAGATGGCCTACAAGCTGCGTACAATCAAAGCTTGTCTGATCTGGATGGTCAGCTCAGCATCATCAAAGACAAAGAAAATGCCATCTTGGAGATGAGAGATCGATTCTTAAAACTCGTAGGCGGTAAATACGGAACGGACAGCACAGAATATCTCAATGCTGGTGGTGTCAAAAAAAGTGATCGAAGGCGAAAAAGGACAATGGGTGCGTCCAAGGTGCTCAAAGAAAGTTGATGATATTATGAGGTGAATATAGCCCTCCGCCGTCCAAGGTACGATGGAGGGCTTTTTTATGCCTATGTTTTAAACCCACTTTGGAGATATTTGGGGATGTTTTGTTAGGCACATATCGTAGTGAATCTAAGCTACGCTGAAGTAAATCTAAACTACACTCCAGTTTTTATAAGAAACGCTTCAGTTTTTATAAGCTAGTCCCAAGTGTTTTTTGCTATCTTCCTTCTTTTACAGACCCCATAAAGTTTAGGTTTTCTCCCCATAAGGAGGGTTGATTTTGAGAGAGTTAACAATACTAAATAAACCCAAGAGAAGAGTAATAAGGAAGAAAATAAAATATTTTAAGCTTTAGCAAACGAGTACTTAAAGTAAGTTAAAACTGCTAACACTTCAAAAAACAAAATAGCTTAAACTTCCTAACGAACGTATAAGTATCATTTAAATATTTTGTAGACTTATTATGAACAATACCAAAAGAGTTCTTATCTTTGATTTAATTTTGTTTTGAACGGCAACTCCAAAAAAAAATATATAACATTTGGAGTACAAATAAGATGTCTGAGAGAAGTAAAGGTATGACTTTGAAAGTAGTTGCATTAAATATTGGAGCTAATCTGAGCTAATCGTAAAAAATGAACGTACCTAAAGTCAGCCGACAAAACTTTTAATGAAAAGTGTCATAAACTGTTTTATATTGAATGAATAGGAATTATTTGAAGAATTTTTGATTGGCAAGATAACTTCATAATTGTAAAATACAAAGCAGACTTTTATATTCTGAAAGTCATTGTATAAAAATTAGCATATATCAAAATGTTGAAAAATGAGTGAAATAATAGATATCAAACCATACAGCCAAGAACTGCCAAGTGATTTTGCAGATAGGTTGGGTATTTATTACACACAACAAGTATCAATTTTTCATAAGAAAGTCAACGGACAGTTTTTTACTCCTCCTCCAATCGCTCGACTACTTGCTTCCTTTTGCGACCTTTCAAAAACGAAAGTCAAGATTTTAGACCCTGGTTGCGGTACAACAATTTTGTCTTGCGCATTAATGGAACATTTAGTTGAAACAACGAGCGGAATTGAGAAAATTGACTTAGTTGCTTATGAGACCGATCTTGAATTAATTCCATATGCGCAAAAAGCACTTGATTACATTAGCGAGTGGCTTTTTTGCAACAATGCAATACAATTCAGCTACACCCTACACACCACTGATTTTGTGTTGGAAAATGCAAGTGTTCTTAAAGATAGTAGATTACTAAGTTTATTTGAAGAAGCAAAGAGTGTAGATAAAAATTTCGACATTATCATTTCTAACCCGCCCTATTTTAAGCTAACTAAAGATGATAAAAGGGTAACTGCTTCACAAGAGTTAGTGAGTGGACAACCCAATATTTATTCTTTTTTTATGGGAATTGCGGCCAAACTGCTTTCTGAAAACGGTGAGCTCATTTTTATTACACCAAGAAGTTTTGCATCTGGCAACTACTTCAAAGCATTTAGAGAATTTTTTTTTAAGGCGGTTCAAATCGATAAGATCCATTTATTCAATTCTAGAAAAGATACATTTATCCGTGATAGTGTATTACAAGAAACAGTTGTAATAAAAGCTATCAAAGAAAAAATTAACCCCAATAAAACTGTTTTGGTTTCTTCCAGTGCTGGCATAAATGACATCTTTGAGCCAGCAATAAAATATTTTAATGCTGATGTTCTCCTTGATCTAAAATCAAAGGAGAAAATTTTGCATTTGCCAACAAACAACAAAGAAGAAAGTATTTTAAGTTTAGCTTCGACTTGGGAAAATGTTTTGTCAGATTTCAATATAAAAATTTCAACAGGTCCAGTTGTTTCATTTCGAGCATTAGATTTCATTCATAACCATTTCGAAAATGGGGTAATTCTATTAGCTCCATTATTTTGGCTTCATAACGTGAACAAAATGATTTTGGAATGGCCAAAACAACTCAAAGAAAAAGGGCAATATATTAGAATAGAAAGCAATTCAAGATCCTTGCTGATCCCAAACAAGAATTACATTTTTTTAAGAAGATTCAGTACTAAAGACGACAAGAGCAGATTAATAGCTGCCCCTTATTTCTGTAATTATGCTAAATCGGATTACATAGGAGTTGAAAACAAAGTAAACTATATATATAGGAAAGATGGTCATTTAGACAGAGACGAAGTAGTAGGACTGTGTGCTTTGCTTAACAGCGATTTGTTTGATACTTACTTTCAGATTTTTAATGGAAATGTAAATGTTAGTGCCACAGAACTAAGAGAGATGAGATTCCCACCATTAAATAATATTAAAGAAATAGGCTATAAAATCATACTTTCCAACGACTACTCATTGGGAAATGTAAATAGGATTGTTAACCAGCTTTTTGAATTGGAAATAATATTGAAATAATTTTGAATTAATATGTTATGAGTTTAGATAAAAAAAATAAACAATTACAAATAGAAATTGAAAATGTTAGAAAGGAAATTAAAACTGACAATTTCAGTATGGCTATACGCGAACTTGTTCAAGTATATAGGGATGGAGACTTAGAGTTATCTCCCGCATATCAAAGACTTTTTAGATGGTCAGATGAAACTAAGACTAAATTCATCGAATCAATATTAATGGGAATTCCTACACCGCCAATTTTTATTGCACAAAAGAAAGGTTCTAAATGGACTATTGTTGATGGGTTGCAAAGAGTTTCGACTATTTTACAGTTGATGGGATTAATAGAAGTAAGAGACACAGAAGGAAATATAAAGCCTCCATTTAAATTTAAGGCAGCAGAAAAATTACCATCAATTGAAGAATTAGATTGGGCGACATTAAATGAAGATGCTCAAAGAATTATTAAAATGACAAAAATTGACTTAAAAATAATTCTAATTGAAGATAATGTGCAGGCTCAATACGAACTATTTACAAGATTAAATACGGGATCTGTTTCTTTGCAATCACAAGAAATTAGAAATTGTTTAATAATTATGCTTAATGAAGATTTTTACAATAAAATCAATGAATTAAAAACAATGGATGAATATCGAAACTGCGTTGATTTGACTGAAAATAAAAATGAGATTGAGTTTCCGATGGAATTAATTTTGAGATATTTCATATTAAAACACAATAATATAGATTTTTCCAAATATAATTTATCAAGTGATCTACTTAGTGTATTTATTGATAAAGAAACTTCAAATATCATCAAGGACGTAACATTTGATTTAGATAAAGAAATAAGTATTTTCAAAAGAGTTTTTATGTTATTAAGTGAAATTTTAAATTCAAATACATTTAGAAAATACAATGAAATAAAGAAAGATTTTGAAGGGCCATTTTTGCAAACATCTTTTGAAGGAATACTTCCAGGCTTAGCAAATCATATAGAATATTACGAAGGTGAGGGGAAAATCTTATTGAAACCAAAAATTATTCAAATGTATTCAGAAGTAGATTTTAATAATGCTGCTAAAAGAGGGAACAAAGCTTTGCCAAGAATTCAAAATATGATACAATTTTCCAATCAATATTTCGGTAATTATGGAACTAATTGAATTGGAAGATTTACTTTTTGAAGATTGGACTTGGAGAAAAACAGAAATTTCGGAATTGATCATTTTGGCAGAAACAGAAGAAAAAAATGTACTTCTTAAATCAATTATTCTTTTACTTTACGCACATTGGGAAGGATATATCAAGAAATCAAGTAAAACATATTTGAAATTCATTTCTGACAATGAAATAGAAGTATCTAAATTGACAGATAATTTTAAATACTTCGCTTTAAAAGGATTGTCAAAAGAAGTATTTAATTCAAGGGACACATTAACAACCAATAATGAATTAAATTTTATTACAAAGTTCAATGAAATAAACACCATGACAATTGACAAGTTGCTCCGAATAAACTTAGAAAATGAAAGAGATAAAACTATAATTGATACTCAGGACAATTTAACGTCAATAATTTTTAAAAGAATTTTAGATATAATAGGATTAAAGTATTTAGATGGATATGAATCTAAAAAAACTCATATCGAAATTAGTTTAGTTGCATATCGAAACTCAATTGGTCATGGTAACAAGAAACTCTCAAACAATGAAGATTTTTCCTTAGAGATTGTATCCTTAAAAGAACTAAGAGATGTAATTTTTTTAATAATTGAAAATTTTAGAGATGATATAATTCAATTCGCAAAAGAAGGATATTATTTAAGGGAAAACATTGGTTTGATTGAGAGTTATTGTATAGAGAAGGAAGAAAAAATTTCAAGAGAATTAAATGAAATTCATGCAAGATATTATAATGAGTAAAGTGAATAAACACAAGAGATATTAAAAGCTTTAGGTTTGCCGGCAGCGCAGTACAACGAAATGGGGGCTTTAACATTTTTAGCGGTTTGCAACATCAAAGAAAATGACAAATGGACAAAAGCATCACGTCAAAGTTTAGGAATTTCTAAAGACATAATGACTTTCGTTAATGAAAACTACGGTAAATCTTATGCACCAAACACAAGAGAAACATTCAGGAGGCAGGTGCTGCACCAGTTTGTTCAAGCAAGAGTTGTTGATTATAATCCAGATAATCCAAGTCTTCCAGTCAATAGCCCAAGGGCACATTATGCCCTAACACCTGAAGTTTTAGAGATAGTCAAAGCATACAAAACAAGAAATTGGAAAAATGCTTTAAAAAATTTCATCGATACAGTTGGGAAACTTTCTGAGGTGTACATGAAAGAAAGAGAAATAATTCAGATTCCGGTAGAACTTCAAAACGGTGAAGTTTTAAAACTTTCTGCTGGCAAACACAATGAAGTTCAAGCTGCAATAGTAGAACAATTTGCACCGCGTTTTGCAAATGGAGGAATACTCTTATACTTAGGTGATACAGCAAAGAAAGACCTTTTTGTTGATGTGGAAGGTTTAAAAGATTTATGCATTCCTATTGACCAACATAGCAAATTGCCTGACGTCGTAATTTATGACCATAAAAGAAAGTGGTTGTTTTTAATTGAAGCGGTTACTTCTCATGGCCCTGTATCTCCAAAACGACTTTTAGAACTTGAAGATTTTTTGAAAAATTGTAATGTTGGGAAAATATATGTAACGGCTTTTCCTGATATGTCTGAGTTTAAAAAACATACAAATAACATTGCTTGGGAAACAGAAGTTTGGCTAATGGATGTGCCTGACCATATGATACATTTTAACGGAGACCGTTTTATGGGACCGAGATAGATAATCTATGGTTTTATCAGATGTCTTTATTCACAGAGAAATGTATCATACAGCAGGAGTTAATATATTTTAGGGAAAAAAAGTAATTGACTCTAGGCTTTTGATTAAATGAAGCTATTTGTAAAGTTTTCTGGCTGTAACTTAGTGTTAAAAATTGAAACAATGCAATAGGGTACAAGCATAACCACCCGTTTTAAAGGTCACATCGTCAAAGGCTTAATCTTTGATATTTATTCACTTCACTAAGTTTATTTTTCCATTCCCATGTTTATTGTTCGATATCCCTGAACTATTCCAATAAGCAAGGCTATCTATGAAACAAAACTTTTGAAAACTTAACCAATATTGCTTACTAATCTGACGGAAGTTCCTTTAAAGTTGATCTTGTGGGATTTTTGAGTTTCGGTTTGTGTACTACAGATTTTGTTTTTTGAGCCATGTGGGCTAAGTTACACCAACAAAATCTAATATACCCCATAAACGCTGACATCACATGATTCTTTCTAACCATCCAAAAAAAGATGGGATAAAAACACACTGTCATTAAAAATTATGCCGTATATTTGACTCACTAAAGCACGTCATTTTCATACTTTCCGTATGATATTGCGCTATAAAAAAATAAGCAGACAAATATTTGTCCTTCACTAAAATATAGCAGGTGCTACAAAATAAATTGCAATAGGAAACTGCGACCTATTGTCGGCGAAGCCATGAGGAAGTGTTGCTTTGGGCATTAGATTGGTGACCTAAAGCAGTGTCCTAAACAGGCATCGGCAGTTTTTTAATTGTAGTGCTCAAAATTTAATTCATTATGGGTGTCTTTTGAGGAAGTATGCTGTACTGCATTGCCGTATTGAAGATTCCTACTTAAAATGTGTGCTCTTTTAGGTAGTATATTAAACTATTTAAATGGAAGACCATTTTTTGTTTTGGGCAGGTTGGCTTGCTGAGTACTAGCGAAAGTGCAAGCATGGAATAGGGTAGGGTATCTTGCTGGATTCATGATTTAGAGTCTTTTTTACTCGTTTCCTTACCGATGGGGGTGTGTCATTTTGTGAGTTAATAGAAAGATGATGGGGATTGGTTAAAATATTACCCATCAAGATCATTGTCTAACCTTCCAACTCTTTTGATCAAAATTTCCTGATCAGAAAAAATCATCCAAGAGAAGTCGTATATATAATGTACCATTTTGTTTTGTACATTGATGTGATAATGGGTGATGTAGCCAAAATGAAATTTTTTACTATCCAGAATGGCTCTCGTCACTTTCTTTTGTTTGTCAGTTTTACCCATTATTTCCAATAAAATAGATCGGTTGCGATGGAGAATTTTGTCAATTCTCTCGGCAGCATCGACAGTGACTTTATTGAGTTTGATATGATAATTGGCTTTACAGGTGGGCGAGCAGAATATCTTATCAGACCGACCGGATACGGGTGTTTTGCAGAGTCTGCAGAGTCTTTGGTGTCGAATTTGGGAAGCATTGATGATGTTTTTTGGCATAATGATTTTTTTTAGATAGCGAATAAAATATAGGAATACCCAGCCATACAAACGATACTAATGGGCCCTAAACGGTATAAGAATAGTGCGGCACCAGTAAAAGTTAGTAAGGGTTTACCGTAATAGACGTTTATTACGGTAAACTTACGTTTAATAACGGATACCTCTGATAAATAGTTGCTTACATGACCTGAAACTGTATATTTTTACCTTTATTTTTTAATTATTCACTCCAATACATTAAAAAACGCGTGGTAACTATATCCAAAATAAACCATAAAGGCAGCACTCGCATTCTACTGAGTTTTCCGCAAGATGCTCAAACACTTGAACGCATCAAATCTCTAAGTCAAGTTGCTTATACCAAAACGCACAAAGGATGGCACTTGCCTTACACTAAAGAAGCCTGGACGTCTTTTAAAGCATTAGGCTTAAAATACGAATTGATCGAGAGCCAAGAGGAGACAAAAATGTACCCAAACCCTAATATTGGGACACCCTCTATCACTCCACTTTATGATGAAGTAGCATTAAGCCATCCAAAACATATAGATCAATCTGGGACCGCTTCTTCACCCTCCGAAAGCGATATTGCCAGCATAGCAACGGATCTCGTTGTGCCTTCAGTACATCCTTCTCATGGTGATAGCAAGGGTACTGACATACACTCCAAAAAAGGTGGACGGTCTATACAGTTCAGTGGTGGAAATTTTTATATATCTATTTACTACAATGATGATGATATTAGATTTTTGAAAAGTCTAAAAGGGTATTGGCAAGGCAAGATCAAAAAGTGGATCGTAAAAGCAACTTCTGATAATCTAGATAGTCTTCAGCAAAGATATGCATTTTGGGACCTTGATATATATGATAAATTAAAAGGTATCATCTTAGCCATAGAGAGCCCCTATTTAGTCACATTATATCGTACGCCTGAAATGGCTGAGGTAGCCATAATAGAAGTATCGGGCCACAAAGCAAATACTCATATCATCAAGAGCGTTTCTGACAGATCATACCAAAAAGATGCCAAAAGATGGACGATACCCAATGATCAGGTTATCATAGACACGCTCATAGCTGACTATACCAGAGACGGAGCTCAAATCATCAATAGATTGCCACAAGATGGTTTTGATTATCACAAAAAAAGTGAAAGTTATGGACAGTTCAAAGCTAGATATTTACTCAAAACAGAAAGGGAATTAGTTCCCATTGTAGAACGATATATAGACACTCTTACAGCTTACAAACGTAGCCACAAAACGATGACTACCTATCTTGGCCCATTTATAAAATTTGTAAAGCATATCGGTGTTAACAATATAGATCATATTGCTAGTAAAGATATAGACAAGTACATGTCTATGATATCAAGTCAAAAGGTATCGGATGGTTTTTTGCACAATGCCTTCAATGCAATTATGTTTTACTTCAGGGATGTATTGAGAAAAAACGAAGTAGTATTAAAAGAAGCCAAAAGACCAAAAAAGGACGATAGTTTGCCAAGCATCCTTAGCTTAGGAGAAGTAGATAGAATATTGCGTGCATTGGACAACCTTAAACATACTACAATATTATATACTTTCTATAGTTCGGGCATAAGACTGGGAGAAATACTCAACCTTAGAGTAGAAGATATGTGGTGGGAAAGAGATCAGATATTTATAAAAAATGGTAAAGGAAGGAAAGACCGTGTAGTACCCTTTAGCGGTATATTAAAGGAGTTATTGAAGCATTATTTTGACAAGTACAAACCAATCTATTGGCTTTTTGAAGGGCAGGATGGCAAACACCCTTATTCAGAACGATCGATACAAAATGTAGTGAAGAATGCTGTCAAAAAGGCCCAGATCAATAAAAAAGTAACGCCACATACCATGCGCCACTGCTTTGCAACTCACCTGCTGGACGGAGGCACAGATGTAAGGTATATACAAGAATTGCTGGGGCATGCCGATATCAAAACCACACTAATCTACACTCATGTGACCAATCACAGTCTATCAAAAATCCAGAGTCCCTTAGATAAGCTGATGTCAAACCGGATAGCAACAAAATTTATTGATCAAATATCGGAAAAACCCGAAAGTTCTGATTAGTTTTGTGCGTCTAATAACTAGTTGAACAAACTTTAACACAGGTGCAAATTTCAGTTAATTTTGATATTGTGATA
>CAZGMB010000067.1:23606-27955 GCA_964526715.1 uncultured Aureispira sp. | reverse complement strand
CTTTTTCAGCAGGGTTTAAATAGATTAGGCTAACATCACAGGAACAGGTAGGATTTTTGAAGATACATCATAGCTTACAAAGTAAGGTGACTGGCATTATTGTTTCTCCGGTAAGGAGACCGATGGATATGGGTCCTAAAGTCCAAGACTTTGGACAACGGGGTAACGTGGGTATGGTATAATAAATAAGTTTATAAAATGAATTTGGAGAAATATTTTGCACATGAGTCTGCTTACATCGATGAAGGATGTAGCATTGGTGAGGGTACTAAGATTTGGCATTTTAGCCATATTATGCCTCATTGTACCATAGGGAAAAACTGTAACATAGGTCAAAATGTGGTGATTTCTCCTGAAGTGGTGTTGGGTGATCATGTCAAAGTTCAAAATAATGTGTCTATTTATACGGGCGTTACTTGTGATGATGATGTGTTTCTGGGGCCATCTTGTGTTTTTACTAATGTGATCAATCCGCGTAGTGCGGTCAATCGCAAAAGTGAATATCTTAAAACTCATGTGGGTCGAGGTGCTTCTATCGGCGCTAATGCAACCATTGTATGCGGTCATGATATCGGGAAGTTTGCTTTTATTGGTGCAGGTGCGGTAGTGACTAAACATGTCCCTGACTATGCTTTAGTAGTGGGAAATCCTGCCCGCCAAATGGGATGGATGAGCGAGTATGGACATCGATTGACATTTAATGATCAAGGAGAAGCTGTTTGTACGGAAAGTGGAGAGATGTATAGGTTGATTGAAGGGAAAGTGGAAAAATTAACCACTAAGGTCACTTAGATTTAGCACTTAGATCACTTAAATTTACCACTCTTGTAACGCTTTAGCGTTAAAGTTTACTTAGATTTCTTATTAATTCTCAGTGGTAAAATAAAAAATAAATGTATATGGAAATTACAAAAAAACTTGTAAATCAAATAGCATATAAAATAGTAGGATGCGCTATAGAAGTTCATAAGGAGTTAGGTCCTGGTTTATTAGAGAGTTTATATGAAGAATGCCTAATTTTTGAGTTAAAGAATATAGGTTTGAAAGTTACTTCACAACAACAGATAATTCCAGTATATAAAGGGATTGAATGTTCAAGTAGATTAAGATTTGACATATTAGTTGAAGATCTTATCTTAGTTGAAAACAAATCTACTAGTGGATTTTCTCCAATAGATCAAGCTCAATTGTTGAGTTATATGAATCTATTAGAAAAACCTAAAGGACTTTTAATCAACTATAATGTACTCAATATCACCACAGAAGGATTAATTCCTTTGGTAAACAAATATTTTGCAAAATTACCGTAGTTAGGTTTTAACCACTGAGTTTAACCACTGAGTTTAACCACTCTTGTGACACTATAGCGTTAAAGATTATAAAATTTTAACCACTAAGGCAACTTAGATTTAGCACTAAGGGCACTTAGATTTACCACTCTTGTGACGCTTTAGCGTTAAAGTTTAAAATTCAGTTTTACTAAGTGTATTTCTTAGTGATCCATAGTGGTAAAAAATCATCACACAAACTTATAAAAAATATAAATGAAATCATTTGCTTTAATAGGCGCAGCAGGGTATATCGCTCCCCGACATATGCAGGCCATACGAGATACAGGACATGATCTGGTGGCTGCTATGGATACTAATGACTCGGTAGGAATCATGGATAGTTATTTTCCTAATGCTGCTTTTTTTACGGAGTTTGAGCGTTTTGATCGGCATTTGGAGAAATTGAAGCGATCTGGCCATCAGGTGGATTATGTCAGTATATGTAGCCCCAATTATCTACATGATGCACATATCCGGTTTGGACTGCGTTATGGGGCGGATGTCATCTGCGAAAAGCCTATTGTACTCAATCCTTGGAATATAGATGCGCTCGAAGAACTTGAAAATGAAACTGGAAATCGGGTTTACAATATCCTGCAACTTAGGCTGCATCCTAGCATCATCGCTTTACGCGAAAAAGTGGCAGCTGCTCCTGCTGACAAAGTTTTTGAGTTTGATCTGACCTATATTACCTCACGGGGTACTTGGTACTACACATCTTGGAAGGGCAACTCCGAAAAATCTGGAGGCATTGCCACCAATATTGGCGTTCATTTTTATGATATGTTGCAATGGGTATTTGGTCCGGTAAAAGAGAATGTCGTACATATTCACACTCATGATCGGGCAGCAGGATATTTTGAATTTGCCAAAGCTAAGGTGAGGTGGTTTTTGAGTATCAATGCCGATACGCTACCTGAAGATGTCAAAGCGAAGGGTAAGAGGACTTATCGCTCTCTGAATATTGAAGGGGAAGAATTGGAGTTTTCGGATGGATTTACGGATTTACACACTATGAGCTACCAAGATATTTTGAATGGTGGTGGATTTCGCATAGGAGAGGCAAGGGCTGCTATTAATATCGTACATGAAATCAGGACCAGTATTCCTGTGGGATTGCATGGGGATTATCATCCGTTTTGTGAGTTGCCACTGACTACACATCCGTTTAAGTGAGGTTTAAGGTTTAATGGTTTAAGGTTTAATGGTTTAAGGTTAAATGGTTTAAGGTTTAATGGTTTAAGGTTTAATGGTTTAAGGTTTAATGGTTTAAGGTTAAATGGTTTAGGGTTTAATGTTTAATTATCAAAAAATTTATAAAAATGAATATTTACGGTTTTGAAAAGCTTGATGTATGGCAAAAATCAAGATTATTGGTAAAGGATGTTTATATGACAACTAAGATATTTCCAGAAGATGAAAGATTTGGACTTACGAGTCAAGTTAGAAGGGCAATGATATCTGTTTCTTGTAATATAGCAGAAGGTACTTCCAGATGGTCTGACAAAGAAAAAATTAGATTTATTGAAATTGCTTATGGCAGTTTGATGGAAGTGGTTAATTGCTTAATTTTATCTTATGATTTAGAATATATTACTGAAGAAAAGCTTTATGAATTACGAATGAACATAGATATTGTCGCTTTTAAATTAAACGGGTTAAAAAAATCTTTTAGCGCAAATAAACCTTAAACTTTCCACGTTAAACAATTTAAATATGAAAGGTATCATTCTCGCCGGGGGATCCGGCACCAGACTTTATCCCATCACGAAGGCGATCAGTAAGCAGCTTATGCCTATTTATGATAAGCCGATGATTTATTATCCGTTATCTGTATTGATGCTTTCCGGGATTCGGGAGGTATTGATTATTACTACTCCGGAAGATCAGGCAGGATTTGTACGCTTATTGGGAGATGGGTCAGAATTGGGTTGTAGGTTTGAATATGCGGTGCAGGCCGTACCTAATGGTTTGGCACAGGCATTTGTCATTGGGGCGGATTTTATAGGTCAAGACTCTTCATGTTTAGTGCTCGGAGATAATATTTTTTATGGGTCGGGATTGTCTAAACTGCTACAACAAAGTGCAGCGATCACTTCAGGTGCGCGCGTATTTGCATATCCTGTTCATGATCCCGAACGCTATGGTGTGGTGGAGTTTGATCAACATCAAAAGGCTTTATCTATAGAAGAGAAGCCTGCACACCCTAAATCAGATTTTGCAGTGCCTGGCTTATATTATTACGATCATCAAGTGGTAGATATCGCTAAAAATATACAGCCATCAGCTCGTGGCGAATATGAAATCACTACTGTAAACCAATACTATCTGGAAAAAGGGCAACTTTCTGTGGGTATCATGGATAGAGGTACGGCATGGCTAGATACTGGTACGTTTGATTCTTTGCACGATGCATCAGAGTTTGTAAGAGTGATCGAAAAAAGACAAGGATATAAGATAGGTTGTATAGAAGAGGTGGCTTGGCGTATGGGATTTATTGATAAAGAACAGTTGACTCGGTTAGCAGCACCATTGGTTAAGAGTGGATATGGGGAGTATTTGATGAAGGTGGTGAAAGGTTGAGATTAAGGCCAAGGTTAAGACTAAGTTTAAGGTTTAATGTTTAATGTTAAATGCCACTCTTGTGACGCTTTAGCGTTAAAGGCGCTAAGGCACAAAGGTTTTTCCCGCATGTTGCGAGACTTCGCTACGCTTCGATTGCTTGATTTGAGGAACTGCTGATCCCGTTTGTTTTAACCACACTTGTGACGCTTTAGCGTTAAAGGGCAGGGTTTAGTTTTTACCACTCAGGACACATAGATGAACCACTAAGGGAACATAGATTAACCACTAAGGACACTAAGAATTTTACGCTGAAGCGTTAAAGAGCACTAAGATGTGGTTGAATCGTTTAAGGTTTAATTGTTTTCCCACCTACTGCGGGACTTCGTTTCGCTTGAATGCCACACTTGTGACGCTTTAGCGTTAAAGGGCAGGGTTTAGTTTTTACCACTCAGG
>CAZGMB010000067.1:23098-23506 GCA_964526715.1 uncultured Aureispira sp. | reverse complement strand
TTTACGCTGAAGCGTTAAAGAGCACTAAGATGTGGTTGAATCGTTTAAGGTTTAAGGTTTAATCATTTGAAGTTGAATTGCTTGAACCCCGATAGCTGTCGGGATTTCGGCGGTCAGGAGACCGTTTGATATGGGTCCTAAAGTCCGAGACTTTGGACAACGTGGTTTAGAAGGTTTAGGATGTTTACGCATGTAAAGCAATTATGGATACTATTTTGGCGGGGACGCCACTACTAACCCAAGCTTAGCGAGGACGCTAAGCTTATCAAAGGGCATTCTGATAGCTTTTTGTTTCGCCGGTCTGGAGACCGTTTGATATGGGTCCTAAAGTCCGAGACTTTGGACAACGTGGTTACTATTTTGGCGGGGACGCCACTACTAACCCAAGCTTAGCGAGGACGCTAAGCT
>CAZGMB010000067.1:19681-22998 GCA_964526715.1 uncultured Aureispira sp. | reverse complement strand
TATCAAAGGGTATCCTGATAGCTGTTTGTTTCGCCGGTCAGGAGACCGTTTGATATGGGTCCTAAAGTCCGAGACTTTGGACAACGTGGGACAACATGGGGTGGATTTAAGGTTTGAGGCTCGGTTGTTGTTATTTTTTAAACATTTCTTTTGATGACCTTTAAAAAATACTATGCAAAAATGAGTAACTTTGCTACTCAATTTAAGTCTAAAGAAGACCGTGCTTTTAACATCTTAGAGATCAAGTCATTGCGACTTATCAACGGCGAAGCCATTTTGTAAAATTGTTAAGTTGTTGATACCGCATGCTGCGGCACAAGTTTTGATGGAATTGTTGAATTGCTTGTTTAATGTTTTTACAAAGGAATGAAACCTGTCTGATGTAATGAGATGAAGGCAGATTGAATTTCGGAATGCCACTCTTTTTACGCTTTAACGTTAAAGGCACTAAGGGACAAAAGGCCTGATGATACTAGGGTTGCAAAGCATTATTAATGCTAAAGAGATTTTATTTGGATGAGTGTTTGTAATTTAATATTAAAATAAAACGAAGTGAATATACTAGTTACTGGTGGGGCCGGATTTATTGGGTCGAATTTGGTAGGAGCTCTATTGAATGATGAGAGGGTAGATAAAGTCAGGGTATTAGATAATCTTGCTACAGGTTTTAAACATAATATTGATGCTTACTTTAGTCATGAAAAGTTTGAATTTTTTGAAGGAGATATCCGAGATTATAATACATGTCTCCATGCCACCCAAGGAATTCACTTGATCAGTCATCAAGCAGCATTGGGTTCTGTTCCAAGAAGCATCAAAGATCCTATAACCACTAATGCCGTTAATGTAGATGGTACACTCCATGTTTTTAATGCCGCGGTTGAAAATAAAGTAAGAAGGGTTGTATTTGCAGCATCATCATCTACTTATGGTGATAGCGAAGGTTTGCCAAAAGTAGAGCATATCATAGGTAAGCCATTGTCTCCTTATGCAGTTACCAAATATGTAAACGAACTGTATGCAGATGTTTTTGCTAGATCATTCGATTTTGAATATATCGCTTTGAGGTATTTTAATGTTTATGGACCTAAACAAGACCCTAATGGAGCCTACGCAGCAGTGATACCACTATTTTTTAAAGCTGCTATTGAAGGGAAGGGACCTACTATTAACGGTGATGGAAATAATAGCCGAGATTTTACTTATGTAGATAATGCTGTTGAAGCCAATATACTTGGGCTGTTTACCGAAAATACCGCAGCTATAAATCAGGTGTACAATATAGCTTGCGGCGAGCGTACTTCATTGAATGAATTATGGCAAAATATCAAATCTGTAACCCATTGTGAGGTTGAAGCTATACATGGTCCAAATAGATCTGGCGATATACCACATAGTTTAGCCAGCATAGAGAAGGCACAGCAATTACTTCAATATACAGGCAAAATTAAACTGAAAGAAGGATTGGAAAGGGCTTTTCATTTTTATAAAAGTAACCACTAAGTGCACTAAGAATATCACATAGTCCACTAAGCAATAAAAATCATATACTCTTAATGAAAAAATAAACTCAGTGCTCTTACTGGTAAATAAAAACAATATATTATGCATCACAAAATAGCAGTCATCGGACTTGGATATGTAGGGCTCCCACTAGCAGTGGAGTTTGCTAAAAAATATGTAACCGTAGGTTTTGATATCAATAGTAATAGAATACAAGAATTAAGAAGTGGTAAAGACGTTACTTTAGAAGTAGAAGATGTCTTACTTCGGGAGGTATTAGCATCATCATTGGATTGGGATAAAGATGGTTTGTACGTTTCTGATCTACTTGAAGATATACGTAACTGTAATACTTTCATTGTGACGGTACCTACGCCTACTGATAAAAACAATCGTCCAGTATTGACACCTCTTTACAAAGCCAGTGAGTCTGTAGGCAAGGTACTCAAAAAGGGAGATTATGTCATCTATGAATCGACGGTTTATCCTGGGGTTACTGAAGATGAATGCGTACCTGTATTAGAGAAAGTATCTGGACTAAAATTTAACATAGATTTTTTTGTTGGGTATAGTCCTGAGCGTATCAATCCAGGAGATAAAGAACATACCGTATCTAAAATACTCAAAGTAACTTCTGGATCTACAGATGAGGCCGCTGAAGTGGTAGACCAACTTTACAAATCAGTGATCACTGCGGGTACTTACAAAGCTACTTCATTAAAAGTAGCAGAAGCTGCCAAAGTGATCGAGAATAGTCAACGCGACATCAATATTGCCTTTGTTAATGAGTTGTCTAAGATATTCAATAGAATGGGTATCGATACACATGATGTACTCGCAGCTGCGGGAACCAAGTGGAACTTTCTTCCATTCAAACCTGGTCTTGTAGGTGGTCATTGCATTGGTGTAGATCCTTACTATTTAGCTCAAAAGGCGCAAGAAGTAGGGTATCATCCCGAGATTATATTAGCAGGAAGGAGGCTCAATGACAGTATGGGGCAGCATGTGGCTACGGAAGTCATCAAGTTGATGGTCAAAAAAGATGTTCCGGTCAAAGGCAGTAATATTCTAATGCTGGGTATCACTTTTAAAGAAAATTGTCCTGATATCCGAAATACTAAGGCCATTGACATCTATCATGAACTCAAGACCTATGACCTGAATGTGGATATCTATGACCCTTGGGCCAATCCTGAAGAAGTCAAGCATGAATATGGAATACCTTCTTTTAATAAGCTTCCAGACACCCAATATGATGGTGTGATATTGGCCGTAGCTCATAAGACTTTTGAATCTATAAATTTAGACGGTATTAAAAAGCAAAATTCTGTGATATATGATGTGAAAGCGGTATTACCAAAGGAAGTGGTGGATGGGAGGCTGTAAGGTTTAGAATGTTTAATTGTTTAATGCCACTCTTGTGACGCTTTAGCGTTAAAGGCGCAAAGGCGCTAAGGTTTTCACTAAGGACACTTATTGGTTTAGAAGGTTTAGATTGTTTAGATGGTTTAAAGCCTGTCTATTGGAGTGGAAGGAAGGTAGCTTTAATGTTGAATCGTTTAAGGTTTAATCGTTTAATGCCACTCTTGTGACGCTTTAGTGTTAAAGGCACTAAGGTTTTTACTAAGGACACTTATAGGTTTAGAAGGTTTAGATTGTTTAGAGGGTTTAAAACCAGTCTGATGGAGTGGAGGAAAGGTAGATTTAAGGTGTAGTTTTTAACCACTAAAGGCACTAAGGTTTTCACTAAGGAAACTTGTAGGTTTAGAAGGTTTAGATTGTTTAGAGGGTTTAAAACCAGTCTGATGGAGTGG
>CAZGMB010000067.1:18630-19581 GCA_964526715.1 uncultured Aureispira sp. | reverse complement strand
TTTCACTAAGGAAACTTGTAGGTTTAGAAGGTTTAGATTGTTTAGAGGGTTTAAAGCCTGTCTGATGGAGTGGAACAAAGGCAGATTTAATGTTTAATTGTTTAATGCCACTCTTGTGACACTTTAGCGTTAAAGACACAAAGGCGCGAAGGGATTCTAAGAAAGTTTAATGTTTGTCTGCTGGAGTATAGAAAGATTAAGCATGTGGCTTCTGATCAATTAAGGCACTTAGATAATCTAAAATCTAAAAAGAAACTTTATCATGGAAATTCTCGTTTTATTTAAATAAAAATCAATTTGTAAAAAATGGAAACCATCATAATTAAAGCTAATAAAAACAAATCCAATATCATTAAGGAATTTCTTGACAAACAAAAAGTAAAATATCAAACCACTTCTACTGAAAAAGTAAGTAAGGGGGAAAGTCCTTACAATCCAGAGTTTGTAGAAATGGTATTGAAGGCAAGGCAAGGCAAATCGACCAGAATAAATCCAAAAAATATATGGGAAAGTATTTTGTAGACATTAAGGATGACGCCAAAATACATTTTCTCAAGATTTATAAATCCGGTGATTTATCATCAATAAAAAAATTGAATAAAATTATTATTGAACTCTCTAACCATCCAACATCAGGCATTGGTAATCCCGAACCTCTTAAATATAATCTAGCAGGCCTTTGGAGTAGAAGGATTAATTAAAAGGATAGGTTAGTTTACGAGATCATAGAAGAACCAGAACGAATGGTTGTAGTTATTTCAGCATTGGGACATTATTAATGCCGTCTTTAATGTTGAATTGTTTAAGGTGGTTTTTATACCATCCCGGTTGGCAGGCCTAAAGGGGAGTATCCGCCCACTTCTGATTACCACAATGTAACTTGTCTGCTGAAGTGGGGGGAAGGTAGATTTAAGGATTGCTCAGCTGGCCCCCAACCCCGAAGGGGAGTAT
>CAZGMB010000067.1:0-18530 GCA_964526715.1 uncultured Aureispira sp. | reverse complement strand
CGAAGGGGAGTATCCGCACATTGATTACTATAATGTAACTTGTCTGCTGGAGTGGGGAAGGTAGATTTAAGGATTGCTCAGCTGGCCCCCAACCCCGAAGGGGAGTATCCGCACATTGATTACTATAATGTAACTTGTCTGCTGGAGTGGAGGGAAGGTAGATTTAAGGATTGCTCAGCTGGCCCCCAACCCAACCTTATTCGGTTGGCAGGCCCGAAGGGGAGTATCCGCACATTGATTACTATAATGTAACTTGTCTGCTGGAGTGGATGCACAATGGAAGGGTGAAAAAGTAGTGTAAATGATGGGTAGTAATTGTTTGAAGGAATAATAGGAAGTCATAGTAAAGGAATAGGCTTTCTTTAAAAATAAAAGAACCCCCACCATTATGGCTTTTGCCGAATAGTGGAGGTTCAATCAATTGTTGACAACGTAATGCAAACGTCTCGTTTGGCTTCTTGCGTAGAACAAATCGAGCGTTCCAAACTGTTTGTAAACCATACAAAATATTTCGTCAAACTCAATAATGACTTTTTTTACCCATCCCAGACCCTTCTCATGCAAAGTCATGCTAAAGTCACGCCACACGTGTGGTAAACTTTGATAAAATGTGCCAGTCAGCCTTTGGCATGGACAAAATTGGTTTAAGAAATAGATTAACCTAAATAGTTACTAATGCTTTTTAATGTAACATATTCTAAGACTCGATATTTGATGAAGAAGGGTAAATTTTTAATTTCTATTTTTGTAGTTACTATCTTGTTAGGATTACAATCTTGCACAAATAAATTAATAAGAAGTAATCAATATAGGTTAAATCCTGCCATTATTGATCAAACCGAAGAAATTCAAAATTTTATAAATACACATGATACAACTTACTTACCAGCAGGAACTTACATAATTACCCAAATAAAAATTTCATCAAATAAGACAATTCTAACAGATAGATTTCTGACTAAATTAAAACAATTACCGTCTCCAGTGGGTACGCCGGTTATGTTAGTTATGGGTGAAAACATTAAAATAGATTCTATATCGGTAGAAGGTAGTATAGCTACTGACCAAGGGGAATGGAGCCATGGATTAGCCATAATGAGTAAAAACAAAACGACTCAAAATGTAGAAGTCAAAGGCTTGCAAGCAAAAAATATTCGTGGTGATGGTTTGTATATAGGAACTTCAGATGCTTTGTCAAACTGTAAAAATATTGTTGCAAATAATATTATGGTAGAAAATTGTTTGAGAAACGGTGTTTCAGTTGTAACTGGTGAAAATATTTATATCAATAAAGTAATTGTAAAGGGTGCTGGTTTGTTTGGTATCGACATTGAAGGCGACCCTCCAAAGATACCTTTAAGAAATATTACAGTTTCTGATGTTATCGGTCCTGGTATTGGTATAATAGGTGGAGGTGAGGTAGCTTCTAATATCACATTCAAAAATGTAAAAGCAAATGGTATTTTTGCTGGATCGAAGCCTGCTTATCAACATAAAGTGAATTCAGGTGTAGTGGTTAGGAATGCATCCAATATTACATTTGAAAACTTAGATATTCAAAATTTCGAAAAATTTGCAATAGACTTTGTTTTCGAACGCACAGATAAAATGAATGAAAAAATTACCATTAAAAATCTGTCAATAAAAGATGTGTCTCTGAAGGAAAATATTTACAATGCCTATATATTGACCACAGGTGTCAAATACTTATCAATTGACAGTCTAAATGCAGAGATTGGTAATGGGAAATCATTGTTTTTAGGAAATGATGCTAAGATAGAATCTGATGAACAAACAGTTGACATAAAAAATGTAGTAACTAATGGAGGCTATTTTGCAAGGTATACTAAGATTTTGGGAGACAATTTAACATTAAATAATTGCGAATATTGCTTTCAAAAACTACATAAAGGTTCTACCATAAAAAATAGTAAACTTTCTGGAATAGTAATTAATTCATTAAGCACAGAAACCCATTTCTTTAATACTACAGTGAAGTTCTCAAAATCTAAGTTTGAAAATTGTCAAAAACAATTCGAGACAAATGTTAAAGAATTGAAAGAATGAAATGGGACGTTTAGGAATATTATTAGCTTTCTACTGGCTGCAATTATTAGAAAACGGTACTGATTGGTTCGGAGTAATTCTTGACTTGGGTAGTGGTTTAGAAATTAGATTTTCATTATTGTTTAAAGCGTTAATGCTATTTATAAACCTGATAATCATTTTTACAATAAATAAAAAAATTATCATCCTAAAACAAGTCTTTTTATTCTCGCTATTCTTATTATGTTCTTCCTTTTATATTTTATGGCTATACCCCAGATTTTTTATAGGAGCATTGTCTGCAAACTTGCATATTCAATTAGTATTAAATATAATTTTATTTATCTACTTAAGTGCAAATGATGAAATGAAAATCCAAAAATTCTATAATGGATTAAGGCTTTTTGGATTAGTAAATGCGATTTTGGTGATCATTTCTTATATAGCGCCAGATTTATCAGGATTTTTTGAAGCAGGCATTGCAAATTCAGGTGTCAAGAGAGCATTTGGAATTATGGGAGATGAGGTTAGTATGCTTATGACTTTCTTTTTGTATGACGCACTAGTGTTTAAAAAGTATTTTAAGTTTGGTCTTTTTTTTATAGCTATATTATTTACTGGAGGTATTGGTGCTTTCATCACATTAGTGATTTTGATTCTTTATTATGTTGTTTTTGTTTTGAAAGTAGGTAGAAAGCAATTGTCATTACTAAGCCTTTTTGGATTTGCTACAATCGTAGCAGGATTTTTAATAATTGGTCAGTTAAAAGAATTATCCGTTGTAAAAAGAATTGTAAATAATTTTGCAAATCCTAAAGAGGAGACTGGAAGCTTAAGGTTGTTATCTTTAACAACGGCATATGATATGATACTAGAAAAACCCTTGTTAGGATATGGGTATGGTGCATACGGCCCAGCGGTAGATGAAAAATATGAACCAATTTACAAAAAGCTTGGTCAAGGATGGAATTTTAAAAATTATAGGGTTATTTTAGGTTCTTCTTTTAATCCCTATTTACAAATGGTCTGTGAAACTGGATTAATTGGCCTGATTTTTTTTATTGGTATAATTAGATCTTTTTTAAGCTCATGCAAAAAAGATATAGAGACCGACAATGATTTTATAGTACAATTTAGAAAAGTATCTTATGGTTGGCTTTTGATCTTTTTTATAACCTGTATTTCGGCTAATTGGTTTCTGCCTGCATCTTTTCTCTTTCTGCTTGTGGTAACATTGGTAGGGTTAAATATTAGACTAAATTCATTAGTCAATATCAATGTTTAGTTTAAGCTCTTTTTTATGTTAAAAAAGGTTTTAAATACATCATTTTTAAATGCAGCTGCCTCTGGAATAAGCTTTATACTTAATTATTTTATCGTAAAATGGTTGGGCCTCTCCATCTTCGGCGAATTTGCTGTATATGGTGCATATGTTACTTTGGGGACTATTGTATATTCAATTATACCTACTAATTTTTCGATATTTAGATTTCAGGATGACAAAGAATATAAGTCAATTTTATTGACTTTTTATGTACTTTCATCTTTAGTGTTTATACTATATTTGACTATTTTGAAAATGACAGGGTTGATAGGTATTTCATTATTAGTGGCTTTCATTTATAGTGTCCCATTAGGTTTACAAGGATATTTTGATATTAAATTACAAGCAACAAATCAATTAACTAAGTATTTTTTTTTACTTTTTATTATATCAGTTTTTAAAATAGGTTTTGTTTTTGCAACACATTTTTTTGGATATCTAACTAGTTTTGAACAACTCGTTTTAATAACAGCAATTCCTCAAGCCATCATCATTTTGTTCTTACTTTTAAAAGAAGATTCTAAGATTTTGAAGCCTGGTGTTCTTGTGACTTTTATTTCGACTTATTTGAAAGACTTTTCTCCTTACTATTTCAATATAATTTCAAAAAAGCTTAAGGAATCATTAACCGTATTATTGTTTAATCCTTTTATAACAAAAGAAATTATTGGAATTTATGCATTATTCATTAAACTGGCTCAGTTCATTTTTGGTTTAAGCCGAAATATTGAAGCATTTTTTATGAACAGAAAAAATATTGAAGATTATAAGGATTCGTTTTATACATCTTATTTAATAATATCCTTTGTCCTACAATTGGCTTATTTATTAGTTGGTTTGGTTTATATGAAAGCTATGACGGACAATTTCTATATTTACTTATTGATAATTCAAAGTTTTTTAGTGTATCCTCATGTTAGGTTTTTGTTTGCAAGGGCAGAATTAACAGCTCAGTATAAAAACAAAGAATCAAACTTAAGCGAATTGGTTAGTATTGGGGTAATTTTTACTATTTTTATCTTAGCAATGATCTTTGATTATTTTACGTTAAACATGATTATGGCTACCTTTATTCTCTCTACATTTTCTCAACATTTGTATTTAATAACCATTAAAAAATAAATGAAAGTACTAATTTACTTTTTAAATATTTATAAATCTATTTATTTTCGATCTTTAAAGCTTAAACAAGAAGGAAGAAATTGTACCTATAAGGCTTTCTCTTCTAAATTTATATGCCCTCAAAACTTATCGCTTGGTAACGATGTTCAACTTGGACCTAATACTGAGATTGATGCAACAGGGGAAGTATCAATAGGTAATGGTGTTATCTTTGCACCTGGGGTTATTGTCTATTCAAGGACTCATAATTTTAATAGTGATGATTTAGATGCTCTGCCTTTTGATAATAAAATGATTATTAGTAAAGTCGTTATAAAGGATTATGTTTGGGTTGGTAGAAATGTTATTATCTTGCCAGGCGTTACGATAGGCAAAGCAGCCGTTATCGGTGCAGGAGCAGTGGTCTCTAAAGATGTTCCAGACTATGCAATTGCTGTCGGTAATCCTGCCAGAGTTGTTAAATACAGGAATGCTGAACAAATAGAAAAATTAATTGCTTCACGCGATAATCCAAGTTTATTGAGTAGGAAAAATAGTCATTCAAAAATATTAATTCAAAAAGATAAATAAATGGATCGAATAGTTGAGGTTGCTGAAATTGTAAATAGTTTAGGTATAAAATCTTTACTCGATGTGGGATGTAGAGATATTGTATTAAAAAGTAAGATTTCAACTGAAATAAGATATGCAGGCAATGATCTTTTTCAAAATAAAACAAACAGTGTAACATATGTAGGAGACATCTTACATATCGATATACCTGATAATTCATATGAATGTGTGACAGCTTTGGATATTCTTGAGCATACAGATGATCCCTATACTATTTTTAATAAACTTGATAAAATTACATCATCTTACTTGATCATTAATTTACCCAATTGTTATGACTTAAAAAGTATATACAAATTTATAGTTCAGGGACAATTAGGAGGTAAATACAAATTTGGTGTCACAAACCAACTAGATAGACATAGATGGTTGATGAATTATACTGAAATTAAAGACTTTTATACCTTCAAGGCAAAAGAGTTGGACTATTCTTTAACAATTATTCCTTTGCTGTATGGTCAAAGTAATAATACCATAATCTCTAAACTTGGCACATTATTGTCATTTATTATGCCCAAAAGACTTACCACAGCTTCAATTGTTGGGGTTTTTAAAAAGAAAGAAATTCAATAATTTATTGTGTCAAGCACTTTTGTGCTGCGTCTATTCAAATATATTTTAGTGAAAAACAGAAAACTGGTATACATTTTAAATCACTATTCAAAAAATAGTGAATCTCATTTTTTTCATGTACTTAATCTTTTGGAAGTTATTGCTTCTTATGATGTACACATTGCACTAGTAATAGAAAAATGTGATGATTTACCACAGATTTTAAATACAAATATTACACTATATCCTCAAAAATCTTTCTCAAAAGTTTTTAGACCCCTAGAACTGCTCCGATTGCTGTTTGCTTTAAATAAGAAAGGATACAAACATGTTTTTATTCGCATAAGTTGGGTAGCAGCTTTGGTAGCAATTTTAGCAAGTTTCTTCACTCGTCAAAAAACATTTTATTGGTTAAGTGGGCAAGGTAGTTTTGAACATTACAGGAGTTTAAAATTTGGACTTTCTAAATTGAAATTATTTTTTGCTTCGAGAGTACCTTTTTTTATCATTAGAAATTTCATTTTTAGATTTGTAACTGGACCAGAAAGTATGAAAGAATATTTTATTTTAAATGGTCATGTTAATCCAGAAAAAATCCTTATCCTATATAATGATATTGACCTAAAGCGTTTTACATCATTAGATGAAGATGCAAAGAATAGATTAAAATCTAAGTTTGATATTGATGTAAAAACGAAGATTATATTTTTTGCCCATAGATTTTCTCCTGTGCGCAGAACAACTTTTTATATACCATATATTATGGATGTTTTTTTTGAAAATATGAATAATGAAAATTATACTTTTATTATAGCAGGATCGGGGCCAGAAGAAGCAGAAATTAAAGAAATAATTGCACAGTCAAGTTTTACTAATAAAGTAAGGCTCCTAGGTAGCATACCGAATTCTATTATACAAGAATATTATCAGATTGCGGATATATTTATAAATCCAACTTTTGCAGAAGGATTTCCTAGGGTTTTGATCGAGGCTATGGCAAGTGGACTGCCCTGTGTGACTACGGATGCTGGAGGAATTAAGGATATTATTCATAATGAACAAAGCAGATATATGGTGGCGAAGGAAAATAGAGAGGCTTTTGCTGAAAAACTGATAAGTCTGGCCAGAAGTGATAGCGAAAGGACACTACTTAAGAATGAAAACTTATGGACGGTGAATCGTTTTTCTACTGAAAATGTTGCTAAAATGTATATTGAAAATATATTTTGATTATGCTCAAAAGATGTCTGCATATTTCAAGTAATCAATTTGAAGACCTTTCCCATCAGTTTTTTACAAAAAAAATATGGCAGGAGTTGTCAAAGGATTTTGATGAGTACCATATAATTGCTAGAGCTACTCAAAATAAATTCGGTTATAGTAAGGATGGAAATATTCACCTACACTTAGTACCAGCATTGGGAAATAAAGCCCGAACATTTATGTTCTCCAGCTTTTATATGTTTAAGTTGATTCATAAGTATAAAATAACTCACTTACTGGCTCAGTCTTCTATTTTGGGTGGATTTACTGGGGCCTTGGCATCCAAGCTATACAAAATACCAATGATGTGTGAAGTGCATGGCGAAGAGTATTTTAGGTATTTCAGCGGGAATAAAATGAGTGATTTCATCTTTTCACGTATATCCAAATTTAGTTTCAGAACCGCTTGTAAAGTGCGATCTCTAAACGAATTAATGACTTCAAAATTAAAAAAATATGGGATTACAAATATTGTAGAAATTCCTAATAGAGTTGATTTGAGTACCTTTAATAGACAAAAAAATAATTTTGAAAGAAGTCAATCTACTATTAGGTTAGTATCCGTGGGTAGATTTGTAAAAGAAAAAAATTATCTTAATCTTATTATATACTTATGTGAAAGCAATATTGATTTTCATTTAACATTAATAGGTGGAGGGCCCCTAAAAAGTACTTATGAAGAATATATATATCAAAATAATAGACAAAAAAATATTGAATTAATTGATTGGATAAAGCAAGATGATTTGGTCGATTTGGTGACACAATCTGATATTTATATACAATATTCAATCAGTGAAGGTATGCCAAGGACAATTATTGAAGCAATGGCAATGAAAATGCCCATTATTTCTACAGAAGTAGGTTCAATTGCTGGGGTTTTAAAATCCAATTATAATGCTTTAACAATAGATGTGAATAATAAAGATTCTTTGTTGTCGGCAATAAACGAATTTAGTACAAATATGATGTTTGGGAAAAAAATGGCAGAGAATGCTTATTGGGATGCCCAAAATAAATATGAATGGAAAGAAGTGTTTGCAAAGTATAGGGATGAACTAGTTAATATGAAATATCAGTAATAATGCATATACCAAAAGAAATAATACTCAACCAATTAATAAGAATTCCTTTAGTTCAAAAAATAGCTAAAAACCAACATTTGACGGGAAGGAATAATGATCCTGTTCAAGTAAAAGCAATCTTCGAAAAACTAAACCATTATGCAGATTTTGAAAGTAAAAATGTGATTGAACTTGGTCCAGGGCAGACTTTTGGGGTCCTGGAGAAAGTTGTGCAGGCTAATGCAAAAAAAGTATGTGCTGCGGATATCATGACTTATATAGAGGATATTCCAAATGGAATTGAATATCATCAATATGACGGAACAAATTTACCGTTTGGTGATAACTTATTTGACGTTTTATGGACATGGTCTGTTTTTGAGCATATTCGTTTCCCAAAAATAACAGTGCCAGAAACTTATAGAATTCTTAAGAAAGGTGGTATTGCCATACACTCTATTGATTTGGTAGACCATTTTAATTATACTTGGAAAAAAGATGAGCTTACATTTAATTGTTTAAAGTACCCAGAGTGGTTATGGAATTTAATGACTTGGAATAGGAGCAACTACGTTAATCGCTTGCGACTAAATGATTGGTTAAATCTGTTTAGAAAAGAAGGATTTAATATCCTACATTATGATACTGTCACGAATAATCATGTTAAAATGCTACACGCACAACATAAAATTGAATATTTACAAAAGTATTCTGAAGTTGATGCTTCGACCATGTCTATTTTTATAGTTTTACAAAAATGAAAATTTTACGTGTCTATTTTCGATTACCGCCTTTAAAAGGGGGAATGGAAAATCATATAAAATATTTGTCTTTAGAACAAGCAAAATTTCATGAAGTAACAATTGCTTTTAGTAATGGTGCTGAAATAGATAATGTAAATTGTTTAAGAGTACTATCGAGATTAAACTTGTTTACTAAAAAAGTGAATCCATTGACAGCTTCACTTTTTTATTTGACACTAATTATAAAAATAATTAGAGCAAACCAATCATATGATGTTGTTCATCTCCATGGTGATTGGTCTTCATTTTTATTTGGACCATTATTAAAAATTGCATCGAATGCAAAAAACCTTGCGTTCAGTCTGCATGGTACTTTAGAGACCCATAATTTAATAGCACGTTTTTTCCTGAAAAAAACGCTGTCTTTTGCAGATGTTGTCTTTTCTACAGGGAAAGAAACATATGATCAAATTATGCCTTTTTGTAAAAAGATTGTGTTTCAACCCAGTGGAGTAGCATCTGATTTTTTTGATAATAGTATGGTAAAAGGCGATAATAGATGCAACAACAGGAAAAAAATCATTACCATCGCAAATCTTGTACCTGCTAAAAATGTTCAATGTGTTTTAAGAATTGCAATGTTAAACCCGAATTATGATTTTATCATAATCGGTGAAGGTAAAGACCGTTGGAATTTACAAGAATTTTTGGAGAGAAATAAAATAGAAAACGTTTTTTTATCTGGAAGTTTACAAGTTTCTGAGATAATTAATTATTTAGATGTAGGTGACGTTTTTCTTTTGACTTCTATCTTGGAAGGCACACCTACAGCAGTAATGGAAGCAATGGCGCGTGGTCTTCCCATAGTTTGTTCAAATGCTGGTGGAACAGAAAGCTTGGTAATTAATGATATAAATGGTTATGTTATAAAGCATGATTATAATGATGCTCAATCTTATTCGGAAGCAATTGATTTGATTGTAAAAAGGAGGGAATTGTACGAGACAATGAGTCTTAATAATATTGAGAAAGCACAATTATTCAAATGGAATGTAGTGGCTCAACGGATTAGTAGCGAGATGCTTTATTAAATGTAATATTAACTTATTAAAAATGACATTAGAAAAAGGAAATAAAATTGGAATTTTACAAATTATTACTGGCTTAGAATATGGTGGAGCAGAACAGGTCGTATATGATTTAGCAAATAATATAAATAGAGATAATTTTGATGTATATGTCGTCTCGATCACCAGCAAGACAGATAGGTCCGAAAGTTTTAAAAAGATTGGTATTGATCCATGGGTGATGGGTATAGATTCGCAGTTAAATCTTTTTACAGTAATTTCAGAAACATGGAAGTTACATCAGATGATGACAAAAAAGAATATTAAAATTATCCATGCCCATCTTTATCATGCTTTAGTAGTTTCCACCTTGCTAAAATTATTTGACTTTAATAGAAAGATTGTGTATACTTATCATTCTAATTTACACTCATTTTATAGGAAGGTTATTATGATGATGATGTTCATCCTAAAGCCATTTAGAAATGCAGACATCGTGTTTTCAAAAGTTGATAAGAAGTTTTTCACTAAATCAAAATTTAAGATAATACCAAACGGTATTAAGAGTGAAATAGACTTATTAGAAAATGAAGATAAAAGTATATTTACTTTTGTTTGCGTTGCCCGTTTAAGGAAAGTTAAAAACTTTCAATCACTTCCTGCTATTGTGGCAGATTTAAAATCAAGAGGGGAGTATAATTTTCAGGTTCTAATTGCAGGAGAAGGTGAAATGTATGAAGAAATAGTTCAATTGATTCAAAAATTTGATGTCAGCGACAAAATTAAATTGCTTGGTCTCCAGAAAAATGTAGACGCAATTTATAATAAAGCAGATGTCCTACTGATGCCTTCTTTTGGTGAGGGTATGCCGATAACTTTGTTAGAAGCAGGGTTGTATGGTGTAACTGCAATTGTAACACCTGTAGGAAGTATCCCTGAATACTTTAATAATAAAACGGTTTATATAGCTGACATAAATTCATTTGCTGATAAAATGGAATATGCCATAAATAATAAGTTGGAGATAGAAAAGAAGGGACAATTATTAAAAAAGCATGTATTAGCAAATTTTCTTATTGAAAAGATGGTCGACAAGCATGAGGCTCTTTATTTTGAGGTTAACAACAATTAATTCACATAATGTGCAGAATTACCGGCTTTTGGGATTTTAATGAAAAAGATTATTTGGGTAATGAAGTCATTGAAAAAATGACGGAAACGCTCAAACATGGTGGACCCGATAATGAAGGGTTTTATGCTGATAGATATGTCTTTTTAGGACACAGGAGACTTTCGATAATTGACTTAAGTGACGCAGGTAACCAACCAATGATAGCAGGAAAGTATGTCATTGTTTTTAATGGTGAAATTTATAATTATCAAAGTGTAAGATCTGAATTAATAGCAGATGGAATTATATTTACAACTCATACGGACACGGAAGTAATTCTAAAGGGATTTTCACATTGGGGAATTGATGTTGTTAATAAGTTCAGAGGTATGTTTGCATTTTGTATTTGGAATGCAGAAGAATTCACTTTGACCCTTTGTAGAGATAGATTTGGGGTAAAACCGTTGTATTATTATTGGAAAGATGGTCTTTTTATTTTTGCATCTGAGCTAAAGGCATTTCACAAACATCCACATTTTAAAAAGAAAATAAACAAATCTGCGGTAAGTACGTATTTATCGAAAGGCTATATTTCACAGTCTGATTCAATTTTTGAAGATGTCCATAAATTAAAAACAGGCTGTTTTTTAACATTAAATATAAAACAACAAATTGAAGTTTCAGAATACTATAATACATTCAAGAAATATGAAACATTAAAAACGGACTTCAGGCCTGAAAAAGAAATCCTAAAGGATCTTGAAGTACATTTGAAAGAAAGTTTTCAGCTGAGAATGGTTGCAGATGTACCAGTAGGAATGTTTTTGAGTGGAGGGATAGATTCTTCATTAGTTACAGCAATGTTACAAAGTGATACAGCTTTACCTTTAAATACCTTTACTATTGGGTTTAAAGAAAAAAAATATAATGAGGCAGATGTTGCTGAATTAGTTTCTAGAAAAGTGGGGACAAAACACTTTAGTTATTTTTGTACAGAAGATGATATTCTTTCTCTTATTGATGAATATTCTGAAATATTTGATGAACCTTTTGGAGCCGAATCTGCAATCCCAACATTTTTACTTTCTAAATTCGCAAGACAGGAAGTAAAAGTTTGTCTTTCGGCTGATGCAGGTGACGAACTTTTTGGAGGCTATTCTAAATATAGGTTTGGATTGGTCTACCAAAATTATTTATCTTCCATTCCTATTTCAGTAAGAACTAAATTGGCAGGTATTATGAATATGATAGATCCTGAAATATTAAGCGACCTACCGTATTTCAATAGGTTTACAGACATCAATACTAAATATAGAAAATTAAGTGCCGCGCTAGATTCTGATGGATTGTTTGATTTTTTAAATAAGTCATCAAAATCAATTTCTGATATAAAACTTTCTAGTTTGTCTATCTGGCCAAAACAGTCATTCAAAACGAAGGAAAAAATTATAGCGAATCATATAATGAGTTATATGTGTGTGTATGATATGAATACTTTTATTGAAGGCCACGTATTAACTAAAGTGGATAGAGCTACTATGTATACAGCGCTTGAAGGCCGCGAACCCTTTTTAGATCAGTACTTATTTGAGTTTTGCCTGAGTATTCCTGATAATATCAAATACAAGGACAAAACTTCTAAATATTTGTTGAAGAAAATGTTGCAAAAGTATTTACCTGAAAATATCATTAATCGTCCTAAACAGGGTTTTACAATTCCTGTAGAGAAATGGTTGAAATCTTCATTCCACCAGCAATTGTTATTGATAGGAAAGGATGAAGAGTTTTGTAACTACTTTGAATTAAATTGGAAACTTATTGATCAGAGCATTCATGAATTTTTAAATAGTAATGAATATAATGCTTCGGTTTCACCGCATTTCTTTTGGTATTTAATGATCCTTTACAAGTGGTATAAAAGATGGATATAGAGAAGAAAGGAATATTTGTCATTTCACTAGATTTTGAATTATATTGGGGTGTTAGTGAAAGCAGAAAGTTAAATGACTACAAAGAAAATTTAATAAATGTACCGAATGTCATAAAAGAATTACTTGCATTATTCAAACAGTACGATATACATGCTACTTGGGCCACGGTAGGATTTCTTTTTCACAAAAATAAAGAAGAAATGGGTTCTTTGGTCGCACCTATGGATAGACCAAATTATTCAAATGCTAATTTGAGTAATTATAGAATTATTAAAAACATAGGTAATGACGAATTAGAAGACCCTTTCCATTATGCAAATTCAATTATTAATGAAATCAAAGCAGCGCCATATCAAGAAATAGCAACCCATACTTATTCTCACTATTATTGTTTAGAGCTAGGTCAAAATTCATATAATTTTGAAATGGATTTAAAGGCAGCTATTGCTATGGGGAAAAAATATGGTGTTGAATTTTCTTCTATTATATTTCCTAGAAATCAATATACAGATGAGGTATTACAAATTTGTCATAGCAATGGAATAGTGTCTTATAGAGGTACGGAAGAACATTGGATTTATGCCACAAGAAGTAGAAAGGATGAGACAAGGGTAAGAAGATTTTTAAGATTAATTGATGCTTATTTTAATATAAATCCAAAAAATACATTTAAAGTAAACAATGAGCAAGGTAAGCTGATGAATATTCCTTCCAGCAGATTTTTACGTCCTTACAATAATAATTTTTCATTTATAGAATCCATTAGACTAAATCGAATTAAAAGAGAGATGGATTTGGCCGCACAACACGGTGAAGTTTACCATTTGTGGTGGCACCCTCATAATTTTGGCAAAAATTTGGATGAAAATATTAATTTTTTAAAACGTATTTTAGATCATTATGCTCATTTAAATCATTCAAATAAAATGATCAGTAAAAATATGAAAGAAATATCAGAATGCTCGAAAGGAAATTGAATGATAAAGTAGTAATTGTTTGTACTGACAGCAATACATCTAGAATATTGTATCATGCATTGTGTTTGGATTATAATGTGGATAAAGTTGTTTTTGAAGATAAAATAAGTATTTTAAAAAGAATTAAATCCAGATACAATAAACTTGGAATAATGAAAGTAATTGGTCAATTACTTTTCCAAATAGTGGTCCATCCCTTTTTAAAATATAGTTCGAAAAAAAGATTGGCAGAAATTATCGAAAAAAACAAGTTAAACATAAATCCAATACCTAAAGATAAAATTTTACGTGTTAAATCAATAAATTCAAATGAAAGTAGGTTAATTTTAGGAGAATTGAATCCTGTATTAATAATTGTAAACGGAACTAGGATTATAAACACAAAAACATTAAATTGTGTCTCTATTCCTTTTATAAATACGCATGTAGGCATAACTCCTAGATATAGGGGTGTACATGGCGGTTATTGGTCTATGGTGGATAATGGAGGGAAGTATTTTGGAGTAACGGTTCATCTTGTCGATAAAGGTGTCGATACAGGATCTATACTAGGCCAGACTATCTTTCAGCCTTCTTCATCAGATTCTTTTGTAACTTATCCTTATCTACAAATGATTTATGCCCTGAAAATTCATAAAAAGATTATTCCTGAAATTTTAAATCAAAATTATAGCGTATTGACATCTTTATGTGAATTAGAATCTAAGCAATGGTACCACCCTACATTTTTAGAATATATGTTAAATAGAATTTTTAAAGGTGTCAAATAAGAAGGTAGCTCTTATTACGAATACTTCATGGAATGTCTATAACTTTAGACTTGATTTAATTAATGAATTGGCAGCAAATAATTATAGTGTCGTAGTTATTGCACCTATAGATGAATATACGCCCAAGTTATTAGATAAACAAATTGAATTTGTAGGGCTTAAAAACTTAAAACGTGATGGTACAAATCCATTTAAAGATATTAGGCTAATTGTAGAGATAATTAGGATATTTAAGCGGTTAAACATTGATTTTGCCTTACTTTATACAATAAAACCTAATATTTATGGTAGTCTAGCTGGCTATTTTTGTGGTGTTAAAACGGTCGTAACTATTACAGGATTGGGGTATTCATATCTTAATAATGGTATCTCAAATATAATTACATCAAAGTTATATCGTTTAGCTTTACTCAATATAGATAAAGTAATTTTTCAAAATAAAGATGATATGAATCTTTTTATCAATGAAAAATTAGTTTCAAAAGCTAAAACAACATTAATTTCTGGCTCAGGAGTAGATTTAAATAATTTTGTATTTCAACCTAAAAGCCCATCACAAGTTTTTAATTTTATATTTGTAGGAAGGCTTTTGAAAGATAAAGGCATTTTGGAGTTTATTCAAGCCGCAGAATTGGTTTCTCAAAAACATGCGACTGTTACATTCAGTATTGTAGGCGATATTGATAGTGGAAATCCTGCTGCTTTGGATGTGGTTTTCCTTAACGATAAAATTCAACGATATCCATCCATTAAATATTATGGAAAATTAGATGACGTTAGACCTTTTATAAATAAATGTGACGTTTTTGTTTTGCCTTCTTATAGAGAAGGTTTGCCAAAGTCAACTTTGGAAGCTTTGGCGATGGGAAAACCTATTATTACCACAGACGTACCTGGATGTAGGGAGACAGTAATCGAAGATTTTAACGGGCATTTGGTCGGTCCTAAAAATAGTGAAGAATTATTTTTAGCAATGGAAAAAATGCTTCTTTATCCAAAAGAAAAACTTGAGAATATGGGCAATGCATCTAGAAAATTAGCAGAAGATAAATTTTCAACCACAATTATAGTTAAGGAATATTTGAAAATACTATCATCACTTTAAAAATTTTAAAGGAGATACAGAAGTCAGTAAGCCCCAATGATGAAACGAAGTGTTTTTTATATACGGCGGTCATAGACCGTGTGATAATAGTCCACGATTCCCAAGACTTTGGACAACGTGGCAACGTGATTGTGGGGGCTGTGGGACCGTTTTGAATGATTAATGAATCGAGCAACTACCTTCATGATATTACGGTAGTCAGGACTGAATGGATTGAATACATCGGATGTGGTGGCTGAGCGGAGTCGAAGCCACATATAACTATATCTATCTACTTGCTTCACATTTTTGAAAACTTAATGAGTTTAAGAAGCCCTAATATTGCATTTTTGTAACGACTATGTTGCATTCAGAGAATGCCATGCCAATAGGGAATGCAATAGTTGTATCAGGCAAGGATGCCTGTGGATACTGCATCGTAGCGAGGACGCTACAACGAACGAGTGTGTCAGATAGGTAAATTGCAGAGCGCGGACACTCCCCTTAGGGGTTGGGGGCCAGCGGGGCAATTTTGAATGACTGAATGACGAATGAATGAATTGAATACATCGGATGTGGTGGCTGAGCGCAATAATATGGAGTCGCGGTTACTGAGCTTGTCGAAGTGAAGCCACATATTAACTATATCTATCTACTTGCTTCACATTTTTGAAAACTTAATGAGTTTAAGAAGCCCTAATATTGCATTTTTGTAACGACTATGTTGCATTCAGAGAATGCCATGCCAATAGGGAATGCAATAGTTGTATCAGGCAAGGATGCCTGTGGATACTGCATCGTAGCGAGGACGCTACAACGAACGAGTGTGTCAGATAGGTAAATTGCAGAGCGCGGACACTCCCCTTTGGGCCTGCCAACCGAATAAGGTTGGGTTGGGGGCCAGCGGGGCAATTTTGAATGACTGAATGACGAATGAATGCATTGAATACATCGGATGTGGTGGCTGAGCGCAATAATATGGAGTCGCGGTTACTGAGCTTGTCGAAGTGAAGCCACATATTAACTATATCTATCTACTTGCTTCACATTTTTGAAAACTTAATGAGTTTAAGAAGCCCTAATATTGCATTTTTGTAACGACTATGTTGCATTCAGAGAATGCCATGCCAATAGGGAATGCAATAGTTGTATCAGGCAAGGATGCCTGTGGATACTGCATCGTAGCGAGGACGCTACAACGAACGAGTGTGTCAGATAGGTAAATTGCAGAGCGCGGACACTCCCCTTAGGGGTTGGGGGCCAGCGGGGCAGGGATGGGTAAAAACACGGCGGTCATAGACTGTGTGATAATAGTACTAAAGTGCAAGACTTTGGACAACGTGGGGTAGAAAATCAACATAAAACCCAAGATACCACTCTCCATACCCAATATATCCGGAAATGTATGGACCTATGTTAAGGACTGTCTAGATACTGGAAATGTAAGTTTTAATATTTATGAAACTTAGATATAAAATATGTTGTTATAACCCTAAAATGATATATCGTGAACACTGAATTGATAGAAAGAAATATATTAATGTTAAAAAAAAAGTAACAATATGAGAACGCTCAACATTTCTATATCCGATTTGGAGTTTGACAAGTTTGGTCTCCATAAAGATAATCTTACTTTTACTGAATTTGTAGAACTGATAAGCAGGGAGTTAATGCGGCAGAACTTGAACAAGAGTGTACATTTAGCCGAGAAATATGGATTATCTTCAATGTCTATGGACGAGATAACCGAAGAAGTAAAAGCGGTAAGAAATGCAAAAAATCGTCATTGATACGAATGTAATCGTTTCTTCGCTTATCCAAAGAAGTTATCCTTATAAAATTATTTACGAACTTTTTGTAGAAGACTTTTTTTTGCTTTGTGTATCCGATGAGTTAATGGCAGAATACTACGAAGTGCTAGCAAGACCCAAATTTGCAAGATTTCCCGATTTCTGTGTTAAAGCCGAAATCTTGCTTGCAGATATCGAAACCAAAGCCAAAAAGTTTGTGCCAAATTTAACAATTGACTTTATCAAGGATAAGGATGACAATATGATTTTGGAACTTGCAAACGAATGCAAGGCGGACTTCATTATTACAGGCAATACGAATGATTTTACATTTTCGGAGTACAAGCAGACCAAAATTATTAGTCCGAAAGAGTATTGGGAAAGCCACGCATTTCAGTAATACATTTTCTTATTTTTTTAGTATAAATCCAATGCAAGAAATATTTTCTAAAGTTGAGAAGCTCTTACAGGAGCAATCTATAAAGTATATGACGAAAGACCTTTCCAGACCTTGGGGAGGTTTTTTTGTTATTAGTCCGGAAAGTAAAGCAGCTTTTCTTGATGCTTTTTATCCAGAAATGAAGGATGAATTGATGGATTCGGACTTACCCTTGAGTCCTAAAATACTTTGTGTGTCACCAGGCAAAAGGCTATCTTGGCAATATCATCATAGGCGTTCAGAACTGTGGAAATTGATCGATGGACAAGCGGCTTATATTAAGAGTGACATGGATGAACCTGGGACGGTGCAACATATGCGTAAAGGTAAGCTGCTCACCTTGGCATGTGGCGAAAGACACCGATTAATCGGGAGAGAACAATGGGGCATCATAGCAGAAATATGGAAACACACTGATGCTAACCATCCATCTGACGAAGATGATATTGTAAGATTGCAAGATGATTTTGGGAGGTGATGTTATTTAGGGTTTGCTTGATGTAATATATGTTATAGATTATCAATTATATATATTTAAATTTATTGATTTCGATGCACAGAAATTTCTTCAAAACTCCTTAATCATTTGCACTTCATTTTAACTTTTGCCTCTAGCCGGCAAGGCTTTTACTTTT
>CAZGMB010000066.1:0-28540 GCA_964526715.1 uncultured Aureispira sp. | reverse complement strand
ACATTAGAAAGCGGTGACTTCACAGCTACTAAGAAAATGATCATCGTTGAGTAATATTGAGTTATTGAGTTAATAAGGCGCTTACTGACCAAGGTTAGTAAGCGCTTTTTTTTTTAATATGAAATGAGATATAAAGTATTTATTTACTTTAACTAAGAATTGGACCTATTGATTTTTAACAAGTTCTGATTATTGGTATAGATATCTGAAAGCTACTAAATATAATATTAGTGCCAATCTATCTAATTTCAAATTTGTGGGTATTTTAACGCAATTCTCATTATTTATTTTTTTTTATTTGGCAATTTCTTTTTTTTTATTAATTTTGTAAAATAAGTATAACCTAATTATTACAAAGTATGCCTATTGGTGTTACATATACGGAAGAAGAATTAAAGAGTGTTCGATCAAAATTTGATGAATTGCTTGCTACTATGCAACCTATTCTACAAGATGAAGATGTTGAATTAGTAGAAAAAGCATATGAAATTGCTGTGGATGCGCACAAGTTTCAAAGAAGAAAATCAGGTGAGCCTTATATTTTCCATCCTATAGAAGTTGCTAGAATTTGTTACGAAGAGATTGGATTAGGTCCTACTGCCGTAGCTTGTGCATTATTGCATGATGTGGTTGAAGATACACCACTTACTTTATCTGATATTAAGACAATATTTGGGCCTAAAGTTTCAGTAATCGTTGATGGGCTTACTAAGTTGGACGGTACATACAATACAGATGATGTAGAAAGTCCTCAGGCTGAAAATTTTAAAAAAGTATTAAGTACTTTAGTTGTTGATGTTCGGGTTGCGTTGATAAAAATGGCAGATAGACTTCATAATTTAAGAACCATCGATGCCCAACCTAAACATAAACAAATCAAAATTGCTGCAGAGACAGAATATATTTATACGCCACTAGCACACAGATTGGGTTTGTATAATATTAAAACAGAATTTCAGGATATATGCCTTAAAATCACCGATCGGGAATTATATAATGAAATTCTTCATAGATTATCAGATTCAGATCAGGAGCGTACAGCTTATATTGAACAGTTTATTAAACCTTTACAAGAAGAATTACAGCAACTGGGCGTAAAGTTTAGAGTTTTAGGTAGAATAAAAGCTATATCTTCCATTGCAAACAAAATAAAGAATAATGGCGTCTCTTTTGAAGAGATATTTGACATTTTTGCAGTTAGGATTATTATTGACGTACCGGGCGATAAGGAAAAGATGTATTGTTGGCAGATATATTCTATAATAACAGATGTTTACAAGCCCATCCCAGAACGATTAAAGGATTGGATAACAACGCCTAAAGGAAATGGTTATGAATCCCTGCACACAACCGTAATTGGTCCAAAAGGTAGGTATGTAGAAGTGCAAATCAGATCAGAAAGAATGGACGAGATCGCGGAAAAGGGATTTGCTGCTCATTGGAAATATAAGGGCATCAAAAAACAAGAAAATGTTTATGATAATTGGTTAGACAATATCAGGGAGATCTTAGATGCCAAACATACTAACGCCATGGACTTTGTCAATGATTTTAAGACTAATCTCTTTGACGAAGAAGTTTATGTGTACACACCAAAAGGCGATATGCGCATAGTTCCTAAAGGTGCTACGGCTTTAGACTTTGCATTTGAAATTCATACAGATGTAGGTTATCATGCGGCTGCCATTAAAGTTAATAATAAGTTAGTCCCTATGGGGTATAAACTTAATAATGGTGATCAGGTGCAAGTTATTACCAATAAAAATCAAAAACCCAATGAAGATTGGTTAAAAATGGTTATTACCGGTAAAGCCAGGTCCAAGATTAGATCTGCAATGAAAGATGAGCGCAGAAAGATTGGCGAATTTGGCAAAGAAGCCTTGGAAAGAAAGCTCAAAAATCTAAAGTTGGATTTTGAAGATAATGTAGAGATTATTGCCAAACACTTTGGTTACAAAAGTAGAGTAGATCTTTTTTACAGTTTATCCCAAGACGAAATCAGAATTGCGGATATCAAAAATTATGATATTGAAAACGGTAAAATTGTTTTCAGGAAGGAAGAAGACGCTTCAAATGCCGTCACAGCACCTATATTGGATGAGCTTAAAAAAATTCAAAAACCGACCAAAGTCAATAAATCAAATATTCTAGTCAATAATGAACCTGCAGATATGTACCAGTTTTCTTTGGCTACATGTTGTAATCCGGTACAAGGAGACGAAATATTTGCATTTTTAACTACCAAAGAAGGTTTGAAAATACACCGTACATCTTGTTCTAACGCAACTCACATTTTGGCAAACTACGGTTACAGAGTTTTAAAAGCGGAGTGGGTCGGAAGCCCTAACACTAATTTTATTGTGGAGTTATTAGTGACGGGTGTCGATTCAGGACCTGGTGTTATACAAACTTTAACCAATGAGTTGTCTAATCGACTAGGGATAAATATAAAAACATTCAGTATTGAAGGTCGGGAAGGTTTTTTTGAGGGCAGGATTGGAATTGTGGTTTTGAACAAAGATCAACTTAATCTAGTTGTACAATCACTGGAAAAGCTTCCAGGTATTTCGTCTGTAATCAGAACAGACAAAACTTTTAATTAAGACACATCCTTAATAAAGTATCTTTAGAGAGTCAAAATAAAACAATAAATTAAATGACAAGCGCACCAGAAAAATTGAATGAAATCGTTGCTGAAGTTAAAACTATATTTTCTTCTCATCTTGAAAAATTTAGTTTAAGAAAAACTCCGGAGCGTTATGCTATTTTGGAAGAAATTTACAGAAGAACAGACCATTTTGATGCAGAAGCTCTATATATTCATATGAAAAATCAAAATTATAGGGTTAGTAGGGCTACAGTTTATAATACATTGGAACTTTTAGTGAGTTGCGATCTGATCACAAAACACCAATTTGGTAAAAATTTAGCTCAATATGAAAAATCTTATGGTTTTAAGCAACATGATCACTTAATATGCTTGGATTGTGGTGAAGTCTTAGAATTCTGTGATCCAAGAATTCAGCAGATAAAAACCATGATGGGTGATATATTAGAATTTGAAATCACACATCACTCCTTAAATCTTTATGGAAAGTGTCGTAAAGTAGTTTGCGACCATAAAAAATAATCATAGCTATATGATTTAGATAAAAGACTATAAATTTAAACAACATTTCATTTTCATTTCATTAGAATTGACTTCTGTACATCATTTTATATATATTATTTATTTAATATGATCTTATATTTTATACTTGGCTATAAAATATAATCTATAATTAGTGCAATATGTGATATTTATGTATATTGATTAGTCGTAATTTAATTATTTTAAAGAAAAATAGCGATTTTTTATTTATTTATATTAAATTTATTTAATTTGTATATACTTTAATATCAATGTTATAAATGTTATGTTTAAAAATATATGTATTTTTTTTCAATAATATTTTTTTTTATGTGTAGTGCGACATATCTTTGCATCAGAATAGCGTGAGAAACTGTTCTGAACCTATCTTACCATTACCAACCTGCTTACACAATAGATTTACCTAAAACTGAAAACAGATAGAATTCATTCATATATGATTTTTATCAAAAATACTTGTGTTTGACACATCGAATTAATTATACATAGTATAGTCAAATATATAAATTTTATTTTTTCCAACCTTAGTATTGATTTTAGATCCAAAAGAGATAGAGGCCAGACAGCCTTTATATGTAATTATTTCTTAACCAATAAGTTCTGGGGCTTAGGTGTATTCATATACCACTAACTCTCATGACAGTAAAAATTTTTTCATTAAACTCAAAATTTGGATCTCATGAATGAATCAAATTCAACACCTTTCAATACCTTTTTAAGACTTTTTAGTCTTACTATGGTATTATTTGTAGGTACTCTGACAAACACAATGGCCCAGACACCATCTTGTGCTTGTAAAGGTTCCATACAAGTTTCAGTAGATAATGACTGCAGCGCAGTTATTACAGCTGACCAATTACTAGCCAACGGCTTAACTTGCGGTGGATCATCTGCTGCAGTCGTTACATTGATGAAGACACCAACATCAGGAATTATAGATTCTGGTACTGGTGAAGCAGAACTTACTGATGGACAATTGTACATTGGTAAAACAATTTATGCAAAAGTAGCCACCGCAGGAGGAACAAATTCTTGCTGGACTACGGTAAATGTGGAAGACAAATTTAGACCATCTTGGGAGAGTGATGACGTTCAGAATATTGTGGTAACATGTCCTTCTATAGGATCTTTTGTTCCATCTGCCCTAGACAATTGCCACGCTCCTAAAGTATTTATGGTGAGTGAAAACATCGTTGTAAATGATTGTATCAACCCAATATTTGCGGGTTCTGATACCATCAAAATGATCGAAAGAAAATTCAGAGCTATTGACGAATCAGGTAATATATCTGATACTGATTGTACTGTGATTTTTTGGGTGGTTACCTTAGATATAGATGATGTCATTGGAGTGCAAAATGTGCAGTTACAATGTGATGCTCCGTACGCAAAAATTCCTGTGGGAAGACCTTTTGCTGGAAATCCTTCACCGGTTGATATTACAGTAAGTACTAATCCTCTTTTAGTATTGCAAGGATCAGGTGTTCCTTCACTTCACGCTTGGATGCCAGCCACTAGAGGCGCTGGTACAGTTGATGTTAATCCGTTAAACGGAAATTTGAGATTGGCTGCAGGTACTGCTCCAACTGTTTTACCTGGTATGGGAGCACAAGTATGTTTTACAGCTACTGCTAATGGTAGTATTGGATTCAATTGGTCTGCATCTATGAAAGGAAGCACACCACCAGCTGGTAATTTCTTTTATGATAGAGGACAATATAGCGTAAATGGTGGCCCTTGGCTTAACTTAACCACAGATCCAACAGCAAATGTAGGCAGCGGTACTGTCTCAGCTATTGCAATCCTTAAAGATCAACAATTTTGCTTCAGAGTTACTACCGATAATTTAGCTAGGTGGACAGAATTAATGATCAGCAACTTTACTGGACCAATAGCAAGATCTATTGCATTGACTCCGGAGACTACTGATAAGTGCAATATCTATGTTTCTTATACAGACACTGAGTTTCCAACTATCAAGTGTGTTAAGAAGATCATGAGAAAATGGCAGATACTAGAATGGTCTTGTGATTCCAAAATAAGAGAATTTATCCAAATAATTGAAATTATTGATAGTAAAGGACCTGAGTTTTCAAATATGAAAGCTGCAGACGTCGCTACTACTAATGGTCATACTTGTGAAGGTATCTATAGATTGCCCAAGCCTACCCTTAAAGACAATTGTTCTATAGATCTTACTTATGATGTTACCTATGCAGGTGGCTTTATAAAAGGACTTAAAGTAACTGATGCAGACAGATTTATTCCGCTTCCATTAGGATGTAGTGAAATCAAATATACCGCATTTGATGACTGTCATAACCAAACTGATTACGTTATGGCTGTAAATGTAGAAGATCATACAGCGCCTGTGGCTATTTGTGATTTGAATACTACTGTGGGTTTGACTTTTGATGGTAAAGCATGGGTTCCTGCTACATCATTTGACGATGGAAGTTATGATGATTGTGATCTTGCTAAAATGTTAGTCAGAAGAATGAATCCAGGTTGTACTCCTTGTAAAACTCCTGAATTTCCTGGATTTACCCACCTAGGTACTTTTGTAAATACTGGCAGAACAGCACCGCATTACTATTATGCATCAAAGCATAAAGCAAAACCAGAAGTAGCAATTAAAACTGCTGCTGCCATGGGTGGCTATGTGGTTGCAATCAACAATGCTGCTGAAAATCAGTTCGTTTATGACGAAATGAAAAAGTGGAATTTAGGTGCTGATTATTTGATAGGTTTAAAAGATTTAAAAAATAAAGGAACATTCTCTTGGTTGAGCAATGAGACATCAAGGTACAGAAATTGGGATGCTGGTTTCCCACAAGATACCATCATTACAAATGCAAACCCTGAAAATAATTTGCCTTATGTTTTGGTAAGAGATGCTAATGCAAGATGGAGAAATTTCAATGCAGAATCATGTCAAGATGATGAGTATTACTATGTCATCGAGATTACTGATCCATGTGGATTTAGCTCCGGTGCATTGTTCTGTTGTGAAGATGCAGGCAAAACTGAAATGGTTCAGTTTAGAGTTATTGACAAGGCAGGAAATTGGAATGATTGTATGGTTAATGCACATATTCAAGATAAATTACCTCCATCAATTACTTGTCCTGCACACATGTCTGCTACTTGTAATGACTACTTTGATACAGCTAAGCTAAGACATTCATTTGGATGGCCTACAGCAACTGATAATTGTACCAATGTTATTATAAGAACAGACTCTCTTGTTGAGTTGAACAGCTGTAGAATCGGTAAAATTACTAGAAACTTCAGAGCATATACAGTAGGTGGTAGAGATACTGCTAGATGTACTCAGATCATAACAGTTACAGGATCAAGTAATTTCCAAATGACTGATGCAAGATGGCCTAAAGATGTTTCTATGAAAGGTTGTGAAGATCCTAATGATGATGCTTTCGGACCAGATGTAACAGGAAGACCTGATTTAACAGCTGACAATATTTGTAGCCTAGTTGGTGCACAGTATGAAGATCAAATCTTTACCTTCAATAATAGCAACGGTGAAGCTTGTTTTAAAATCTTAAGACATTGGAAAGTGATCGACTGGTGTAATTTTGTAACATTACCTGGTGGTGGAGTTACTTATACAGAATGGACACACACACAAGTGATCAAAGTATATGATGACGAGAAACCAGTAATTCTTACCGGTTGTACTAATTACCCACCTGCAAAAACTTATGATTCTAAATGCGAAGGTGGTTATATTGAATTGACAGCAACAGCTACTGATGTATGTACTGATCAACTTAGATATTCTGTTAAAATTTATCCAAATAATGGTAGCTCTTTCGACGCAAGGTTCTCAAAATCAGGTTTAGCTACAGTCAATACTCAAAACAGAATTAATAGTGTTAATGCCAGTGGAACTTATCCAATAGGAACCCACAGAATAGAATGGGCTTTTGAAGATAGATGTGGCAATGTGACTAAGTGTACAGCATTATTTACCATAGAAAATGCAAAAGCACCAACTCCTTATTGTTTAAATGGCTTGGCTACGAGCTTGATGCCTGTTTCTGCTACAGAAGCGATGGTGGATATTTGGGCTAAAGATTTTGATAATGGCAGCTTCCACCCATGTGGATATGAAGTGCTTCACTCATTTGCTCCTATCACTTTGGATGCCAATAAAAAACCAGTATTGGTTATGAGCAGAAGATTTACTTGTGCTGACTTGGGTAGAAGAGACTTAAATGTGTATGTTGGTGTGGTGACTCCTACAGGAGAACTTGTTCAGGATTTCTGTTCTACTTTCATTACTATTCAAGACAACTTTAAAATATGTCCAGTTACAAGATTGGTAGTTCAAGGTTCTATTATGAATCCAAATGACGAGCCTGTAAAAGATGTATCTGTTAAGCTTGAAGGAAGTGAGATGAACATGATCACTGGTACTAATGGAACTTACAACTTTGCTGATGTAACTTCAGGCGGTAGCTATATCATCACTCCATCCAAAAAAGATGATTACTTAAATGGTGTTTCTACCCTTGACTTAGTGATGATTCAGAGACATATTTTAGGTATTGAAAAATTAGATACACCACACAAGTTGATTGCGGCTGATGTTAATAATGACAAAAATATCTCTGCTTCTGACCTTACTGACTTACGAAAAGTTATCTTAGGTGTAACTGAAGAGTTTTCAAATAATGATTCATGGAAGTTTTTTGACAAAGCATATAACTTTGCTGATCCTAAGACTGCTCATACAGAATCTCTTCCACTAGTTTACAATTTGGATAATATTGCATCAGATATGAATGTGGATTTCATGGCTGTAAAAATAGGAGATGTAAATGGAAATGCTAAGGCAAATGCCAATGATAACGCCACTGAAAGCAGAACAAGTCAGAAAATGATTTTGACAACTGCAAACCAATCTTTTGACGCAGGTCAATCAATAGAAGTACCAGTAGTAATGGCACAATCTAATGAAATAGCAGGTTTCCAGTTTACGATCAACTTTGACACTGAATTGTTTAGCCTTGAAGCGATCAATAGTCCTTTAAAAGGTATCAATGACAATAACTTTGGTTTGACACAATTAGCAGACGGTAGAATTGCTGTAAGTTACAACAGAGAAAATGCACTTGATATTAATGAAGGAAATCCAGTGTTATTATTGTCTCTAAAAGCTAAAGCTAAAGGCAGTCTTACTAATGGATTATGGATTGACTCAGCAATAACTAAAGCTGAAGCATACAACGCTGATTTCAATGTGATGAATGTAGCATTTACTGTGGAAAACAGAAATGACTTAAGCAATACATTGTATCAAAACACGCCAAACCCATTCAAATCTGTAACCACTATTGGATTTGAATTGGCTCAGCAAGCAGATGCGACCTTAACCATTTTTGATGTGACTGGTAAAACTATCAAAGTGATTACCAACAACTTCAACAAAGGTTATAATAGCATCGAAATCAACAGAAATGAACTGGATGCAGCTGGTGTACTTTATTACACCTTGGAGTCAGGTGACTTCAAAGCAACCAGAAAAATGGTCGTCGTAGAATAATTTTCTATAAAGAATTTTACTGTTTTTGGGATGGGACCCCGCATCGAAAAGTCGATGGGGGTCTTTTTCTTTTATAGAATTTAAACAAAAAGTGTAAATTTTTTCTTTAATAACCAGAAATACAAATATGAGATACAGAAAATTAGGAAATACCAATTTGGAAGTCAGTGTGATTTGTTTAGGCACTATGACTTTTGGCCAGCAAAACACCGAAGCTGAAGGTCATGAACAAATGTATTTTGCACTAGAGCAAGGAATTAATTTTATTGATACAGCAGAAATGTACTCCGTCCCGGGTAGACCTGAGACTCAAGGATCCACTGAAACCATCATCGGAACATGGTTGAAAGAATCTGGTAGGAGACAAGACATCGTTTTGGCCACGAAAGTCACAGGTCCTTCACCATCATTCAAACATATCAGCCAAAATTTGGGCTTTAGCCGTCCTCGGATTTTAGAAGCTATAGAAGGAAGTCTAAAAAGGCTTCAGACAGACTATATTGATATATATCAAATGCATTGGCCTGAGCGTAAAACAAATTATTTCGGAACGTTGGGCTATCAGGTACACGATAGTGAATGGCAAGATAATTTTGAAGAAGCTGTAGAAACCATGAACGAATTGGTCAAAATGGGTAAAATTCAGCATTGGGGGCTTTCCAACGAAACACCTTGGGGTGTAATGAGGACGTGCTCAGTTGCAGACAAAAACCATTTGCCTAGACCTGTTTCGATTCAAAATCCATATAATTTGCTAAACAGAAGTTTTGAAGTTGGTCTTTCTGAGATTAGTATTAGAGAAAGCATTGGGTTATTGGCTTATTCTCCGATGGCTTTTGGATTGTTATCTGGAAAATTTCACAAAGGGTTGGATAAGCCTCAAGATAGAATCAATCAGTTTAAAAATCTCGCTAGATATAATGGGGCTAAAAGTCATGAAGCAACAGCCAAATACATTGAAATTGCTGAAAATGCAGGACTTACACCAGCGCAGCTCGCACTTGCTTTTGTAAACGACCGCCCTTTTGTTTGTAGTAATATTATAGGTGCTACAGATATGAATCAATTAAAAGAAAACATAAACACGGTTGATATTATTCTTGGCTCTGATATTTTGACTGAAATCGATAAAGTACATATGGAAATATCCAACCCAGCACCTTAATAGCTTATATTGCTGAATTTTATGCTTTGATAGCTCGGGTCATCTCTCTTTTGCCAGGTGGTCCAGGCAATGATTGTACTGTAAAACCTACTGCTTTTAGATGTCTCTTGAAAGCGCCTTGTGCACAAAAACTGGTCAACACACCACCATATTGAAGTAGGTCATACATTTTTTTTATATTCTTTTCTTCCCATAAATGAGGCTGAGAAGATGGTGCGAAAGCATCAAAAAAAATAGCGTCAAATGTTTCATTTAATTGTAACTCTTCTATAGGGCATTTCCATTTACAAAATACGAAATGGTCAGCTATCACATGCTCATCACCCCATGAGCAAGTATGCATACTTAAGAAATCCTGATGATGACCGATTTTGTCTGTATAGTTCAATTGGCTAATTACTTCTATGGGCACCGGATATGCTTCTACTGTGTGATATGTTAGGTTGATTTTTTCTTTTTCTGACCAAATCTTAGCTAAAATAGCATTCAAACCACTTCCGAATCCCATTTCAAAAACCCTAATATTTTGATGGCCTTGGGACTGAAGATATGTTAAGCCTGCTTCTATAAACACTACTTCACTTTCTGTAATGGCCCCATGATGAGAATGATATGCAGTTTGGAAAATGGGTGATATTAAGGTGTGAGAGCCATCTCCTGAAAGGATTATCTCATGATTATTAGGCATGAAACGCTAAAGTTTCGCTTATTTCTTCAACGGAAATATCTAAGTGTGAAGCATCATAAATACATTCACCTTTTCTAATGATGATCACTTGTGGAGATTCATGATGTACCTGATACTTTTCTGAGATGGTGTCAGAAACATTTCTATAAGTTTTTAAATCAAGATAGTAGGGGATTAATCTATCAGAAAGATTCCATGATGATTCCAGTCTCATTTTTGCCATGTGACTGATAGAACATGTCGCACTATGCTTAAATAGCAAGACATCATTATCATAAGAAAGTTTGTCAGCATCTTCTAGATCTGAGATTGATGACAAATTTTTCCAATTAATCATAAAATATACTTCCAAAAATTATTTGATGATAGGTAAAGCCACTTTTACAGCTGCCTTTAATTCATAAGGACAGCCATATCCTCTGTTACAAGATGAAAAGGTTAACGTTACGAAAAGTAATGCCGCAGCTACTGCTAATTTACCAAAATTTTTATTGTTCATGATATGAGATTTAGATCTTTAAACGAATGAAGGTGCAAAAATATTATTTAATTTTAATTCTTAAACAAAAAAATCAAAGGATTGGTCATACTTTAGATAAAAATTAACATTATTAGACCAATATACAGCTTTTGAGATGTTTATTAGTTCTATTTTGGTTGATAAAGTGAAAATTAATCGATCTAAGAGTGTGAGTGATTGCTTATTTTTAGTATTCGACAAAAAAAATAGACTGAACTAAATGTGTTCAGTTCAGTCTACAGTTTGCATATATTTGAATCTTTAAAATAGGTAAGCGTATCCTGCTGTAATGGCGACTCCTTGATTTTTAGCTCTGAAATCAATAATTGGATCTTGGAGCATATTGGTGAGACCTAGATTGTATCGTACGTCACTAAACAATTTGCCTTGTCCTGCCTTGACTTCTCCACCAACACCCAGCGTTGCTGCTATTTCCCACCTTTGATATATGTCATTGTCCAAAGGTATATTTACGCGTGGTAAGTTTACATTGATAATAAAGTTGGCTACTGGTCTTACGTGTGCGTTGAGTGTGTATCCAACAGTAGGCCCTGCTACAAAATACACTTTAGCAAGTTCTGTTCCTGTACTGTATTTAATAAGTAAAGGTACATCAATATAGTTAAAGCGGGTTTTTGCTCTGGCACCTACGGGTACGTCTATTCCTAAAAGCTCTAAATCCGTTACTGATACATCCGTAATAAAACCCTTTTGTGAATAATTGAGTTCAGGTCTGAAAGCAAATCCGTTGAGCAAAGGAAACTCAGCGATAATTCCTGCTGTAAAGCCAGGATACATATTTTGTTCGGGTAAGTTATTGTCAAATAAGCCACTGACTCGAGTATCAGCCAAGTTTACACCTGATTTGAAACCAACAGAAACCTGCGCATAGGTAGCAACAGTTATCAGTAGAATTAAGGCAGTGAAGTTCAATTTTTTGAAAATGTTCATGATCTTTTATTTTGTTGTTAATTAATGATATAAAATAACTTATCGTAAATTATTTGAACTTAAGACGTCAGCATATTTACTAAATTAGTTAAGCTTTTATTAAATAAATGATATGGCTTAGTTAATTTTATTTTAAACCTTAAAAGGACCACTGTTTTGTTATATTCTAATAATAAGAGTTATAAAAGTTTTTGTTACAAAGTATCCATAGTTATATCATTAGTATGTAAAAGCTTTTAAAAAGACAACTATAATAAAGTTAATAGTTTGGTAGCCATTGAGATTTTTAAGCATAAAAAACTTCTTAAAGAAATCTATGTTACTTAAAAAATAATAAATATTATGCTTACTTGGCTTGATGTACTTAAATATGCTACCCAGGGTAACCCTACGCCTGAAAATAAGGTGATTAAAAGTGATGCAGAATGGAGACAGATACTTACTGAAGATCAATACCGCATCACCAGAGAAAAGGGAACCGAAAGACCTTTCAGCTCTGAGATGTGTCATTTGTTTTCATCTGGAAAATATGCTTGCGCATGTTGTGAAACACCACTTTTTGATGCTACCGAAAAGTTTGATAGTGGAACAGGATGGCCATCATTTACTCAACCTATCCAAAACAATGTTGTTGCTTATCACAAGGACAAAAGCCACGGAATGTACAGAATCGAAGCTACATGTAATGTGTGCGATGCTCACTTAGGTCATGTTTTTCAGGATGGCCCACCACCAAGCGGATTAAGGTATTGTATCAATGCAGAAGCTTTAACAAAAATAGAATCAAATTTGCAAAAAGCAACTTTTGGAGGTGGTTGCTTTTGGTGTACGGAGGCTGTTTTTCAGCAATTGGAAGGTGTTGAATCTGTAGTGTCAGGATTTAGTGGTGGACATATCAAAAACCCAACGTATAAAGAAGTAATCAGCGGTTTGACAGGACACGCTGAGGTGGTGGAAATGAATTTTGACCCTTTAAAAATTAGCTTTAAAGATTTAGTTTTAATTCATCTTACCACTCATGATCCATGTACGCTCAATAGGCAAGGTGCAGATACAGGAACGCAATATAGAAGCATCATTTTTTATCGCAATGAGGATGAAAGGGAAATCATACTTGAATCCATTGCAGAAGTTCAAAATGTATTACCAGAAAAAATAGTAACGGAGGTTAAGCCATTTGAAGTTTTTTATACAGCAGAGGCATACCATCAAAATTATTTTAACCAACATCCAGATCAGTCTTACTGTCAGTACGTGATCGCTCCAAAATTGGAGAAATTCAGGAAGTTGTATACCCATAGACTTGTTCAATAAATTGCACTTGTCTTTGTGTGATGCGAAGTTTATCTTACAGCGCTCTTATAATGTGTAGTAATTTTTGGGATTCATTTTCCCAATTGTAAACATCTTTTGCGAGCTGACAATGTCGTCGTTTTTTTTCATAAGCCAAGGTGTCTTCCAGAATCTTATTAATTTCTGATGCCAAAATGACAGGTTCGATGCTCCTTATGGTGTAACCTACATCGTATTTGGATAGGATTTGGTTGTATTCTGGAAAATCCATATTTAAAGATGGAACACCGACATGCATGTAGTCAAAAAATTTATTAGCTAAAGAGTAGTAATAATTTAAGCTCGTTTTCTCCAAAAGATTAGCACCTAATGCGGCATATTGGGTAAGTGTTTTAAGTTGCGATGGAGATTGCCACCCTTTAAAAACAATACGGTCGGATGATTTACCATCTTTGGCTAATGATCGTAGATAGTCACTCAAGTCTCCTTCTCCAGCTATAACTAATTCAATATCATGGATGGAGTCCATAGCTGTTATCAAAGATTCTAAGCCTCGCCCTTTATTCAAGGCGCCTTGGTAGATGATATAAGGGGTTTTAGGTGCAACGGTAGTTAAGGTAGGGCTTTTAAGTGGCACATTGTATATTGAGTGAAAGGGAACATTGTACTTTTGACTCAGTATTTTAGATAAGCTTTCATTTACTGTAATAGCTGCATTAGCCTTGGGTATACACATGGCTTCTATCCACGACCATATGCGTTTCACCCAATACCTATCCTGAAGTTCAGGTACTTCTGTAAAGTATTCATGACTGTCAAAAATTAGTTTTTTCCGCTTCAGAATTTTAATGATCGTGCCAGCTAAGAGTGTATCAGTATCAACTGAATATATGATATCTATTTTTTCAAAAAGTAAGTAAAAAATGAGTCTTATGTTAAGTTCCAAATAAAATACAGGCCCTTTTTCATACCAACATTTTAATCTTCTTTGGTCGTAATTTTTGGTTTCCAGTGCTTTTGACTGCGTTCTTTGCCTTCCGATTAAACATACTTCATATCCATTTTGGGCAAGTGTGCTACATATTCGATGCATGCGTTGGTCATGACTGATATCATTACTTACCGTACAATAAATGATTTTTTTATTCATGTATTACGGGATAAATGATGCCAGTATTGGAGATTTGAATGAGATTTTCAGATTCGAAAGTTTGGATAGCTTTTAATATTCTCTTTCTCTTATTAAATGGATATAGATCTACATACTTTTTCAATGGAAATGGCGCTGTTTCTATCGTCTTGATCAGATGATTTAATACTTTTTGAGTTTCGTCAAAAGACAAGGCATGTGCATTGGCCCCCAAGCATATGTCACACTTACCACAGTTTTTTCCATTTTCACCAAAATAATCGACAATGACTTTTTGCCGGCAGGTAGTATCATTATTAATGTATTTGACCATAGCATGTAGTCTATCTTCTGCCATTTTTTTGCGCTGTAGATAAGATTTTTTATCAATGGAGAAACTCTCTGGTTGTGGACGTGATTGTGTAAATGTGATTTGTGGTACTGCTGCCCTAGGTGTGTAAGCTATTAACCCTTCAGTTTTTAGGATTTGTATGATTTGAATGAGTTTGGATACTTCCATACCTAATTCTTGTGCTACTCTGTTTTCATCTATTTTGACAAAATCAATAAAAAGTCCTTCGTATTTTCTGAGTAGATGTACAATGATTTTGGATTTTTGTGCAACATTTTTTTCAAGGTATTCCAGATCTTCTGAAGTGGCCAAGATCATCAACTTAGAAGGTTCTTTAAATGCTTCCGAAGTTGAGATCCATCCTTCTTTTTCGAGTATGCTGATGATATGAAAAACTTTTTTGACCGGTATAGCCACATATTCTGCAAAATCTAGAATGGAAAAATCATAAGATTCCATCATCCCTGAGCCATAGGCAACCTTAAAAAATCTGCATAATCGGTCGTATGTTCCGCCTATGACTTCTAAAGAAGGAAATTGTTCATTAAAATTTTGGATGGCGTCACTGATATCGGATTCATCTACCAGCGTGACTGCATGGGATTCCTTTCCATCTCTACCTGCCCTGCCTGCTTCCTGATAATATTCTTCTATGCTTGGTGCTATATCAAGGTGTATGACGAGTCTTACATCTGGTTTGTCTATACCCATGCCAAAAGCATTGGTACAAACAATCATTCTTACATGATTGTGCATCCATGCCGCTTGATTTTTCTCTCGGGTATCTCTATCCATACCGCCGTGGTAGGAGACACATGTTATTCCGTGTGCATTGAGCCAATGTGATATTTCTACAGTTTCTCTACGGTTGCGTACGTATATGATACAACAACCTTTAACACGGGACAAGATCCTAAGCAATTCATTTTTCTTATCATCACCTTTGATGACAGTGAGTCCGAGATTGTCTCTGGAAAAACTTTTTTGAAATACAGTTGGCGTTTTGAGTTCAAGTCTTTCGGAAATATCTTTCAGTACTTGAGGCGTTGCCGTAGCAGTAAGTGCCAAAATGGGTACCTTAGGATGGATTTCTCTCAGTTTAGGTATATTAAAGTATGAAGGCCTGAAATCATATCCCCATTGAGAGATACAATGCGCTTCATCTACCGCGATCAAACTAATATTGGCCTTCAGGATTCGGGTCATAAACACTTCCGAACCAATACGTTCTGGAGATATATACAACATTCTTAAATCACCAAATACAAAATTATCAAGAATAGCATCTATTTCTTTGTAATGAAGGTTAGCGTTTAAGGCTTTTGCAATGATACCTCTGGAAAAAAGGTTGTCTACCTGATCTTGCATTAACGCGATCAAAGGCGAAATAACGATAGTTTTACCAGAGAAAATCATAGCAGGCACTTGATAACAAACAGACTTGCCGCCTCCAGTAGGTAAAAGCGCTATAGTATCTGACTTTTTTAGTACAGCATCTATGATCAGGTCTTGTGGTGGCCTGAAAGTGTCATATCCCCAATACTTTTTTAATATCGATTCGCTTTCTGTCACTTTTCATTAATGTGTAAATCCATATGCCAATTCCATTTTTTACACGAATAGTCTGTAATAAATGAATGAAAAACGTTGGCAAATTAATTTTTTAGTTAATACGTTGCAGCAAAGATATTGAATTGATATTGAAATAAGTAAAATGGTGAATACGAAATTGAAAAGATGTTACTACAGTTTTTCAGTTTTATCTGAATGTAGGACACTTTACATCATTGCTGCCCATTCTTTTTCTTCCTTTACTATCCGTAAAAACAAAATTGAGGGTAAGCATGGTGGTTACGTAGTAATCATCTACTTGGGCTCCTCCTCTTATGCTTCCTGTTGGCAAAGTTACGGGGTCTGCTTGACCCAAAAATTCATTCATGCGGTTACTAAGGTCTGCAGCAAGCGTTCCATTGGATCGGCTTAAATCATCATAATTGATATAAACTGAACTGAGGTCGTCTATATAATCTGTAAAAGATCTCCTGATCACGACTTCAAAACCTAAATTGATCGTCTCTGTCAAAATAAATTTGGCACCTAAACCAAAAGGAAGTGCAAAACTGTTTCTTGAATATTTAGCAGGTCTTCCCGGCATTCCTTGACCTTCAGTACCTAAAGGTTGAAGTCTTACTTCTCTGCCTTGATAAGTGGTTTTTGGGTCAAACCAGAAAGCGGCAACTCCTGCAGTCAGGTAAGGTGCAAAAAAATTGCTACCCGGTTCTGTACTAAAAGGGAGGATATATAGTTCGCCCATGACCGCTAATTCAGTCAAATGAGATCTAAAATTAAGATTTCTTTGTAATTGCCAATCCTGATTGGACCGGGAGTCATCACCGTTGATTCGACCATACACAAACGAACCTCTTAAAGCTAATCTGTTGCCTTTCATGTATCGACCATGAGCCTGAAACCCAAAGCCACTATTTCCAAAATAATTGGTTGCAAAAGCAGGGGCATTCATATCTCCCCAATAAGTGGTCATACCTAAGCCAACGCCCAGGTCAGAATATTGGGCATTATTTTTGTTAGATAAAAACATAACCAAGACAAAAGTCCAGCAGATTACTAATTTGTTGTTCATCTTTCGACAATTTTTTACAGTAAACATAGGTTGTTTACTATGGTTTTTAAAATTTTGAGACTTGAAGGCACTAATATACTTTTTTAAACTTAGTTGACTTCAGAGGAATAGGGACCGAAATTATTCCTTAAAATCAAAAGTTTTCAGGTTTTACATTTATAACTTCATTTTATTAAAAAAGTCACAAACTTGACACACTCATTACTATTTAAACTAAAATGATATAAAAAGTATTATATATAAGTAATTAATTAACATATTTTAAACATTAGTTTAAAAATACATCAAAATAAGCACAAAATTAAAGTAAAAATTTTAAATCACCAAACACATGAATAGATTTTTTAATGTATTAGTTCTTTTTATTGTAACAGTTACAGTATTGTGTGCACAATCACCTACACCCAATGACTGGTATTACGGTAGTCCGGGTGAAGGATTTAATGGAATATCGATGAGAAAAGCTTATGCAGAGTTTTTAAAAGGGAAACAAACAAAAACAGTAATTGTGGCCGTAATTGATTCTGGTATCGATGTTGAACATGAAGATTTGAAAGACAATATTTGGGTCAATCCTGGTGAAATTCCAGACAATGGCATAGATGATGACCAAAACGGATATGTTGATGATATAAACGGATGGAATTTTATAGGTGGCCCCGATGGAAAAAATGTAGGACCAGACAGTTATGAAGCCACTAGAGTTTACGGTTCATTGAAGTACAAGTACGACAATGCGGTAGAAGCTAAGCTTAACAAAAAGCAAAAAGCCGAATATGAAACTTTTAAGAAGGCGAAAGAAACTGTAGAGAAAGAAATAGAAAAGGCAAAGGGAGCCTTGAGCAAACTTGATGCTGTGGAGCAAAAAGTAATGGGCTCTTTGGATGCATTAGGGACTGCTTTGGCCAACAGACCACTGAGTTTGGCAAATCTTGACTCCATAGATATTAAGGGTAGCCAAGAACTTACTATGGCCAAAGCATTAGCATCTCAATATTTGGAAAATGCTGAAGTAACGGGTATAGATGAGCTAAAAATGACCATAAAAGAAGAAATTAATGCTGACAGAAAATCATATCAAGATAAGTTGGATTATGCTTACAATGTAGATTTTGATCCGAGAAAGACTATTGTCAAAGATAATTATAATGACGTCAATCAGAAGGTGTATGGAAATAATGATGTGGAAGGTCCTGATGCACTACACGGAACACATGTGGGTGGTATCATTGGTGCAGTGAGAGACAACGACTTAGGCATGGACGGAGTAGCACCAAATGTAAAGTTGATGTCTGTAAGGGCAGTGCCAGATGGTGATGAAAGGGATAAGGACGTAGCTAATGCCATCAGATATGCGGTAGATAACGGGGCAAGTATTATCAATATGAGTTTCGGAAAGGGATTTGGTACCCACAAACAGTTGGTAGATGACGCTGTCAAATATGCGGAGTCCAAAGATGTACTTTTGATACATGCGGCAGGTAATTCTGGACAAAACAATGATACCACACCTAATTTCCCTAATGCTACATTTGAAAAGAAATCAGGATTCTTGTTTTTTAAGAAAAAGCGTAAAGCCAAAAACTGGATCGAAGTCGGTGCGCTCAACTACAAGGATGGAGAAGATGCACCTGCACCTTTTTCCAATTATGGTGAGAAAGAGGTAGATGTCTTTGCTCCGGGTATGAAAATATACTCAACATTGCCTAATAATGAATACGCTCCACTTCAAGGTACATCCATGGCTGCGCCAGTTGTAGCAGGAGTAGCAGCAACCATTAGAGCCGTGTACCCTAGACTTACGGCTGTACAAGTTAAGGAAGCCATCATGATGTCTGTAACACCTTTGAAACAGGAAGTAAAATTACCTGGCAGTAAGTCAGATAAAGTTAATTTTAGTAAACTTAGTGTAACTGGCGGAACTGTTAATCTAGAGAAAGCGCTTCAGTATGCTTCTAAATTGCAAGGCAAGAAAAAAGTAAAAGATATTAAAGCATAAATAGTGCTTTAACCAAGTTTTTTAAATCCTTACATCATCAATTGGGTAGTGTAAGGATTTTTTTATTAATAATTTTATTGTATTTAAATGGAACATAAACAATATCCTGTAGGTAGATTTCACTACGACGAAAGTACGTTAGATTTGGAAGCGTGTAAGATGACCATAAAAAACTTTCCAGATCATGTACAAAAGATTGCTGCTTTATTGCAAGATGGACATATGGATATTCCATACCGATCAGGCGGATGGACAGCGAGGCAAGTGATTCATCATGTAGCTGATAGTCATAGTCACGCCTTACTCAGAATTAAATGCGCTCTTTCGGAACATAATCCTACTATTAAACCTTATGCGGAAGATGTTTACGCTACTTTACCTGATTATGATTTGCCCGTAGATAGTGCACTGCAGATTTTGTACGGTGTTCATATGAGATGGAGTACTCTTTTAGAGCATCTTACGGCATCGCAGTGGAATCGCACTTATTTCCATCCTGGTTCTCAGAAAGTTTTTACCATCAAACATGCCACAGCAATATATGACTGGCATTGCCGACATCATTTGGGACATCTGCAGCTATGTTTATCAATTGTTTAACGCAGTATTACCTCTATTTGACTGCAATGCAACTGACTTCAACATTCACGTATTTTGGAAGATTGGCTACTTGGACCAATTCTCGTGCAGGTGCTGTATCATCGTTAAAATAGCTAGCATAAACGGCATTGATACGTCCATACAATTCCATATCAGAGACGAATACTGAACATTTCACTACGTTTTCATAGCTCATGCCTGCCGCTTGTAGGATGTATCCCATATTTTTCATCACTTGATGGGTTTCATCTTCTATATTGTCTATAACTAATTTGCCTTCAGCTTGATTGATAGCGATCTGTCCTGAAATATATAATGTATTTCCTGCCAAAACTGAATGATTGTAAGGTCCTACAGGTGCGGGAGCCTCGGGAGCATTGATGATGGTTTTCATAAAACGATGTTAAGTTAAATATGGTTAAAAGTATAAAAAAGATCTCAGATCCGATGCTTTGAATATTTAAGAGATCAAAAACAGAAAAAGCTCCACATGTATATTTCAACAGGGAGCTTGATTAGATATCTTATACTAAGAAATAGTGTTTAGAATTACTCTTCTATTTCTTCTGTTTCTTTTGCTTGAATCACTACCTGACCTTTGTAGTACATACTACCTTCATGCCAGTAAGCTCTATGCATCATGTGCGGCTCGCCTGTATTCTTGCAAATAGCAAGTTGTGGCATAGCAGCTTTGTGGTGAGTTCTTCTTTTGTTCTTTCTTGCTTTAGAGACCCTACTCTTTGGATGTGCCATTTTAAACTAAATTTATTGGATGATCAATCTTTATTTTATAACTATCTTTAAATCAATTGTCTGGTAAAATGCTTTTTAAATCGCCCCAGATATTATTTTCATTTTTAGGTTCTTCTTCTTCAAAAACTTGCGCACTGATTTTACTTAAAATATCTTGGTTGCAAGGCTTTGGCATATCAAACTCACAGTCATAAGTATTTATAAGTGGTAATGAAACACAAATCAATTCATAAAAGACTTGGGCTAAATACAACTTAGGTTGGTCAGCAGCTAAAAAAATGATTTCATCATCATCAGAGACTTCATCACCTATTTTTACTACTAAGTGATATGCTCCATACACCGGCAGATTAATATCAGCAAGACATCTGTCACAAGTTGTGCCAACGTGCCCTTCTATGATAATGTCTAAATCGGTAATGCCAGGTCTTTTGTCCGCTTCTACAGTGATCTGAAACTGACCATCTTGTACAGGCGAATGTTCAAAAGACTTGAAAAAATCATTTTCCACATCAAAATTATAGACATGGAAGCCATCTTTCATACCTGAAAAGGGTAAAGAAAAATGATCTAAAATACTCATAACTAAAAGAACTTTTTCAAATGGAGCGCAAAGGTAATGTTTTTAAAATAATTCTGTGAATTTTTTTAAAAATAATTGCAGTATATATCACTCCTTAGCCTAGGAAATATCTTAGTTTGGATAGTAAATGTGGGATTGTCATTTGATTTTGTCAAAAAATACAAACGCTGTCACTTGATTTTTTCTTATCTTTGCACCCTTATGACCGGAGAAATAATAAAATCTTATTATCCTAGGATAGAAATTCTAGATAATGAATATGAGATACCACAATTGGGACGCAAACGACGCATTGCTGTTTTGTTACCCCATGACTACTACCAGACAGACAAGAAATATCCCGTTTTATACTTACATGACGGACAAAATTTGTTTGATGAATACGCACCGTATGGAAACTGGGGTGTGGACAAATCTCTCGAAAGGCTAGCTCAGCAAGGTATAGGAGACGTGATCATCGTAGCTATTGATCATGGTGGACAGCTTAGGATCCAAGAATATCTACCATACAGTACTCCACGGTACACTGAAGCAGAAGGGAATTTATACATCAAATTTATGCTAGATGATCTGAAACCAATGATTGATAGCAGATTTAGAGTGCTTTCTGGCCGTGACCATACGGGTATAGGTGGGAGTAGTCTAGGTGGTTTGATCAGTTTATATGCTGGATTTAAATATCCTGAAATCTATGGCAATATGATGATTTTTTCTCCCAGCCTTTGGATATCAGAAGAAATCTACACCATGGCCAAGCAATATGTGCCCGCAGGACCAACAGATATATATTTATATGCCGGAGGTATGGAAAGTGCCAATCACTATGGTCAAGTATTGCGTTTAGACAATATACTCCAGGAAAAAAGAAGATACGATGGTTTTGATGTCATTTTTTCTCATAATCCTTCGGGTCAACATAAAGAAATTCATTGGGCTGAGCAATTTCCGCTCGCTTTCAAATGGTTGTATTTCAATAAATACTAAAAATCAAATTAATGCCACTATATATAAAAACAACCGGATCTAAAAATCCTGTAAACACACTTATAGCGTTTGAAAAAAACAAAGAAGATAAAGCTTGGATACAAGCCGTCGCAGGTCTAGCTTATGAACCTACTATATCATTGAACGCTAAAGATACACTCACATTTGTACACCACCAGCAAGAGCAAAAGATCATCATTTTGGGTTTAGGTGAAGAAAAAGATACTCCTAAATCTTACCATTATTTTAGAAGTGCTGTGCATCAGCTGAGATCAAAATCCCCTTTAGTGATGGAAGTGTTGGGCAGTCATCTCCATGCTGACCATCTTACCAATGCAGTGATAGGTTTAAGACATGGATTACTGAATGTGGGAAGTTTTAAGACTAATGGTAATAAGATCACGGAGCCAGAAATCACTTTAGTGATCGACAAAAATCAGAAATCTATTGCTCAAAAAGCTTTGTCCATTGCTGAGGCTCAGCTCAGTGCCATGCACTTGGTAGATACGCCTTCCAATATCAAGACGCCTAGGTATATGGCAGATTTTGCCGTTGCTTCAGGAAAACAATATGGGTATGATGTCAAAGTTCTCGATAAAAAACAGCTTACAAAACTAAAGTGTGAAGCATTATTGGCAGTAGGGCAAGGTAGCGTACATGAGCCTGTAATGATCATCATGGAATATAAACCCAAAAAAAGTAAGTCTAAGACACCTCAGTTGGGCTTGGTTGGAAAAGGTATTTCTTTTGATACAGGTGGTATATCTATTAAACCATCAGCCAATATGGGATATATGAAGAGTGATATGTCTGGGGCTGCTGCAGTGATAGGAGCTATAGAACTTGCTGCACGGTTGGAGTTGGACATTCATATAGTTGGCGTAGTACCCGCGGCTGAAAACAGTGTTGACGCGATGAGTATCAGACCTGGGGATGTGATTGGTTCGTATTTGGGCAAAACCATAGAAGTCATAGATACTGATGCCGAAGGTAGATTGGTATTGGCAGATGGACTGGCATATCTGATCAAGAATCACCAACCGGAGCAAATCATAGACTTGGCTACGCTTACGGGGAGTGTCATTGCTGCATTGGGTTATACCACAGCGGGAATGTTTACCCATAATGATGATATGGCAGCAAAGCTCATTGAATCAGGTGCAAAAATCAATGAACGGGTATGGAGAATGCCATTCTGGGAAGAATATGCATCAGATATGCATTCTGATATAGCAGATATTAAAAATCTGAGTGCCAAACCCGTAGCCGGATCTATTACTGCGGCTAAATTTTTAGAAGCTTTTACGTCTGAACATAAAAATTGGGTGCATTTGGATATAGCGGGTGTAGCTTTTAGTGATTCGGAGTATGCCAAAATGAGGACAGCCACTGGGTACGGAGTACGACTCTTGGGAGCATATATGGAGCAAATGGTTTAACCATAAGAATTATTTCAAGCTAAAGATACATACATAAATAGATAGGAGTTTACTAAATGTTATGCTCTTACCCATAAAAAAAGCCAATCCCGTTCTGGAATTGGCTTTTTTATTTTTAGGAAGCATCACTGGATTAGTTTCCAGATAACGCATCGATCTTACCCTTATATTCACCTGATTTTTCAAGATTGCCTTCTCTAGCATAGATTTCTTTGAGAGCGATCATGGTATTCAAATCTTTAGGATTGAGACCTTCTGCTTTTAAGAAATAGGGCAATGCTTCTTTGAAGTATCCATCCATTTCAGCTTTAATGGCGTTATATTTTTTAGTACCTGCTGAAGAGTAGTCATTACCCAACTCATTAAGCTTGCTAGTCATACTTGCTGCTTTGTTGTAGTATAAGGCTCCTTGACTATACACTGCATCAAAACTTTTTGGGTCTTTTTCTAATGCTTGCTTGTAGTAATCATAAGCCAAACCAAAATATTCATCAGCTTTAGCCATATTACCTTCACCTCTTTCTTTTTGATTCAATTGGTCATATACGTTACCAAGCGTAGTGTATACAGAAATATTATTAGGTTCTTTAGCAATAGCAGCTTTCAACTTATCTGTAAGGATGTTTAATTTTCCAACTTTTAGATAATGATTGATTTCTGCAAAAAGAAGACTATTATCATCTGGTAAAAGTTTACGGCCTTTTTCTAGGATTTCCATAGCTTTTGCTTCATCTTTTTCAGCAGTAGCTGTAAAAAGAGCTTCATAAACTAAGGCTTGTGGATAATCAGCTGCTGATAACTTTTCAAAAAGAACGTTAGCTTCAGTTTTGTAATCACCCAAATAACCCGCAGCCGCAGTGTAAAAGAAATGATCATTTTTAATGGTTACATCATCCAGTCTACTTGTTTGTTTCCCTGCTTTCAGCATATCGTGTCCTTTGATAGCAGCATTGAAATTTTTAAAAGCATTGTTGTAATCGTTTACCTGAAAGTAAGTAATGCCTATGTTATTAAGAAAATCTTCGTTTTCTCTCACACCTGAAAGCGCATCAGCAGTCTGAGATTTTTTTACAGCCATACTTATGGCTTTTTCGAATGCTTCCAAAGCAATCATGCCTGCGTTTGGTGTATTCAACTCCATTTTATTTCCGAGTTGCTCTTCCAAAACTTTTTTGTTCATTTCTGACTTAGCGATCTCATTGAATATTTGACCCTTTGTAATCCAAGCTTCAGGATCTGCTTTGGCATCGTCAGCTGCAAAAATGGCATCAATAGATGCTAATGCAGTAGTAAGTTCTGCTTTGTTTGCCACAGGGTCTAGGTAATATTTGCTAAGGGTTTTGTTGGCACTTTTGAGTTGTTTTTTATATTCCTGAGCACTTAATGTACTAAATGCAACGAATAATAAAATCGTACTTAAAAAAAACTGTTTCATTGTTTAATGTTGATTGTTTTAGAAAATTTGGTACAAAAATAAAAATAATATTTAAAACTAAATATATTTTACTTCATTAAGACGTTGGAAGTGACCAAAATTAGTTTTTGTTTTGTTAAAATTGCTTTAAATTAACGTTAAAAAAAAAGACCCACAATAAATCTTTTAAACTTATGTGGGTCATATTTTCCATTTTAGAACTTGGTGAATTTTATTCTTCCTCGTCTATGGTCTCTTCTCTTCGGATGACAGTAACATCTGCTATGGTTTCTTTATCACCGATTCTGATTACTTTGACTCCTTGAGTGGCACGTCCCATGAGTCTAACGTCTGATACCGGAGTTCTGATGATGATGCCATCTTCTGTGGTGATCATAAGATCATCATATTCACTGACCCATTTGATGGCTATCAGTTTTCCCGTTTTTTCAGTGATATTGATGGTTTTAACACCTTTTCCACCTCTGTTTGTGATTCTGTAATCTTCTAAAGGTGATCGTTTACCATTTCCTTTTTCAGAAACCACAAATATGGAGAAATCCGCTTTGGTTGGGTCTGCGGAGATCATACCTATCACTTCGTCGTGAGCACCACTCAATGAAATGGCTTTGACACCTGCAGCACCTCTACCCATAGGTCTAGCTTTAGATTCGTTAAATCGTATTGCCCGTCCTTCTCTGTTGGCTATAATTATTTCGTTATTGCCATTGGTCAGTTTGGCTTCCAGTAATTGGTCACCTTCATTGATGGTGATGGCATTGATACCATTTGCTCTTGGACGTGAGAAAGCTTCAACAATTGTTTTCTTCACCATACCCTGTTTAGTACAGAATATAATGTAATTATTATTGATGAACTCTTCGTCGTTTAGATTTTCTATTTTGATATATGCTCTCACTTTATCATCGGCAGGTATGGCCAATATGTTTTGGAGTACACGTCCCTGAGATGTTTTGCTAGCTTCAGGTATTTCAAAGGCTCTTAACCAGAAACATCTTCCTTGCTCTGTAAATAGCAGGATGTAGTTGTGGTTGTGCGCAATGAACATTTGCTCTACATAATCCGTATCCCTAGTTTTGGCTCCTCTTGATCCACGACCACCACGGCTTTGTTGTCTAAACTCATCTGTTTTGGTACGTTTGATATAACCCAAGTGAGATATGGTGATCACCACTTCTTCATTTGGAATTAGATCTTCTACACTGATCTCGTCATCAGCATATGAAATGTCTGTCCTACGCTTATCACCAAATTTTTCATTGATTTCGTCCAACTCTTGTTTGATAATATCGCGCTGCAATTGATCACTAGCCAGGATGCTTCGGTAGTACTCAATTTTTGCTAATACTTCTTGGTATTCTTCTCTTACTTTATCTATTTCGAGACTGACCAACCTTTGCAATCTCATCTCGAGAATAGCCTTGGCTTGAATTTCACTCAGCGCAAATGACGTCATTAAACCATCTTTGGCTTCTTCTACGGTTTTGGACTGTCTTATGATTCGGATGACCTCGTCAATATTGTCCAATGCAATCAAAAGTCCTTCCAGAATATGGGCTCTTTCTAATGCTTTTTCAAGATCGTATTGTGTCCTTCTAATGATGACTTCGATCCTAAACTTGATGAACTCTGTAATGAGGTCTTTCAGATTAAGCATTTTGGGTCTTCCGTTGACCAATGCTATGTTGTTGACTCCATAAGAAGTTTGTAATGGCGTAAATTTGTACAGTTTAGATAGCACCACACTGGCCATAGCGTCACGTTTGACTTCCACAACTATACGAAGTCCAGTTCTGTCAGACTCATCTCTGATATCTGATATACCATCTATTTTATCTTCGTTGACTAGTTCAGCTATTTTGGCTACTAGGTTGGCTTTATTGACCTGATAAGGAATTTCTGTGATGATAATGGTCTCCCTACCACCTTGTGCTGATTCTATATTGGCTTTTCCTCTGACTATTATTTTACCACGTCCGGTTTCGAAAGCTTCTTTCACACCAGCATAGCCATAAATAGTGCCACCTGTAGGGAAATCCGGTGCTTTGACATGGGTCATTAACTCTTCGATGCTAATCTCAGGATTGTCTATAGCTGCTTTGGTACCGGCTATGACTTCTGTGAGATTGTGCGGTAGCATATTGGTAGCCATACCTACAGCAATTCCCGATGCTCCATTGATCAGAAGGTTGGGTATTTTTGCAGGCAATACCGTGGGTTCTTCTAGAGAGTCATCAAAATTAAGCTTAAAGTCTACTGTATTTTTGTTGATATCGGCTAGCATTTCATCACTAATACGAGCCAATCTAGCCTCAGTGTACCTCATAGCCGCAGGACTATCTCCATCCATAGACCCAAAGTTACCTTGACCATCCACGAGTGGGTATCTCAGAGACCAATCTTGTGCCATACGCACCATGGCGTCATAAACCGAACTATCTCCATGTGGGTGATATTTACCGAGTACTTCACCCACGATTCTTGCAGATTTTTTATGGGAACGGCCATAAGCTAATCCCAAATCTGACATACCATACAAAACTCTTCTATGCACGGGCTTCAATCCATCACGAACATCTGGGAGGGCTCTAGCTACTATCACCGACATCGAATAGTCAATGTACGAAGACTTCATTTCATCTTCAATATTGATAGGTACAATTCTCTGATCGTTAGACATTTATATATTTACTTTTTAGTATTTAAAAACAACTTGCAAATGTACGACTTTTTATTGGGAAATCCATAAAATGGGATAGAAATATTGTAATGGATGGTGGGATTCATTTATACAGAATTTTGGTGTAATCGATACAGTATATAGTTATTTCATACTATTCAATACTACAGCGGACGCTAATCCCAAAGTCAAACTCTTTTACCATCGATGGGAAGATATTTACGATCTGCAACAGGTGCTTGTGGACGAATCAGGACTCGGAGAAGGTTGTCAAGTACTCGAAGAAGCTTGTAAAGTACTCAGAGAAGCTTGTAAAGTACTCGGAGAAGCTTGTAAAGTACTTGGAGAAGCTTGTAAAGTACTCAGAGAAGCTTGTAAAGTACTTGAAGAAGCTTGTAAAGTACTTGAAGAAGCTTGTAAAGTACTTGGAGAAGCTTGTAAAGTACTCGGAGAAGCTTGTAAAGTACTCAGAGAAGCTTGTAAAGTACTTGAAGAAGCTTGTAAAGTACTTGAAGAAGCTTGTAAAGTACTTGGAGAAGCTTGTAAAGTACTCGGAGAAGCTTGTAAAGTACTCAGAGAAGCTTGTAAAGTACTTGAAGAAGCTTGTA
>CAZGMB010000065.1:0-29027 GCA_964526715.1 uncultured Aureispira sp. | reverse complement strand
GCTTTGGGGTCATTGGGTTCCTTATGAAAATGACTACCCAAAGGAGCCCAAGCCATTGGCCTGATTTGATGTACCTGCATGTAGTCCAAACTACCGTCTAGCATAGCTTGATGATGCGTTGTTGAAAACGAAATTTGATTATAAAAAACAGGAATTTTTGATCGAATAAGTTCTGTTTGGGAGTTTGTAAAATTAGATAATCCAAAACTCCGAATTTTCCCTTGAGATAACAAAGTGCTGATCGCATCCGCAATTTCATCCGTTTGCATCAATGGGCTAGGACGATGCAACAAAAAAAGATCGAGATAATCTGTCTTTAGATTACAAAGGGACGTCTCACAACTAGATATGATGTGTTGCTTTCGGTAATCATAATGTTTTAGTCCATGATCCCTATTTGGAGATATTAATTTGATGCCGCATTTAGAAATCAGATGGATATCTTCCCTGCTTAATCCTGAAAATTCAAATGCGTTTCCAAATGCTTCTTCTGTGGTATAATGGCCATAAATATCCGCATGATCAAAAGTGTTTATTCCGTGCTCAACACAGAAACTCATCAAATCTGCCATTTCGGTTTTCGAAAATTTTTGTCCCCAACTGCCCCAAGACATGGTACCTGCTACTATTTTTGAAAATTGAGTCATATTTGTGTAATGTGTATTATTTACAAAGATAGCGGATTAACGTGATTTAGTCTTAGTTTTACTGGAGAAAGTTTTAGAAATTTCGAATGATGTTTACAAAGTCAAATTTATATGTAGCAATTTAAATAAATACAGTTTTAGAAGAGTTGCAGAAACGTTTTGTAAACTTGATTTCGTTTTACGCCTTTGGTTACCGATGGGTCCAATACTAGAGTCAAATCATACTAATCAGCAAATTGCTTTTTAATGATTCCCAAAGCTAATTCGAATTGTTGTTCAATCGTGAGATGACTATTATCAATCAAAATAGCATCGTCAGCTTGTCTGAGCGGGCTATCAGCTCTATGCGTATCGATGTGGTCTCTGTGTTTTAGATTTTCGATAATTGCTTCAATAGTAATGACTTGCCCCTTACCAATAAGTTCTCGATATCGTCTTTCAGCCCTGATCACAGGGTCGGCAGTGATGAAAAATTTGACGTCTGCATCAGGAAATACCACGGTGCCTATGTCGCGTCCATCCATAACTAATCCTTGTTGACTTGCCATCTTGCGTTGCAAGTCTACCATCTTAGTACGCACAGGTGTAAGTGCTGCAACTTCACTTACAAAATTAGAAACGCTAATAGATCTTATTTTTGATTCTACATTTTCACCGTTCAAAAAGGTAGTATTTTCACCATTAATATTTTCAAAATGGATGTGAATTTGCTCTAATGCTGATACTACACCAGATTCAACGCGAATGTCTACTAGATGTTCTAAAAAATAAAGCGTAACGGCTCGATACATAGCCCCCGTATCTACAAATACAAAACCTAATGTTTTGGCTAACTGCTTAGCAAGTGTGGACTTTCCGCAGGAAGAGTATCCATCAATGGCAATAATCATGGCAATGGTTATTATAAAAAATCCTGCAAAAATGTGGTTCATGCAGGATTATAATTATGTTTGAAAATAGAAAGTTAGATTGCTACTACCTTCAATTTCCAAATGACTTTTTAAGCTTATGAAAAATATGAATGATATTTCATATTTTGGGAATTCCAAAACATTGAAAGTTTAATATTCATCTTCATTAAATAGAAAATCGTCTTTACGAGGGTAGTCTGGCCAAATATCTTCCATTGACTCATAAATTTCGAATTCATCATCCAGTTCTTGGAGATTTTCGATCACTTCTAAAGGAGAACCAGATCTAATGGCATAATCTATCAATTCATCTCTAGTTGCCGGCCATGGGGCGTCTTCGAGGTTATGTGCTAATTCTAACGTCCAGTACATAGTAAAATTAAATTAAAAAATTAATAAAATTCAGTTTAAGATATGTTTATAACGAATAAAATGCAAGAAGGTTACACACAAGCATTGCATTATCAACATTTATAATATGCAAATACAAAAACTTATAAAAAAGTTTCAAATCGCCTTAAATAATTAACATAGCATCACCGTAACTAAAAAACCTATATTTCTCTTTTACAGCTTCATTGTATGCTTCCATGATCAATTCAAAACCTCCGAAAGCAGCCACCATTATAATGAGGCTTGTTTTTGGCAAATGAAAATTAGTAATCATGCTATTGGCAATACTAAAATCATATGGCGGATAAATGAATAAGTTTGTCCAGCCTTCTGTAGGTTTAAGCAAACCAGTGGCGGATACAGAAGATTCGATGGTCCTCATAGATGTGGTCCCCACGGCACAGATGCGTTTATTTTGTTCTTTAGATTTATTGACAATATCTGCTGCCACTTGCGGAATACTGTAAAATTCTGCATCCATCTTATGTTTTGAAAGATCTTCCACATCGATACTACGGAATGTTCCAAGACCTACGTGCAAAGTAACCTCAGCTAAATTAGCTCCTTTGATTTCCAATCTTTTCATCAATTCTCTAGAAAAATGAAGTCCAGCCGTAGGAGCTGCAACGGCACCTACCTCTTTGGCATAAACTGTTTGATATCTTTCTTCATCTAGTTCTTCGATATTCCTAGTGATATATTTCGGCAATGGCATACTTCCTAATTGCTTTAAGGCACCTCTAAACTGCTCATCAGTTCCGTCAAAAAAGAATCTAATAGTTCTACCTCTAGATGTGGTATTATCTACTACTTCAGCAACCAAAATTTCATTTCCTTTGTCGTCCATAAAGTAGAGTTTGTTCCCTACCCTTATTTTTCTAGCTGGGTCTACTAATACATCCCACAATCTAGCATCGGCATTTAGCTCCCGAAGCAAAAACACTTCAATTTTGGCACCTGTTTTTTCCTTATTGCCGTACATTCTGGCTGGAAAAACTTTTGTGTTGTTAAAAATCAAAGCATCTCCATCATCGAAATACTCTAAAACATCCTTGAATATTTTATGTTCGATTTTTCCAGTTTTACGGTCTACAACCATAAGTCTGGATTGATCTCTTTCTTGTGAAGGATACTGAGCTATCAATTCTTCAGGAAGATCAAATTTAAAATGCGAAAGTTTTGTCCTCATCTATTTCTTACTTAAATTTAATTTGGCCGCAAAAGTATAAATCTTTATACACATAACAACACTATATTGTTTTTTATTATTTTGAATTTGTCATATAAATTTTCAAAAATAATTATTTCAAAACTTAATTAATCGCCAAACCCACTCCAAGTAGCATAAATATTTTTGTTTATTACCATTTGCCACGGCTGCTAAAATCATAATAAAACGTAAGATACAACTCAAAACTAGATAGAACGTGTTAATCTTTGTTAATAATTCTAACTATATGTTTAAAGCATCATCATCTTCTTCTTTAATGACTTACTTTTGACATCAAAATCAACCTAATAGAATTTAACATGGCTAAATATTTTAAGGATTTTAATGTTTTTTTAGTTGTATGCATATCTTTATTTTTTGTTTCTTGCAAAAACAATCCAAAAACATACACTCCTGCAATCACCATTATAGAAGGTCAAATCACTTCTTCGGAGTCACCCAATATTAAATTCGTAGGAATCAGTGAACAAAATATATCGTTGGATGCTAATGGAAAATTCACCTTAAGTACTGAATTGTCTCAAGCTGGTATTTATCGTTTATTACTTGGATATCAAGCCATAAATATATATTTGGAACCAGGAAACAAAGTGACATTTACATCGGACTTTAGAAATCCTGCAAATACAAAATTTGAAGGTGATCATGCTTTAGAAAACAATTATCTTATTGCTTATGAAAAATTCAAAGCTGAAGCCTTGCAGGATGATTTCAAAACACTTTATTCACTTCGAGAAGAAGCCTTTCTCAAAAAAATAGAAGAACGCACACAAAACATCATCCTACATCAACAAAACTATCAAAAAGATAACGGTGCTTTTGCCCAAACTTTTGGTGAAGTATTGTCTGATGACATATCTTATGATGCATCCATAATGAAGCTCAATTATCCAACATATTTTGAATATTTTAACCCGGACAGCATTTTGACCATATCTGATACTTATGATAGTTTTCTGCAAAACCTGCAACCGGACAAGGAATCAAACCTACTCATCCCAACATTCAGGAGTTTTCTGCCTTTATATTTGACCTTCAAAGCAGATCAAGTTACCACCCAACAAGACAAATCTGATACTTATAAAAAATTTCAGATCATCTCTCAAAACCTAACCCAAAAAACCATAAAGGAAATTGCTTACTATGAATTGCTAAAAGAAGCCATCCAAACAGAACCCAACGGTGTGGCAGAAGTAATCACAGAATATGCCAATGTACAAACCAACGCGGCATATAATCAAGAAATCAATACCATGTACAGTTCTTGGCGCCACCTGATTAAGGGCAACCCTGCACCGGACTGGAAATATATGGATGCGAAAAATAAAGAAGTAAGCCTTTCTTCTTTTAAAAACAAAGTGGTCTATATAGATGTGTGGGCCACATGGTGTGGTCCATGTTTGAGAGAGTTGCCCCATCTTGAAAAACTTCAAGAGCACTACAGCAAATCACAAGATATTGTCTTTGTGAGTATTTCTATAGATCAAGATAAAAATGCGTGGGCTGCCATGCTTAAAGACAGACAAATGAAAGGTACTCAACTCATTGCAGATAATGCTTGGAGCTCTAAAATTGTCAGTGATTACAGAATCAACGGTATTCCCAGATTCCTTATCATAGGACGAGATGGAAACATCGTAGATGCCAATGCTGTAAGACCATCGTCCAAAAAGCTGATTTCTATTTTGGACAAAGCTATCAAATCCTAATACAAACACAAAATGCATTGATGATTTAGAACGGAACCTTTCTAAATCCAATCTTTCAAATTCGTGTTTTTTAGGTTATAAATTTGAAGTTGTATTAATTACTTTGCTATACTAGGTCTGAATAATGCCTGGATTAAACTTTTCTACGATACCATGATCAGCCATTTCAATACCTAATGAAAGAAACGTTCTGGTTTTTCTAGGGTCAATAATTGCATCTATCCACAAGCGAGATGCGGCATAATACGGTGTCGTTTGAGCATCATACCTAGCTTTTACTTCTTCAAAAAGTTGTTGCTCTTTTTCACGATCTGGCGCTTGTCCCTTTTTCTTGAGTGCGGATACCTGAATTTGTGTCAGAACTTTGGCAGCTTGAGTCCCACCCATGACGGCAATTTTTGCTGTAGGCCATCCCACTATCAATCTAGGGTCATATGCTTTTCCGCACATAGCATAGTTGCCCGCACCATAGGAATTGCCTATAATCACTGTAAACTTAGGGACTGTAGAGTTGGCCACAGCATTGACCAGTTTTGCACCATCTTTGATGATACCACCATGTTCAGATCTTTTGCCCACCATAAAACCTGTCACATCATGCAGGAAAACTAAAGGAATCTTCTTTTGGTTGCAGTTCATAACAAATCTGGCAGCCTTATCCGCAGAATCTGAATAAATCACACCACCAAACTGCATTTCTCCAGCCGCATTTTTTACTACCAATCTTTGATTGGCCACTATGCCGCAAGACCATCCATCTATACGAGCGTAAGCACAAATCATGGACTTCCCATAATCTTCTTTGTACAACGTAACATCAGAATCATCTACCAATCTTAAAATAATATCCATCATATCATAAGGCTTGGTTGGATTTTCGGGGTAGACACCTGTAATTTCTTCTGTTTTTAACTTTGGTAATACGGCATTTATTCTATCAAAACCTGCTTTTTCTGGCTTCCCCATTTTAGAAACTAGTTTTCGGATGGTTTGGAGACATGTGGCGTCATCCGGCATTTTATAATCTGTGACACCCGAAATTTCGCAGTGTGTGGTCGCACCACCCAAGGTTTCCTGATCTACATCTTCACCGATTGCTGCTTTGACCAAATATGGACCGGCCAGAAAAATAGATCCTGTACCTTCTACTATTAGTGCTTCGTCAGACATGATCGGCAAGTAAGCACCTCCAGCTACACAACTGCCCATGATAGCGGCTATCTGTGGAATACCCATTGATGAAAGTTTAGCATTATTCCTAAAGATCCTTCCGAAATGTTCTTTATCAGGAAAAATTTCATCTTGCATTGGCAGGTACACACCAGCACTATCCACCAGATATATAATAGGTATTCTGTTTTCCATAGCTATTTCCTGTGCACGTAGATTTTTTTTTCCTGTGATTGGAAACCACGCACCGGCTTTTACCGTGGCATCATTGGCTACAATCATACAAAGCCTGCCTTCTACCTTTCCCAATCCAGCTACCACACCTGCGGCAGGACAGCCGCCATGTTCTTCATACATATCATATCCAGCAAAAGCTCCAATTTCAAAAAAAGCAGCGTTTTTATCTAACAACGCTTGTATTCTTTCTCTTGCAGTTAGCTTTCCTTCTTTGTGCTGATGAGCTATTTTTTCCTTACCGCCACCCAAGTATATTTTGTCCAATTTATATTGAACTTCCGAACACTTGAGCAACATGGCATCTTCATTTTTATTAAAATCAATTTCTGCTTTGGTCATATTTTGGTCAATGGTTTGTATGATTAATTGGGCACTCTAAAAGAATAAGGGTAGTCTCCAGGTATTTTGGGATAAAATCCTTCTACAAGAATAGACTTGCCTCTATTTAACTCTAAAATTTCAATAAATTCTTTGGCGGATTGAATGTCTTTTTGATTTACTTTAGTGATTACATATCCTGCTTCCATTTTGGATTTATCAACCACAGATGCATTTTTCACACTTACAATGATAACTCCTGTCGTGGACAGAACAGATTTTTCATAACTATCAGGATTCCTGATTTCCAAACCCAACTCCTTAAGTAAACCTTGGTCAAAAGTCCCAACAAGATCTGTAGTATTCAGTTGATTTCTAAGTATAGCCTTCAAAGAAAATATTTTTTGTGCCCTAATGATCTTCAGTAAAACTTCGTCACCAGGACGTAGTGTACCTAATACTTCCATAAATGAACTAATATTATTCGTTTGGATGTCGTTTACCGTCAGAATAACATCATCTTTTTTGACACCTGCATCATAGGCACCTCCATCTTTTGATACTGATGCAATATATACTCCCGCTATTGATGGCAATGCCAATTTATCAGCGAGTTCATTACTGACGTTTTCTATATCCACACCAAGCCAACCTCTTTGCACTACACCAAATTCTTTAATATCTGCCACAACTTTCCTGACTAAATTAGAAGGGACTGCAAAAGAAAAGCCCTCATAATGTCCACTGTTACTTTGGATGGCGGTACAAATGCCTATTAGATCGCCATTGGTATTGATAAGTGCTCCACCACTATTCCCAGGATTGACAGCAGCATCAGTCTGAATAAAGGATTCAATACCTTGATTTTCCAAAAGGTTTATATTTCTAGCTTTTGCACTAATGATGCCCGCTGTGACGGTAGATTGCAGCTTAAACGGATTGCCTACTGCGAGTACCCACTCTCCAATCTGTATAGAGTCAGAGTTTCCAAAGGCCAGAAATTCTAAATTTTCTGTGTTGATTTTCAAAACTGCAAGATCTGTATTGGGATCTATACCAAGAATATCCGCTGCAAATATCCTATTGTCATTGAGTGTAACAGAAATGTTTTTTGCACCTTTGACTACATGGTAATTGGTGACTATATGGCCTGACATGCTAACCACCACACCTGAACCCGTATTCATTCCAAATATATCTTTTGAAGTACTTTCAGCATCACTTTTTATAAAAACGACGGCATTCCTTCCCTTTTCAGCCGCTTCAATAAAGTTGCCAGGCTCTGCACTTCTGTAAGCTTTTTGAAATCGCTCTGATAGAATCAGTTCTGACTCGACTACATTTCTAGCATTTTGACTAATTCTCTCCGTTAATCGACTTTCTTTTAAATAGACAAAATGATATGCAGCAATACACAATACGGTGAATATCGCATTGCCTATAAAGAGTTTATATCTACTTATATTTTTGTTCAATTTTATGTTAATTTAAATAATTTGTCACCAAACTTAAGAAATTATTATGTTGCAAATATATAATAATTTGAACTTATTTTTCTAAAAAATATTACATTTGTACTTAATATGTCCAATTTTATGAAAATCCAATTTTACAAATATCAAGGCACCGGCAATGATTTTATCATGATAGATCAAAGAAATGTGCAGCACATAAACCACCAAAATCAAAATGTAATAGCACATCTTTGCGACCGACGTTTTGGTATAGGAGCAGATGGACTTATACTTCTTGAAAATTCAGAACAAGCTGATTTTAAAATGGTTTATTTCAACTCCGACGGTAATCAAAGTACAATGTGCGGCAATGGAGGCAGGTGTATTGTGAGTTTTGCGCATAATTTAAGTATTTTTGAGCAAAAAACAATTTTTGAAGCCATTGATGGTTTACATCATGGAGAAATCATGGACAATAAATGGGTGCGATTGGGCATGATCAATGTTGAACACATCAATAAACTTCCCAACGGAGACTTTATGCTGAATACGGGATCTCCGCATTATGTCCAATTTTGTAACGAAACTCCCGAAGATATAAAGACAGAAGGTAAAAAAATCAGATATTCAGAGCCTTTTGCAAAAGATGGTGTCAATGTAAATTTTGTGGTAAAAAGTACTAAAAGCTTGCAAATTGCAACCTATGAACGGGGCGTAGAAGACGAAACGCTGTCCTGTGGAACTGGAGTAACAGCTGCTGCTGTTTGTTCTACAATGGATCTTAATGATGGCATTCATAAAATAAATGTTGTATCTAAAGGTGGGGAGTTGGCCGTTGAACTAAACAAAAAAGGTGGAATGTACCTGGATATTTCATTGATTGGGCCCGCTTCTTTTGTTTATGAAGGTAGTATTGAAATATGATCTACAAACAATAAAGTAATTTATTTTGAGTTAGTATTATTTAAGTTTTGAGTATGAAAATTAAGATTCTTAATCTAATCAATATTGCGATCTACTTATGTATCTTTATGCTACCATGGTCTGCGACCAGTCAAAGCCATTATTTGCTTTCTAGTCTTAAAGCAGAGAAAAGTGGCAACCGAGTCATAATCAATTGGTCCATAAAACAAGGAAGCACCTGTGTTGGCATCAATATTTTAAGATCAAATGATTCCATAAACTACCAAGAAATAGGTAATATTCAAGGTATATGTGGTAGTCCAGAATTTGAGCAAAGATATACCTTCGTTGACGAAAATCCAATTTCTAATCAGACCAATTATTACAAGTTAGAGCTTGGTTTTTCAGGTAGGACAGAACCCGCATTAAAAGTAGAATTCATCAAACTCGAAGATCACGAGTCAAAGGTAGTCCCTAATCCCAATCATGGTTTTGGGAAGATATACTTTTACAATCCAAATAATCAAAAGGTTAAAATCTATTTTAATGACATTAATGGAAAGTATGTAGATGTATACGAAACAGACCAAGAACAATTAATTTTTGACTTAACACACGAAAATAAAAATCCTGTTGCATCTAATGTCCCGTCAAATATATATAATTACATCATTATGAATGATGAAGGAGTCTTAGTAACTAAAGGACATATTATAATTATGAATCGATAAGTAAACTTTAAATTGGAATTTTTCAATTGAAAAATCAGCTTTTTAAACCCTAAAATCTCTTGGTGTAAAAAAATAATAGGAAAAAATAATTATTAAATTTCAAAGGGTGTTTGCGAAAGTGAATGCCCTTTTTTGTTTTGAGCATCACTGACAATAATCAAAACTATATTTTATCTGTAGTATAAAACAAAACATCAAAAATGTCGTTTAGAAGTCAATTTTATTGATTTTTTTAACTTTAAGTATCCATTGTTTGAAAAGTCAATATATTTACACCTAAAATTAATAATATGCGATATTTTGCAACGATCACTTTTGTTATAATTTTACATTTTTTTGCTTCGGCACAAAATCAATTGTGGTCACCAACTAAGGAAAATGCTTTGCGCAATGCATCGGGCCAAAGATATATACAACCTATGAAAGCTCAATATTTCACCTTTGATTTCGAAGCTTTTAAATCTACTCTTTCTAATGTCTCTAGAAACACAACGAACCAATTTGGGGTGCCTACTCCTGAAGGTAAAATGATGCAATTCAAATTGTGGAGCACTCCTGTTTTTGATGAAGAACTTCAAAGAAAATATCCTGACTTCTACTCATTTACAGGATATTGTGATGAGGATCCTACTGCATATTTAAAACTTAGTGTTTCTCCATTTGGTATTAATGTGATGGTCACATCTGAAGTTATTGGAAATTTCTTTATCGACCCTCTTACCATGTATGACCATGGACAACAATACCAAGTGTATTACAAAAGTGATTTCAGAAAAAAAACAGGCAGGTTTACATGCGGAGTTGCAGCAACAGACACCAAATCTATATCGGATAGTAATCGCGAGACACATATATCAGGGAACAGAATAGCTGGTGATTGCCAGTTAAGATCTTACAGACTTGCCATAGGGTGTACGGGAGAATATGCACGTTTTCATGGAGGAACTAAAGAAAAAGTGTTAGCAGCTTATAATAATACAATGACGAGAGTCAATGGTGTTTATGAAAAAGATGTCAGTATCACCATGAAACTGATAGCAGATACGGATAAAATTATTTTCTTAGACCCAGCATCTGATCCTTATTCAAATGGGAATGGAGAAGCTATGTTAGGTCAAAATCAGACTACTATTGATAATATTATAGGCCGGGCCAATTATGATATCGGTCACGTATTCAGTACTGGAGGCGGCGGCATTGCACAACTTCGAGCTCCTTGTTCAAACAATAAGGCTCAAGGTGTAACTGGTCAGCCAAATCCGGTAGGTGATCCATTTGACATAGATTATGTGGCACACGAAATGGGACACCAATTTGGTGCAAATCATACCCAAAATAATGAATGCCAAAGATCAGGAAATACTGCCATGGAACCAGGTAGTGCCAGTACTATCATGGGCTACGCAGGTATATGCGATCCTAACATTCAAAATAATAGCGACCCTTACTTCCATGCTATAAGTATTCAGGAAATTGCCAATTTTGTTGTAGCAGGAAATGGAAATACCTGTGCTCAACTCATTGATATACCTAACAATAAACCTGAAGTCACTGTGGCTCAAAATTCCTTTACCATTCCAATATCAACAGCATTTGCACTAACCGCATCAGCAATTGATAGAGATGGTGATCCGATAACATACTGTTGGGAACAAATGAATAATCAAGTAGCTACTATGCCACCGGTGGCAAGCTCCATGGTTGGCCCTACATTCAGATCATTAAACCCAACCACATCCCCTACTAGACATTTCCCTGACTTGCTTAGGAGATATACAGCTTGGGAAGTCTTACCTTCTGTAAGCAGAGCACTTAATTTCAGATGCACAGTGAGAGACAATCGTCCCTTAAATGGTTGTACTGACGAAACCAATGTAACTGTTAACACCAACTCCAGCGCAGGTCCCTTTGTGGTTACTAATCCAAATACATCATCAGTTAGCTGGTTAGTGGGTTCCAAGCAAACCGTAACTTGGAATGTTGCAAAAACAGACTTGGAACCGATAAACTGTTCGCTTGTAGATATTTATCTCTCTTTTGACGGTGGTGCAACTTACCCTGTAGAAGTACTCAAAAGAGTACCTAATACTGGATCCGCAGAAATAGAAGTACCTCAATTCCCTACAACTAGAGCAAGAATCATGGTTGCCGCAGCGGACAATATTTTTTATGACGTATCCAATGTGAATTTCAGAATCATATCCAGTTTTGAAATGGATATCAACCCTACAAGTCTAAATTATTGTAATGAAAATTTTTTAACATCTGAAATCACTTTATCACCAGTAACCAATGTTGCTAACCCGATCCTGCTTTCTGTCCTAAACCCAGCAAACGGCGTATTTTATGATTTTAGTGATAACCCTATTACAAATCTACCAGCAACGGTAACACTAACATTAAGTCAACTTTCAAATTTACCTTTTGGAAATCAGAAAACCATAATTCAGGCGTCATCAGGATCAGAAAAACTCACTTCAACTTTAGATATTTTCCGAGGCATCACTAAAAATGAGCCCATCATAATTAATACCCCAGAAAATAATGAAAATGGAGTCTTAGCAGATAATGTAAGTTTTTCGTGGACACTTGTTCCCGGCGTAAAAGAATATATTCTGGAAGTAAGTCAGTCCCCTACCTTTACTAATCTATTATTTACTGTGACAACCAGTGGTAACGAAGTCGTCAGAAACCTGGAAGAAGGAAAAGTTTATTTTTGGCGTTTAAAAGGTATTTCGCCTTGTATTCAACTAGCCTACAGTGATACTAGATCTTTCAGAACGGCAGGACAAACTAATGGTCAAGCTTTATTGATGATAAATGAAGCTATCTTGGTAGAAAAATCAAAATCTGTCAATATTGCTCCTGACAAACTTTTTGTAGAAGGCAGTAATGCTGAATTTATTTCTTTCACCGTTACGGAATTGCCCAAACATGGTAATATTATCAAAGATAACGTCACACTTCAGTTGGGTAACAGTTTTACACAGTCCGAAATTATTTCTGGTAAAGTCATTTATCAACACTCTGGAGATGAAAGTAAATCAGATGGATTCTTTATAAATATCTTGGATGATCAAAACAGATGGCTTCCCAATGTTAAGGTTGCACTCATTATAAAACAAAATACTTTAGGGGCTATCGCCACTCGTCAAAATATACTAAAATGCAATGGAGATCAAAATGGAGAAATTAAAGTATCTGCATTTGGCGGAACAGAGCCGTACCTGTATTCTATTGATGGAAATAATTTTATTACGGATAGCATTTTTAAAAATTTGGTTGCAGGTAGATATGTCATAAAAGTAAAAGATGCTAAAGATGAAATCATTTCTGCCAATGAGATTCTCCTTTCGGAACCCACCAAAATAGACTTGCAAATAACTCAAAATAACTATGATGTTATTCTTACAGGTATGGGCGGAACCGGCACATTATCTTATAGTATTGATGGTATCGTTTATGATACCATTAGTAAATGGTCTGACCCTGGCAATGGGTTGTATACTTTTTATGCAAAAGACATCAATGGTTGTATCATCAATGAAAGTATCACCATCAATATTCCGATTCTAAAAGTAAAAGGGATTCTGGTCAAAGACGTAATTTGTTCAGGACAAACGCTTACTGTAACCGCAGAAGCGGAAGGTGGTATATATCCTTATAAATTTAGCATAGATAATATTACATTCGTATCTAGCAGTGAGTTCAATTCTTTGAAAGGAAATCCAGTGATTTATGTGCAAGATGCAGGTGGTAAAATTGTGGCTTCAGATACCATTTTCACAAACAACCCGCAGCCTATTGACGCAATTATTACGAATAAAAAACTGGAAGTTACTGTAAACGCCACAGGCGGAACAGGACCTTTGGTTTTTAGTAATAATAACATTCAATTTAGTGAAAATAATGTATTTAACTTTGCAGATAACGGAGCTTACAAATTGTATGTAAGAGACTCTTTAAACTGTTCAAGAACATTTACTATTGTCCTTAATGTGATCAAAAACGTAAACATCACTAAAACTGATGTGACTTGCGTAGGTAGAAAAGATGGTGCTATCAGACTTTCAAATCAAGGAGGTTCTGCACCAATCAGATATAGCTTTAACAATGGACCTTTTAGCAATGTCAGGGAATGGACAGGATTAGCAGCAGGCGAATATAAATATACCGTTAGAGATAATAAAAATGATTCGTTGACAGGTACCATCAACATCCTTGAACCAGATAGCTTAAAGTTAGATTTCGTGATCAATAAAGATAGCCTTACACTCATCGTAAATGGAGGAACGCCGCCTTACACCCATAGTATTGACAATGGTTTGGTTTTTTTGGATACAAACCAATTTACAGAATTAGAAAAGACAACATACAATGTTATCGTCAAGGACAAAAATGGTTGTACAGTCACAGGAGTAGCCGAATTATCATCTGTTTTTAATATAGAAAATACAAATACCCTACAACTTAAACCCAATCCGGTACAAAATATTCTAGAGATTTTCTCTCAAGTCACTCTTGAACAAGAAGCCATGATTAATATTTACAATATTGAAGGTAAAGTGATCTATGTCCCTGTAGAAAAAACAGGTAATCATATCACTGTAAATGTATCATCGTTGAGTTCAGGAATGTACACAGTTGGCATTTATACCAATAATAAGGTTTACCACCAAAAATTTATCAAAGAGTAAGCTAGCAATATCAATAGAAATCATCAAACAGTCAATAAAAACTGTATGGTGTCCACATCGTCGGCAAAAGTATTTAAAGTTGGGCATTGTGCTTGTCCAGGTGTTGTTGTGGTGATACCATCAAGATCACCAATACTCACCACACATTGTATTTCTGATAGTAGTGTTTTTATTTTAGATATAAGTTCAGCATCGTTTTCATAGTATTCGTAGTGTAGACAACCTATTCTTGAAACTATGGGTTCAGCTTCTTTAAACATAATAAAATCATTATGGAGAAATGCTTCCTTATTCAATAAATATAAGGCAACATTATAATCGAAGTTGTTTTTGTATTTATTGTGGTGCATGATTTCCTTAAAATTGTCAAAAACGACAAAAAGCTTAGTGATATTATAACCATCTGGTATGTAAAGTTTGCTCACATTTCGACATCCAAGGCCAAAATAAGAAAAAATATCAAAGCCCAAAGCCTGCAACTCTCCTTCACTTTCATTTCCTGTTATTACAGCAATTGAATTTCTGTTTTGTCTGATTAAATGGGGAACGTGCCTAAAATAATATTCAAAATGCCTAGCTGTGGTATTACTCCCTGTAGCAATGGCAGCGTCATAATCACTCAACTTTTCTGCCCATTGAAAATAATGATTTGCGCGAGGATACTTTTCAACGAGTTTATCGATCAAGAAAGTGATTAAAATTTTATCTTTATCAGAGAGTTTAATCATAGCAATATGACCTACCAAATAAGTACACAATATGTCATGAAACCCGACAAGGGGAATGTTTCCCGCCAGGACCAAACCTATTTTTTTAGATGCTACATTATCGTCTAAATGGTAATCATTGGCTAATTTTATTAACTCGTCTTTATTTAAATAATGATGATTGATGGCATTCAATGCTGCTTTGACATGCTCAGGAGTAAACCATTGATTCTCACTATAAGCTTTAATTATAACGTTTTGCAAATCTTCCTTTTCCAGATCATTCAAAATATTTTGCAAATAAGTCAGACTTTCAATCCTTTCTTGTATTGTCATAAAACAGGGTTATTTTTTTTGATCAATCTTCCCAAACTTGGGTACTTTCGTCTGCAAGCACTTCCTTCCTAGATGCTACATATGCCCTCCATTTATCTAAAAGCTTATTAAAATCATCTGGTATAGGGGTCTCAAAAAACATCTTTTGACCAGTAGCTGGATGAACAAACCCAAGACTTCTAGCATGTAAAGCTTGACGTGGCATGATGATGAAACAGTTATCTACAAATTGTTTATATTTGGAATACAAAGTACCTTTGAGTATTCTATCGCCACCATACCTATCATCATTAAAAAGGGTGTGCCCAATATGTTTCATGTGTACCCTTATCTGGTGTGTACGTCCAGTCTCCAGCTTACATTTTACCATAGTCACATAGTACATTTTTTCTACTACTTCATAATGCGTCACCGCATGTTTCCCCATAGATTCGTCCTGAAAAACGGTCATTTGCATTCTGTCCTTTTCATGCCTGCCAATATTTCCGGTGATGGTTCCCTTTTCATTTTTGACATCACCCCAAACTAATGCAATATACTCTCGATCTATGGTATGATCATAAAATTGCTTAGACAAGTGCGTCATAGCATAATCATTTTTTGCTATCAGAATAAGCCCAGAAGTATCTTTATCTATTCTATGCACCAAGCCAGGTCTATCAGGACTGTTTCCTTTCATCACGGGAAGCTGATGCTGTTGAAAATGAAACAACAATGCATTGACCAAAGTACCAGTATAATTTCCAACACCAGGATGCACCACTAATCCCGGCGGCTTGTTGATGACCATAAGATGTTCATCTTCATAATGAATCTCCAAAGGTATATTTTCGGGCAATAATTCATCAGATTCATTAGGATTTGACGGAAGTACCAGTGAAATTTCATCACCTGGTCTTATCTTATAGTTTGACTTTACAGGTTTTTCGTTTACTAAAATGCAGCCTATAGCTATGGCATTTTGAATCCTTGATCTAGAAACCTTATCCAATTTATCTATCAAAAACTTATCAATGCGGATAGATGATTGATTTTTATCACAAGTGATACGTTGGTGTTCATAGAGTTCGTCAGAAGGCTCTAAGTCAGAAATTTTGATGGCTGTCGGCATAAATTAAAATCTAAATGTAATCCCCAAATCATACCTGAAAATATCAGTTGTACTTTTCTTCAGATCAAAATAATCAAGGGTAGATGTGGAAATTTGGTTTTCTGGGTTTTCTACATAATAGCGTTCGCTTAACCCAGGTAGATAGTTGATACTAAAATTCAAAAAAGTATTGTCTCCCTTTATGGGATAGTGAAGCCCACCAGCTAAACCGTAAGTTAGTGAAAGATTTCCTTCTTCAAACTCAGAGTCTGATGTCTCACTATCTCCGGATACTGTTCGGTTGGTAATGGTATACAGCCATTTATACCCTAACTGGGCCTCCACATAAAACTCCAATTTCCCAATATAAAAATCTGGGTAATATCTTAGTTTACCATTGAAGCCCAAAAGATGACTATTGGTTTGTAAATCAAAATCCACTAAACTGAAGTCAATAATTTCTTGTACTACATCACTAGCACTACCCAAAGTTGTGTAATACAAATTCACACCCCAAAAAAGGGGTTTATCTGACTTTACTTGTCGCAAATATCCCATTTGAAAAGCCAATTTAGCAGATGTTACATTCCTTCCGAAGGATCCAGAAGGTTGTAAATATGATAAACCAGCTTCCAAAAAATTGACTTTAGACTGTCCGGAAAGATCACCACTTATCAGAATAAAAAAACAAACAAATAAAATTAAATGTCGCATTATATTAAATTTGTCACCGTTGATAGTGCAAAGATAACAAATATATTTGAAGAATAGTGATACCTCCTAAGCCTGCACTCAAGTACATGATTAAAAAGACTTAATTTTCTTATCCCATTAGCATGAAGCCACCTATACTTACTACAAATATTAATGCATAGATTGATAAAAGAATAATCATAAGAATACCCCAGAATTTATACATGGATTTTTGAGCTTCAAAGGCTTGAGTGAGCAATTCTGAATCTTCACTCATTATTGCTTTTTTGCTCAACTCCGAAAACTGATATAGTTTCCATATAGGATAAATATATAAAGCTGCCATTGCAATATAAAATAGTCCAACACCAAAACCCATCATACCTCCCATCATTCCTAATTCAGGAGATAATGCACTTAAGCTACTTATTGAAACCATCATAATAATACCCAATAACACGACTAATCCCATGACTACCATACCAACAATAGCTAATAATTTTGCCCACTTTGCAGTTTCTTTGAGATGCGTTTTTGCAAGACTATCCAAATGAAGTCCTACGGGAGCAGATTGACCAATATTTTCTATACCGTCCATAATAAATAATTTTTAAATTAAAAAAATAAGAAATTTCGGTATAAAAATAATGTAAAGTTGCTAATCTACAATATTTTTTATCATTAAATTTAAATAATATCCAAAGCTAAACCAATCATTTGTCCTAAAGACTGCTCTCGATCTTCATGTGGCATGCTTTCACCCGTAATTAAAGAATCAGAAATCGTACATATGGTCAATGCAGATGCCTGCAGGGATGCAGCCGTGAGAAATAATGCATAAGCTTCCATCTCCAAACATGACACACCCATTTTGGCCCATTTTTTCCAACTCTCTTTTTCAAAATCATAAAAGGTATCTGATGACATGATATTGCCCACATGATAATTTAAATCAAGCTCTTCTGCTCTTTTTGCAGCAGCCGCCAACATTTTGAAATCTGAAATAGCAGCTATCTCGCCCCTTACTTTAAATTGTTTGCTAAAGTTGGAGTTGGTAGAAGCAGCCTGAGCAATTACTATATCTTTTACTTGCACATAAGGCTGAATAGAACCTGCCGACCCTACCCTAATGAGCTTTTTAACATGATAAAACTTGATCAACTCGTAAGCGTATATCCCAATTGAAGGCATACCCATACCACTACCCATCACCGAAACTCGCTTACCTTGATAATAGCCTGTATAACCAAACATATTGCGCACCCTATTAAATTGGACAACATCTGTCAGAAAATTTTCTGCGATAAATTTAGCTCTGAGAGGATCTCCAGGCAGTAAAATGGATTCCGCAATTTCCCCTTCTTTAGCTTCTATGTGTGGCGTGGGCATGATAAAGATTTATATATTTTTATTAAAACAGTGAGAAGTATCTTGAATGCTAGTTCTTTAGAACAAAATTAGTACCAAGTTTTTATTTATATGATATTACTCGTACGAAGATGTTAATAAACATTGAAAAGTCTTGGATCAATTGTTATAGGTTGCATGTTAGTTATTTTTAACTTTGACATTTCTGGAAGTAAAGGATTTATGATAACATTGAATTCATCAGGAACAATAACGCTAGGTACTTTTATGGCCAAACAACCCGCATTAAAAAAATAATTTTCTGTAGTTTGCCATAATTTTTCATTATTTAATATACTGCTATTTTCATCTAGAATTGAAGTTTCGATAGTTTTAATTTGTGTATCAGGTATGGATAAGCTAATGAACAAATAATTATGTTTTAGGGCAGCATAACTATTGAAATGAACCAAAAGTTCCAATAAAGCGAGACTTCTAGCTTCACTGGTATAAAGGGCATAAGTTCCAGGTTTATTCCATCTTCCTCCATATAAATAGGCTCCTTGACCTGATAAGTCATTTGCATATTGCTCCTTAGTAATATTATATACTGTCTTCATGCAAAAATACCGTGCTCTATCCTACCTAAAATCTGAAATAAAATCTGATAACCAAATGGTGTATCCAACATGCTTAATGGTGTGGCGTTTTCGAGCTCCAACATAGGCTTTTTGAGCCAAATATTGAATGATGATTAATCTCCAAATATCTCATTACCGCGGGCTTGAAGCATACTTAGGTGAATAATCTTAGAAGATGCATCAGCATCCATCTTTTGATTGATGTCATATCTTTGTAATGTACGAAGAGAAACATTAAAGATCATGGTCAAATCAGAAAGTGACAAATCCATTATCTTGGCTAAGTTAAGTAAATCACCAAAAGTAAAGCCTCTGCGAGCGTCATGTACCACTTAAAGACTGGACTGACTCCATTTATTATTGTAAACTGGGGATATAGTGTAAGATACTGCTGCATCTGACGCAATAGAATCTGAAGAAATATGATTTTACTTTTTCATAAAAATGCATTTTGTCACAAATACAACGACATTTGTCCGTATTTTTAATTATTACGATCACGTTTTTATTTTTTTATTCTACAGTTAAGTAAGGCAAAATTTTTTGACCCACTTCTTCTTTTAATGATTTGATCCTGCGTATATGCAAAACATCTTCAAAAGGTCCATGCTGCTTCCTGTATTTGATAATGGCATTTGTGGTTTCCTTAGAAAAATAAGGGTTTGTGGTAAAAATTTTAAAATCTGCCGTATTCAGATTGATTTTATTCACTTTACTAGGATCTACCCTAATGCTTTCAGCTACAGGCTGATATAAACTATCTGCTATGACTCCCAATTCTATAAGTTGCTCTTTGTATAAAAAGCCTCCTAGTTTTTTCCTATATTGTAAAATCCTCTTTACCATATAAGGACCCACACCTTTTATAGCATCTAAAGCTACACTATCAGCAGTATTGAGTTCAACAACCCTTATTTCAGATACCGTTTCTACAGTTTTATTTTCATATTTAATATTGCTAAAAGTGGGTTTATCAGGATAAGAAGTATAAGATCTGAGATCATTGATCAATGTGGTATCTATACCAAATATGGATTTAAATTTTTTCTCATCATAAATTTTTCCGCCTTTAGATATGAAATTTGTCAAACTCTTAGCTCCAAATTTGCTAAAACCCAAAAGAACTAATGAGTCAAGACTAATATTATTGGGGTCGAAATTAAATTTTTGATGAACTATATTTTTTGATTTCTCATCAGCCCACATCATTTCATTAAAACCTTGGTCAAGTTCATCTTCTTCAATCTGGATACTATCTGAGGTATTGAAGTACTGAGACAAATCCTTCTCTTTAAATTCCTTTTGTGGCCAAAATGCTCCTACACAGTAGATCACAGAACACAATATTGTAAATACGGCAATGCCCCGTCTTTCTTGTAATGTAAATCCAAACCAGTCGTTGTTCATATGCATAGTTTTAACTTATCACACCATACTTAATTCCTTTGCTTTTTGCATCATAAATGTATATGCAGCATCATATTCATTGGGTATCTCTCCGTCTAGAATAGCTTCTCTTATTGCGGTCTTGAGTATACCTACTTCACGAGAAGGTGGCAACTTAAAGATATCCATAATTTCGTCACCTGAGATAGGTGGTTGCCAATTCCTAAGGTGATCTTTCTCCTCGACTTCTTTAATTTTCTCCATCAAGACTTTGTAATTTTCCTTATACCGATTGACTTTTCCTTCATTTTTTGAAGTAATATCTGCCTTGCATAAAGTCATCAGATCGTCTATATCTTCACCAGCATCAAACAGCAAACGTCTTACTGCTGAGTCTGTCACTAGTTCATTGGTTAAAGCAATTGGTCTGAGATGTAGTAAAACTAACTTTTGAACATATTTCATTTTGGTATCCAAGGGCAGCTTGAGTTTTTTAAATATCCTAGGTACCATAGCCGCACCTAGTGCTTCATGTCCATGAAAAGTCCAACCTACATTGGGATAAAACCTTTTGGTTGGTGGTTTGGCTATGTCATGTAGTATAGCTGCCCATCTCAACCAAAGATCATTGGATTCTTTACATACATTTTCCAACACTTCCAGAGTATGATAGAAGTTATCTTTGTGACCTATATTATTTTGAATTTCTACTCCATGTAAAGCGGCCATCTCTGGAAAAATGAGATGTAATAAGCCAGTATCAAAAAGCAATTTGAATCCTTTGGAAGGTCGGTCAGACATGATGATTTTTTCTAGCTCGACACTGATACGCTCTTTACTAACAATGTTGATTCTCAATTTATTTTTGATGATCGACTTTAGGGTTCGCTCTTCAATAGTAAAGTCCAACTGGGTAGCAAATCGGATAGCTCTCATCATGCGAAGTGGATCATCAGAAAAAGTAATATCCGGGTCTAATGGCGTACGAATGATCTTGTGCTCTAGATCATAAAAGCCATTAAAACTATCAATTATTCTACCATAATCGTCTTCATTAAGGCTTACGGCCAATGCATTTATTGTAAAGTCTCTTCTATTTTGATCGTCTTCAAGGGTACCATTTTCCACAGCCGGCTTTCTTGAATCCGGACTATAGGACTCTTTCCTAGCACCCACAAACTCCACTTCAAGATTTTGATGTCTGATCATTGCTGTACCAAACCTACGATACACAGCAATGTATGGCATGGGCCTTAATTTGCCTGCAAGTTGCTCAGCTAAAGAAATTCCATCGCCTACGCATACTACATCCAGATCCTTGGATTCTCTAGAAAGCAAGCGGTCTCTTACATATCCACCCACGACATAAACTGGTACTTTCAATTCTGCTGCTGACTCTTGTATGAGTTCAAATATTTTTCTTTCGTACGGTTTTATATTAAATACCATTTCAATTCGAGCTGTTGTTCTTTAATTAAATAGTCAAGTCAGATCCTTGGCTTAGACCATTACATCCTGATAATAAGCCTTAATTTCATCCAAAATTTCATTGATCAGCCTGCCATCCATCTCACTTACCAATTTAGCTCTGAAATCCTTAATACCTGGTAAATCTCTAAAGTAATTAGTGTAATGTCTTCTCATTTCTACAATCCCTACCCTTTCGCCTTTCCATTCTATGCTTTTATTCAGGTGTTTACGTGCTATTTCTACACGGTCATCTATACTTGGTGCATCAGGCACTTGACCTGTAGCCAAATAATGTTTTATATCTCTAAAAATCCACGGATAACCGATACTTGCCCTTCCAATCATGATACCATCCACACCATATCTTTCTTTATATTCCTTAGCTTTTTGAGGTGAGTCTATATCTCCATTACCAAAAATAGGGATATGAATGCGTGGATTGTTTTTTACTTTACCAATCAAGGTCCAATCGGCTTCACCTTTATACATTTGTTTTCGAGTACGACCATGGATGGAAAGTGCTTGAATGCCAATATCTTGTAACCGCTCAGCTACTTCTTCAATATTTAAGGTGCTCTCATCCCAACCCAACCTCGTTTTGACAGTGACAGGCAATGATGTAGACTTAACCACTTTTTCTGTTAATTTGATCATCCTAGGTATGTCTTGTAGTATACCTGCACCTGCCATCTTACATACCACCTTTTTAACAGGACATCCAAAATTGATATCCAAGAGTTCTGGTTTGGCTTCTTCTACGATTTCTGCGGCTCTACCCATGGAATCAATCTCTGCCCCAAAAATCTGAATACCTATAGGACGCTCTTCGTCATAGATATCTAATTTTTGAATACTTTTGCTTGCATCACGAATCAGACCTTCTACAGAAATAAACTCTGTATACATCAAATCTGCCCCTTGCTCTTTGCAAACAGCCCGAAATGGTGGGTCACTCACGTCTTCCATGGGGGCGAGTAGAAGTGGGAACTCCCCAATATTGGTATTTCCTATTTTAACCATGATAGTGTTATGGTCTAAAAATTATAACTTGCTCCAAACCAATACTCTATCACATTACCTTGTAAATCACGAGCTTCTTCATTGGTATTGTACATCAATTGTATACCAAACTTCCATTTATCTCCACCGCTCATATATCCTAATCCTACTAATGGAAAATTTATGGAAACATCTTCAAATCTTCTTCTGACTGGAAAACCGTCAGGATCTTTGGCGTATTTCATAAAAGCATATTCTGCTTGAATGTAAATTTCATTGGTAATTTTGCCCCTTCCGTAAACAAAACCACCTAAATCCAATAACGATGGATCCGGTCCTTGAAATGAATATTGATTATAAAATAACCGCATACCACCACCTGCAGATATTCTTTTTGTCAGATTATATCCTACACTAGCCTTTGAAGAAATAAACAAACCATTGAAAAAACCTAGATTACCAAATAGCAAATCTGCGTTTATTCTATCATAAATAGGGGTAGATGGCTCTTTTGCCTTTTTGGTGTCTTTTTTATTTCTTGAAGATGTAGAAGTTGTTCTCTTTCTAACTTGTGCATCTGTATTGTCTATCATGATAAAGATACAAAAGAATACCATCAATAGCTTAAAATACTTGAAAATTGACATCATATTATTGAATATTTTGGTCAAAAGTATGAAAATTTTAGATTTCACTTGGCCTATATTTGTGTTTTTAACTAAAAATTATGGTATTTTATCTTATTCAATATTTATTAACAACTCATTATATTTAACCAACGATACCATTTAATAATATTTATTACTTTTGCAACCTCAACATATTAAGAAATATTTCCAAATAATTAAATAGCAAATGAGTATACAACCCAACTTAATGATTTCTGCAAAAGTGCAGGCTATGGAAGAATCAGCCACCATAAGAATGGCTCAAAAATCCAGAGATTTAGCGGCTAAAGGAGTACACGTCATCAGCCTCAGTCTAGGTGAGCCGGATTTTGATACACCAGAATTCATTAAAGATGCCGCATATAATGCACTAAAAAAGGGAAATACTAAATATACTCCTGTACCAGGAACTATGGATCTCAGAAATGCCATCTGTGAAAAGTTCAAAGATGAAAATGACCTCCATTTTAAACCTTCACAAATTGTAGTTTCTAATGGTGCCAAACAATCTATAGCCAACATTTGCATGGCCACACTTAACGAAGGGGATGAAGCCATCATCCTGGGACCATATTGGGTATCCTACGTAGAAATAGTCAAATTTGCAGGTGGAATGCCCGTGGTCATTGCTGCCGGCATAGAAGATGACTTTAAGGTTACTGCTGAACAAATCAAATCGGCCATAACACCAAAGTCAAAATTGCTTATATTTTCTTCTCCTTGTAATCCTACAGGGTCTGTATATACTTATGACGAATTGCAAGCTATTGCAGATGTGGTATCCCAACATGATATATTAGTGGTTTCTGATGAGATCTACGAGTACATCAATTTTATAGGCAAACACGCCAGTATTGGAGCCTTTGAAAGCATGAGAGAACGGACAGCTACGGTCAATGGATTTTCTAAAGGATTTTCTATGACCGGATGGAGATTAGGTTATATGGGTGGACCACAGTGGTTGGCTGATGCTTGCAATAAAGTTCAGGGCCAAATCACCTCAGGTGCAGCGTCATTTAGTCAAGAAGCAGCAGCTGTTGCTCTTCGTGCTGAAAAAACAGAAGCTATGGAAATGAAAAAAGCTTTCTTAAGACGCAGAGACCTTGTCATTACTCACCTAAAAGATGTTCCAGGTATCAAAGTCAACCAACCTCAAGGTGCGTTTTATGTATTTCCGGATGTAAGTGCTTATTTTGGTACCACCAATGGTAACGTAACAATAGAAAACGCTGATGATTTTGCAGAAGCTATGCTCACAGAAGCACATGTTGGAACCGTATCAGGATCAGCATTTGGAGACGACCGATGTATCAGACTATCTTACGCAGCTGCAGATGAAGATCTAATAGAAGCCGTAAGTCGAATTAAAAATTGTTTGGCAAATTTCAAGCCTGTATCAGAGTAGTATAATAACCGAAAGGGGCAAGTGCCAAAATACATCTTTATCCAAACTTGGGTAAGGTTTTGCTAATCAGGTCGTGATAAAACAATATTATAGATAGGCTCAATAAATCATTTATAACCAATAGATGATTTATTGGGTTTTATAGTGATTAATGCCTTCTGAGCTAAGATAACATCATTACTGTTTATGATATTGGGTTTGAGATTTTCAGATTTGGTCAATCCTTCCGCAATTCTAAGATTTTGATACTTGATGATGTCTAACACTAGTTTTCTGACTGCACGGGCATTTCCAAAGTATTTTTCTTTTTTGTCATACATCTCAGTTAATGCCTGAACCAGGGCACTCTTGGATTTTGGATCACATTTGTATCCTTCACTTAAAAGCATTTGGACAGCGATCTCCATGAGCTGCGTGGTGGTATAGTCTTCAAAAGCATATGTCTTATCAAATCGAGAACTTAATCCTGGATTTGCCTTCAAAAATACATCCATTTGATCGGGATATCCGGCTACAATCACAAAAAGTCTGCCTCTATAATCTTCCATTTTTTTAAGAAGGGTCTGTATCACTTCATGACCAAAATCACCTTGACTTCCGTTAAAATTGCTCAAAGCATAGGCTTCATCTATAAATAATACACCATCTAAAGCCTGATCTATTTTCTCAGCTGTCTTAATGGCTGTCTGGCCTACAAAACCAGCTACCAATCCTTGCCTATCAGTCTCTACTATATGACCACGCTCCAGCAAACCTAAAGCTTTATAGAGTTTTGCTAGAATACGAGCCACCGTGGTTTTGCCTGTTCCAGGATTTCCTATGAGCACGGTATGCAAAGAAAAGACCGAAAGTACATTTTTACCTATGGCATTGTGATATCTTACGATGCTCACCATTTCTTTAATTTGCTGTTTTACATTATCAATACCTACCAATGCTTCTAATTCGTCCATGGCAGCGGACAATAACTCTTCATCGACGGGTATCTCAGGCAGTTTTTGTATCATTTTTGATTTCAATGGCAGTACATCCGCTTCGACTACTTCACATAGTTGGGCTTTGGTGAGCCTTTTAGGACTTTTTCGATTCATGATTCTAAGTCCTAAATTTATTTTTACTTTATCGAGCAAATCTTGAATGTATCTCGCATTACCAAAGGAAATGCTGCGTTCTCGGTAAGCTCTAGTTATGATTTCTTTTAATAGTTTTAAACTGTTTTCTGAAAAAAAAACTTCCATTCTTTCAGCTTTGAGTAAGGCGATTTCCAATAATTCTTGCGGCGTATAATCCTGAAAATCAAACTGATGCGTAAATCTCGATTTTAACCCCGGATTGGAATTTAGAAAATAATCCATTTCTTTAGGATATCCTGCCACAATCACAGCCATATCACCTTTACCACTGGAGAGCTCTTTGATTAGAATTTCTACGGCTTCTTTCCCAAAGTCTTTAGCGTCATCATTGGCACGGGCGAGGGCATAAGCTTCGTCAATAAAAAGCACGCCACCTTTGGCACGTTCTATGGCTTCTTTGGTTTTGGGAGCAGTTTGCCCTATGTATTCTCCAACCAAATCAACTCTATCAACTTCTACCACATGACCTTTGGACAGCAAGCCCATCTTTTTGTAGATTTGTCCCATAAGTTTTGCCACGGTAGTCTTGCCAGTACCTGGATTTCCTTTAAATACGCTGTGTAAATTTAAAGTATTCAACTCTTCAAATCCCTTTTGCCTACGCAAGTTGATGAACTCAAGATATTTGGCATGATCCTTTACCTGCCTTTTGAGTTGCTGTAGACCTATAAGTTGATCCAATCTTTGGTACACATCTTCAAAGGTTTCATGCTCGTCGCCGATGTCGGGTCCATTTATAAATCCACTTTCTGAAGTTTTTACAAAAGGAAATCCTGAAATAGCATCATCTCCCACTTCAAACTCCACAGATGCAAGCAGATAATCCATAAAAATGACTTCTACTGTGTACCAGCCTGGTTTCCAAGAACCTTTGGTATTGGCGCCCCAACCAGCAGTGACTTTTATAAAATCCTCATCTTTTTTGATATGGGTCAATCGTGTTACCTGGCCTTTCAATTCCCGTGCTTGATTGTAAAATTTCACAAACAACTCACAATGCCAGTTTTCGGTCTTTACTTTATTTACTAAATGAATCTCAGTATAAACGTAACGAGTTTGTTCGGACGGAAAGGTCATTAGATAATTTCGTTCTTCTTCTATGACATCATCATACTGTCCTTCATAAAGCCTTAATGTTTTTAGTTTTACCGGATGCGGATTAGCATCATGCTGCAAAACCGATGCAAAATCTTCAACATAAAAATATTTTGATCCAGTCAATACACCATCTATCCAAGCTTCCCAATAATAAGTGCCTTTTTTCCAGAAAGTACCTTCTTTCTTGTTGCCCCATCCTTCTCTGATGAAGACAATATTATCATGTTTGGAAATTTTTTTTCTAAAGGTGAGATTACACACTTTCTTTTTCGAACTTTTAACATCAAAACATCTGAGTTCTATATCTACATCCCAATGATCCCTGTCAAATAATTTATTATAAAATGAAAGCTCTGTGTATATGTAACTAGTTTCACTTTTCTCAAAAACCTGGCGGTATTTCTTCCTGTTGTCCGCAAGCCACTCCGTAGACGAATACACTTTAAGCTCCTTGAACTTAAAGTTTCTATTTTCCGTGCTAGATATTTGGTCTTCCATGACTTGGTTCTTATTATCAAATACGAAGATAAAACAAAACCTTTCATCAAAATCATCTTAAACCATAAAAAAAGTAAAATTTAAAAAAATAACAACTTTATTAAAAAAACAATACCCAAATAGATTACAATTTTAATGTAACTACTTCAATTTTGATTTAAGTTTAAGTAAAATTTAAAAAATGAATTCAATATCGTTGGGTTAATCATTTCATTGTCTTAAAGACAATCCTACAATGCAAACGAAAAGTCATTTATAGGCATCAACTTCTAAGTGCTTTCTCAACTCAACGATATTGAATCTACATTTCTAAAACGATAAGCGAATATTATTATCAATCATGATCCATCCCATCATGGTGTACATGCCCATGGTCCAACTCTGAAGCTGTTGCAGCTCTTACAGTTAATATTTCTCCTTGAAAGTGAAGGGTATATCCAGCCATAGGATGATTAAAATCAACAGTTATGGAATCTTCTTTGGGATCTAAGACAACACCTCTGTATGTTCTACCCTCGTGATCATGCATAGTCAAAGGGGCACCTGCCAATAATTTAGTCCTGTCAACATTGCCTTGGTCATCAGCAAAACTTTGAATAGGAATTTCTACCACTGCCTGATCTTCATATTCACCATAAGCATCTTGTGGTTCCAAGGTGAATGCAAAGTGATCTCCAGCTACTTTATTTTCTAAGAACTCTTCAAAGGACGGCAACATCATACCCACTCCAAATATAAATTCTAAAGGCTCTGCGCTGTAAGTTTCTTCTATAAGCTCTCCTTGTGCGTCGTCTTCATTAAGTTTGTAGTGCAACTTCACTACTTGATTTTTTTGTATTTGCATAAATAAATAAGTGATATTAGTAAGAATAAACTATCTTTTCTTCTGGTGTTTGTATATGTATTTCTTTACCTTTGGCAGGCACTACTTTACCGATGATGGCTGCATCAATACCCAAATTTGCAGCCATTGAAATCATTTCATGTGCACAGCTCTCGTCAGACACATAGGTTTCCAGTCTGTGACCCATATTAAAAACCTGGTACATCTCTCTCAAACTCAGCCCCGATTCCTCCCTGATCAATTGGAACAAAGGCGGAACATCCATCATCTGATCCTTGATGATAGCTACATTATCCGGCATAAATTTACTG
>CAZGMB010000064.1:0-29313 GCA_964526715.1 uncultured Aureispira sp. | reverse complement strand
CGAGTATGGCAATGCGAGAAGTGAAGGCACCTGACAAGGAAGGGAAGGCCGGCTCAAGGCAAAAGTTAAATTGAAGTGCAAATGATTCATGAGTATTGCAGAAAATCCGTGCATCGAAATCAATAAATTTAAATGTATAAAATTGATAATCAATAATATATATTACACCAAGCAAGCCCTAATTAACTCATAGCGCTACACATCCCCTAATTTTTTAAAATCTACTATATTAAAATAATCATGCAAACCTTCTGGGGAGACACTTTTAACAACTTCAAAATTCATCGTCATTTGCGATAAAATTATAATGCAAATATACTCAATTCACTCAAATGGTTCTTGGACCCAATTTACAAAATACAAAGCTGACACAAATAAATATGAACACTCATATCTAGAAGCTAAAAAAACACTTCCTGAGCCAATCTAAACGTGTTGGCATGTGCATCAATGATATCGGATAGTTTTTCGGAATATCCACCTGCCATGCTGATAGCTATAGGTATTTGTTGTCTTTTTGCAGTCTCGATTACATATTTATCCCTGGCTTTGCAGCCTTGCTTGGTTAATGCCAATCGACCCAATTTATCAGTTTGAAGTACATCTACGCCCGATAAATAAAAGATAAAATTGGGTTCAAAAGTATCTAAAATATGAGGTAATACTTCTTCAAGGGTTTTCAAATAAGAAGCATCATCACATCCATCTGGCAAACCAATGTCTAAACTTGATCTTTCTTTTCTAGTAGGATAGTTTCTTTCCCCGTGCATAGAAAATGTAAAGACCCGAGGTTGCTCTTCGAAAATACGGGCAGTACCATTGCCTTGATGGACATCCAAATCGACAATCAACACTTTAATATTGGGATGATCTTTTAATAAAATATTTGTGGCTATAGCTACGTCATTAAAAACACAAAAGCCTTCTCCCCTATCAGCAAAAGAATGATGGGTGCCTCCGGCTATATTCATCGCAATCCCATGAGTCATCGCATGTTGAGCACATAAATAGGTACCGTGAGCAATATGTTTTCCACGCAATACAAGCTGTGGCGTCATAGGAAATCCAATATTTCTGACTTCTTTGGCGGTCAGGAGTTGATGATTCAGTTTTGACAAATACGTTTCGGAATGTGTGAGTAAAATGAGATCATCACTTAAGGGCGTGGGATTGAAAAAAGCATCTTCCTTTACCGTACCCTCATAAATCAACTGCTCCGGCAAAAGCTCATATTTGATCATGGGAAACCTATGACCATCAGGCAAAGCATATTTATACGTTTCTGACCAAGCTATTTTCAGCATCACTTACTTACTTCACCAAAGTAATGTCACCTGAAAATTGTCTAGTACTGCCATCAATATCCAACATTACTTCAATCAAATACACATACACACCGGGTACCGCATCCCCATTGTTGCCAAAATCACCTTTCCAACCTACGCCAGGATCGTTTGGTGGAACATTTTTAGCTTCAAAAACCAAATTGCCCCATCTATCGTAAATAGACATTCTTTTTACGACGCCCGTTACTTTTTCAGGAAATTGAACAAAAAAGGAACCATTGGCACCGCTATTAGGATGAAAAATATTAGGGAGTACAATATTGGTGTTGATCCGTTCGATAGTAATCTGTCTAGAAGCAGGACACTTATTGCCATATAAATAACTTAGGGTATAAGTGGTGGTTGCCGCAGGGTTGGCTACCGGATTCAAACAATCATCACAGGTTAAAGTATTGGATGGTGACCAAGATAAGTCAAATATGGTATTTTGGGGAGCGATAGTAGATATCTGCACACTTCCATTTCCTATTGGCGCTTGAGTCAATTGTACATCGGGGCCAGCATTCACAGCATCGACCGAAATATTTACAGTATCGGTACATCCTTCAGGACTTGTAATAATCACTGTATGGTTGCCAGCATTTACCTGAGCACTGAAGGGCAGATTAGCTGCATTCTGAAGCACCACACCATCCAATGTTATAACATACGGACCAGGATGAGATGCCAGATTCAAAGTAAGGGTTGCAGAAGATTCTTCACATGAGTAGCTGAGACTATTCGTAAAAGTAAATGGCGTAAAAATAACATTTACGATCACCAAACTATCGCAGCCACCAACCGCAACACCGGGTAACAAAATAGATCCGGTAGGGTTGTTTTTGTCGAAAGACGTTCCTAAGTAATCCAATTTTTCTAAACAAGTAGAAAAACTAACACTTCCACTGATGACTTGCTTTTCATACTTTATCTCCACTGCAACCGTACTGTCACATCCATTTACAGAAGCACCTTTCAAAATGACATCACCTTTAGGGTTTGAAAATGTAAAAGTTTGATTTCCTATTGTGTATGGTCTACTTTGATCACACTCTGATATGATGAGGCTTCCTTTGGGCACATCATAAAACCTTAGGGCCACATTGGCAATGGTATCACAGGCGTTGGGATCCGATGAAACAAGGGTTGCAGTCCCCGAAGGATTGGAAAACGAGAAGACTTGATTTCCTATCGATAAGACTTCATCTTTACAAATTAAAGCATTGATGGATTTTACCGTTTGGGGTAGAATGGTAAACTTCTCTTCTATATTGTAAGTAAAAAGACACCCATTATTTCCACTAAACTTAATACTATCAAGCTTTACCGTCACATCACTATTGACTGGCCAATTATTGAAATTAAATGGCGCACTGGTCGATCCACATATATTGACAGTGATACTGCCAGAAGGTGTGGTCACAAACTGCTGTCGGATGTTTGCCGCATTTTGAGTTGATGAAGCCGAGACATACACAGTAGCCCCTGCACCAGCATTTGTATTTATTTGTAAAGTACGACATTTGCCTATACAAATATCATCTATGGCCACTATGCTTGAAATGGGTTTTGCGGTTTTACTTAAAGTAATAAATGCAGTATCTCTCGGACATAAGTTCCCATCTCCTACAATGTAAGAAAAGTTAAACGTATTTTGATTCGCAGGTGGATTGAAAATGCCATTGGGTACGATCTGATTATTCAAATAAAAAGTTCCTCCTGGATTGGCCTGACTGGACAAAAATTGACTTAACGTAAGTGTAGCACCTTCACAAAAACTGGATTGTCTATCTGTTCCTGCAGTAAGTGAAGACTGAATTGTAATCCTAAATACCGCGGTATCGGGCTCACAAAACACAGACGAAGCTGGAAATTGAGGTATGGGTACAATATATAAAAATGAATACGCACCAGCCATTAGCCCATTTGTATTCCAAGTAGTACCGCTGAAACCGTTATAATTATTGACATTTTGAATATTTCCATTCAGATTGGTCGCTTTGATGAGTGACCTTAAATCTATGGTGGATCCAATACACAAGGTGGTCGTATTATCTTCACCTGCATCTTGATCAAATACCGTAATGTTTATCAATGCCGTATCTGCAGGGCAGCCATTTTCAGGTATGATGTGTGAAATGGTGTAATTACCTGCGGGTGGGTTGTTGATTTCAAGATTAGGCTGATTGATTTTAATCCTATTGGTAGCAGGTCTGACGATCCAAGTACCATTGCCATCGTAAGTACCCAGAAACTGATCTAAAGACGTAGTTACATTATAACCTGAACAAAATTGAAAAATCCCATCCGTGCCCGCATTATTGCTCAATCTCATACTCACCACCAATCTTGCTGTGTCACGCCCACAGATGGGGTCCTCAAGAATATATAGTAATATTTGATTGCCAACGGGCAAATCGGTAATTACATAATTATTTGCGGTTTTGATCGTATCATTGCCTATCTTCCAAATACCATTATTAGGTGTTCCAGAAGTTAAATAGTTAAATAAGTTGACCGTTTGAGACGTTACTTTACAAAATGAAGCTGAGGTATCTCTTCCGGCACTTAAGGTCTTTATTTCTACGGCGTACGACACCGTATCTTTACAACCGTTTCCATCAGTAATCGTGACACTGTAGGTGGCATTATTGGTCAAATTATTGAATGTTGCTGAAGCATTAGTGCCTCCATTGCTGGACCATACATAGGACACACCTCCAGATGCTGATAATGTAATATTACTACCGGTACAGGTTTGCGTCGGGCCTTGGATATTGCCATTGGGTAGCGATCTAACATTCAGCTGGAACACTATGGTTTCGGGAGGACAAGGACCTGTGCCATCAGGATCATTGGAAGTAAACGTTATATTGACTATCTTTCCTACATCAGCTAATACTGGAATGTAAGATATATTAAATGGTGTGATCGTGTATGTTGGTCCAGAAAGTACTCCAGCACCGTTAGTAGAAATAACAACCTGATTTGCTGCTCCGCCAAAAGTAACATTATTTAAAATCAATGGTTGACCAAAACATACGCTTCCGTTAGTCTGTGGCAAAGTAATTATTGCTGGTGCACTACAGTCACAAGCTACATTAAAAGTCAGCGTATTTTCGCAGGTGGTATTGATGTCCTGTACAATGATCGTATGCGACCCATTGGTTAATCCTGAAAAAACTAAACCAGGCTGAAAAGCACCACCATCAATACTGTATTGAAAATTACTTCCCGTTGGCGCATTGATTGTTACTGAAGCATTACCATTTCCGCCACCACAACTCACCGGTAATATAACTGGAACAACCGGTTGACCTTGGATAGTCACCACGATATCAACTAACCCTGCCACACAAGCTGGATCAGCATTCGGATCAAAAACATAAAGTGTAACAGACTGGGTTACGATAGTACCCACAGTATAGGACGTACCCGTTCCATTTGGGCTAGTGTTATAGACTACTGCGTTTGATATGCCAGTACCTGTAATGGCGGGCAGTATTGCTGATGTGCAGGCAGTAAGGTCCGCAACCTCATCAAAGGACACGGCCGGGAGTATCGTGATTGGAATTTGTTCTTCATCATCACAACCTGCATTATTATCATATACATATAACAATTGTGAAGTAAAGATCATGTCTCCCGGATTGTAAACCGTACCCGTACCATTAGGACCTGTGTAATACAATTCATTTCCGGATAAATTGCTACCCGTAATGGGTGGTAGCACAACTTCACTACAAGCAGGGGCGATATTGACCGGGTCAATGTCTGGTGCAGGTACTATAGTTACATTAACTTGGTCACCATAGGTGGCAAAATTTGGACATCCAGAAACAGGTTGTATGGATATGAGCTCAAAAGTGGTACTCGTAGCAATAGGCACAGACAAAGGTGTAGTGTTATTTACCAAGCCTGTGTAATTGACTGAAGTATTAGTATTTCTAACGGTGACTGTATAATTATTTCCATTTCCGAATAAAAAATCAAGGTCAATAGTATTGCCCACTAGACAAAGACTACAATCTTCCATACCTGATTCTGCACATAACATACTGATAAATGGCACATCGCCCATTTCTACATTCAATTGCACAGCAACAGTAGCAGATTCACAGGAGCTATTGGATACATTGGCATACACGGTACCACCTGATGAAACATAAGCCGCTGGATTGGCAATTGGAATCGTGGCATCCATATCTTCAAACCAACCCACGATTAAACTTCCATTTCCACCATTTACAGTATTATTGAGTGATGTCAGATTAAAAGTACCATTACCATTGGCGTCAGCACATGCTGTCAAAGGACCTGCAGGCTGCGCTGTCGGAGCGGGACTTAAAGTAAGATTAAAGCTTCCTGATGCGGTACCTGGACAACCTGAACCATCAGATATCCCGGTAAGTGTCAAAGATCCCGAACCCGTAATGACGGAAGGTATGGTGATCGTAAAGGTACTTAAATCAATAGTAGGAAATATACCTGGCCCACCGTAACAAATGGTGAATACTTGACTGGCAGACACACCAGGGATGGGCGGCAATGGAATGCCAGGGTTTGCGGACAAGTTAATGGTATATGGTTCACTTCCGCTGGTAAAATTAAAAGAAAAGGTAGCACATTCGCCCGGGCATAGTGTAGCCGTTCCTGACAAGGTGCCCGAAGGTCCAGGTGTTGCGGTTACAGAAACCATTTCTCCGCCAGGACAAGGTCCTGGAGAAGTATATATGACATTGTATGTAGTGCCTCCTGTAGCCCCTGAAATCACACCTGTGGCAGGATTAATGGTTGCTCCTCCACCTCCAGGAGGCGCAAAGCTAAATGTTCCTCCGGGTACTCCAGTGATATTGGCTGCCCCAGAGGTGGGTGCACAGAAATCGTTGTGTGTAAAAGTGGCACTTTGGGGTGGATTGACCACCACTTCCATAGTTGTCGTAGAAGCACAAGGTCCATTTGTAGGTGTAAAAGTATAAGTAGTTGTGGATAAATTATTTTCAGCAGGGGACCAGACACCAGTAATTCCATTGTTTGATGTTGTTGGTAAAGTAAAGGGGTCTCCCTCACAAACAGGACCAACTTGAGTAAATGTAGGTGTAGTTGGGTTACCAATAGGTATACAAAAACCAGGATCCATGGAAGAAAAAAGCCAGTCTAACTCAATTGTTTCATCCCTTCTGTTAACAATCAGGGTGACTACGATGTCCTGATCCGAAGAACATTGATTGTAAAAACAACCCTGATAATTAATTCTAGTATTGGTGACTCCTGTCACTATGGGCACTCCATTCACAATAAAAAAATCGCCTGTATCTAATCCATCAGTACTTGGATCACATTCTTGTGTATTTGCAAGAATAGTAACGTATTGTCCTCCCGGTACAGTTATTGTTTGGTTGATGGTTTGAGTCGCATGATTTCCCGAACCACCTGGATTACAAATAAAACCTGGATTACCAGGCATTCCTGGGGTAACACAACCTGAAATACAACCTCCTGTCATAATGCCATTAGAGATTTGAGAGCCCATATAAACAGGCTGGCACCACGATAGTGTGAACTTTAACAAAACTATTTGAAAAACTATAAAAAATCTGATTTGCATTTTCATGCTTTATACCTTAAAAGTTAATGATTAAAAACTAAAATGATAAACTTCTTTACCTTGTGTATTCTTAAATACAGCACTCAGTTTTCTGTTTTTTCGATCGCCGCTCACTTTGAATACTGCAAAATTTCTTTCCGTAATCATACTTCCAGGAACCCGAAAGTTGTTTGGTTCTTTGCTGTGGTCATAGGTGGTGGATGTCATAGCTGAAGAAGTAACATCATAAATAGTGATACCATTGGGTGTGGTCAATTTAGAAATCTCAGAATGATGACGATCACCGGTAAGAAAAATCACATTTTTGATCTGATGTTCGTCTATAAAATCTATCAATTCCTGTCGCTCGTCTTTATAATTTGCATAATTTTCATATTTTTCAAAATCACTAAGTACTTGGCCACCAATAGCTACAAACTTAAAACTAGCGGTACTAGCCAATAAAGCTTCCTTAAACCAATATTTTTGAATATCGCCAAGGATGGTGCCATTCTCTTTTTGTACCGTTCTATACCATCTATTGTCTAAGAGAAAAAACTGACAATCATTCCACTCAAAACCACTGGTAATACCATCTGTGTGACCGGCGCCATAAGATTCAGATGGCCAATACTTTTTAAAAGCTTCTAAAGCATGACTTTTGAGTGGATAAGTCCAATCTGAATCATTAGGTCCATAATCATGATCATCCCAAATAGCATAATGGGGCATTGCTGCAAGCATGGGCTGCAATTCAGGAAGTGATCGAGTATGCATATTTCTGTAAAAAATACCTGATCTACTTTCATAATCTCCCTCTCTTAAATATACATTATCTCCCAGCCATAGCATAAAATCCGGCTTACTCTGTACCATATGTTTTATGATTTCATATTCACCACCATATGGTTTTCCCGGACGGTCAAAGGTAGTATCATTGATATAAAAACATGAACCTGCTCCAAAAGTAAAATCAGGTGCTTCTTTTCTAAATTGCCAATGTTCCTGAGTTTTAAATTCCAATGGATAAGGAAAGCTTAAATACTCATTTTTGATCCTAACTTTGTATTCGTAGGTAGTGCCGGGCATAAGATTGGTCAGATGCACGGTTCCTATAAAATGATTGGCCGCATCAGCAATAATGATGGGAGATTCTGTAAATGGGTCGGCACTTCCTTTTACTCTATATTCAATTTGTACAAAACTGATTTGTTTGGTTTGTACCCAAATCGTAGCATCTCTTAATGTCATGGGACCCAACATCGGCCCGCTCTGCAACATCGTACTTTGTGCGGATGCAACCAACACCCAAAAAGAGAAGATAAGGAAAAAAATCTGGCGCATGAGTACTATTGTAAAATTAGAAAAGCAAAGTTAACAACTTAAAAAATGCCAAAAAAGTACCAAGTATTACTATTATGTTAATTATGGTTTTATGGCCTTTACATTATTTTTGACGTATTTTTCAAGCCATTGATCTTGCTCCCAAAGCATATGCAAAATCGATTCTCTGGCGGCATAACCATGACTTTCTTTAGGTAACATCACCATTCTAGCGGTGGCGCCAAGTCCTTTTAAAGCATTGAAATAACGCTCTGTTTGCATGGGGAATGTTCCTGGATTGTTATCATCTTCGCCATGTATCAACAGCAATGGAGATTTCATTTTATCTGCATGTTGAAAAGGAGACACAGCATCATAAACTTCAGGAGCTTCCCAGTAATTTCGCTCCTCTGATTGAAATCCAAAAGGTGTCAATGTTCTGTTATAAGCACCACTTCTGGCTATACCGGCTGCAAAAAGATCTGAATGGGTCAGTAAGTTGGCTGTCATAAATGCACCGTAACTATGACCACCTACAGCTACTTTGGCCCTGTCTATGTAACCTAGCGAATCTACTGCATCTATAGCAGCTTTAGCATTGGCTACGAGTTGTGGTATAAAGGTGTCATTAGGTTCAGCCTTGCCCTCTCCTACTATAGGAAAAGAAGCATCATCTAAGACTACATAGCCTTTATTGAGCCAATATAATGGAGACCCATAAAATGGAAAAGTAAACTCATTGGCATTAGCCGTAACCTGACCTGCACTATTTTTATCCTTAAATTCTGTAGGATAAGCCCACATAATCATGGGCATTTTTTCTTTTTTGACCTTATCATATCCAGCAGGAAGGTATAAAGTAGCAGATAACTCCACTCCATCAGGTCTTTTATAACGGATCACTTCTTTGTGCACATCCGAAAGTACTTTGAAAGGATTTTCATTAAATGAAATCTGCTTTAGATCATTTTTAAGAATGTTTCTGATGTAGAAATTGGGATATTCATTCTTAGATTCTAAACGGGTCAGATAAAGACCTTTTTTGATATCAACATGGGTTACTATTTGCTCCAAACGTTGGGTCTCTTTGCTGTGATACAAGCGTTTTTTACTAAAGTCAGCCAATTTATATTCATCTACAAAAGGAAATTTGCCTTCTTTGGAGAATCCATCTCCGATCATGTACAGCTTACCATCCGTAAGTTCCAAGGTGTTAGATAGAAACTGATTTCTGGTAGTAATAAAACTTCCCGGGTCTGAATAGGTGTCCTGTGAATTCCTTTCGTTAAATAATTTGGGGGCCAAATCAGCATTACTTGGATTAAAAACCAAGGTACGCTCATTTCGGGTATTCCACCATCTCTCAAACAATACGGCCACTTCATCATTTCCCCATTGAATGCCAGCAAATCGCTCTTTTGTTTTTGCCATTAACTTGGGTTCGCCGCTAAAAGGGGCTTCTTGAGCATATACTGCATCTCTTTCTGCTACTTCCACCGCCGGATCTCCATTATCCAAGGCTTCTACCCAAACGATGGTTGCAGGCTTGTCAGATCGCCATTGAAAACTTCTGGGACCTTTCCTAACAGCCATAAAACCTTTGGGCAATTCTTCTGTCAATGGATATTTATGCAGGTTCTTGATCAGCTTACCATTTTTATCTGAAATATTGATTTGTGTCGGAAAACGGTCATAGGTTACAATGTATGAAAATGGTTTTTCCAACGCATAAGTCATCAAATAATTTCCGTCAGGAGAGAAACTCATACCCATAAACATAGCTGCTGGTTTGATCAACTTAGCATTTCCATTTAAATCTATTTGATGAATCTCAGAAGTAGCAATGGTTTCGAAATTGGCTTCATCCGTAGCATTTCTCAGTAAATCCTGAAACGTGCGGTTTTGAGCTTTTTGACCATCATTTTCGGAAATTACGGGACCAGAAGGAACGTTGGTCTTACTATCTATCAAAGACTTCCTTTGCTTTGGCAATACGGTAGTGTAAAGATACTGATCATCCCTACTCCAGATAAAAGTATTGCCGATGGCTGCGTTTAGGGTAGCATCACTTAATTTTTTACATTGGCGAGTGGCTATATCCAATACCCAAAGTTCCACTCCATTTTTTACAGTATGCGTAAAAGCGATTTTTTCTTGTCGGTAAGACCAGGTAAAATTGCTTAATTGAGGATTTTCTGGTTGACCTGCTACAGGATGCTGCTTTCCGGATTTGATATCCAAAATTTTAATTTCATTAAAGTATGTAGCTCGGCTAGGGCCATTAGTTAATGGATTTATCCTGATTCCAGCTAATTTGACCTCTGGTTCAGAAAGTTCTTCAATGCTTTTATAAGCATTTCTAAAAAGAAGAACTGCCGTACTGGCATCGTATTTCATTCTTATACTTGGAGCGGGCTTTGCATCTGCCAAAGATAATATGTTATCGTCAGGTTTTTGGTAAGGAAAATCAGACTGCGCATTTCCAAAACTTAAAATTCCCATCATTCCCAAAATCAATAAGTTGGTATAAAAAGACTTCATAAGACCATGAATTAATCGCTCAAAATTATATAAAAAATCGGCATTTTTTCAAAAAAAACACTATAATATATATCATTCAAAATATTTATTAGGCAAGAAAATTATAGGTCATTTTAAGTCAATCTTTAACACTTATGTTTTTATTATAATATATCCATAATATTTTTCACCTAAACCTTTATATTTTTTTTAATGTTTAGCTCTAAAATATATTTTAATGAGAATAGTAGGAAGTACCTTGGTTTTACTTTGCTTTTTGTGGTCGTGCAAAACTGATACATCAACCCAACCGGAGACCTTGAGTAGTTTAGAAAAAGTATATAATACAACAAAATCTGACACCACTTGGATGAAACTAATCCATAAAATTGGTGCCGAAATCCAAAGTACAAAAGATCAGGCAGTAAAAAACAACTTGTACCGTAAAGCCATCCAATACAGTACACAACCTGGTCAGGAGAATATGAAAGAAACGTTTATGGCTGAGTTGTTAAAATCCAACCCAAATCAAGAAAAGGATGTACTTTTTGAATTGGCAACTTCATGGAATCAAAAGGATGATAAAGAAATCAGTGCTATTTTATATGCCGGTTTTATCAAAAGTTTTCCTAACGACCCCAGAGCAAAAAGTATCAAAGAAAGTGCATCAAGAAGTATAATCAATGATCAGAAACACTTTGAGCTGCTTAAAAAAGATGTTACGCTGCAAGCCAATGCCAATGGACTAAATGATAAAAAAGCTTTAGAATTTATCAATCAAGCCGAAGCGTTTGCATTAGGTTTTGCTGGAAATAAAGCAGCACCCGACTATCTTATGGTTGCTGCTGATTTGTGCAGAGCATTGGGAGATATACACCGCTCCATAGGTTTTTATGATTGGGTTCATAAATATTATCCGGATCACAAGGATGCCAAATTGGCTCTGTTTTTACAAGCTTTTGAAACAGACTCCCGATTAAAGAAATATGAAGATGCGGGTAAGATATATCAGGATTTTTTGACCAAATACCCCAATGATCCCCTAGCCAAAGATGTAAAATATCTGATATCTAACCTTGGAAAATCAGCTGACACCTTGTTTAAGGAAATGCAGTATGAGACTAAGAAGTAGTAGAAATGACGGAGTGTGATTTCGACTCCGCTGTAATGTGTGATTTCGACTCCGCTCAATCACCTAATGCATCTTTGGTGGCTGAGCGATAGCAGTGCTGTGCTGAGCGCGTAGTGAAGTCGAAGTGAATCCACGATTGGAAGAGTGCGATTTTGACTCCGCTGTAATGTGTGATTTCGACTCCGCTCAATCACCTAATGCATCTTTGGTGGCTGAGAGATAACCGTAGCCACCTAAAAAAAAATGCCGCACAATGGCGGCATAATTTCTTACTCTTCTCCCAAAAATGGATAGGTATAATCCACGGGTGGTACAAAGTTTTCTTTTATTGTTCTGACAGAAACCCATCTAAATAAGTTCAAAATAGATCCTGCTTTATCGTTGGTTCCTGATGCTCTTGCTCCTCCGAAGGGTTGCTGACCTACGACTGCACCGGTCGGTTTGTCATTGATGTAAAAGTTGCCTGCGGCGTTTCTGAGTTTATCAAATCCTACTTTAAGAGCATACCTATCTTTAGAAAAGAGTGCACCGGTCAAAGCATAAGGTCCTGTTTTATCTACGATATCCAATGTGGCTTCGTACTGATCATCTTCATATACAAATATGGTCAAAACCGGACCAAAAAGCTCTTCGCACATGGTAGTATAATAAGGATCAGAAACCTTTATGACGGTAGGTTCAATAAAATATCCTTTAGACTTATCGAAATTACCACCTGCTATGATCTCCACCTGAGGATCATTTTTTGCTGCGGCAATGTAAGATGTGATTTTGTCAAAAGCTCGTTCGTCTATGACAGCATTGACAAAATTTCTAAAATCTTCTGGTGTTCCCATTTTAAAATCAGCAAGATCTTGCTTCAAGTATTTAGAGACATCGGCCCAATGTGACTGTGGTATATAAGCCCTTGATGCTGCAGAACATTTTTGTCCTTGGAATTCAAAGGCACCTCTAGATAAGGCTACAGCTACTTCTTTGGCATCTGCTGAAGGGTGCGCCACCACAAAATCTTTACCACCGGTCTCTCCTACTAATCGAGGATAGGTTTTGTATTTATTGATGTTTTCACCAATGGTTTTCCATATTTTCTGAAATACACCTGTACTTCCTGTAAAATGAATACCTGCAAAATCCGGATGATTAAAAATCACATCGCCTGCTGGTGGTCCATCTACATAGATGAGATTGATCACTCCGGGAGGAAGTCCTGCTTCTTCATAAATCTCCATGATGACAGCCGCAGAATAAATTTGTGTTTCCGCGGGTTTCCAAACTACAGTATTTCCAAGCATAGCCGGGGCACCACAAAGATTGGCTGCAATAGATGTAAAGTTAAAAGGTGTCAATGCAAAAACAAAACCCTCTAATGGCCTGTATTCCAATCTATTCCAGATACCACGTACACTCTCAGGCTGACCTGAATACATTTCCGTCATATACTGGACATTGTATCTAAAAAAGTCTGCCAATTCGCAAACAGCATCTATTTCTGACTGATATACATTTTTTGACTGCCCCAACATTGTGGCTGCATTCATCTTATCGCGATATGGTCCTGCTAGTAAATCTGCGGCTTTTAGAAAAATAGACGCTCTGTCTTGCCACGGCATAGCTTCCCACGATGCTTTTGCTTCCAACGCTGCATTTATGGCATCATGAACATGTGATGTGTCACCTTGAGAGTATGTGCCTAAGGTGTGACTAAGTTCATGTGGTGGATGTATAGACTTTTTGTTTTGGGTATACACTTTTTTATTACCGATAAACATAGGTATGTCTACCGGAGTATTTTTCATTTCTTGAATTTTTGCCTTGAGTCTTTTTTTCTCAGGAGAGCCTGGTCCATAAGCCAACACAGGTTCGTTGACTGCAACAGGTACTTTAAAGAATGCGTTTGCCATATAATATTAATTTGGTTAAGGTTTGTATAATTCTTGTGCAATAAAATCTGGGACAAATTTCTCCACATTGCCTTTACCTTTGATAATTTCTCTGACGATGGTAGAGCTAATGTGAGAAAACTCGGGTTGGCTGATTAGAAAAATAGTTTCTAAATCTTCACCTATGATCGTGTTCAGTTGCGAAATGGTTTTTTCATAATCAAAGTCAGATGCATTTCTCAATCCGCGTACTAAAAATCTAGCATTCTGTTCTGCGCAATATTTAACGGTTAACCCTTCAAAATGTCCGATAGCAATCTTGGGTTCATGCTTAAAAACCTCATGCAACCAATTCAATCGCTTGTCCAACGAAAATAATGTTTGCTTTTGGCTGTTGACGCCCACCGCTACAATGATACGATCAAATAATGGAATAGCGCGTTTTACTAAGTCAATATGCCCCAAGGTAATAGGATCAAAGGAGCCAGGAAAAACAGCTATATTCATTATTGGTATTGCTTAATGATTTTAAAAACTTACCCACCGCTGGAGAACAACTTGATAGCTCATCGAACATCTAACATGAGCATTTAAAGTGCAAAGTAACACATTTTATTTTTGTCTGAAAAGTAAACCTCCTACAATTTGTATTAATAATCTCCATACAATCCCCAATAAAAACGGCACAGGTTTGATCACTTAAAGCAATCAACATTCAAAAAACGCTCATATCCTGATCCAAATCTATACTTATGACATGTTTATTTTTCGATAGTTTCATGATCGTTTTTTTGGATAATCTTGCAGTATATACATCAGGCATGAGTGTTGTTAGTTCTTTGACGTTAAGCAACTTAACAGGAGTATTTTCTTTGGTATTGATGATGACATGTACTTCATTTTCAGCAGCTGATGACAACTTTGCGCTTAAGGAATCACTTATGGTTTTCATTTATATATCATTTAAAAAATAAAAAAAAGGGTACGATTTTAAACGCTAACTCTTAAAATCGCACCCGAAATAACAAATTAGATGGTGGCTCGATCGCAATTGATTAATCCAAATCCAAATGTAAGATCATATCCGACAGCACCTAAGTCGCTGCACGTTTGATTGATTCTTCTTTTAACATTGTAAGGTGATATACCCGGATATCTTTGGATGATCAATGCTGCTAAACCAGCTACATGAGGACAAGCCATACTGGTACCTGACATAGATATATATCCGTTGGCCTTAAAAGTAGAATAGACAGCAACACCTGGCGCGACACAACTTACCTGATTCCATGGAGAAGACTGGCCTCCACGGGATGAAAATGGTGCAATTCTACATGCTCTGTCCACTGCACCCACTGCAATAGGACTAGCATTTACCTGACCTGTTGTCACAGAGTTTGCCGGAGCACAAACCCATGGGAAAGCTGAACCAAAAGAGTTACCTGATGCTACAACAACGGTTACACCATTATCTTGGCATCTCTTTACTGCCGTAGCATAGGCTGTCATGGGTCCACTTTTGCCTCCCAAACTCATACTCGCAACTTTAATTCTATTGCGCACACACCACTCCATGCCTGCAATGATCCAACTGGTTTGTCCACTACCTTGATCATTGAGTACTTTCACTGCATATAAGTTGGCGTTGGGTGCCACACCTACCACTCCTATATTGTTGTTTCTGGCAGCTACTATACCTGCACAATGCGTCCCGTGACCATGTAAATCATTAAAACTTGCAGAACCTGGAATGAAAGAAACGCCACCTCTAATAGATAAATCTGGGTGAGATGTAATGCCTGTATCCAAAATAGCTACATTGATACCACTTCCATTGATGCCACGAGCCCATGCTGCAGGTGCTTTTACTAGACTGATATTCCAAGGTATGGGTTGTGCAAAAGGAGCCACACGTTGCTGATTTTGGCCAATAGGCTGCCCCTTTCGTTTTTCTAGAAGATTAGAAAAAAGGTCCAACAAGGCTTTATTGTAGCCTTCGTCAAAAGCACCTTCTGAATCATATTGGTCTTCTGAAAGAGTATCGAATTCATTTAAGAATAATTCTGAATATTGCAGCTCTTCATCCATTTCGGATTTAAAAGCGAACATTTCTAGATCTTCCTCTACAGCCAGGATACCTTCTTGTTTGGCAAGATTTACTGAATCTTTTTCTGTGAGTTCGATAGAAGTTACACCCAAATTTTCGAAGTGCAAAACATCATCTTTAGTAGGAGTAACATCTGTTTCCATAAAACTTACCCCATCAATACATTTTGATTTAGTAATGCCTAAAAGTCCTGTGGCTTTTTCATTACTAATACTGCCATCTGTGTAGGTAACTAAATACCTTTTGGTTTGGTTTGTCATAATCTAAAAATTTTAATTGGTGATTAAATAATGATACAAAAGTAGTGGGCACAAATTCACAAAACAATATAACTTTTGTTACAAACATCAATAAACCAATATATTTACTGCCAAAAACACCTAAAACAACATAAAATATAACAAAAGTTATACTAACCCATCCAAATAAATGATCGTCAACCTATTCAAAAACAATTCAATGTTCGAATACATATATTAAAAATATTAAATATATTGTAATGACAAAAACAAACCAATCCCCAAAAAGCTCTAAAACGCTATTTTTCAAATACTTAAATGCAATATGTTTATTTATTTTAGATGTATAAGAAATAATTATATTGCCATAAGGAAAACTTGGCACAAATTTTGAATTAAAAAAAACATCATACATTAAAATAATTCATTATATGAAAACCTTATATTTTAAGCTAGTTATTGGCATTTTGACATTACAAATGCTATCGTGTAGTCCTGACACTCAAACCATAGAGCCCCAAGCTTCATCAATTGACCAAGAGCTGACATCATTACTAAAAAGTCAGTCCCCCAATGGACAGCTTGATTTTTTTGAGCTACCATCATCAGATGATTTTTCCAATATACCCCAAGATCCCAAAAATCCATTGACAAAAGAAAAAGTGGCCCTTGGTGCTTTTTTGTTTCATGAAACTGCATTAGGAATTGATGCTAAAGACCCTAAACTCAAAGGAACCTTCTCTTGTGCATCATGTCATCATGCAGGTGCAGGATTTCAGGCAGGTACATTTCAGGGTATTGGTGAAGGTGGCTTAGGTTTTGGTGTAAGAGGAGAAATGCGCTCTCCCAAACCTGGAATTGCGGAACCTGATGCGCAACCATTAAGATCACCAACAGCAATGAATGGCGCATATCAAAAGAATCAATTATGGAATGGGCAGTTTGGAGCAACTCATCTTAACAATGGTACCGAATCCAACTGGAAAAAAGGTACGCCGATAGAAACCAATTTTTTAGGTTTTGAAGGATTGGAGACACAAGCCATTGCGGGTATGGGTGTGCACCGACTCAATATAGGCCCTGAAATTTTGAATAACAAGGCTTACAAACAATTATTTGACTTAGCTTTTCCCAACGTACCTGAAGCAGACCGATACAACAAAATCACCGCTGGTCAAGCCATAGCAGCTTATGAGCGTACGGTAATGGCCAATAATGCACCATTCCAAAAGTATCTAAAGGGTGACATACAAGCTATGACCAACTTAGAGAAAGAAGGTGCTAAACTTTTCTTTGGTAAAGCGCAATGTGCATCATGCCATACAGGTCCTGCGCTAAATAGTATGCAATTCAACGCTATAGGTATGGCAGATTTATTTGACTGTCCAGAACCAACTTTAGCCACAAAAGCTAATGATCCCGCCAATTTGGGAAGAGGTGGATTTACCAAAAATCCAAATGACAACTATAAATTTAAAGTCCCTCAATTATATAATTTAGCAGATTCACCCTTTTATGGGCATGGTTCTAGCTTCAGGAAAATCAGGGACGTCATCCTATATAAAAATAATGCCAAGTCAGAAAACCCGAATGTTCCTGCTTACCAATTGGATCCAGCATTCAAACCATTGGGACTGACCAATGAAGAAATCAATGCTTTGGAAGTTTTCATATCCAAATCACTGTACGACCCTAATCTTAAAAGATTTGTACCCCAAAGTCTGCCTTCAGATAATTGTTTTCCAAACGCAGACATCCAATCCAAATTAGATATGAATTGTTTTTAAGATATCTTATTTCAACATATCGCAAAGCTTTTCTTCAGCATATTGAGGAAAAGCTTTTTTTGTTGTAGAAGCCATAAATTCGATAATCAATAAAATTTCAAGTATATTTGCTTAACTATAAGTTTTACCAATTCAAAATTTCACTTTATGAAGTTCTTTTTAATTTTTTTTTTGATTTTAAATGTTATCAATTTAAGTGTCGGTCAAGACAAAAACCATGAACTTTCCATAAGAGATACCACAGATTATATGTTTTGGGAGTCTTTGTCATCTTTATGTGGAAAGTCATTTTTGGGCACAATTGTAGCGGGTCCACCCAATGATACTGCATTTGAAGGAAAGCAACTGGTCATGCATGTCAAAAAATGCAGTGAAAATCAAATCAAAATACCTTTTTTTGTGGGTAATAATCGCTCCAGAACCTGGGTATTGACTAAAACAGCAACTGGAATTGAACTAAAACATGACCACAGACATCAAGACGGATCACCTGATAAAATAACCATGTATGGTGGGCATAGTTCCAATAATGGCAACAAAACAAGGCAATTATTTCCAGCAGATCAAGAAACAGCCAATATTATACCCGCAGCTATTGGTAATATTTGGTGGATAGACATAAACAACGACTCTTTTATTTATAATCTCAGAAGGGTCAATACAGATCGATTGTTTAGTGTGCGTTTTGATATCACAAAACCTATCGAAAATCCCGGATCACCTTGGGGATGGAAAGATTAAAATATATATTGGGCCTAAAACCTAAAATTCAATACCACATTGATCAGATTCATATCTACTTTATGGATGATAAATCTGGGATTATTATAAGTTTTGCCTTGATTCCATTTACGCACATATAAGACTTGTGCTTCTAATCCCTGCAACCAACCACTAAATTTATGTCTGAAATCTATGTCCATCTGAGTATAGGAAGGCATTCCGTACTTATTAAGATAAAAGTCCTTAACATCAGGTAAACTCACCTGTCCTAGCATCAAAGTTGTTGAAGTGTTTTTAGAAAATTTATAACCTGATTTCAACACCCATGCGGTGACATCTCCATAACCTTCGTTTCTTTCTCTTGGCATAAATGTGTAGAAGTAGTCCCTACCCCATTCCCTTGGCATCAGATACCTACCTCCATCTGTGATTCGATTAAAATTGAGACTATGATCCCATTTTGTATTTTTCCAACCCAATCGTCCTCCTAGTACCCATACATTTTCAGTATTGGTATGGTATGCCAGACTAGGATTAGGGTTACCGCCGTTGCCTACTTTCATTTGAAGTGCTGACTGCGAGCCCACATAATATTTTCCATTGGCCAATGGCTTTTCCCACTCCAATTGTATGAGTGCAGTATTAAATATATTGTCCACGTAGATATTCCAAAACTGAATCATCAGTGATTGCTTTTGCTGCCATTGATAATTAAATAAGAAAGCACCTTTTGTATTAACATTACCTGCATAAGCAGACCTATTTCCTTCAGCATCTACACCTGTGGGAAATACACCTATCGATTGATCTAAATCATACCATATAGATGTGCTGCGTGGAGCTACTCCAGTAATCCATCCTGATTGTATCAGATGCTGTTTTTTGATATGATATTCCAACCAAAGCCCTGATGCTGCGGTAGGTCTCATGCGCCCATCTTGAAGATTGATAAATGGAGTATTGAGCAATTGACGCCCAAAAACACCTTTAAATCCTTTGTATTGATATTTGATGAAAAATTCTTCTACCCTATTAATCTCTGTTATGGAGGTCGTATTGGCTATATCAAAAAGTCCAAGTTCATATCTATTGGCCTGACTTGTCAAAGCATCTTTTTTGAGTAAGTCCGATGAACCTGCATTGAATATGTAAAATCCACTTACGCCCATACCCAAACCTTTAAAATTAGCTGTTTCATATCGGATACCACCACCTACTGCATTGGCAAAATAATCAGATAACTCGCCAGTATTGTCTGTTCCCGAAAAAAAATATCTAAAATGTCCGTGAACAGTTCCTCTTTTAAAAGCTCCCAAAAGCGTCAACGAATCGGGTATGACTTTATCATCAGATTGCCATATCTTTGGTTTTTCCTGTAGGTCTTGATGTTGAGCAAATCCGGAGTGAACGAAGCCCAAAGTAAATATTAAACAAAAAGAAAAAATAAAAATTTTCAAAATATTATGATTTAATTATATTTATAAATCCCTTTTAGATACTTAAAATATACTTCTAAAAAGGCATGGAGTTTCCTTTTGTAGTTGAAGACAAACTACAACGCTGACCGCAAACCCTAATAAAATCTATGATGAAATTGGGTAAAGTAGAACTTGAAAATCTGTTTTCAATAGACAGATTTTAGGTAATCAATAAAATCTAAACTTGTTTTTTATGAATTAGACTCCTAGTAACCTGACTTGATATAAGTCCAGCCTTTTTCTTGCCGCTCAACAATTTCTAAAATCCCGCCTGGGACAGTGCGGCATTCATCCATTAGTTGTTCACGTTTGATATTCTTTTGTTGCATGGTAAATTCACAACCCACAAAATCTACTTTGTGCGTATTGTAGAGGTCTTTTAACTTGTCCAACACCAATGATTTTTCTTTGTGGATAAAATTCATCCCAGGTCCGTGACAAACCACTTCAAGTTTAGAACCAGACGCAAGTTTCTGTATATTATATAATTGTCTAACTAAAGCATTGTGATCTGCTGTATCTTTAGATACCATTTGAAAGACAATTTTATGCACTTTTTGCTTTTTTGTTTGGCCTTTTTTCGAGCTTTGGGCACTCACTATATTGGTAGTCATCAGCAACGCTACAAATAAAAATAATATGGGTCTCATTTTAATATATATTGAAAATTATAAAATACAAATGTAGAAAAAAATTAATGAAATTGATAATCTACTCCATATACTTGGGATAAAAGTGTTTCAGGAGCATCCAAAGCCACAGCATTTTTCTGAGGAAGTGGTTTAACTGGCGAAGCAGCTTTCAAATATGCCCTCATATTTTCATGCAATGTATAAGATAAATTTTCTGCTTCCATAACATTTTTAATACGACAGATCATATCTGCAGGATCACCATCTCGCTCACAAGCCGCAATAGTATATACAGTATCTTCGACCAAAGCTTTACCTCCAATGGTAACTGAATCTATCCTTTTCCCTTCTTCATTAAAGGCATAAAATTTGACTACCATACCATTAAACTTCGTAACCCAACCGCCAAATCGCTTACCTGCATCTTTAGCAAAAACATTGTTCAATTCTTTTTCTAGCCATGTGATCAGTTGTTTACCCGTAACTTTTCCGATGCGAATATGACTGTCTACTGGCAACATATCATATATAAAACCATTGGTTATCGGAATATTGCCCGTATTGTCAGGAGTTGACCTGGGTGGACAAAATCTAAATCCGTTGGATAAAACGATATCTATCTCAGGTAATTTCCACCTGAGTGCATCCAAAATCATGGTATCTATCGTATTTTCGATCACAAAATATCGGTACAAGGGTATGGAACTGTAGCCAAGAATCCGGTTTATGTCTGCAAAATACGGACTCTCTAATTGGTTGATCAAAGATTTAATCTCACGATCTTCTTTATATTTAGTTACAGTAATCTCATCGAGATAATACTCATCTTTGATTATTTTGCCATCTTTTATGGTCAATTCCAGTCGGCCACAAAACGAACCAAAAGCTCCTGGCTCCACCACTTTGGCATATTTACCTTGAATAGGTTTGCGCACACGCTCATGTGTGTCACCACCAAATATATAATCTACACCTTTGCAAACTTCAAGATTGGACAAATGAATCTGTTGCGAAAGCCCCATATGTGCCACAATGATTACAAAATCGCATTGTTCCTGATTGCGAAGTACGTCTACATATTGTGCAACATTTTCTTCAGGTTTGGTATATAGGATACCTTTACTGTAATTGGGTGATTGCCTGATAGGCACCAAATGATCTGTGTAACCCAAAAAACCTATTTTAATACCATTTATCGTCCATGTATAGTATGGTGGGAATATATGATCCCCTCTTTTTCCATCTCCAAGATCATGGTACATATTAGCGCAGACTTTGGGAGCATCAAGCCCACCGAGCAGACGTTGCATTTCCTTCTTGCCATAGATAACTTCCCAGTTTCCGGGGAGATACAAGTCATAATGGAGCGCATTGAGTACTGGAGATATGGCTTTTCCTGATGTTTTTACGGATAATTCACTACCTTGAAACATGTCACCTGTATCTATAAGAAATACGTGATTATTGGCCTTCCTTTGTTTTTTCAAATAAGTAGCAAAATGGGCATATCCTCCAGTCTTTCTGAAAACCGCCTTTTCATTTTCCCAAAACAACTCGTCATGGGGATGAATCTGACAATGCACATCTGTGGTCTGTAAAATTGTTAGTTTATATTCTTTTGATGGAAAGTCTTTCTCTAATATCTGATCTTCAGATGCAGCTAAAACTTGGGGACTAATGATACCCACCCCAGCGCTTACTGCTCCTACGGTTTTTAAAAAAGATCTGCGATTGTGGCTCATGTGAAATGTTGATTTGGAAGATGTTAATTTGGTAAGTTGTGGATCCCGCTTCCCGATAGCTATCGGGACGGGCCTTCACATCATTTCGATGGATTAATTTGAGTATTCTTTTATTTGATTAATTGTCATTTTGCCTTTTTTCTTGCTTCTGCTATTGTCTTGAAGGGGCCGAATTTATGTTGATTTTCATCAAAACCATCGCTATATGGTCCGAATGGATGATCGATTGGTTTTTTACTAATATCAGGCCAATCTTTGGGAGCATCCTTATGAGGTCTGGGCTGGCTGTTTACAAATGCTGCTAAATCCCAAGCTTCGTCGTCAGATAACTGTGGTGCTTGATAAGATGCTCCTAAGGGCATATTGTATTTGGCATATTTGGCAAAATTAGAAAGTCTATACAATCCAGCACCATCATTGTACGAATGTTTACCCCAAAGCGGAGGATAAGTATAAACGATGCCATCAGCAGCTTTTACACCACCACCGTCTACCATATGACAGGATGCACATTTTGCGATGTATATGGTTTTACCCTTTTTTGGATCAGCTGGTCTATCCAGAAAAGGAAGATCTTTTAGACCTGAACCTTTGACTACCGTACCTTTTTCAACATTTGAACCCAAAAACAACAAATATGCTTTGATGGCTTGCATCTCTGCACTCATAGTATCTAAAGCCTGACCATTTAGACTTCGTTCAAAACAATCATTAACTCTTTTATAAATGTTTTCTTCTGACCCGCTTCTGGCCCTAAATTTTGGATAAGTAGAAACTACAGAGCCATAATTGTTGCCGAATATTTTAGTTCCTGCATCTAAATGGCAATTTTGACAGTTCATTCCATTTGAAATCTGTGCTACCGAACCTTTGGGCCCTAAATACTTGGCGGTATTGGCAATCAAATCTTTGCCGTAAAGTATTTGTGCTTCTAATGCTGACCCTTTTATAGTTTCCATATCAGGTGCCGCCCAAAACTTGTCTGAATCTTTATTAAATAACATAGTTTTACCTTCATCTTCATTGATATTTTCGGTATGAAGATTTTCTTTTGGCCAAGGAATGATTTGACCTGAATCATTAAATATCTGAAAAATTAAAAATATAACCGCAACTACAGCTATGATGACAAGGTACATGATGGACTGAATGTTCAGCAAAGTACTTTCATATGATTTAAAATTTTCAGGTCTCATTCGGAAGGAAAATTTTGATGGTAATGAATTAATGAGGCAATTTATCTCTAAGCAAACCATAAAACCATGTACCCAATATGGCACTTAAAACAGTAACTATGACTACAGTAGCTCCAGTTCCTACTTGTGCAAATAATGGTCCAGGGCATGCACCTGTAATAGCCCAACCTATCCCAAACATAAGGCCACCTAAGATAACCCCTTTATTAAATGGTTTGGTTACGATGACAATATCTTCGCCATATATAGTTTTAATATTAAACTTTCTGATCATCCAGATAGATAAAGCCCCTACAGCAATAGCGCTTCCAATAATGCCATACATGTGAAAAGATTGAAGACGGAACATTTCCTGAATTCTAAACCATGACACGATCTCTGCTTTGACAAATACAATGCCGAATAGCACTCCAATAAAAATATACTTGATATTGTGGTACCAAGGGTGTGATAATTGACTTTCATTGACACACATAGCATCAAGTTCTCGTTTTTTTAAATCTTCTTGTTGTGACTGACTCATTTGTAAGATTTTTATAGTGATAAAATAATGGGGATCAACAAATTAGCAGCAAAAAACCCACCAATCATAAAACATATAGTAGCCACTAAAGATGGCCAACTCAATGCCGAAATCCCCATAATAGAGTGTCCACTAGTGCAACCACCTGCATATCGAGTACCGAATCCCACAAAAAAGCCGCCTAAAACAACCAGCAAAAAACCTTTTAGGGAACATAATTGAGTCCAACTTACAACATCTGCAGGAATTAAAGCATTAGAGAAATCTGTGATTCCGTATTCCTTAAGTTCAGTTCGGAGATTTTCATGAATAATGATCTCTTCACCGCTGCTCAAATATGCAACAGCCAGAAAACCACCAATTATGATACCTAAAACAAACAGCAGATTCCATATTTCCTTCTTCCAATCATACTTAAAATAATCAATACCAGCAGGAATGCAGGCAGCACATACATGACGCAGTGATGAAGAAATACCAAAGTTTTTGTTGCCCATAATCAGTAACGCAGGTACAGTTAGTCCTATCAGTGGACCAGCAATGTACCAAGGCCAGGGTTGTTGTAAAAATTGTAACATGAGTTTGTTGTTTGATTTTTTTAAAAAATTTGTCTATTGCAAAGATACAGTAAAGTATGACAACTTCCATTTAGAACTCCCGAAACAAAACATTGTCAATTAGCAAACCTTGGTATTCCAATCCATGGTCTATATTTAAGGTTATACAAAACTGTGTTTTGAAATTAAATAAATCTTATTTTATCCAGAATATTGAGCGACATTTTCCCATGGCCCACCATCTATAATATTGGATATTCCTTTTGACTCCAAAATTGACTTGGCCTGACTACTTCTATTTCCACTGCGGCAAAAAACGATGATGTCCTGTTTAGCTTTAAACCTATCAATACTCGTTCCTATCTTATCCAAAGGGATATTGACAGATCCTTTTGGATGTCCTTGTGCAAATTCACCAGGAGTACGAACATCAACCAAAAAAGGTTTTCTGGCCATAACTTCGCTGAGATCTACTGTTGGTTTCGGTGTAAACAAAGATTTTAAAAAATTGAACATATTTATATTTATTTAGAATTATATAATTGCAACTTGTTTAAATGGTTATAAATGGATTAATGTGGAAGGTAATTTTTGAGTACCCCATATAAGTAAGTACCAACAACGGCAAAAAGAAAAACAATGGCCATCGCAAAAAATCCATAACCTATATTCACTACCATTGGACCTGGACATGCACCGCTGAGAGCCCATCCCATGCCAAAAATAGCTCCACCAATGATATATCTTGGAATAGACTTATCTTTAGGGTAAAATACTATTGGATTGCCATGATAATCCCTGATATTGTATTTTTTAATTATCCAGACTCCAAATACACCCAACACTACGGCAACGCCTATAATACCGTACATATGAAATGCGTGAAAACGAAACATTTCTTGTATTCGGTACCATGAAATAGCTTCTGATTTCGCCATCACAATACCAAAAACAACACCCGCTATTAAGAATTTTATAAATTTCATTTATTGTTGATTTGCTTATTTGTTGATTTGTTAATCACGCCTGTAGGGTGACTTTACTATACTTCGTTTGCTTATTTGGAAATGCCTGATTATTAAAATATTGTTGTATCGTTAAATTTGATGGCTCGATCAAAAGATCATTGGAAAAAGAATATGTGTCATCAAAAGTCCGCCCATAAAGAACCCTATAACGGCTATCAAAGATGGAAGTTGCAAATCAGATAACCCGCTGATAGCATGGCCTGAAGTACACCCACCTGCATATCTGCTTCCAAAACCTACCATAAGACCACCAATCGCAAGTATGAAAAACCCTTTAAATGACATTACGGCTTCAGTACTAAACAACTCAGTTGGCTGCATACCTGTAGGTGTACTAAATCCCAGCTCCTGAAGGTCTTTTTTCGTACTATCTGAAAGTTGCATTGGTTGGTCATTTTCCAACAACGAACCCGAAACAAATCCACCGATAATAGCACCCATGAGAAATACTAAATTCCAAATTTGGTTTCTCCAGTTAAAATTGAAAAAATGGACATTTTTACCTGCTCCAGCTGCAGCACAAATGGTCCTTAGATTGGATGAAAAACCAAAAGACTGACCAAAAAATAAAAGTGTAAACATGGTAGCGGAAATCACCAATCCTGAAAACCACCATGACCAACTTTGCGTTAAAAAATCACTCATAATATATTTTAATTTGTGTTGAGATGGAAAGAAATAATAGGTTTAAAAAGGTGTTTGATGAGCGTCTCTGCTGCACTTTTATGAAAAAAGCCACCTTTACCACGCGTACCTATAAATACTATATCCGCATCCTGTTTTTTCAAAAACTCTTTGACTCCATTTTCAATGTCATTAGACATCACTATATGATTGAAATGAGTGCCTACATGATGAGATGTAGCATAATTATCCATATTTGCCAACAATACTTTCTGGTCCAACGGCCTAGTACCATCATGAATATATAATTGATGATAGGTCGCCTCAAAATATTTAGAAAACTTATGCATGAGTGGCATTTGGGTATTATCATCATCCATAAAATCATGAACAAAAAGTACATCTTTGATCACTAAGTCTGAACGATCACACATTAAAGAAAGTAATGGAATCTCAGATCTCCTTGCAATCATTTGAGCCTGAGACGTTGACATTTTTTCTCTGACTCCCCAAGTTCCGTTCGTACCCATAACAATCAAATCAAAATGATGACTTTCAGCAAACTCCAAAATGGTATCTGTAATTTTACCCAATTTAAAATGGACAGAAATATGATCGCCATACTGTACTTTTAATTGTTGAAGTTTGGATGCTGCGATTCTTATTTGATCTTTGATATAGTTGACATCTATTTCGCCACAAGTCTCTACCTGACCCGAATCACTCATGGTAACCGTATCTGGCACATCCATGACATGAAGAAAATGAATATCCACGGATAAGTGTTCTTCTAATTTTCTGGCCATAAGATAAGAATAATCTGCCTGAACAGAAAAATCGGTAGGAATTAAAACTTTAAGCTCATTTTCGTCTTTGAGCCCTGAAATTTGGGCAGAAACTTGCGGTAAAGATTCTTTAATGATCACATCACTATGCGCGCCTGATGCTTTCATCAATTCCTGAACCTGAGCCAACGAACCACCATCAATAACATTTTTAATACCAGTATTCGAAAGTATTTTTTTGGCATGAGCACTTCGGTTACCGCTTCTACAATAGACCACTATTTGCGCTTGAGATCGTAATGTGTTAGCTTGCATTTCTAACAATTCTAAAGGAATATTAACAGCTCCATCAAGATGCCCTGATGCAAATTCATTTTTACTTCTTACATCAATGATAATAGCATCTTTTTCGACAACCATATCATCAGCAATATTAAATACATTTTTAAAAATAGAGAGCATAAGATTTTTTTATAAAAACTAAGAAATGACTTCTTCTCCTTTAGCTACCCACTCATTCATTCCTAAAGAATAGTTGGAGATATTCGTATAACCTTCTTTGACCAATAAAGAATATGCAATAGAAGCCCTGTCTCCACCCTGGCAATGAATAACTACGTTTTTGTCTTTGCTAATTTTATCTGTATTCTGGAGTATTGTTCCAACAAAAACGTTTTCAGATCCCTTCACATGTCCTGCATTATACTCAGCTACACCTCTTAAATCTATAACTTGCGTATTACTATCACTAAGCTTAACTTTGAAGTCATCATAATCAATCATTTTGGCAGTCTGCAAAGTTCCTTTATATACAGAAACTGTAGGAATATAACCCAAAATATTGTCCAAACCGATTCTCATCAGCTTTCTAGTAAGATCATCCAATTGTGACGGGTCAGCAACTAACAAAAACGGCTCCTCATAAGTCAAAAACCAACCTGCCCAGGTTGCAAATGCATTATTACCCTGAATATTGATGCTTCCCGGAATAAAACCTGCTGCAAAATCAGTTTTATTGCGAGTATCAATGACTTTGATTCCTTTATTCATCGCATCCATTAATGCTGAAGTTGACAACTCATTTAATTTAGGAACAGATGTCAATAACGGCCGATCTATCTTATTGAGTTTTTTCATCATAGCAAAATACTTGGGTGGCTCAGGCTGATCGGCAAGCAAGTAATCCACAAATCCACCTTTATTCTCCTTGTATTGAAGTGCCCAATTTCTGATTTTTTCATAACCAACTGTCGTGCTGGGCACAGCCCCTAAAGCTTTACCGCATGCAGAACCTGCACCATGTCCTGGCCATACCTGAATATAATCTGGTAAAGCATCAAATTTTTTAATAGAGTCATACATTTGTAGTGCACCGACATCCTGAGTTCCTTTAATACCTGCTGCCTTTTCAAGCAAATCAGGTCTACCTACATCCCCAACAAAAACAAAATCACCAGTAAACAACATCACTGGTTCTTTACTTGCTGGAGTATCTGTCAACATAATACTAATGCTCTCGGGTGTATGCCCTGGAGTATGGATGATATCAAAAATGAGGTTTCCCATTTTGATTTTTTCTCCATCTTTAATTCCTTGATGTGCAAACTGATATTGCCAATCTGGACCGCCTTCATCAGAAAGGTACATTTCAGCTCCTGTAAGTGCTGCTAATTCACGAGATCCAGATAGAAAATCTGCGTGTATGTGTGTCTCAAAGATATGTGTGATTTTCATATTGTTTTGTTTAGCAATGTCAATATAAGTATCCACATCTCTTTTTGGATCAATAACGGCTGCCACACCTACCTTTTGACAACCTATCAAATAACTGGCTTGCGCCAAACTTTTGTCATATATGTGTTGAAATAACATGGTTTAAATTTTTAGATGACACAAAAGTAAGGACATCTAAATGAATGGGATGTAACCAATGTTACCAAAAGATGATTTAGATCATATTTAGGAAATAATAAGTTTGAATTAATAACAAGGGACCTTTTCTTAGCTTTCTATCTAGGTATAAAAAAAAAGGGCCTTCTTGAATGTATCAAGAAGACCCTTTTTATCGGTATTATCCTATCGTTTACTCAACGATGATCATTTTCTTAGTAGCTGTGAAGTCACC
>CAZGMB010000063.1:11723-29354 GCA_964526715.1 uncultured Aureispira sp. | reverse complement strand
CAAAAGCTTTTGGATCTTCATATTGGATAGCAAATCTTACCTCGGCTCCGAATACTATGGGACAAGCTTCGTCGGCAGTATTGCAAGTGACAATGGCGGCATAATTTCCCACAGGATTGTATGGATGACTATATGCTTTTGAAAAACATATGATGGGAGGTTCGTTGGATGCATATTTTACAGCATACACAGGATTAGGTACTGCTGATAATGGATAAACATCAAAACCTTGCTTGCTTAATGTCTCCCCTACTTTGGGAAACATAGCTGTAGCTTCAGTACCACCGGAGTAACAAAAAACATTTTTTATGCCCATATAGTAAGCCATCGTCTGTGCCCATATTTGCGACAGATGACTTCGACGGGAATTGTGGGTACATATAAAGTTGAGTCTTACGACTTCGCCCATTACCTGTTTTTCTCGAATAAAAGCTGCTAAACTTGCCAAGATTTCTTTGCGTTCTTCAGCAATATGGGAAACAGAAAAGGATTGGATGATGGATGTTATTTTGGGGTTCATATTTATACTATTTTTTACCAATTAGGACACTAAAGTGTACACAAAGAATCACCATGCTGGAGTTCAAATTTATTTATTTTAATATTTCCATTGGTTTGCTAATGCCACGAGAGACAGCATGACTGGTACTTCCACCAAAACACCTACCACCGTTACCAAAGCGGCCGGTGAGTGCAATCCAAACAGCGCAATCGCAACAGCCACCGCCAATTCGAAAAAATTGCTTGCACCAATCATAGCTGCAGGTGCACAAATCGGGTGTGGAAGATTTATTTTTTTACCAACAAACCAAGTAAGGAAAAATATAAAATACGTTTGCAATATTAGAGGAATCGCTACCAACAAAATGATAAACGGATTGCTAATGATGTTCTGCCCCTGAAATGCAAATAACAATATCAATGTGGCTAATAATGCAATGATAGACACAGGTTTAAATAATGGTAAAAAAGAATTTTCAAACCATTCTCGTCCCCTATTATTGACAACAACTTTTTGGGTCAACCAACCTGCCACTAATGGAATGACTACAAAAATAACCACACTACTGATCAGTGTGTCATATGGAATTGTTATATCAGTAATACCCAACAAGAATCCTACAATGGGCACAAAAGCTACTAAGATGATCAAATCATTGACTGAAACTTGAACCAAAGTGTAATTGGGATCACCTTGGGTAAGATAAGACCACACAAAAACCATAGCCGTACATGGAGCCGCTCCCAGGATGATAGCTCCTGCAATGTACTCACCGGCTTCTGCAGGATCAATCCAAGCACCATAGAGTTTAGTAAAAAATATCCAAGCAAAAAATGCCATGGTAAAAGGTTTGATTATCCAATTGACTACGACTGTCAAGATGATACCTTTAGGACGCTTTTTGATATCTTTGATACTACTAAAATCAATTTGCAACATCATAGGATAAATCATCAACCATATCAGGACAGCGATTGGTAGATTGACTTTATAAAGCTCCATTTTACTTAACACCTCCATATTACTTCCAGCAAAATGACCAAGTAATATCCCAACACCAATGCATAATGCTACCCAAATGGTGAGATACTTCTCAAAAAAGCCTATGGATTTTGTTTCTTGATTACTCATGTTCTAAATTAATATTTTACCACTAAGGGCATAAAGAATTTAATTAAGGTCATTAAGATTTCCACCATGAATCACTTAATCTTATATATTCGTATTATCAGCAGTGATTACTCGCACCAGATAACCCCATCTTTCGTAAATTCTGTAGCCAGACTATCAGCAAAAAAACTTGCAAATAAAACCGAAGCTACAGCATAGTTTTGCCTATGGATACAATATTTGGTTTTGGGTGGGTTGATCTCTCCTTGGATAAGTCCTGCATCTTTCAATACTTTGAGATGTTGGGAAAGTGTACTATTGGCTATAGGCAACTCTTCTGATAAATCTCCGTGATAACAACAGGATTGCGAAGACAATAATTCCAAGATGGCCACCCTGACCGGATGACCGAGGGCATTTGCAAAAGACGCAATCTGTTCTTGTTTTTCAGTATATTTTCTTACGGATACGGACATGACCTCCAAATTTATTCGCAAAAGTACGAACAACTGCAATCATTATGTATTTTACAAAAAAGAAATTTTAGTAAATTTTTTATGTCGACTTCTTCATGCCATCATTTACCATCATAAATATAAGCAAAAACCTAGTCCGGGTATTTAAAAACAACCGACATTGAACATCACCGTAAAAGAGAATTATATAAAATAGATGATTAAAACTAGAAAGGCAATTACCGGATAGGAACCAGTTTTTGTACAGTATTTAAAGCACTGAAACTTCCATAAGCGGTTTTAGTTCTGATATTAAATGCTGCTATGGGTGGGTTGTTAAGCAATCCTCCCGTTTGTGATTCATTGGAATAAAAATAATTAAATTCGTAGTAAGATGGAGATACGTTTGACAATTCTACTTTTAAATTTTTTAATAACCCCTGACTTCCACTATCCACTAAAATTTCCAAAACACCATCATCTATACGGCTGCCATCCACCAAAAATCCTGGTTTATGATGGAGTGGTTTGTAGGCGGCTGCATTTTTATTAAAAGTTGTTCTTAAAGCCAATCCATTTTCGTCTTTTACTTGGATGTAATAATATTCATCTCTGATGTCATACTCAGACACAAACACATTAAGTTTATATTTATTATTTAATTGTCTGTAAGCAAAAATACTATCTACATTTACAGGACTAGGAATGAATACCGTCGGCGTTTTCCCAAATTCATCCACACCTATACCGCGCAATTTGTAAGCTACGCCTGTTTTAAGATTTAACCTACCTTGAGTAATCGAAAAATTTTTGGTTTCCTTTAAATAATCAAAAGGTACTCCAAAATCTACGTCACCTTCTACTATGGAAAGATTACCTAATCCTAAGGTATCGCCGTTGTTTATTGATAGGCTTGGGTTTCCTTTGATGTCTCCCAAAATAACAATGTCTGCGATGATATCTTTTGAAGTATTCATCTCACAGACTACAAATAGTTTTCTCTCGTCCTCTTCAGTGATGACAGGAAGCTGGTCTACACATCCCGTTAGGATGGTACAGATGGATAGTATGTATAAATAAATCTTTATGGGTATCTAAAATTAATGCACAAATATCATAGTATTTTCTCTAAAATGTCTCTTTTCTTACAAATATTTATGTTTTTATATTAAAATGCGATACTATAACTCAAAGATGGAAAAAATGGAATGAGCGTCAGCTGTTGAAATTCAAATCTATTTTCGTTATTATTGCTTTTTACTACTTCTGTATAAAATGGATTTTTTCTTCCATAAGCATTATAAACGCCAATAAAAAACTTGGCCCTACACCATTTAAAATGGTTATAAAATGTAAACCCTACGTCCATCCTATGATAAGCTGGAAAGGTTGCGTTGTTTTTTTCGGGATAAATAATCGCGGGTCTTCCATTGACATTAAAGGTGACATTTAGTGGACTGGAATAAGGATTTCCAGAGAGGTAGCTCCAGTTGAGCAAAAATTCAGAAAACTCTGAGATTCGGTAAGTAAAAGCAGCTTTAAAACTGTGTACCCTGTTAAAATCAAAAGAGAATCTTCGGCCCACATTGATATCATCAAAAACCCGATCTGATATGGAGTATGAATAATTAAGATTAAACAAGGTTTTGCCAGTTACTTTTTCAAAATATAATTCCAATCCATAGGCATAACCTTCACCAATGGGCAGTAAATTTTCCCATTTTTCATCCTGTGCAACTTCAAAAACTGCCCCTTCTTTTAATAATGATAACCCATCAAAAACTTTGTAGTATACTTCCATCCCGCTCTTATAACCATTATTGTCTTTATAACCAATGGATGAATGAAACAACCATGATTTCTGAGGTGCTAGCTGATTGGTCACCGGCAACCACATTTCAGAAAAAAAACCCGTGGAATTTGAATTTAACACATGCATAGACTGCATCATCCTAGAAGCACCTGCTTTAAAATAGATAGATTGTCCCGATGCTAAAAGTGCGATGCGCGGCTGCATCATTGGGAAATTCCTTCCCGAAGAACTCGACACAGTGGTATAGTTCAAACCCAAATTTAATTCAACATCACTTCCCAAAATCATATTGTCTTCTACAAAAAACTGTAATTCCTGATTGGTTAGTTTCCCTTCTTGCTGCAAAGACCTCACCACAGATTCAGATATGTTTTCAAGACTATCTTTAAAAGTGGTTTCATTGACTTGCAAAGCTAATGGCGTAAATTTACGGTCAAAAAATCCAAGTCCTGCCTTAACAATATGATTAGGCGATGCCAACCAATCCCAAGCTGTTTTTAAGCCATGTTCAGTGATTCCACTATCCTGAAGAGAAGCATCAAAAAATACCTTTTTATCAAAATTAAGACGACTAGAGTAGTTTTTAAATCTATATTGGGTCTGATATAATGTAGTATTGAGATACATATTTTTACTCAACACCTGATTTAGCTTAAAAGCCAAAAGCCGATTTTTCCAAGAAATATCCCTCAACTGTTCGTCTCTAGGCCGGCCACTTTTTTGCATGCTGTATTGATCAAATTGGTCTCCACTTTGCAAAAAATTGAAGTGAATCCTAGTGTTTTTTCCCAACTTAAAATTTAATTTCGAGCTCAGGTCATTAAATGCATAAAAGGTTGCCCCGTCAAGCCCTCTTGCACTATACTGAGACTTAGTAATTTCTTTTAACCACAAATCCATAAAAGTCCTTCGAAAAGAAATAATAAAACTTCCCTTATCTCTAATGATTGGACCTTCAAGACTTGCTTTTGCCGCAATAGTACTTAGCGTAGCTTCACCAGTTAGTTTATTATAATTTCCGTCCTTGGTCTGTACATCGATCACTGAAGACAACCTACCGCCAAATCTGGCAGGAATGCTACCTTTGTAAAAAGAAACATTCTTAATCGCATTCGCATCCAACACTGAGAAAAGTCCTAAGGCATGACCTGTGTTATAAATGGGAATTCCGTCCAAAAGTACCAGGTTTTGATCTGCTGAACCACCTCGGACATTGATGCCGCCTACACCATCAGCTGCACCGGAAACACCCGGTTGTGTACCCAAATATCTGAACAAATCAGGTTCTCCTCCAAGATGATTGCTATTTCTAATCTTGTCGATATGTAAAAACTGTGCAGAAGACGCATTTTCCTGTTCTTCTTCGAGGAGATTATCCAATATAACGATTTCATTTAGCAAACCATCTGGCATTAGATTTACATTGATAGCCGAGTCTCTAGTCAACTCAATATCTTTGATCTCGGACTTAAATCCCAAATATGTAATATGCAGTCTGCTTGGCTCTCGTTTTATTTTCAAACTATAAAAACCCTTGTCATTAGTAAAAGTACCTCTGGAATGATCGTGCAAAAAAACATTAGCTCCAGCAAGATACTCCCCAGAACTTTTATCGCGTACGTGTCCGTATATAATAAATTCAGCGTTCTCTATGGCATCTTTTAGCTTGACTATGACGAGTTGATTGCCTACTATCTGAAATGTCAGTTGATTTTCTTTAAGAGCTACCGTGAGTACGTCTCCCAGTTTTTCTTTGGTTGCATTAATAGTGATTTTCTTTTGAATTTTGGGCAACCTGGATTCTGAATAAATAATGTTGATACCCGATACTGCATTTAAATCTTTCAATACTTGAACCAAGTTTCTGTCATAACAAGCATAAGAAATAATCTTATGATCTGGCCTCACCTGTCCAAATACACGTAATGAAAATAAAAAAAACAATGCAATCAGAACCTGATTCCTACTCAATTTGGCTATATTTACTTGAAATTCAGCGCAAATATATCTAAATATTCTTTAATGAGACGGTAAATATTAGAATCAGTGCCAAAGATTTTTATTTAAACATCTTTGTTAAATGGATGTACTATAAATATATCAGGCAAATAATGTCTACCGGTATTCAATGAAAAAAGAAATCAAACTATTTGCACTTTACCGAAGTGAGCTTAATGGAGTTGTCTTTTTGTTTGACATACTGTAAATCATAAGTCAGTTTCAATATTTCCAAAATCTGATCTAAGGTATTGGTTTTTAATGAACCCGATGTAAATGTACATGATGACCACGTAGTTCTTTCTGGTATCAATATTTTAACATTAAAATTGTTAGACAAATCTTGTATCACTTGATCAAAAGGTGTGTTTTTAAAGATTAAATCTTCATTGAACCATAACCATGCATTGGAATCAAAAACCGTATCTGAGTGCTCCAAATCTCCGCTTTTGTAAATGGTTATTTTTTGGTCCTTGGTGATTCTTTGGGCGGATTTATCTGTTTTCACATCAACTGTACCTTCCTTTACGGCAACAAAATTCCTTTCCGTGTTAACCAAAAATTTCGTACCAACCACTTTGACTTCAAAGTGGTCCGTCATGATTTGAAAGGGAGTGTTTTTATTCGCAGCCACATCCAAAAATACCACGCCGGATACATTAACTTTACGCAAACTTACAGAAAAATCATGGTAACTAAGTTGAGAATTTTTACTTATCCATGCCTTGCTACCATCCGGCAAAATGTGCATTTGTGTAAAATCTCCTGTCCTAAAAGTATGTTTGTCATTTCCAAATAGCAATACCATCGCTATGGCTAATACCAAAATAGCCGCTATGGATGAAGCGATGCTAAACCAATTTCGGTTTTTTCCAACAACTTCTAATTTGATATCTTGGGCCCTTAGGTGAGTAAGATGTTTATTGTAAGCATTACTGTAATCAAAATGAATAGTTTCGTTAGTGGAAGATGCTTCCCAAATTTTGGACACTTCAAGATACAACTTATGGTGATTGGGGTGAGTATCCAACCATTCCTGAAACACAGACATATCATGTCTTGACATTTGTTTTGTCAAGTAAGCATGTATATATTTTAATTTTTCAGACTCACTCATTCTTCCCTTTTATAAGATGACACATTTTTGACAAGCTTCCCCTACTCATATATACTATTTTGATATATTTTTTCTCTTAATATTTTCAAAGCTTTAGAAATATGATTTTCTACAGTTTTGATAGAAATTTGCAAATGGTCAGCAATATCCTGATAACTCATATCTTCAAATCTGCTTAGAGAGAATACAATTCTACATTTTTCAGGTAGCTGTGCAATAGTTAACGTTATCACTTTTTGCAATTCCTGAGTTTCCAACTCTACATCTTTATTGATATTGTTGTCAAAAATCAATAACATTTCTTCGCTTTCGTTTTCCCATTTTTTATGGTCTCGAATATAATTTAAAGCTCTGTTTCGGCAAGCCCTTTTTAAGTAAGGAAAAACCGTTTGTTGGATGACAATGATATCTTTTTTCAACCATAAATCAGAAATGACTTCCTGTACAATATCTTCTGCAGCTTCCTTATCCTTTAATAAAACATAGACCTGATTGCATAAAACACTATAGTAAGATGCATAGAGACTCTGCAAAGCTTCTTCCGGCTTTGTTCGTATTAATTCAAAAAAATGATCAGCGCTTAGTTCTTGCAATCTACAAATTTTAGTAAAGAGATATAAATTTAAAAATTTTGTACCCTTCGTTTGACTTGGTACAAAAACAAATTATTTCTTTTAATCTCAAGCATGTAAATATCAAATTTGAGCACAAATATATACCATTACAGCCAAAATAACAAACATTATAAAAGGTTGATTTACAAACTAGTTTATCAACATCTGCTTTACAATACCCAAAACGACTTGATTTAATGATTGATTTCTAAGAAATTCATTTTATTTTTTTTCTCAAAAGATATCATAGATTTAAAAGTTTTCATACTTTTGCACCACCAATTCAAAATGGAGGTTATAGCTCAGTCGGTTAGAGCATCGGTTTGTGGTACCGAGGGTCGTGGGTTCGAGCCCCATTAGCCTCCCAAAAGTAAAAGGCATTGTTACATAGTAGTGATGCCTTTTTTATTTTATAAACACCTTTTAAGGGACTCCTTTTTTATTTATCGCTGTTGCAATCTACATATGAGGATATGATAATTTCAGGACTACGTACCAAGATATATGGATGGTAATTGATCCATACGAAGATAAGAATAAACATTCAAAAGTCGAGAATGAATAACCCCGTAGGGTTGTTATGATTATAACCAAGCCCTTCACGCACTCCAAAACCCTCTAAGGGTGACATTCAACGTTCTATCTTTGTATCGGTTAAATTCACGAATCGACACATATAGAAATAATACCTAACACCTTAAAATCCATATTAATAGCTTGAATCATAATTCGTCATACTATGAAGAGTATCAGATATCCGCATTATACCAACTAGACCCACAGTTACATCACCAAACTTGAAGATGATGGTCGAACTAATATAGGGCTGTACAGCTTTTATAAATTACCAAAACTTAGATTCACCAATTAGACTCTCTTCGTGGGTTATCTTATTTTGGTTTATTGGATAATTGATCTATGGATTCTATGGATATCTTAAGGTGATGCGCTATCGTTTCTTTCTCTATACCACTCAAAAGCATCAAATGGATGGCTTCTTCTTTGAGTTTGCGTTCTTCCTCTTTGAGTTTGCGTTCTTCCATCAATTTTGCCTTGTAAACATCTTCTGCTTCTTTATATCCATCAACATATGCTGTATCTGTTACTGCTTTTAGGTCTCGATACACTTTCAGACTCTCTTCGTAGGCTATCATATCTACAGGTTTTAAATTTGCTAATTCAGCTTCTCCAAATAACTTTTGGAATATCTTGGTTTGAAATTTTGCTGGTATACGTTCTAATAAATGCATATTTTTAAATACATACATCCATTTGTCAAAATCTGTTTCAAGTTCATTTTCAGTCTTTCTAAATTTTGGCATCTCGAGATAAATAAATGTCAATTTATCATAAAAAACTTGGTTGACTTGGTCTTTTAATTGCACAAAATGGAAAAAATCTGGATTATTCCTGTCTTCGTCAAAGACAAAATCAAGAATGCCTACCGTGTAAACAGCTGCCAATTGATAATTCCATTCCCCTTTCTGTGCTTGTTTTTGGATGGGGAATGTGGAGTAATATACACTCCTATCTTTAAAGAAATTTTGTTTCGCTCGTTGGATTTCTACAATAAATTTTTCGCCTGCTTCATTGCTGCAATAAATATCAAAAATAGCTTTACGCTCATAATCTGTCAAAGGCAATTGTTCCATGTCTGCATAACTAAGTTCTTTAATCTTATGATGTGCGGGTAACAATTGATTCAAAAAATCAATTAATAAATCCTTATTCGGTTCAGAGCCAAATAGTCGCTGAAAACCAAAATCTGTAAACGGATTGATATATTTATCAGTTAGTGACATAATTTGAATTGGTTTTGTAAAGCAAAGATAATGGTTTATTTGAAATTTTCAATATATATCAAAGTTGCATTTACCTAACCTGACAACGGTTATAAACTACTCCGAGCAGGGCAGATAGACTTTACGAGAATGACCCTTCATCCCGCAAGTATGCTTTGATTATAACCAAGCCGCACAGCCTTTCCGAAACACTTTAAGGGTGACATTCTACTTTCGACTTTCTTTCGGCAAAACAATCTTAATGAAGTGATGTCTTTTTCAGATAGCTATAGGAAAGGCGAGATATCCACTACCATCTTGACTACTCTGTAATCTTTAGTAATCTTTTACCTCAACATCATAAAAAAAGGCCAGGAAGTTCCGAAGCTCCCTGACCTTAGCAATTTTAAGTTTTACACTTCTTTAAGTGAACCTAAAATTTGAGAATGATCTTATATTTCTTTACTCAATGATAATCAAAGGTTTGCTGGTGATTACACCGTCTATATTGATGACGATGTAGTACATTCCTTTATCCAATATCATATTGTCGTTCTGATATCTAACTATCTCACCTTGTGATACTTTGTTGATCACATCGCTGCTGATGAGTTTACCTGTACTATCGTATAGGTCTGCTTTGATGCTTTGTCCTACTGAAGCTTCGATCTCAACATTTAATGCTCCTCTACTCGGATTTGGATATACTTTGACATTTCCGCCTTCAAGGGATCTCTCTACTTTGATTTCTATTGGTCCATGGTAGGTGGCTTTGCCATCGTAATCTACTTGCTTCAGTCTATACGTATATACGCCATTGACAAGGATGTCTTCATCTTCTATGTTATAAACTAATGTCTTGGTACTATTACCCGCCCCTGCTACCTTAGCAACTACTTCAAAATCACTTCCTCTGAAGCTTCTTTCTACTTCGCTTATATTTTCCATTACTTATGGCCCACATATCATTGTTATCATCCTTAATTTCAGAATATTGATAATTTCTAATAGTGGCGCTACCTGTAAATAAAGATTTAAAACTTTGGCTATCATGTATCGCAGACGATTTTACACCTGCAACTTCTGCAATTGTACTGAAAAGGTCTGTTACATCAATCAAGTTATTTTCGGTACCCGTTTTTTTGACACCATGACCTGAAATAAACAAAGGTACATTGATACCTCCTTGGTACAAGGTACTTTTTACTCTGGTACTCAAATATGGACTTTGGGCGACTTGATTGACAGTACCATTATCTCCTATAAAGATGATGAGCGTATTATCTCTTACATCTGAAGGAATACTATTTAATAATCTACCTATTTGGAAATCCATCGCCTCAATGGCAGCCATATAATATGGAGTAGCATACATTCCGTTTGTGTACTCAGGAAGATTTCCTTGACTATGCATAGTACTGGGTGGGACGTGAAATGGTGCATGGGGCGCATTGTAAGCTAGCCACAAAAACCATGGTTTTGTTTGTTGGTTTATCCAATTAATGGATGACGTAGTAAGGGCTTCTGTGATATAACTATTTTGCGTCTTTGTAGAACCATCTTCCGTAAGTTGCCAATTATAATAATCAGTAACGGCACCTCTTATAAGGCCTGAATAATAGTCTATGCCCATAGTTTCAGGATTGAAGGTATTGTTGGTACCTGCTAAATGCCATTTGCCTACGATGGCAGTTGCATATTTATGACTGCTATTATCATTAATATATTTCTGTAATGAAGTTTCTGATGGAGATAAAATGTCAGATGCCCCTTTTACATTTGTTCTGTAGCCGTATTTACCCGTGAGTAAACTAGCTCTTGTAGGCGAACAAACAGGATATGACCAAAAATTATTAAAAGTCAATCCTTTCGTTCTTATATCATCAATATTGGGTGTATTAGGTTTAATACTTCCTTCTGCGTATCCCTTAATGGCATCTTTGCCCAAATCATCTGCAATAATGAGTAAAATATTGGGGGCAGCACTTTCGGTTGTAGTATCATCACTTGGTTCTTTTTTGCACGATGCCCACACCACACTAAAAAGAAATATACCGAGCATTAAATTATTTTTGATCATGAGATTGTTTTTAAATTGTTATTTTACAGGAGTACCTTTATAACAGCCTATGTTATATGGGAAATCATAAGTCCAATGATAGTGGTAAATTTCTATCATCTTGCCATCCCACATGACGGGGTGTTTGTGTCCATGACATTCGTCAAGGTCTTTGGATGACAAGAGTTCGCCATTTTCACCGTAAGGTCCATAGATACCAAACCCATCCAGCATATACCCCATCAGCACTGAATGCCCAGAAGAATGCGTATGGATATGATTTTGCAGATCTTCTGAAGGAAAATGGTAATGGTACCTTGATGTACCATCGGTGTGTCCACCAAATCTATCCAACATTTCATGAGCGGCGGCGTCATTGCCCAAAGTAGATGCTCCATGATAAATGGCACTTCCTGTCAACGAATACCCGGCAGGACCAAAACCCACACAGCTCGGTGCTGTAGCTTCTGCAGGTAAAGCATCAAATGATATACTTAAAGGTTGTATGGAGATAATATTTGGATTGCGATCATATAAATAAGGAATCGTACCTGGTTGTATCGGAAATACTCCTGTCGGATGATTTGGCAAACCATTGCCTGATAAGATCCTTTTGCCAGCATTATCTAATGTAACAGTAAACTCACCATTCCAGATGACGTCTCCTTCCACTTTTGGTTTCCTGGTATAGTCCCAAGAGCCATCAGCATTGGTCCAGTCTTTGGCATCGTTTGCGCCAGCTCCATTGGATGGAATACCACAAAGCCACAATGAAAGCGAATCAGGACTCGAACCTCCTTGATTTCTAATGATAATCTTTGTATCACCTACTCCTCCAAAAGGCAATTTTTTTACGTCTACTTTTGGACTTTCTGGCGAATATTCAGGCTCTGATTTTTGACAACTTATGGATGTTAATAGTATAAGTGTTGCCAATAACAAGTTTGTGAGCTGTCGTGTTTTGGTTGATGTAGACATAGGTTTAAATTTTATAAACGAATAAATAAAAATGTTAAAGTTTTAAAGCTATCTCACTGAAAAAAATTTATCTTACAATTTACTATTTAATGGTAACCGAATTTTGAATATTGATATTCCCTGATTGATTATTGACAATAGATTTTAAATTTCCATTCAATTCACAAGATGATAAGGTTAGGGTACCTTCATTTTTCAATAATGGTTTAAAAATCGAGTTATTGTAATGATTTAGCGTTATGTTATGCAAAAATACATGGACGTTTGGAGCCACATTGATCCCATAAGTGGCATTGGTAAAACCACTATTGTTAAAGTTTGCTTTTATCACTACTGGATTTCCTGTTTCGTCTTTGAATGCTATGTTTTTAAATATATTCAATGGAATATTTAGAAAGACTGTATCCACATTGCTTGCAAATCTTATGGTATCTCCATTACCTGCGCAATTCATGATGGATCTCAAACTACCTATACTACTATCATTTTGATGGGTGACTACTAGATTGGTATTATTCATAAAAGGATTGGACCACTTTTCGGCTGTAGCAACGGAAGTGTCTGTCAAAGTGCGAAGGAAGGCTACTAAAGCAGCTTTTTGACTATTCGAGAAATTTAATTGTACCGGTTGATTATTGGCATTCGTGAGTGCTGCTGATAAGGTAGGGTGTGGCTGAATATTAGTATTGTAATGATCGATGACCTGCTCCAATGTTTGCATTCTTCCATCGTGCATGTATGGAGCAGTAAGCTCGATGTTTCTCAAAGTGCTTGTCTTAAATCTCCCCTGAAAAATAGGGATATTAGGAAATGTCTCTCCAGCTCCAAAGTCGGAAGTAGAGATAATATCAATGCCATTATTTTGGGGTCCGGGATTGGCACTTACAAAAGCTTCTGTAGTATGACATCCGAAACAAGCACCTCCACCATTGGGGATGGTTTGAAAAAATAGCTGCTTGCCTTGATTCTCCTGAGCTGTAAAATTGGGGAATGGTGCTCCAGGTCCATTTACTTGTGCTCTACCTATGTCGTATTTACTTTGATAACTTACTATACTTCTTACAAATTGCGCCAACGCTTTTGAGATTCGATCTGTAGTCACCTCACTACTACCAAATGCATCTGCAAAAAGTGAAGGATAATAATACTGCTCATTGACCCTATCTAGCAAAGTGGTGAGCGTTAATCCCATTTCTACCGAATCCTGAAAAGGCATTAATACTTGTTCTTCTAAGGTAGCAGCTCTCTCATCCCAAAAAAATCTTCCTCTCTGATAATATCGGGAATTGATAAGGGTCATAGAGTGCCTCCTTGTTTGGCCTCCTTCAAACCCAGTACTCAGTGTGCTAGGATCACTAAAACCATTGCCTGCTTGATGACAAGAAGCACAAGATATCGTTCTGTTTTGACTAAGATTTACATCATAGAAAAGTACTCTACCGAGCGTAGCCCCTTCATTCGTTAATGGATTATCTGATGGTGTATTGTCCAAACCATTAATAGAAGTTGGTAATGGGCCAGGTGCATTATTCAGAAAATGTGCTGGTAGGTTGATACTATAATCGAGTGGAATAGTAGGCAAATTAAGCTCACTTACAAAAAAATGCAAGCCAGAAGATATAAAAACTAATGATATTATCGCTGAAAAAACTAAAATAATACGACTCATAAAGTTACCATTTATTTATAAAAGTATAAATATGGTCCCTTGTACTCAAAAAATTCTTCTAAAATTAAAAATCAATCATAAATGTAAACATTAGTTACCAAATTACTTTTTTGCCACCTTCAACAACTTCTTGAAGCAATCTTTGCATGATCTGATCCCCTTCCGCGATCGTACCTTTGTCTGCCTTCTTTATTTCATCTTAAATGATAAGCTTAACTATACAACTCATTTATGTGGTCAAATAAACTGATCAATTACGGAGTGAAACTAAGAGACTAAATTACAAATAAGAGAGTGTTGTAAACGATTGATGTACCATTAAATATCTGAGACCTTTTCTCCTTTGTTGTTATTTACTTTTAATGCTCTTTTAATCACTTTTAAGTCTTTGAAATATCCAATGGTTCCTATGTCTACATATAATCCAATGCCACCTTTCTTATGTTTACCCAGCATTTTATCGACAACAAAAGACGAATATTTCAAATCATTGATAAACATTTCTGCCATGTCCCCATTTATCTCAAGTCTCATGGTAATCCACTCATTAAGCGCTACGGGTGCAGATCCTTCATACGTTCCAGCAGGGAATTTGTCCCTTAAAGTTTGGAATTTGTAATCAGGAAATGAAAAGTATTGAACTGCATGATTTCTAGCATATTGCTTATTAATTCTTCCCACTTTAGGACGTAAATAAATGGATTCAAAAGCCGAGTCATCATTTGTGATTCTGAAATACAGCCCAATAAAACCAGCTGCAGCTTTAAAAGGTGAAGGATCTTGAATTTGACTATACATCTTCACTTCTATAGTCCCATTTTCAAAGTCGTCTAAGTCCATAAGTTTAGCGTAGTGTGGCTCGTCCACAGTAGCTTCAAGGTTTTTTTCATCAAAAGGAAGAGCCACTAAATCTCTTTCAATTTTCAACACCTTTTTACCTTGGAATTTGATGATTTCACCGGTAACATTGTGCAGCTCGAAACTTTGTTTGCCCAGCTGCAGTGTTTTCCATGAAACAAGATTCTGACAAACAGCACCTAATATACTTCCAAAAACAAAGCAAAGGCATAATGACCATTTTGTGACATTCATAAATCATATTTTCACGCAAAGGTATACCATGATAAAAATAAAACCAATGACATGAATCAAGAAATGGTGTTGATCTAGTTTAAGACTTTGGTGTATTTTGTTTATTCCGTAGCCGACTCAAAAACTCTGGACTAATACCCAGAAATGCTGCGATTTGCGTTTGTGGTAATCTCGAACTTAATTCTGGATAATTTTGAATAAAAGTCAAATATCTTTCTTCAGCAGTCGAACTTATGTTTTGTAATAATCTCTTTTGTAGGGAAACAAAGCTTTTTTCAATTAATACTCTAAATATTCGATCAAATTTGGGTGCAGTTTTATATAATATCAATAAATTTTCATGACTAATTTGCAAAACTATTGTGTCTTCCAATGCATCAATATTTAATTCAGATGGCTCCCGATCATGAAAACTACCAATATTGCTTAGCCACCAATTTTCAGCTCCAAATTGTAAAATATGAATATCACCTTTGTCATCTACTTTATACATTCTAAGGCATCCACTTACAATAAAGTTCAAATGATTACATGTATCGCCTTCTTGCAAAACGTATTGTCTCTTCCTGTAAAGCCTTGGCTTGAACAATTCAGATACTAATAGTTTTTCTGCCTCACTTAAGGGTATAAGATTTTGAAAATAATCCAGCAATAATAGTATCTGATTAGCAGCAACTTCGTTTTTATTCATATTTATCCAGTATTAGCTTCATCATGATATCTATTTGTTCATCATCTCCCAACTTAAATATATGGGTATCAAAGGCAATGAAACCATTCTTTTGGTAAAAATTGATGGCTTTTAAGTTCTTTTCCCACACGCCTAGCCATATATAATCCATATTTTTTTGTTTTGCCACTTCTAATGCTTTGGCAAAAAGCAATTGACCTACTCTTTTGCCCTGAAATTCATCAAGTACATATATTCTTTCTATTTCAAGTGCTTTAAGGTCTCGGAATTCGGTTTGAGCGTAGCCGAAATTTAACTTTAAGTATCCTATGATTTCTTGGTCCAGGGTAACAAAATAAAATGATGCATTATTGTCGTTAAGTTCCGCGGTCAATTTTTCCGTTGAAAATCCCTCACGCAAATAGGTTTTCATATTTTCTTCTGAGTTTGATGCAGAAAAAGTTTCTTGAAAAGTTTGCCTAGCGATTTTTTGCAGTCGCACTAAGTCATTTAAGGTTAACTCTTTTATTGCTAGCAATTGTATTATTTTTGTTTAATTTAATATTAAAGCAAATGCTTATTTAATAAATTTAAAATCAACTACAAAAATATTGAAATATTTAGATTTTCCTAATCAAGTGCTTTATTTTAAAGGAAGGAAGATATGCATTCGTAGGTATTGCCAAGTATTGAATAAAGAAACTGATGTTAAAATTACCAATCCAAAGTTATGGTGCAGTTTTCATCCTGATTTATTAATCGGTACATCATGATCAAAAAGAATTACAGATTTGCATTCCTTTAGGAATATTACCTTTGCATAACTACACGATTTCAAAAAAAATATCAATTTGTGTAAACGCCAACTTCCCATTTCCACCAATCCATCACAAAAAAAGGGGCTATCTCCACGAGGAAGACAGACCCTTTTTTATGATTGGAACTCAAAACGAACTTCTATTTACTTTTTGACCAATTTTTTTGTATATACTTGATCTTCGGTTTCTATGTGCAGAATATACAGCCCGCTTTGCCATGCAGACACATCAATCTGGTCAAATGAATGATGGACTTGCATCATCAGGTGACCCGTGGTACTATATACTTTTATATTTTTGATATCTTGCTCGGTAGCAACAGATATAATATCCACGGAAGGATTAGGGAATATTTTGATGTCTTCACTGATTTCAGAGACCACTAGATTATGAGGTATCAAATCTACTACCACAGGAGTTGCGATGAGATTGCTACCAGTACCGGCAGTAATCACAACGGCATCTATGTAAATCATATCATCATTTTCACTAGCATCGCATTGAAATCTAAATCTGGCTACATTACTTAGCGCGCCGGTTATATTGATAGTAACATTGTACAGTTGATTGTTGACAAAGTTGGTACCAGACACCAAAGCGGCCACTGTATTCCAAGTACTTCCATTATAATACTGTATCCAAAAATCTTCTCCTGTTTCCATGCCTTCTGCCCTGAATTGAAAATTGACACTAGCCGCAGTATAAGCAGATAGGTTGTACAATGGTGAGGTCATGGCCGATTGTTCTCCAGAATTATCTCTGATACGAATACTGTATTGACCTTCAGGAGACATACTACCCTGATATCTGGCGCAGTCACTACCACCATCTACCCAGCCATCCCAGCCTATCTCAAAATAATGCCCAGATAATGTAATGCTACCGCCGCCACCAGGACATGCCGGACAATTGGGTCCACCACAGTCTACTCCTATCTCTTGACCATTCTGAACAC
>CAZGMB010000063.1:0-11623 GCA_964526715.1 uncultured Aureispira sp. | reverse complement strand
CATCAGTACACGTCGCACAAGCCGGGCAATTGGGTCCACCACAGTCTACTCCTGTCTCTTGACCATTCTGAACACCATCAGTACACGTCGCACAAGCCGGGCAATTGGGTCCACCACAGTCTACTCCTGTTTCTTGTCCATTCTGTACGCCATCGGTGCACGTAGGGGCCGTCGGACAAGCAGGACAATTGGGTCCACCGCAGTCCACACCTGTTTCCTGACCATTCTGTACACCATCAGTACATGTCGGACATGCAGGGCAATTGGGTCCACCACAGTCTATACCTGTTTCCTGACCATTCTGAATACCATCAGTACAAGATGACGTATTGCTGGTTTGGTATGCTTTGACGATGACCGCATCTATATAAACTTGATCCGTATTATCGCCAGAGTCCGACTGAAATCTAATTCTACCGGCATTGGATAAAGGTCCAGCTATTTTGATTTTGCGGGTGTATAAAGTGTTGTTTACAAAATCCACATTCCAAACATACGTCTTCACCGTAGTCCAGGTAGTGCCATTGAAATATCTTACCCAAAAGTCTTCATTGGCCTCAAAACTCAAAGTCCTGAACTTAAACTCAACGGTGACAGAATCATAGCTAGCCATATTATAAACAGGTGATGTAGTTGAAGAAAACTCACCTTCATTATCTCTAAGACGAATGGAGAATAATCCTTCTGGAGAAGATGTAGTACTGACACGGTCGCAATCGATACCGCCATCTGTCCATCCATCCCATCCTGTTTCGAAATAATAACCACCTAAATCCGTCACGATTACAGAACCATTCCCACCACCAGGACACGCAGGGCAATTGGGACCTCCACAATCCACGCCTGTTTCTTGACCATTCTGAATACCATCGGTACAAGTTGGTGCAGTAGGACAAGCTGGACAATTAGGTCCACCACAATCTACACCTGTCTCTAAACCATTTTGTATGCCATCGGTGCATGTAGGACAAGCTGGACAATTGGGCCCGCCACAATCTATACCTGTTTCCTGACCGTTTTGCACGCCGTCAGTACAAGTAGGTGTACTTCCTGTTGCACAAAATGATTTGGTTTCTGTAGCACCAAACTGACCTCCAGATGTAAGTGTATTGGTGCCTTGTTTTATATTGTAATATCCATTGCCATAAAGACAACAAATACCGTCACCATAGCTATCATTGATCTTGAAAGTATAGCAACCTGTAGGTAAACAAAGTTGAATATTATTGAGACTATTCGGTGCGGAATACGGACCTCCAGAGTACACAATGATATTAGAGCTGTTTCTGATTTCCCAAGTGGTCTCGCCAGGATAGTTATCTGTTCTTATTTGCAAATCCAGCACATTATCGGTACAGGTAGTGCCACCACCACCGCCGCCACCACCTGAGCAGGCAGTCAGACAACCCGCATTGGTCACTCGATTTCGCATGACATTTCCTGGCTGTGTGCCAAATCCATTAGAAAAATTGATGCCTGCACTTGTCAGGTGACAATAAGACATGATGGTACCTCCTACACCTGCCGGAGGAAGTCCAGGATTGGGACATGAGCCTTCCGGCGCATAACAACCGTCTATAGCGGTATTATTGCCGTTCCAAACACAAGCATGGGTGTGTTGTGATCCAAATAAATGTCCAAACTCATGCGCCACCACTTCCACAGTCCAACTATATGTAGGTACATTTTGATAAGTACTCGAAATACCAGAATAACTCATACTGTAATCCGGATTACCACTGCACAATCCATTGACATAAGCGACGCCACCACTAGCTTTATAAGATAAGAGTTGTGCCAAATCGCCATTAAAACCTTGCCTATAACCCGTGAAAGCATTGAGCATGCCTGTAGATGTAGACGAATTGTACGGACTAGGTTGTGTCCAGATGACTATTTCTGATACTACAGTATTGATTTGTTCTGCAGTATATAAAGTACTTACCTGATTAAAAATGCCGGTGACAAAAGTGGTTACATTAGCTGTACTGTTTCCTTTATTTTGATAAATGTCATAATCTACTTCAAAATATAGCCGAACACAATCTGATAATGCGCGGCTACCTGACTGCACTCCTCTGAGTTCTTCTTTGGTATATTGCAACTGACCATCTTCAGTACCACAGGCAAAAGGGTTTTGGGATGCAATTTGATGGTCTTGATACAAGATATGGTCTTCTGAATCAGCTAATTTGCCAATGATGAGATTACCCGCTGCTGCAGGATGTGAAATCATACCTGAAATCTCATTATCAAAAACGGAAAGTGCCACTATGCTTCGTTCCTGCCCTTTGATAATACCCCGATAATGTTTGCCTTTATTTACTTTTACCTCTTTCATAGATGGAGCTTCCTTTACTGTAAAATCAGGCGCAAAAGGAAAAACTTCTACTAATTCTAAGTTTAAGTCATTACGACCTTGCTGAGGAATACTCAACTCTATCAATGGCAATTTCTGTTTATTAAACTGCGTCAACGCCCTTTCGTCCAATTGGAGCAAGGTGTATTCTTTTAAAGAACTAGGAAGTACTACACTTCTTTTTTGTCCCAAAGTAAATAAAACACTTTTGACAGGAACTAATTCCTTTTTGGTTTCTGCTACTAATTGAGCGGGCTTTAAGGTTTCAGTTTGCACCTGACCTACCAAAGAAAACCAAAAACAACTAGAAACAAATAAAATAATATACTTCATCATAAATAAAATTAACTTTTAGGCATAGCGATGCTCAGCACCCTACACGGTTTTAAAATCGGATTTCATATGTAAATACTATTAAAAATTACTGCCAGAATATACAGTACTGTATCGTAATACTACCAGATATCAAGGGCTCAAAGCACGGATCCTGCTAAAAGTAAAAGCCTCTATGTTTTGCTGATTACTGATGCAATATAACGTATAATAAATCATACACCGAAACAAAAATTACATAAAAATTTAAAAATGGTACTATACCCTAGAGCATATCTAATGGTATTTACCCAATAATTGTGCCTGAAATTGCTAAATTGAAAATAGGTCTTGTTAAAATATTGAAAATCAATGTTTTGGTATTAAAAAATTTTATTAATTTTAAATAATTAACTTATAGTTATATATAGATTAAATAATATTGTAATATATTTGTGCATTCTTATTAAGGCGATGCAAAATAAAGTTCGTTTATAACTGAATTATTGGCTTATTGTCTTTAATCGTTCATGATCTGATCGACATACATGATGGAAATAAAAAATAATTATCTGTACAATCACATCAAAGTTTCTATATTTTTGATGTTGACGATCATGTGCATTGGTACGTCTGTGTACTACTTTGTATTCCATTTTACATTGGTCAATGCGTTTTACATGACAGTAATAACCTTAGGAACAGTGGGCTACAGTGAAACAGAACCCTTAGATTCAGAGGGCAGAATATTTACATCGTTGCTAATCATGTTTGGAATATTTATATTTGCATATGCATTTTCCGTACTTTCAGCATACTTAGTTTCAAAAAATATAAATTTCAACTTTAAAAAAAGAAAAATGGAAACCACCATCCAATCATTCAAAGGACACACCATTGTTTGTGGTTTTGGACGCAATGGCAGTCAGGCAGCAGCGCGGTTGAAGGCATATAAAAAAGATTTTGTGGTCATCGAAGAAAATAGTGATGCCATATCGTCTTTGGAAAAAGAAGGAATGCTCTACATCATTGGAAATGCTATCGAAGATGATACTTTGATTAAAGCAGGAATAAAAAACGCTTCACATTTGATCACTTGCCTACCCCATGATACTGACAGTGTTTTTATAGTACTTACTGCAAAACAACTCCATCCCAAACTAAAAGTGGTAAGCCGTGCATCAGAAGAGTCTAGTGTCAAAAAACTTAAAATTGCCGGTGCAGATAATATCATCATGCCAGATAAAATAGGCGGAGATCATATGGCATCATTGGTGGTGACACCTGATTTGGTGGAGTTTTTGGATAATTTATCTATATCTACAGCATCTCATATGAATATTCAGGAAATCATATTATCAAGGCTGCCCCATATAAAATCATTGGAAGAACTCAACATAAAAGACAGAACAGGATGTACGGTTATGGGTTACAAAAAAGGCGATGGTACCTATGTCATTAATCCAGATTCAAATATTCCTGTAGACGCAAATGGGCGAATTATTGTTTTAGGCAATCACGAACAAATCTCCAGATTAAATGCAGTCTTTGACATCTTATGACATAAAATATTACTTTTTTTAAATATCCAAACTTGAATAGAAGCTATAATCTGACATTAGAGATTTATGTGAATGAATTGAAAACCGTTCAACATAAAAAAGCCCTTTTCTACAGATATGATCCGCAGAAAGGGCTTATTAACTTTCTTTGTAGTGTGGTTTTATTTCACTTTCAGAAACTTTATTTGTGAGGACTTACCATTGCTTTCAGTTGTTTCCAAAATATATGGACCTGTCGAAAGTATAGAAACGTCTATTTTTTCGTCTTCTGCATCAAAGATTCCCTGTCTCACAGTTTTGCCCAGTATATCAGTAATTTTGTAAGGCATGCCTGTTGGACTTATGGTTGTTTTTATAGATACATTCACTATATCTGTTGTTGGATTTGGATATAAAAGAATGTCATCTTCACTCCATGAAGGATCGTCAATTTTGGAAACAACTTTATCTCCATCTAATATCATATTTCCTTTACCCAATAGTGTACCATCATCCGCATAAATAGCAAAACTAAGTGCGATATCTTTTTTATTGGCTGTATAAAGGATGTTAAACTGCTTTTGGTCATAGGGCGCAAATTCTGGAATGCTAAATCTAACTTGAGTATTGGTATGATCCACTTTTTCCAAAGGTAACAATCCGTCTCTGCCACCCAAATAAAAATAGTTGGCAGAGGTAACACCTAGGACCTGAGCATTACTTTGATTTTGATCAATTCCCAAACAAACATATTTGGGTTTCAATGTAGTTCCAAGATCATTCAAGCGGAAAGATGCTCCATAAATATTACTAAATGATGATGTTTCTTGACTTAAACTAACAGTATTTTGATTGGTAAAATGTTGCCCCACAGTAAAACTTTGCACACAAGTATCTTGGCATCCATAAGCCGTAATTTTAATTTGCCCATTTCCAAAAGTCGCATCCAAATAGAAAGTTAATTTTTTTGCCCTTGTGGGAATGACAAAACTATGGTTCCCGCCGGTAATAGTATCTCCATCAATTACATATATACCATTGGCCAATAGGTTTCCATTATTAGATTCAAAACGGATCATTTGAGTACACGGTTGAAAGTCAGTAACATTGACCTCAATAAGCCTGATGTTTTGGCTAGGCAATACATATGCTCCATAATTAATAGTGACAGTCTCACATGTGGCTAATGTATCTACCAAACCACTTCCTATTTCACAACAAGGCTGTAGTTGCAAACGCATGATGTTTCTAGCTTGTGTCATCGATGTGGAAAGTCTAAACTCCAATTGCGCTGAATCCATAGCAGCCGTCAGTAGATTGAAAGAAAAAGGAACATACGATGCTAAAGGTGGAACCATTCCAATAGCCAAATTAGAAATACTACCACCTTGAATATCAAAAGCCTGCAACATACTTTCGTTCAAAAATGAAGTACTCAATTGCCCAGACACTTTATACATTTGATCACCCGTAGAAAGCTGTGCATGACATACCGCTTCTACATTATGCAATTTGATTAAAGGTATGCCAGCATTGGGATGATAATTAGCAAAATCAAGCGTCGTGGTTTTTCCAGAAACAACCAAAACATTGTTCATTGCTCCAGCAACAGGCTTAGTTACGGACCAAGGCAAGTTGATTTCCTGATTTATTAGATATAAACCCGGTTCTAGATCAAACACTAATGCCTGCCCCAATACATTTGTTGTCACCACTTTGGTGTCACCTGTCCCCATTTTTGTGATTCTAAATTCAATATCAGAAAGGCCACCTTCTGATTCATCTGCTTCGCCATTGTTGTTTTGATCAAAAAAAGCAAATAAACTCATGGCGCCGGTGGAGGATTGTATTCCACAATTTGGTAGTGTCAAGGATATCACTTCTTCACAACCATTGGTTACGCCTACCGTTTCTGTTTCGATATAGAAATTAAATTGGGCGTTACTAGGATTGGTGATATAGTCAAAAGATATTAACTCAGAAGTATGAGCAGCAATTGTCTTAGAAGTTCCACCTAAGATTGAACCTCCCGATAAAGGTATGATGGTATATTGTAGAGGTGTATCACTTGCATTATTTACATTTGCATTAAAAGTGTGGGATACCGTCCCGTCAGGATTACTTCCACAACCATCATAATCTACTGCTCCAAACTCCAAGCATACCGAAACTTCGCAAGGTTGGAATGTTAACAATAAAGGAGCTTCGCAGCCGCTGCTATAGTTTTGTCCCTCAAATAGAAATGATATCTCACCGGAAGCAGGTAATCCACTTTGACTCCTGATAAAATAGGTCACTGTTTTAGTTTCTCCAGGTAAAATAAATTCTTCTGGATGATATTCTACACTAAGATCTTGAGAAGCTGTGATGCTAAATTCAAATGGAGCAATATCATTATTAAGTACTTGCATCTGATATACGTGTATATCTCCATCGATTCCGATACCATCATTGTCTACAATACAATTGACCTCTTGTGCAGAAAGGATTTCGAGGCAAACGGGTACTGCAGGTAAGTTAAACCTAACAATGTCGCTACAAGATCCGTTGTTGTAGCCCGAAGGAGCTGTGACTATTTCGATAAAAACTTCACCATAATTTATAGTGTTTGTTTGAAAAATATCAAAAGTATTGTCTTGAACTTCACCAGGCAAGATTATACTGGTTCCAGATTGTAAAATTTGTCCACTAACGCCTTTAATTCGGTATTCAATATTAAAATTAGATGTGTTTTGCACTTGTACATCCAATGTGTGAATTTGATTACCTAAACTATCTACCTCAGCATTGGTCACCGTAAATGGGCTTAAAAAACAAACTTGTTGTGCTTTAATTATAGCTGTGCAAAAGTTGCAAACTAGAAAGATAAGGAAGAATACATTTTTCATTTAAATTAAATTTTTAAGATTATTGAATTATGCCTTTTAATCTACGATCTTAAAAAATGTAACCCAAGTCCTGAAACTATTTCCAAAATAAAATTACTTTTACATCCAAATACATGTAAAACCAATGGATTGGATAGCAAGGATAAAGTCAGACCCCGATAAAACCCTTACAACAATCTACAATGATTTTAGACCTGAAGCTATCAAATGGATGATTCGTGATTTTGCTGTAAATAGTGATGATGCAGAAGAAATATTTCAAACCGGCATTGTACTGCTATACGATAATGTAATAACGGGTAAGTTGACACTTCTTTCAGCCGGTATAAAAACCTATCTGTTTGCGATCATCAAAAACAAAATTATGCAACACCACAGAGTCAAATCCAAATTGGCTTCATACGATGCTGTGGAATTGCTAAAAGACACGGCCGATGAAGTGTATAATGAAGTAAGTAAAGAAGATTTAGAAAAAGTATCAAGTGCCTTGATCCAGTTGGGCGACCCATGTAAAAGTTTACTAGAACTCACTTTTTATCAACAAATGGAAACTGATGAAATTACTCAGCTCATGGGATATAAAAATAATGACACCACAAAAAATCTAAAATATAAATGCCTTAAAAGGTTACAAAAGATTTTTTTTGGATTAACGAATATAATTTAAAAATTCATAAAATATGTGATCCTGATTTAAGGACATCCAATAGAATTATCATGAACGAATTGTACATAGATCTTTTTGAAAATTATAGTCAAAACAAGATGTCCGACGCTGAGAAATCGGCTTTTGAAGCGAGGCTTCTTTCGGATGAAGATTTTAAAAAGGAATACGAAAACTTCAAAATTTTAACCGCGGGTATCAGAGCCAATATATTGCAAGAAAAGCTAAGTATGCTCAAAGCTCACGCCGCTACATCTGCAAACACTTCAACAAAACATCATGCGTGGCATGCATATATTTTGTATGGTGTATTATTGTTTTTGCTAATGGCTACGTTGTTTTATTTCTTAAACAGTATAACTGGTGAATCCACACAAAATACCACTGAACACATAAATAATCAAATCCCTTCAATAAAAGAACCGCAAGCCATCAAACCTGACACAGTCGTCAAAGATAAACTGATACCTGATGCCAAGCAGACCACGCCAGAAAAAATAGAAGACCAACCAAAAAAAGTGAAAAAAGAAATTTACGCACAAAAAGCAGCTAAAAATTACTTCGAAGAAGCTTTATCCATGTACACAGCTCCTTCTAACTTTGCAGTAATATGGAGAGATTCAGAAACATCCAAAGAGAAAATCTATACTGAAGCGCTCCAAATGTACGAAATTAAAAATTATCAAAATGCTATTAAGCTGCTTAAAGGACAAGATAATGAAAAAAGTGCGTACCTATTAGCTCATTGCTTGTTACTGTCTGGTAAAACAAAAGATGCAGCTAATATTTTTAAAGAAATGGCTGATAATGATTTTTCATCCTTTTATCAGGAAGCTAAATGGTATTTGGCAGTCTCATTATTGGCTGACTATCCACAATCTAAAATCGAGTTAGATCAAGCTATCAATTCTTTGGAAGGTGATCCAAAACGTAAAAAATCATTAGAAGTCTTAAAGTCAAAAATTAGATAATATCATAGCCATATCAATTCAACACACGAAATGCAGCCCATTTTTCTGGAGGGAGATTTTGCTTTCTTAGTTCATTTTGGGCAAATTTTAGTGCTGCATTAGCATCTTGATGCGTCAGATAGTGATCATAAAAATAATCACACAATAAAACCGTCACATCATCAGGAATGGGCCAAAGTGAAGCAACTACTTGGCTAGAGCCAGCTTTTTTGAATGCGTTGGCCACACTGGCATTTCCAAATCCAGCCATATAAGTGCCAATACCCGTATTACATGCCGAAAGGAAAACCAACTTTTTATCGGTGTGATTTTGATTGATGATTTCTATGGCAGATAAACCGGCATCATCTTGCTTATTTATTTTCGTCAATAATAATTGTGATTGGCTATTACTTGCAAAGTACTTGTCTATATTTCTTGTAAATGTGGTATCAATCACACCATGAGTTGAAATGTGCACATGGGATATATCACGATCCTCCAAAGTTAATGAAATACTATCCTTTATGGCAGAGCATCCTGAAAAATTCTTAAACGTTATATTTTTATCCATTAGCTTGGACATAATCAGATCAACTTCTCTTTTTGAACCCTCAAGGTATTGAGTTTTTGATCTTTCAAAATCGGATTTTTTATAGGTTGCAGACAATAAATCTTGCGGTGATGTACAGTCGTATTGAATTCCACCAGTAATCAAATAACTATCCTTAGCATCTGTAGGTAAATGATTTTCAAATAATGATTTTGAATTTTCTATATATCGCAATTCAAACTGATCACCAAATATTTGGTCCTTGCTACCAACCGGACTTAAAATATCCAAAGCAATCTGATTGAGTATACCATCAGGTGATAGGTAGATCCTATTTTTACCTACTACATAAGGTTCCAAAGGTTGTAATAGATAATTATACAATGCTTTATTCTTTTTACTATTGTTAACATAATTAGATGAGTGCAACTGCATGGATAGTGTATCCAATACATTTTTATAATGTATAAAATCAATTCGATCTTTAGTTACCACAAAAAGATAAATTGCCTCTTTTCCGTTTATTTTTTCTGTTTGATAAAAGTCCAGAAATACTTCTGAATCAGAAAGTCTTCCTTGAACCTCCGACAAAGTTGTGTTATTGTGCCATTTAATGCCTAAATCATAAAGACGATTTTGAATTTTTGAAGCAAACATATCAAGAGAATCAGTTCTACCACCACTTTTTAGCAAACTGCAAAGCCTTCTATAAGAATTGAAGTTGTCTTTTAAATCTCCATCTTTACTTTGCGCCATTAATTTTAAAAGTTTAGGATAGTAAGATGACGATGCATTTTTTATATTGTGCAACCTATCATAAATTAAAGGTATATATTCTTTATGATCACGCTCTATCAATCTATGAATGACTGCGGTATACTTATCTCTGATGGCATTAATATTGTCATATTGTTCACTAGGGCTATCATTTATCAGATTTACGTAGTTATTATGAATTGAAGCTGACAGATTTATAACTACATCTTGGTCTATCTCCATCACTTTCAGACGTTCCAAGGTAACATTAACTCTAAGAAAGTGGTGTTTGGCAACAATATTACGAGCTAATAATGTATCCAAATGGTCTAATCTTTTGATAGCTTCTTTATTTTGACCAATAATCCCTAAATATCTGATTAATGGCATTGCTCTGAAATAATCGTTATAGGCCATAGTATCAACCTTGTCAAAATAGTATTTAGCCTTCAGATAATCGCCCTTCTTAATAAAATAATCCAAAAGGGCTTCATTATTCTTATTATATACATCTTTTTCAAACTTACTTCCTTTTACCAACCTAAGCAATTTATCACTATAGGTATCCACAATGTTTTGGTCATCAAGTATGAGTGCAATATCTTTTATATGTTCTAGATTGTTAATATGTGCAAAAGTATCTTTAAATATCGTATTTTCAATATCTTTTTCATTCAGAATATGAATATTCAAAGCTGTAATGTAATCGCGTTTCCAAATATAGTATAACCCTAAATTGACCCTAGCAATAAATAAATCTTTATACCCTGATTGAAAACTTTTTTCTCCGATAGAAATAGCAGCATCTAAATTCCTTTTCATATTGAAATAATCATCATTCCATAGATTCAAAATTGCCAATCTCCCAAAAATAAAAAGAGTGGTAGAATCATTCTTCTCCCTACATCTATTAATTCTATTATTTAATATATCAAATGCAAGATTTTTTTCGCCTAAGATATATTTCAAATTTGCTGTTCTCCAGGTTATATCTCCGGTTTTCATAGCACATGGACAATGATTATCAAACAGTATCAATTGCGCAGAATATAAAGAATCGAGTCGCTTGTATTTCTTCCCACTTGCTAAAGCTTGTCTAACACCTAAGGTATGATCATATTGTAGTGCTAAAATACGGCAATCTTGGCTGTCAGTTTGACACTTACATTTTTGGTGACCAAGCATCAATACACCGAATAGTACAATACATTTTAATAGATGTAAAAATGTGAAGTTCATGCTTGTATGTTAAAGATAAATAGTAAATAAAGACACAATAATTAACTAAATACGATAATATATTGCGTACAATGCAAAGATAACAGACTTTAATAACTTTCTTTTTAAAATATGCCACAATAAAGCAATATGTTATAAAGTACCGAGAGAGTTTATCTTTTCAACAAGAAATAGTTATATCCTAAATACAAAAATAGATAGTTATCATCATTGCTGATAGTTATGTAAGCATTCCACATAAGAAAAGTGTTTCATTATCAAAAAAAAATCTGAGAAGAAATAGATTAAACTGAGAAGGTTTAGGTAAAAAGGAGAGAGCCGTACAACTTTCGCTGAACGGCTCTCATCAAAAAAGGCGGCG
>CAZGMB010000062.1:0-29582 GCA_964526715.1 uncultured Aureispira sp. | reverse complement strand
AGTTTACAACTCTACAACTAAAGTTTACAACTCTACAACTAAAGTTTACAACTCTACAACTAAAGTTTATAACTCTTGAACTAAAGTTTACAACTCTTGAACTAAAGTTTACAACTCATGAACTAAAGTTTAGAACTCTACAACTAAATAAAGTGATGTTGAAAATAAAAGCAAGAAATATAGAGTCAAGGTCTAGAAAACGGGTGTCAAATAGTGAAATTATAAATTCAATTTTACATATTTCCCACAAAATTGTCGCTTTTTAAATCGACCAAACCACCTTTTAGTAATACGTAATAATTGTCCATGGGATATTATTTTAATTGCATTGCAAATCTATAGGGTGTTGGGCAGATAATTACCGTTTGTCAAAGTCTATTTGCCTTTGACGTAACATATCTTACGATCTACGACTGTAGGTACTTTTTGCCACGAATGATTCTCGACCTTTAGACATTCATTTGTAGCTTTCTAAAGGATATATAAATTCTTATCAATATGAGCACAAACATGTTGTTGTTGGGAAATTTCATAATAAAATGTAGAAATAATGCTACAAAATATCATCAAATTATGTTACATATGATAAGATTTTTCTATATTACCTTTGTGCCATCATGTAGTAATTGACATGGTAAATCGACCTAAGCACCCGAATGTAATAGAACAACTTCATTTTGTAATTTAAACATTGTTTTATATGAAAGTTGTTAATTTGTTATTTTACACCTTTTTGTCTTTTATATTACCAATTTGTATTGTAAATGCACAAAACTGTCCTGCTCCTGCCGATTTTAATCACATCACCCCGTGCTATGTTAATGGATCTAGGACAGCAAGTCCCAATGAAGATGTGATTGTTCTTTTTAACCATACCTCATCTAGAGGCACGAGTGCTACCAAGCAAGTATTGGCAGATTATGCGGAAGTGGGTACAGTGTGGGGAATGGCCTACAAGCCGCAAACAAAAAAATTGTATGCAGCCGCATTTTTAAAAAGGCACTGTGATCTTTCTCCTGATGGATTGGGTGCTATCTATGAAATCGATGTAACTACACCTACTACCGCAGGTGCAGGCGCACCTACATTATGGATGAATTTAAATACCATCACCCATCTAGGTGCCGGTGCTACTTTGTTTCCATCAGAAACAGCCGCAAACAGAGGACTAAATGGTTTGTTAGACCCAAGTCACGATATATGGGCTTTTTCAAGAGTAGGTAAGGAAGGTCTCGGTGATATAGAAATATCGGAAGACGGCTCTAGTATGTACGTCATGGATTTAACCAATAGGCAAGTACTTGAAATAAACATGACTACCAAAGTGGTGACCAATCGATATGCTGTCAATACACCTTCTGGATATCCCAATGCTAACGATCGTCGTCCTTTTGCCATTAAACATCACGATGGACAACTGTATATTGGTGTGGTTAGTTCTGGAGAAAGTAGTTATTCGTCTACTGATGCTTATGCAAATAGAATTGCCTTACGAGGCACCGTCATGAGATTGTCAGGAACGTCATTTACTACGGTTTACAATATAGATTCTTTGGGTGTAGAAGATTCAGCATTTCCTGGTAATACTTGTAGATATACTTCCTATCGAGGCAATCCTTGTTTTGGGACAGGTCTTGGGTGGAACGGCTATTTTACTACAGATATTGCTCCCTTATTTGATCTTAACAATCCTTCTGCATTCATTCAGTATCCAGTGCCGTTGATATCAGACATTGAATTTGACAATAATGATAATATTGTAATTGGTATTATGGATTGGTCTGCTCATAGATACGGAAATTCTAATTATATTCCTAATGCAAGTAATACTACGAATCTTAAATCCATTCAAGCCCACGGTGATATATTGAGAGCCATTAAATCAGGGACTTCTTGGGTAAAAGAAAGTGCCTTAGGCAAACATTATGATGATATGCAGGCCATCCCCGATCCGGCACCATCAGGATGGCCGAGAGATACCTATATGGGAGGTATGTTAGTTACTGATTGTAATGGGACAGAATTGGTAGTGGCCAATATGCAAGATCCATATACAACCAATGAAGGAGGAGTAGTGTGGATGCGAACTAGTGATGGATATATGCAAACATCCGCTGCACCGCCATCTAGTCCAACAGCATCAGCAAATGCCATCAATGCATCTAGACTAAGAGTATATGCCGGCACAGGTGGAACTTCCAATACTTTTGGAAAGGCCAATGGATTAGGCGATATGGTGGCTATGTTTGCATCACAAAATCCTTGCTCATCTTCCATCACCGCATCTCCTACACCATGTAATACCACGACAAACCAATATAATGTATCAGGACAAGTAACCTTTTCCAATCCACCGGCTACAGGAACACTTACGGTGAGCATCTCGGGTGGTAGCAGTCAGGTCTTCAATCCACCTTTTAATAGTCCTGTTAATTATACCATCAATGGTCAAATATCAGATGGTATTATGAGAACGGTAACAGCGACCTTCAGTGAGGACAATACTTGTGCATCAACTACCGCATTTACAGCTCCTGCAAGTTGTGTAACACCAGGCTCTTGCAATTGTAAGGAATATATCTATCTTAATGAGCCCCAGTTAGGGGCCGTTTTAAAGTTTGAAGTTGGGTCTCCAATCCTATTAACAGAAGTAATAGGTACTAACGGGGGTACACCACCATTCCAACATTGGTATCCGGGATTAGGTACAAGTGTTTTGCCTTCTCCACACGGTTTAGCAACGGATTTGAATGGAATACTTTACATTGCTGACCAAGGTGCACCTACTCCAATTACTATACGTGAGTTTAATTGCGACGGAGTTATTATGCCAATTACTCCAACTACAATTGTAGACAATAATGATTATCTTACTAGTATGTTTAGTATTGGAAATACATTATATAAAAATGCTCCTGGAAAAATTATAGCTTATGATATGTGTACAGGTCAGCTAATAGGTGTAAAAAATCTTGCTGGCGGTTCAGTAAACTCGGGATTTTTATACTGGGGTTTATCATATAACCCAGTAACTAAAACTGGATATGCAACTGATCAGGTTGGCTTCGTTTGGAAATTTAATGAAATAGAATTAAATGACTTTTCTACTAGTATTTCCCCACTTATTGCCAAAGGTACTACAACTTCTATAAATATGGGAGATAGTTTTATTCCAAGTGATGTATCTCCAGGTGGTATAGTAGGGGATAATGCTGGTAATTTTTACTTCACAGATTTATCTGGAAAAGTACTTAAATACAATAGTCAAGGTCAATTTATTTCAAGCATATCCGATCCAGTAAAACTTCAAACTATATTGGGAATTGTTTGGTCGGAATCAACCAATAGACTTTATGTATCTGGTTTAACTGATGATCCTGCAGTAGATTGTATATCAGCAATTGACCCAATAACAATGACTTATTTAGGTGCAGCTGCTCCAAATCCAAACTTGCCTGATAATAATGCTCCAAAAGCTATAGCCATTTTGAAAGAATGCTGTCCCATCAATCTTCCTTCTACTTTCCAAAGAGAAGTGTGTGGTGCGATAGGTACCAAATTTTTCCTAAATGAAGAAGCTTTCAATCTTTGTGATGGTACAGTCTGTGGTAGCAGCTGGACACCTATTGATAACAATAATAGTATTATGACCTTTGATGCTTGTGATAATAGTGTAGTGGTCAATGGTAATGGATGTAGAACCTTTACTTTAAATATCGGTGCAGTAAGTAGCACTGGCTGTGGAGCCCAAAATTCTACTTTTACCATTTGCAATACCGTAATTGATGCAACCATAACATCTAATTCGGGTACATGTACAGGAGCCACTCCCAATAACAATGCTTCTATAGTCATAAGTAATATATTGAATGTAAATCAAGCAGGAATTAGTGTTGGTACCGTATACAATGGCCCTGCTTATGGAACTGCTGGTACGATTAGTATTATTGGAGGTGGCACTTTCCCAAATTTAGTGCATAATACTTACTATACAGTAAGAATATTTAATGGCAGCAATGACTGTTTTTTTGATAGAGTGATTTTGACTCCTACTGTACAATGCTGTAATATAGCGGCCATCGTTCCACAAAATCTGGAGTGTCTGGACAATGGTACACCAAATAAATTAACGGATAATAGGATTCGATTTAGCGCTCAAGTTACCAATACTAATGGATTGTTGACAGGATATAACGTGACTATCAATGGAGGAACCACCATCACGCCTTATACCAATGTTCCTTATGGTATTACACAATTCCTTTTAGGTCCAGGCACAGCAGGTGGTGGAGCTACATTTACCATCACGGTGACAGATAGTGTCAATCCAGGATGTAACCAATCATTCCAAGTTGTAGATCCGGGAAATTGCACACCAGCAAATCCGCCAGTAGATTGTCCACCTGTAAAATGTGGTACAGCAACGATACAGGTTAATGGAAATTGATGAAAAAATGTTAAGTTGTAAAGTTGTGGATTCGTTTAGTTGATATGTATTTCAACTACTATACCAAACGAAGCGCAGCGAAGTCCCGCTCCGATAGCTATCTGGAAGCGGGATAACACAACTCAAACAACTTAATCTTAACAAAGAATAACGCTTTCATAATGAGGGGCCTTCACAAAAGAGTGTTGGCTCTTTTTTTTGTCTACCAACTTAACAACTCAAACAACTTAACGACTCAACCTTAATAAAAAATAACGCTTTCATAAAGAGGGCTTTCATAAGTAGTTAAAATACTACAATGAAATAGTATGTTGTTTAAGTTCATTGTTTTATCTTTGTTTTTTAATGTGTATTGAAATTTATGACAAACTATCCATATAATATTTTAATAGTGGATGATCACGATATAGTGCATACTGGGCTTAAAGTGTCCATATTAAAAGCCAATATTGCAGCTATTATAACCAAAGCTAAAAATGGAGATGAAGCATTAAATTTTGTTCGTAATGGAAAATATGATTTGGTTATTTTAGATATAAATCTGCCAGATACGGATACTCAGAGTCTGATGAAACTCCTTATAAATAATAACTCCAAGCAAAAAGTACTTATTTTCAGTATGAGCTCGGAGGAAATATATGCTAGACGGTTTTTAAAATTAGGAGCTAAGGGTTTTATCAGTAAATCTTCAGATATGGAAGAAGTCATCAAGGCAATACAAGTCATACTAGATGGCCAGAAATATATCACACAAAAGGTAGCTGAGCTATTGTCTAACGATCTGATCGATGGTGTTACTGAAAGGAATATCGACGACCTTTCGGATCGGGAAATAGAAATTATGCACTTGCTGATCAAGGGTTTGGGCGGAAAGGAGATTTCGAACCAACTCAATTTACATCCATCTACAACGGCAACATACAAAACCAGATTGTTTCAGAAGTTATCTGTAAATAATGTCATTGAACTAAAAGAAGTAGTAGAGTTTTATAAAAAATAAAATGCTTATATTTTAAGTATTATTGATTCATATTTGTGAGATACAACTTGAAAAAATACATGCAAGTAATCATGTAAAGACAAAGACTTAGAATCTCATCAGGAGGATACTTTTCTCGTTTTACCATGTATTAGGTAGCTTTATACTTACTGTTGTACCTTTGTCCAAGCTAGATATTATATTCAGCTCTCCATTCAATTTTTTTACAAAATTTTTAATGAAGGCGTATCCCAACCTATAACTATCAGTCCGTATACTGTTAGCTTTGTATTCGGGTGATAATATTTGTTCTATTGTTTCCTGTGACATACCTTTGCCGTTATCTGTACAATTGATGTAGGTGAAATTTTTGTCTTGTTCTGCTTCCAATATAATATGGCCATGTTCAGAAAATTTGATACTATTGTCAATAAGGTTATTGATGATTATTTTTAATAAAACAACTTCAGTAGAAAAGGTTACTGTTTCAGGCACTGCATTGGATAGTTGTATGGAAGATGATTTTAACTTTTCATGCTGCTCATGAAATGAAATGACATCATCTATCAAGTATTTGAGTTTACACACCTCATAATTTAATGTTTCATTTTTTTGTGCTTTGATATAGCCAATAAATTGAAACATAAATTGGTTGATTTTTTTAGTGGTATTGGAAATATCTAAAATAATTTTCTGTTTTTCGGGTTCAGAAATTTTATGCCAAATATCTCTCATATCTTCTGTTACATTTTCAACCATTTTCATAGGGGCTTTGATATCGTGGATCAGTACTGAAAGTAATAGGTTGTTCTGTTCGTTAGTTTCTATAAGTTCTTTATTTATTTCTTTAAGCTCCAGAGTTCTATCGTCAACCAATCTGGAAAGTTTTGCTTTTTGTTTTAAAATCACCCTATTATACATAGATGAAAATAGAATCATACATGCTATCAATAAGGACAACATTAGTAAGTAAAACCACCATTGCTGATAAAAATAAGGCGACACATTGATGATTAGACTTTTGTGTGACACGTTGTTAGAACCAAATCCTGCTTTTTTACGAATTTGTAAAGTATATGTTCCATATTTAAGATTTTGAAATGTAATTTCGTGATTTTTATTAAGTTTTTGCCAGGTGTCGCTATATCCAATAAGTTTAAATTCCATATCTAGATTTTCAGGATGGCCATAATAAGGTGACGATATCTTAATTCTTAGTTCTCTAAAATCAGGGTTTAGTATGATTTGTTCGTTTAAATGACTCAGATTTGTGCTATCAACCCACACAGATGAAATCATTATAGGTGCACTTGGAGTATTCGCTTTGACTTTATTTGGATAAAACTGAACCAACCCGCTCATACTACTGATACTGATCAGGCTGTCATATGTCATCACAGCAGGATTGAGACATCGGCCATTAAATTCATTGGTTTCAAATCCAAAAGACTTATCGTAGTAATGAAAATAAATATCATGAGTCTTTTGCTGTATATAATCTATAATATCGGAAGCCTGGACTTGAAAGAGACCTTTATTACTTGGGATCCACAGGAAACCACGGCCATCTTGGATGAAAGTATGAGTAAATTTCAGGTAAGATTTTTTGTCCAAAGGAATGGGTCTCATTTTTCCTTGATGGTATGCAAAGAAGCCATTGCCATATGTACCAGCTAGATACATATCATCTTGGAGTTTAAATACGTGATGAATATCCAGGTTTTTACTTTGTTCAAGCGTATCATAGGTGTTTTTTAGTTTGTTATATTGCAGTATAGCATTATCACTTACTATCCAAAGGTATTGTGGAGAATAATCAAAAAGCTGCCTGATAAAATTAGCTTTAAATTCATTATTTAATGATAACTTCCTAAAGGTTTTATTTTTGTTAAACTGATATAAGTCAGTTTCTATTGCAAAATAATAATCATCTTCTTTTGTAGCTGTAAAACATTTGAAGGTATTATATTGGTCAGGTAAACGGTGACTATAAGATTTTTGTGTGGTATATTCTTTTATAGTTATAGTTCTATCGTCCGTAATTGAAGCATGAATTTTTTGATCATCAAAGACTAAAACTCTTTCATAGTGGTATGGTGGCCCAATTTTGATTAAGTTTTGAGTTTTGGTACGATCTTGCTAAAATCTAGTACCTGTAACAATGTTATTATTGGGTAGGACGGCTTGACTATAAAATGAATTGTTTTATTCAAGAAATTTATTATTGTTAGACTTTTCAATACTCGCGGTTTTAAAATTGGTTCCCGTTACAATATATAGTCCTTTATTTTGTGATCCAAATGCAAAAACATCATGTATTTTGTCATAGTCAGCAACAAAGATTTTGTCTTTTACATGATCGAATGGTATATAGTCAATGTAAATTTCAGCATGTATATTTTTACCATCAAATGTTAGGCGATAAATTTTGTGATTTCCTGATATAAATATGTGATCCCCTCCAGAAAAAACGAGCACTTCAGAGTTGTATTGATAGCCCAAGTTTATATTTAAATGAATACCACTTTGGGTTATATATTTCCATTCTTTCTCGTTTTTATGCCTTGCATAGATAACTTTATTTTTGTATAATTTTAAAATATAGTCATTAAAGACAAAATAATTATATTTCCCTTCCATCTCTAAGTCGTTTTGCACAAATTTAATATCGTTTTTACCATCCATTATAATTTTATTGTCCTGTCCCATGGCATGACTTAATAGGTTTAACTTTATGATTGCATTAAATAAAGCATCTTTGTTGTGAACTTTTGAAGGTAGTAAATATTCATAGGAAGATCTTTGATTACCATTGATCTTAGAAAGATTATGGCTACCTTTTGTTTTTTTTAAAATATTTGTCTTTGCGTCACAAAAATAAATATTGCCATCAAAATCTTGAAAAATATAATCAACTTTTAAAGACGGATCAATGCCTCTAATCGGTATGAATTGACTTCCATCATATATCACCATTCCAGATTCAGTAGCAACCCACAGATAACCCATTTCATCAAAAACAAGTCCTTTTGCACTGTTTTGTGGAAGTCCATTTTCATCAGTGAAGTGTAGTACTCTGGAAGATGCGTATTGATAGTTTTTTTGAGCATTTATTTCTACATAAAATGCGTTCGTAATGCATAAGAAAATCAAAAGTCTGCTCATAATGCCATAATAAATAAAATACAAAGTAAGTATAAATCTACATATTGTGCCTTCAAAAAATTAAAATCAATACGTTTCTTAAATTTGGTTTGATATATTGGGTAATGGAGTAATGTATAATGTGCTTAAATAAAATTAATTACTATTATTAAATAAGTACAGTGTAGATATAATACTACATTTATTTTGGGTGGTTGAGTTTATTATTTTTGATCAATCTGATTTTGTTTAAATATTAAAGTGATTAAATAGCTTTTTAAATGTAGAAAAGTTGATTTTGCATTTAAGTTATTTAACCAATAGAAACATATTGGATTTATTAAGTGTGTAAATAATTTAACAAGTAAAAAGTAATGCATGGTAGAAAATTCTTACTGAATATGACACACCTTTGGTATTTTTTTATGCACTATTTGAGAAAGCAATAATATTTTATTATCATTTTTCGTTCTCTAAAAAAAGCGATGAATGGAGAATCAAAATGCATTGAGAGATAAGATCGTATCCTGTATATCTACTATGGATGTACGGATGCTGGATGTATTGCTGCCAGACCATGGGATATATGAACGTACATATAAGGAAGTTTGGCTGGAAAGGTTGAATGCCTTTTTTAAGATGTGTCAACTAATGGGTGATACAATGCTCACCGTACAGCGAAAAGAGTGTTGGGAAGGGAATGCATGCAACTGTGGCCAGGTGATTTGGCTTTTTGATGCATCAAAGTCAAAGAAGGGTTTTGCGATTTATTTTGAAATGGATGGAGATGAAATCAAAGGTATTGGACGGTGTTATGGGCATGAAGATGAAGGCCAAGATGTAAGACTGATCAATGAAGCTTTTGATTATGAAGCTTTTTACATCTATGATCATGAAAAAATAGGGTTTGTAGATGGGCAGGAATATAAAGCGCTCAGAAAGGAAGTGAAGCTTTTTATCAAAGATATGACTAATCCAGCTAGGCATTCATTGGGGCTGATTGGCCTGAAGAGAAAGCTGGGGGACTATAATCAACTATATTTTGATGTCAATGATGTGCCTTACATTTTTGAATACAAGTTGGAAATGCTGAAGTTATATGAAGATTGGTATGCACTTAAAAATGTGTTTAATCAGCGAAAAGGTTTTCAGCAGGCAATTGACAAGTGTAATGAATTGATGCAATGCGCTGATCCAAAGAGTAAAGTTCAGGTCATGAAGTGGTTTCTTAGACATGAGTTTAAGGTGAAAAACTATATGGTCTTCCACAGTGTTGTGCTGCTGGAACCTTATAGAATCATCTATCCATATCAAATTGATGGGGTATTTCGTCGGCTAGTGATCCGGCATCCCAAAATACAAATGGATGTGGCGGCTTACAGGTTTTTAATGACGTACGTAAAGCAGTTTTACAGCTATTTGTTTGATAGGTTTCTTATTGATTTTACAATCCACGAATATTTGGAGTCAAACAGTGCGATGTATCATCATTTTAAGGATCGGATAGATGAAGTGGTTGCGGAGTTTGAAGATTGGATGGGAAAGAAGCTTAACCACTCAAGGCTCTTTAATTAACCACTTAGGGCATAAAGCATGTTTAGAGACCAAGTTAATATGGCATCGAAGTTACAAACTTCGACGATCAGGGGTATGGTTAGAACCCCGAGTTACAAACTCGCGCTAGCAAGGGATCTACAGTAAAGGCAATTAATAACATATATTTACTTTAACTTTGCTACAACCCAAACCTTCCGACATACAATTTAAAGGAGGGTCTAAATATAAAGTCTCTTTGAATAACTTTATGTCATTTATTACCAATCTATCATTACAAACAAATAACAGAACTGAATCAATTTCAAATTTGTCAATTTTTTTAAATGAAAAGTTTACTTGAAAAATACCATAACTTGGCCCTTCACATTTTGAATTACGCATGATAATATTTGTCAAAGAATCGAAAAGTATAAAATCATCTACTTTATTCTTTAAAATGCATTTGCATTCATTTTTTGACTCAATAATTATTGGTTCAGGAAGTATTGATTTTTCTATCTTCGACCTACACGACAAGTCAATTAAAATAAATATTAAAAATATTCTTACCATAAAAAATAACTCCTATAAATATAAAAAATTGAATCTATTTCACTGGTTCTTCTTCAGATGAGTACCTCACGATTGTTGTATACTCTGGATGTGACCTAGACATTTTTATTAAAATGGTATCTCCAATACATTTTCTGTCTTCCTTACATTTTAAGATTCTGTAGGGATAATAACCTGATTTTTCAAGACCTGTATATTTTTTACCAAGATAATAATAGTTATATACAACTTTAGAACTTCCACTTAGCGTGTACACATCTTCCAAAATTGCTTTTACTATTATTCCATCTTTTTTTATGATACTACTTTTATTTTCAGCTTCTTTAACATTAATATATTTTATGACAATAATGAAAATTAATACAGCACTAAATTGAAAAATTTTTGAACTAAATAACTTTTTTAAATTATCACGGTTTATTTGTACCTTCATTTTTATTTTCTTTGTTTCCATTGAGTTCATATACATCATCTCCTGCATTCCAAATTGCAGTTTTAATATAGTCCAAACCATAAGTTACTACATTAGCCGCAGGTTTTTTTGACTTAAATCAGAAATTTTACCTGCTCCTATTCCTAACATATTGCCAGTCACACCCTCAGCCATAGCCCAAATTAATTACTTTAAAAGCCCATCTACAATTTCTTGTCTAATCGTAGGACTACCATAATAATATCTGTGATGCGAAAGATTGCCACCTAAGCTTTGATCATCAGAGATGTCAGAAACATCCCGAATAAACATGTTTTCGAGTCGTTCTTTGGGTCCAATGATGCCCAGCCTTGGATGGTCTTCAAGGGATTTAGCGATTTTGAGAGTTAAGTCTTGAGTTTTATGATAAATATATACATTTTGGATATGGTATGTTGCATTTGGGAAATACTTATAAAATATATCGTATTCCAAATCAGCCGCCATCATCCAGACTGTTGCAAATTGTACTTGCGTGTTGCGTTGTGTCCAAGTATCGTATATTCCCTGAAATACTCTATTGCCCATACTATGACACAAAAAGCTGACCTGACACAAAGGCGAAACCTTTACCACATTATCCAAGATTGGCTGAAGAAAATGAACAAACCTGCTCCCTTTTTCATAAGCGTTGGACACAGCCTTCTGGTAGTAAAGGACAGAGTTCCATTGGAGGGAAATAACAATATTATACTTATCTGCAATTTTATCAAACACATCATTTTGGAGCGTAAATCCACTTTGTTCCATAAAAATTTTTTGATCAGCTTGGTATCCATGGATGTAAAAAAGTATACCACTAGTGGATGCATTAGACGCACCAATACTTTCATTAAGGTGCTCCAATAATGCATTAAAACTTACAAATGCTTTGGTTTTTTTCAATTTTTTATCCACGATCTCCTGTATCCCAAACGAATACTTAGAATCAGGTAGTGTTTTGGATTGATCATAAATGAAATAATGTATGTTTTTAATTTCTTTCAACTTTAAGATTTATTGGTTATAATGACTAAAAGATTTATTTTTTGGGTTTAATTTGGGCTTCATAAGTCTCAATCCAATCTTGCGCAGTGATCTTAGATACCAACTCTCCAATAAGGTCAAAAGGTATTTCTTCCGGCTTTTTATAGCGAATACAGCTTTTTCCCATATCCAATTTGCCTTTTACTCTTTTGGAGTGTTCTGAAGTAAACCATTGCAAAAGCGTATCATCTGCATAGACACCCATGTGATACACCGCTACAAAATTTTTTTGAGCTGCTATATTCATAAAAGGTAGTGGTTGTTTAGTATCACAATGGTACCCCGAAGGATATAAACTATGTGGAATATAATATCCAATCATGTTGTAATTCATACCTTCTTCAAAACCCTCAGGTATATTTTTTTGAATGACATCCCTGAGTTTTATGATCGCTGCCTGTTTAGAAGTATCATCTACTTTTTCTATGTATTCTTCTACGGTTTTTGCTTGTATGGTCATATTATATGGATTTAATTATTATTTTTAGACTGTATTCTGATCATTTTTATGATTAAAATCAAAGCAATGACACCCACAATAGGGTGAAAATATTGTGGCAATATTTGCAAGTTAGGAATAGCATTGATTAAGGCAAGGCTAAGAAAAGCTAATGAGATGAAATATATCCACTTTCCCGAAGTATTTTTTTGAGCTTTAAAATACCAAAAGATGATTAATGGGTTGGCCCATAGCATATTCCAGTTATATTTTGTGGGTATATGATCGGTACAAAACCACATAAAGAGCATCAAAAGACTGCAAAATGATAGCAATGATATCCATATACGATCGTATGTTGGTATCCATCGATATGCATCTCTTTTTATAAATAACCATATTTCAAAAAGGAGTAAAAATAAAAAAAGAGCATAAGGTGTCAGCAAAAAAGGGGTTTGATGAATCTTGTTTTCAAAATTCAAGACATTGAACCTTTCCTTTTCTAATTTTTGACCAGAATCATCTTTTGCATGTTCAATGGCTTGGAGCAAATAGTCAGGTATGAATGTTTCTTCTGATAGCGTAGTGACTTGGTCTGCAGGTGAGCCGATGATCAAATCTACTCCAAAATCAAGCCATGGCATGGGTTTTTGATATTCTTTGATGATTTGTCTGAACGTCTTCCCTGAAGCTTGGCTGGTATCCCATGTATTGGTTGCAATATTTTTATCGATGATGTCTCGAAGCCGCGTAGCACAATTGTCCATAAAGAAGTCGTACTTGTAGGTACGGTTTTCAGGCTGCATGTTTTTGGCAAGGTATGTGATGATGCTTTGGGTCTGTGTAGAATCAATATTTAATACTTGCTCATTCACGGCTCTTTGAAAATAGTTATATTCCATCAAGAATCGGTCATAAGGTGCTACATCTAGTGTATATGGTAACTTACCCAACATAAATTTGATAGCAAATCCTTTGGTCTTGAAATCAAAGGTTCCATAATTGTACACCAGATCAGTACCGGTATTTTTGTCTAGAACCCTGATGGCATTGTGTCCATAAATGGAATAAATATCTTGACCAGGAGCGCAAGTCAATATGGATATCTGTACAGGATTGTTTTGGCTTTGGCACCAAAAACTCCAGAATAACAGAAAAGTAAGTATCGTTTTATCAATCATTACACAAATTTATACTATTTTCGATATTTTTGGCGATGTCAAGCATGAAATTTTTTTGTACAAACTATTACGCTTACTTTTGTGGAAAATCGTATACCATTGGAACTTATCAAAAAGTATTTCCCTAATCTTACAGAACTTCAGCTCCAACAGTTTGCTGCATTAGATGCTTTATACAAAGAATGGAATGAAAAAATCAATGTTATTTCCCGCAAGGATATTGACAATTTATATTTGCACCACATCCTTCATTCTATGGCCATTGCTAAATTTATATCTTTTAAGGATGGTTCAAAAATAGTGGATTTGGGTACCGGTGGTGGTTTTCCGGGGATTCCTTTGGCTATACTTTTTCCAAATTGTCAGTTTACTTTAGTAGATAGTATCAATAAAAAAATAACCGTAACAGCGGCGGTTGCCGAAGCCATCAATCTCCAAAATGTAACCACCAAGACAGCTAGGGTAGAGGAGCTAAAAGATAAGTTTGACTTTGTAGTCACTCGCGCAGTCGCCAAAGTAGATAAGTTACTTCCTTGGTCCAGAAAAGTATTATCTGTAGATCAAAAAAATATTTATCCCAATGGTCTTATCGCACTGAAAGGTGATCTCAAAGAAGAGATCAAACTAATACCCAAATTTGAATATAAAGAAATGGTACACGTGCTAAAATACTTCAATGAGCCCTACTTTGAAGAGAAGTATGTGTTATATGTGCAAGGGTAGCAGGACTAAATATCCAAAAACCCAATCGGCGGTACTCCTGACATAGGATTATAAAAATTACCTATGTTTGGAAATAGCATCACCAAATCTGATGCAGGGACTCCATACCAAAGTGCAATCTCAGCAAAATACTGATCGGCTGAGGTCGTAGGTATAAGTGATCCACCACCAACCTCGAGTGGATTAGTATCAAGACTTGGATTAGAATTGTAATTGGTCAGTGCCAATGATGGATATTGCCCATAAAGTCTCCTGCCGTTTACTGCACCTCCCATTACAAATACATTACCACCCCAAGCATGGTCTGTACCGTTTCCATTGGATGTAAGCGTTCTCGAAAATTCAGAAAGCGAAAATACAGTCACCTTATCTGATACACCCAATTGCTCCATTGCAGCATTAAACTGGTGAAGAGCATTGTCTACTATGGTTAGCCCTTCAGCTTGAGCATTTAGAAGTTCATCATGCATATCCCAACCTCCGATGTCCACAAAAAATATTTGTCGTTTTACATTAAGTTCACTTCTACCTGCTATAGTTCTTGCAATCTGCTGTAAGCTTGCCCCGAAATTGTTGTCCTGTGTGATAAAGGGTACATTAAAAGTAGGTGGATTGTCCAAAATTGCAGACAACATTTCATTGCCATCTATAGCTGTTTTGATCGTTTTTCGATAAGTATTTTTAAATACGTTTTTATAAGTAGGATTTACCATACCATCTATGGCTGCTCGTTTCATAGTATGAAGCACCCAATCCTGATTGTTGTAATCTATAATGCCTAAACTGCCACTTTCTGGATCTAATGAGTATTCAACTGTATTTTCACCTGTTTGAAAAATATTACTACCAGATAAGGAAATATTCATAGATATGGTTTGATTGGGATTGGCTGAAATCAGAAGATCAGCTATTTTTCCACCCCAACCGATAGCTGTTCTTTCGTGAGGTATTCCAGTTTGCCATTGAAGTTGTTGGTCTGAATGCGAATATAATCCTAAAGGTGATGGTACTGTACCCGCATAAAACTGAGCTTTAGTAATAGGCTGAATCAGTGTACCTACATTATTGATAAATGCCAGTTTCCCGGTTTCAAATAAGTTTTGCATATGCACCATTGATGGATGGAATCCAAATTGCCTTCCTTGTGGATCAGCATTCAAAGGATTGATGGGGCGAAGTGCACCTTGAGCTAAGGCCATATTTGACCTGGTCGCTGCATATTGATTATACGCTGCGGTAGACCTTGGAACCAACATGTTGAATGAGTCAATACCACCTGAATTCAAAATGCATACCAACGCCTTATAATCTTCTGCATTATTATTTATTGAAGAATTGAAGGATGCTGCAGCATTGACTGTTTTTAGATTGAAAAGTGTAGAAAATATGGTAGTACTTCCTATGGCGGCACAACTTGCTTGTCCTAAAAAATTTCTTCTCGATATATTATTTTTAACCATGATGTTTCTGTTGTCTATGATGAACTGATAAATTTAAGTTTTATTTCGAACTACTTTACACAATTATAATCAGGTGATATCATGAGCAAATATAGTGCAAGTCGTGTCCTGACCATAGGAGAATTTTGATCCCAATTCCAATGGAGTGGATTTAGAGCGGTTCTCATGATTTGGCGGGTTTCATCTGATAATTGACCATGGGTAAAGAGCATATCCAATTCATTGATCAATACCTCACTATCATTACTTATGGATTGTAGATAAGTGGTAACCAGCCTTGCTCCATCAGGATTGTCAGGCCATGACCCTTGCCAACTATACATCAGACTATTCCATATGGACCATGCATATACTGAATTGATATACCCTACCGAAGTAGCCGTATTATGTAGTTTAAATTCAGGTGCCACCCAACCCTTTTCGGTAATCTCTCCTACAGGTTGATAGTCAGGAAGATAGAAGTTGAATACTGTAGGTGATGCCATGACATGCTGTTTGGTATCATTGAGATAGTTGTATCCATTATTCCAGTATCGGTTTTGGTCAGACTCTGTGGGAAGCGCTCGGGCCACGTGTGTATACCTTAAAAAAGGTTCTCTGAGTTTGCCGGCAGACTCCATCTGATATCCTGCGGCATTTCGGGCTTCTTCATCTAGTAATATGGCTTTGATGATTGCCTTCATATCTCCTCTTACTCCTTGACCATTATTGATGAATTTTGCGGCTACACGCGAAACATAAGCAGGAGAAGGATTGGATTTGACCAATCTTTGGATCAACCGATAAGAAACAAAAGGCGGAGTATTCTGATGATTAAATAAGAAGTCAATAGCTGCATTGACTTCGGCCATGCCATTATTAGGTATGTTGATTATAGTGCCATTAGGCATGGTTTTTGGGCCTGTTTCATGATCAGCATTTGACATCAGCATAGGCTGTGTGCGATCTAATACATAGATATTATTTCCAAAAGCAGATGTCGTTGGCCACCAGCAGCAGGTCTCATCAGCATTTGCGCAAGATGGTGGGTTGTTATTGCTCCAACAAACACACTGCGGTGGATAAGGTGCAGCAGGACAAGGCCTGACTACTCCATAAAGGCCCGTAAAGATTTTGGCCATTTGTTTGATATCATCATTGTCATAGGTAGGGATAGGGTTGTTATTACTATCCAACATCTGAGTCCCATCCTGATTGAGCATGTAAAGACCTATAGTGAAAAGCTGCATGATTTCTCTCGCATAGTTTTCGTCAGGTCGAATATTATTGACTAGGTCTGTCCTTGGATTATTGAGATGACTTAGATAATAACCCATGGCAGGATGCAGACTCACTTGACTCAAAATGTCTCTGTAATTGCCAAATGCCTGATTAATAAAAATATCATAATATGATGACACCGCTTCTCCCCAACCTCCTAAATCTGAATTTATAGATGTGACCAAAATCTGGCTCAATGCATAAGCCACTTTTTGACGGAGTAGGTCCTGATTCGACATATTATTGTCCCACCAAGCATAATTAAAATGAAGTGCAGCTGGTCCGAAAGCATCTGGGTCTAAAGTCACAATCTGATTCCATATAGTATTCATCTTAGGAAGCACCAAAGTAGGTGACTTGGTAAATTGGTCGTTGATCCAGTTTTCATATCCCATAGTCATGGCACTATTGATTTGGCTATTATTAGCTCCTAAAGTGGCTTGACTCATAAATCTGGATACTTGCATAAGTCTGTCGTTCATTCCAGAGCCATCTATGGTTTTAACAGCTGTTGCACTACCATTATTGCTACTGGCCGTTACTGAGATTCCACTGTGGTGACCTGCACCTATGTAATCTTTGTATGGCTGAGCGGTGATTGAATGATAAGTGATCAGAGAAAAAAGTGAAATTATGATGATATTATTTATGATTTTCATCTTCAGTATTTTTGTTTTTTTGGAAATATCCTATTATCTGATGATTTCAAATTTAATGGTTTTAGAACTTCCATTTTGAGTTACCTGAGCAAAATAGAGTCCCGAAGGCATGTCATTTGATGATAATGGAACATTGTTTTTTACTTCAGAAATCGTTAATTCTGATTGAAGGTATATCTTGCCCATTCCATCCATAATGGTGAGAGATGCCTGACCAGCAGGAAAGCCATCTAATGATAAGATTGCTTTATCTACGTATGGATTGGGGATGACACTCATGGACACACCCGCTAATGGATCATTGACACCGGTAGTAACTGCGGTTGCATTGAATCTGACTTCTCCCAAACCATAACAAGAACCTCCATGATTGCTGATACCTGTGATCAATATATATCGGGCTATCTTCCCACCAAAATCAGGTCCTACGGTACCTTGATAAAAAGATGAACCTGGGGCTTTAGGTATATTAAATCTACCAAATTCTTTCCATGCTTGTCCATTTACCGAAAGATCTATGGTAATATCACGCATGCCATCTTCTAGTTTTCCTACCAAAGGCGAGAAACTCCATGGTTCGTTGTTGTAGCTATTAATTCTTTCAGGCGTGTTGAAATTCCAGATTGTTGACTCCGTGAGTGCGTAAGTATCACCTAAATCATACATAATCCAATGAGAATTGCCTCTTATTGCATTAGGATTTGCACTACTCTGACAGGATAACCATCCATCGTTGAGATTGGTCGAATGTCTATCAGGGTAGGGTAGTTCCTGAGCAATTAGCCCTTGGGCTAGTATAATTTTAAAAAGAAATAAAAGGAATGGTTTAAATGCCTTCATATGAATTGATTTTTTGCTACCACAATATTACGATTTACTTTATATTTTCCCTACTGCTTTACTGATTATTTTGAGAACTAACAGGTGGAATGCAATATTTATTCGATAATGTTTATGGATAAATAAATATTTTTTACTTTGTGCGTGATTTTATATAATAAATATGATCTCATGTATTTATATCTGGAGACCAACAGACTTGTTATTAGACCCGTCACTTTAGATGACGCAATGTTTATTTTAAATCTTGTCAATACAAAAGGATGGATCAAATACATTGGGGATCGAAACGTAAACAATGTTCAAGATGCTAAGATGTATATACAAAATATTTTGGACCGATCAAACTGTTTCTATGGAATATTTGAAAACAAGGAGACAAAAATACCCATGGGAATCGTAACATTTTTACATAGAGAAACTCAAACATACCCTGATATTGGTTTTGCCACATTGCCTGAATTTGAAGGTTTTGGGTATACATTGGAGGCATCCCAAGTTTTTTTGGACAGCCTATTATCCGACCATTATGACATAAGCAAAATTATAGCCATTACAAAAATAGATAACCTGAGATCCATCAATCTGATAAAAAAGTTGGGTCTCGAATATTATGACAATGACGCCTTGGATCAACAATTATCCATTTATATGATTTCTAAAATGGTCAACCAATTAAATCAAAAATGAAAAATAGTTTAAGTCATGACGAAAAAATAGCAAAATTGGTTTTTGCATCCGTATATCCACATTATATCAATAAGGTAGAGAAAAAAGGAAGGACTAAAGCTGAGTTGCATCAGGTGATCCATTGGCTTACAGGATATACTGAAAAGCAAGTGGAAAATCTAATAGAAAGTAAAGTGACTTTTGAAACCTTTTTTGATAATGCCCAATTAAATCCTAATGCTCATTTGATCAAAGGCCTGATATGTGGGTACAGGGTAGAAGATATTCAAAATCCATTGACACAAAAAACAAGATATCTGGATAAACTAGTAGATGAATTGGCCAATGGGAAGAAAATGGAAAAGATACTGAGAAGTGAATAAGAAGTGTTGTTACAGGTAGTGTCATGAAAAAGTGAATACTACGTAAGTTTTTTTATAATCAAAAATAAACAATAGATATAATGAAGGTATTTTTATGGATTTCATGTTTGATTTTTGCATTTACAAGCAAAGCACAGCATACTACTTCAGCACTTCAAACCGCATTCATGAAACTGCAAAGTAGTGAGCGATACCGCGAGCATTTGTACAATCTCACCCAACATCCACATCTTACCACATCTAAAAACAATGAAAAAGTAAGAGATTATATCGCAGATGCCATGCGAAAAGCTGGATTGCAAGTAGAAATATTTCCTTATGATGTTTATTTACCTGTTTTTCCGGGTACTGCTACAGCAGAGATCGTCACTCCTTCTAGAATTCCACTAAATAGCAAAGAAAATATCTATGCTGAAGACGAATATTCGGGCGATCCCGATCTAACACCAGGATTTAATTCTTTTACAGGATCTGGTGATGTAACCGCAGAGATAGTGTATGTCAATTATGGGAGAAAAGAAGATTTTGAAATGCTCGAAAAATTAGGTGTCTCTATCCAAGGAAAAATTGTTTTGGCAAGATATGGCGGCAATTTCAGAGGATACAAAGCCAAATTTGCGCAAGACGGTGGAGCCTTAGGATTGATTATATTTACCGATCCGGGAGATAGTGGTTATATGAAAGGACTGGTTTATCCGGAGGGACCGTATGCAGATGAATCTTCTATACAAAGAGGGTCCTTGTTAGTGATGCCTTGGACCGGTGACCCATTGACTCCTTTTGAGCCGGCATTGCCTTTAAATGGTAAAAGTAAAGTCAACAGATTAAAACCTGAAGACGTCACTTCATTGCTCAAAATACCTGAAATGCCACTTCCTTATGGTTCAGCCAAGGAAATCATTTCACGCATGAAAGGCAAGCCGGTACCACAATCTTGGCAGGGCGGACTTCCATACACCTATCGTCTTGAAGGAGGAAATGCTCTCAAAGTGAGGCTCCATGTAAGTCAAGAGCGTGCTGTACAACGTATATATAATGTGATCGGCACACTCAAAGGATCGGAAAACCCTGATGAATGGGTGATAGCGGGCTGTCATTATGATGCTTGGAATTGTGGCTCTCAGGATCCCAATAGTGGAACGGCGATGCTTCTGACATTGAGTGAATCCCTAGGTAAAATGGCCAAAGAAGGCTTAGTGCCACAAAGAACCATCAAAATAGCTCATTGGGATGCGGAAGAAGTCGGCTTGATGGGATCTACAGAATGGGTAGAACAATTTAGAGATGAGCTTGGCGCCAAAGGTGTGGCATATCTCAATGCCGATGCAGCCGTGAGTGGTCGAAATTTTGGAGGCGCAGCTAGCCCAACATTAAAAGGTATTTTATTAGATGCCACCAAAGCTGTTATATATCCTGATTCTTCCAAAACCGTTTATGACATATGGCGAGGCAAAAAGCAAGAACCTGAGATAGGCAATTTGGGTGGAGGATCGGATCACTTAGCCTTTTATACACATATAGGTATTCCTTCTTGGGGTGCAGGTACGGGTGGTGTGTCTATCTACCATTCTATTTATGATAATTATGCATATTATCAGAAATTTGCAGATTCTACTTTCAAAATGGGACCTATGGTAGAGCAGATTTTTGGCGTAGCTATGCTAAATCTGGCCAATAATGCTTTCATTCCCTACAGCTTATCCAAATACGGTGCAGATAGTAAAAAACATTTTGAAGCGCTCCAAAAAATATTGGTTCAAATGCCACGTTCCGATACTACCTTTTCATTTAATGCATTGATAAAATTATCTGAAAAGTTGTATCAGTCAGGAAAGCAATGCGATTTTGATCTATCCCAAACTCCATCAAAAAATGCTAAAGAAGTAAATAAGATTTTGATTTCACTGGAAAGACAATGGATCAATGATCAGGGAAATCCTTTTGGTAAATGGTACAAATCGCTATATGCGTCTTCCGATCCATATAGTGGTTATGCATCGTGGATGATGCCGGCTTTTATGTATGAGTTGTCTCAGAATTCCACTAAAAACTTAAAAGAGTGGGAGATTAGATACACATCAGTTTTAGAAAAACTGAATGAGATGATACATCAGATTTCTATATTAGCTAAATAAGTTATGAGGTCTACTTTATTTGGAGACCTTGCAGCTCTTCATACATAGATACCATATTCATGTCATTATCAAAGATAGCGTCTAATATAAACTTTTGTCCTGAAGCTACGTACTCATATATGATCATATCTGTTGGAGGAGTATCTAAGGTATGTAAGTCATGTATGTCTATCCAATGCAATGTGCCTTCATCACAAAATGGGGCAGGTATATATTTGATGTTGGCCTTATAAATAAAACTTATCCAATTGTACTTAGAAGGTGATGTTTCTGTAAGAATACCACAGAATATGGGGTCTTCAATATTTATTCCTGTTTCTTCTTTAGTTTCTCTAATGACAGCCTGCAATGGTGTTTCGTAAGGATCTATCTTTCCACCCACGGGCACCATTTTACCTTGGTTGGGTTCTTTATTTCTCTCTAATAATAAGAATTGGTGTTCACTTTGAAGGATGCAAAATACTGCTGCTTTTTTTATGCCTTCCATACCTTATCGTACATTTCTCATTTTATCAAGGAGATTGCTTAGCAGCAAGTATTCATCTTCAGACATTGTTCTGAGATCTTGGTCTTTGGCATGCACTTCGTTAGAAATTTGATTCACATAGTGAATACCATTTTCCGTGAGATGTAAATGGATGTTTCTTTTATTTTGATTGCAGTTTTTTCTGACCACCCATCCAAGTACTTCCAGTTTGTCAATAAGGCGAGTGATATCTCGACCTTTGTCCAAAATGACTTCTTTGATATATCCAGGCGTAACTGGCTCGGGATGTCTTCCTTTCAATATTCTGAGTATGTTGAAATGTTGACCTTGAATTTTATATTTTTGAAAGATGGGAGCGTGGGTATCCCGAAAATGATTGGCGGTATAAATTACATTTATTAATGCTTTCTGGTACCCATCTGTAAATTTTGACTGTTTGATTAATTTATCTATTTCCACTAGCACGCATTTAAATATATTCTAAATGGACATTCACATTTATCTGATAATTCTAAAAGTAATTAACAATAAACAAGGGAAATTTGTTTTTCATTCTTTACATTCATGTTCTTTTACTTTTATGGTTATTGATGCTTAATAATGGTACTTTGGTCAATTTCTATGTATATTATAACATCAAAAAAAAATTGATTTCCCAAGATTACACGCAAAAGGTGTTGAAGTAGTTCTTATCATGCAGACTGTAAAGCGAGTCAAATTATTGCTGTATATTGGTTTAAAAGGTGTTTTTTGAATAAAAGTATTAAAAAATCTCACCCAAATCCTGATTGATTTATTTTTAAGATGTAAATGTTGGATTAGATAGTTAAAAAAATAATGGATAAACCCTTTAGGATTTGTGCTTAATTTATAATGTAGTCTAGATGTTTATCATTATTTTGCTACATCAGGATAGAAAATTTTTAAAAACATAGCTATAAACATTATAATGTATTAAATGCTAATAATTATATTGTAATACATTAAATTAAAAAAATATTGAAAATAAATTAGAAAAAAACTATGAAAATATATTGCATTAAAAAAAGATGTAATATATTTGCATCAAAATGTATGTTTCTGTGACATGCATAGTTTTTATACCTGACTAAAGAATAATATAAGAACCCAAAATTACCACATAACCGTGTGGTTAAGATGTGTTTTTTATTCAATTATAAAATATTATTCTTTATGAAAGTTCAAGTTATTATTTTTTTATTTACCCTACTTGCATTTTCAGTGCAATCCCAGATAACAGGTGTAGCCTTTAGGGATTATAACGCTGATGGTGTCCAACAAGCAGGGGAGCCTGGAAGGGGCAACATCCTAGTAAAGTTTTATTCTAATGCTGCTTTACCTTCAAAAGATGCTTTATTAGGTAGCACTACTACCGCTGGTGATGGAACCTATTCATTTAATCCTCCATCTTATCCCGTTAGGATTGAGTTTGAGATACCTAATGGTTTTTGTAATTTAGCACCTAATCAGGATTTTAGTGCTCCCAATGGGAATACTTACGGTACTGCGGTACAGTTTGCTACAGGTCCTGGTGTTAAAAATTTTATTATTTCTTATCCAGCAGATTATTCTGTCACGGCAGATCCTCAAGTATTTACATCTTGTTTTGTGAATGGGAATCCATTAATACCTGGCTCTTCTGCTGATGCAGAGTCATTGGTTGGTATGAATTATCTAGACTCAGGTGATGGATCTAACTCAGGAGTTCCAGGTGCTACAGGCCCACCTCACGATATTGTAGGTCTAAATAGTCAAGTAGGTCCAGTTTGGGGTATCGGAGTTTCGAGACAAGCAAGGCAAGTTTTTGCTGCTTCTATGTTAAAGAGACATGCAGGTATGGGTCCTTTGGGCGGTGGTGGTATTTACAAGATACCCGTTGATGCGCCTTTACCAGGAAACAATTGGAATACAACTGCCAATTACAGTTGGTTAGATTTTGATACTGATTTGAACATCCCGACCAGTAATGAAAGTGGAGTGTACACCAATGCACTTATTGGTTCTAATGAGGTAACCTTCAGTCCTGTCATAGGTAGTAATGTTGCCAGAGGATTGACCAATGATAGGTTTGCCCCAAGTCAGGATGCTGCTGCCTGGGAGCAAGTGGGCAGAGTTTCTTTTGGTGATTTAGATGTTTCTGAGGATGGAAGATGGTTATATGTCATCAATCTATATGATAAAAAATTGTATCAAATTGATTTAGTGGATCCATTCAATCCAGTAAAACCTGTTTTGGCTGATGTAGGCACTAAAGTTAAGGGCTTTAGTATTCCTAATCCTTGTGGTGGGAACGCCGGGCAACAAATTCCTTGGGGTATTAAAATCACTCGAGGAAAAGTATTTGTGGCCATGATATGCAATGGTGCAGATGCAACGGGGGAAACCATAGGTACTGTAGATGATATCAGAGGATATGTTTATGAATTTGATATGGCTACGCAAACATTTAATTCAAGCCCAATCATTAATTTTCCACTTAATTACAGAAACAGCACCGCTAATAGATGGTTGCCTTGGACAAATAATTTTGTAGATTATTTTGAAGGAGCAGGATTCCCTATCATCACAGATATAGAATTTGATGGTAAAGGTAATATGATACTCGGTATGGTGGACAGAAGGGGGCATCAAGCAGGATGGGCCAATTATGATTTGAATGGCAATGGTTCTTATAGTATAGCCAATGTTGGTGATATCTTGCAAGCGGTGAGAGATCCGAATGTGCCAGCTTGTACGTATAGTTTTCAATTTGATCCTGAATTTTATAAAGATGACTTACATCATCCGGAACCTGTAAATGGTGGATTGTCCGTACATAGGACATCTGATGCTGACAATATTCTAGCAACTTATATGGACCCAGTACAAATTTGGTCAGGTGGTACCGTGAGATTTGACAATAATACAGGAAATCGAACTGCTGGATACACTATATATTATCAACCAGGTGGTAATGTTACTGGTTCTTTTGGAAAAGCAGCGGGTATTGGGGATATAGAAGTAGTACCCGATTTACCAATTATAGAAATTGGAAATTATGTATGGAGGGACTTGGACCGTGATGGCATTCAGGATGGTAATGAACCACCTATACAAGGTGTGATTGTGCAATTATTGGATGCAGGAGGTAACGTGATCGGTACTTCAATTACGGACGCCAATGGTGGATATTATTTTAATGCAAGCAATGTTGTAGATCCAGCAGGTAACGGTTATCCTGGTCCACTTCCTTATACTAATTATATGATCAGAATATCACCTACTCAATTTAATAGTCAAGGTGTCAATGCTACGCCACTCCAGAATCATGTAATGACCGCATCCAATCAGTCAGGCACAGGATTGTCAGATTTTTCAGACAATGATGCAAGTATCGTAGGAGGGATTGCCAAAATAAATATTACAACAGGCCAGCCTGGTGAAAATAACCATACTTATGATTTTGGCTTTATATATTGCCCACAGCCTGGTACAGGTACTAGCACGACAATTTGTGATAACTCTACAACTTTAATAAATTTGTTCAGTTTGTTAACTGGTGAAGATACAGGTGGTACATGGACTAGAGAGTCCGGTACAGGAGGTATTTTTAGTGCAGTAAATGGTACTTTTACTCCTCAGCCAGGTGCCACCACTTCTATTTTTAGATATACAGTGGGTGGCAACGAATGTGAAGTTAAATCAGAAACAGTAACCATCAATATAAACCCGCAAACTAATGCTGGTCTTGATGGCAGTGCCGAAGGATGTGAAGGTGGAATTATTGTAATTAATTTGTTTGACGCCATCTCAGGTGAACAACCTGGAGGCACATGGACAAGACTGACAGGAACTGGAGGGAATTTTAACGCAGCAGCAGGTACATTTGCCTTGACTGCTGGTGCCACCAGTTCTACATTCAGATATTTAGTTACAGGGATAGCTCCTTGTACTAATGATGACGCCATAGCAACGGTAACAGTTACAGGCTCTTGTTGTGTAATCAATACTATTGCTATACAAAGTCTGGAATGTCTAGAAAACAATACGCCTAATTTAATCACAGATAATAGGTTAAGAGTTGGGATATTGGCTAGTAATTTGAATCCACTATTAACAACCTATAATGTAACAGTGAATGGTGGAACTACCATTACTCCAACTGTAGGGAATTACGGTGTGGGTACATTTTTTACCTTGGGAAATGGATCAGGTGGATCAGGAGCAACTTTCAGGATTACACTGACCGATACTACAATTGCAGGATGTACTAGTTATGTTGACGTAGTGTCACCCGATAATTGTGAGCCGGCAGAACCTCCGTGCCCAACTCCAGCTTGTGGTACAGCAGCAATACAAGTAAATGGGAATTAAGGCTAATGTTAAGTTTAAGACTAAGGCTAAGTAGATTCTCAACCTTAATCTCAACCTAAATAAAGAATAACGCTTTCATAAAGAGGGGCCTTTGCAAAAGAGCGAAGGTTCTTTTTTTTTGTATTAGTAGTATCAATAATTTCTATTTTAGCTTTAACCCGAATTATGCGTTAGAACTTCGTTATGAGAAGCTAAAATGAAATAAATCAGCTATTTATATTCGAAAAGCGTAGCACCGCTACGGTTACAGAAGATAAATAGGCGAAGCTTCTGATTTGCAGACCTTGTCAAGCTGCAAGCATGAAGTTTAGCTTTGGAGTAGATTTTCTAATGCATATTTTGGGTTTAACTATGAGTAAAGCATTTTCTATCTCAGTTTTTTGTTCGCTTTGAAAAAAAAACACCAATTGGAAATAGGCTCAACATATTAATTTTAAAAAAACGCAAAAACAAGTAGGGGTTACATTTTAATTATGTGTCTTTAATTAGATTTGATGGATCCAATATTCATCATTTCGATACTGACCCCACAAAATTCCACATAAAATGTAATTTTTTTTACATTTTAAAACTTTATTTTAATAATATTTTTATTTTACGTACTTTTGCAGTTTAAAAGTAATATATTTATTAAATTTATAATACGATATATTTTTATTAAATGCAAAATGTAATACTAACCACAATAAATGTAAAGTTATTTACATTTTAGGTTATTTTAAGATATAATTATGTGACTTATTCATTTTAATCAGTCACTATAATAAGTTTTTACTATGGATGCCGTTGAGTCCGAACTTCGGTATCTTTTATTTTTGTGAACCTAAAATTTTGAGAATGAAAAGTTTTTTAACCCTTTTCGCTAGGGATTCCTATGTGTTTTATAAATCAAACAAGGTAATATATTTATTATTATTTTTTTTGATTTTATCAGTAAGTTACTCTTATGCAAACTGCAACACATGTACCAATAATTTAGTTACCAATCCAGGATTCGATACTAATGTAAACAGCTGGAGTCAATACAATGGAAATTTCTACAGAAATACATCCTTTCCCCAATGTGGAACAACCGGCCATGCAGAATATGAGAAAACTTCTGGTTCATGGGGAGCTTTTTATCAAGATATTAATTTGGGTACCGGAGGATTGACTAATGGAGGTCTAATACAACTAACATTTTGGGCCGGAGTGCATGATTCGAATGCAAACTCACTATTTGGTATAGAGTATTACAATGGCACTGCATATCATAGTGAGACTACCATTCAAATCGACAAAATCTTAGGAGGTTCCCCATCTATGCAATTTTATAGCATTAACTCCGTGATACCTGGTGGTGTTACTAAGATACGAATTATTGGAAAAGTAGATTGGGGATTTATCAAAGTGGACCAAATATGTTTGAATACCACCACATGTAACCCTGATAATGCATCTGCACCACCTTTTTGTGCACCTACACCACAATGTTCAAACGGAAATTTTTTATGGTCTCAATCAATAAATCCATTAGACGGAGGAGCAGGTGTAAGACTACTATGTGGAGGTACTAAAACCTACACTATTCCCGGCCCATATCCTAATAGTTTTGCAAGCGGAGCATTGACATTAAATGTCAGTGATGTGGTGAGTTTTGATGGATACAATGGTAGAAATACAGTATCTCAACCTAATGAAAGGTGGAGAGTAGTTTTTAGGAAAAGTGGCACGACAGTCGCTACGTCCAACTGGACTACTGATGTTCCTGACCAAAGGACACAAGCTTATTGGAGAGGAAGTTTAGGCACAGTTACAGTACCCAATGGTGTTGATCAAATTATTATAGAACATTGGTCACAAACACAAGATTGTAATAGTCCGAATAGTGTTATTCCTGTAAGCGTATGTATCAGTGCCACCCCACAAAATCCATGTATCAATTTTGCGGCACTCGCACAAGCAAATACTAATTTGATTAAAACTAGAAATGTTTCCAATGAAGTAACTTGCGGGAATTCAACAAATCGAGTATTTTTTGCTGATTGTTTGAGCAATACGGATGCAGACTTCTATAAAATTGTTTCAGGTGGAGAATTCAAAGAATATTGCGACGGCACTGCAAGCTTAGAAATGGTAGTGGAAAGCATCAATAATACCAATCAAAGATTTAGCGTAAATGTTATTTACTCTGGGAGAACATTTTCTCCTCCAGCCGGCTCACCACATGTAGAAGGATGTACAACAAGTGCATCTTCAAATTGGTATTATTATACATCAATGAGGGGTACATTGGTGGGATTAAATGACTTTGCAGGTGCTGTGATTACTTTTAGAGAAAAAATGTCTGCTTTCCAACTTGGAAATAATGCAAGCTTGTATCAATCAACCAATGGTCAATTTGGTGCTAGTGGATGGTTAGACTATACTATTGTTACTCAACCTACAAACACCACTTTTAGTTCAGATTGTCAATTGGATTTTAATTTTTATCTGTCTGGTGGTGATTTGACTCCGGCACAAGCATCTGCATGTAATGTATCTTGTCCAGGCCAAAATGTAAATCTTACCGCAATAAGTGGTGGAGGAAGGCCTAATTATACATACAATTGGAGTAATGGACTTGGGGCTGGACAAAATAAAACGGTAAATCCAGCAATTACAACCACATACACAGTGACTATTACTGATGCAAATAGCTGTACGGCTACTGACCAAGTCACTGTTAATGTCAACCCACAACTAAATTTGGTAATCCCTAATGATGAAGTTTGTGCTGGAGCAAATTATACCAAAACAGTGCAAGCCACAGGTGG
>CAZGMB010000061.1:0-30205 GCA_964526715.1 uncultured Aureispira sp. | reverse complement strand
CTACGAATCAAGCGGTTGAAGGTTCGAATCCTTCCGGAGTCACTATTGATGAACAAAAAGTGGAGAATTTTTCTCCTAAATTATTAATTATTCTTAAAAAGAATCGAGATGTCAAGAGTTTGCCAACTTACCGGTAAAAGACCTATGAAAGGTCACAAAGTTTCTCACTCCAATGTGAAAACGAATAGAAGATTTTTACCCAATCTTTTCACCAAAAGATTTTTCATGCCTGAAACCGGCGAATGGGTAACCCTTAAAGTATGCTCTACAGCATTGCGTACCATAGACAAAAAAGGTCTTCACGCTTACTTGAAGGAATTGAAATACTCAGGTGTTAATACCGGAGTTAAAATTTAATTGATCAATAATTAAAACTTTATAAGATGGCTAAGAAGTCAAAAGGTAATAGAATCCAAATCATTCTGGAGTGTACAGAACACAAAACCAGTGGAATGCCAGGTATGTCTAGATATGTTTCTGAAAAAAATAGAAAAAATAATCCTGACAGAATGGAATTAAAGAAGTACAATCCAGTACTTAAAAAATATACTATTCATAAAGAAATCAAATAAACATGGCAAAGGTATCTAAAAACGCGAGAGTAGCTCAAAGGGCAGCTAATGCTGGTTCTGGTAGGGATCATGTAAAAGTAATCAAGTCTATCAAGGACCCAGTATCTGGAAAATATTCTTATAAAGAGTCTATTATCCATAAGGATAAAGTAAAAGAATTTTTCGAAGAAAATAAGTAATCCAAGCTTAGGATTATGTAACAATATACAGGGGTTTTTCTTTATCGTAAGGAAAACCCTTTTTGTATTTTCATAAGTCACTTTATTTGGGTTCTATTATCAAGTATATTGTGGATGTTATTAACCGCAGACGCTTGACGTAAAAGACAACCATAATTTCAGTTATTCATTTATTATCAAACTATTGCATTCATATGAGTTTTTTTAAAAAGTTTTTTTCTAAAGAAAAGGAACAAGATCTAAATAAAGGATTAGAAAAAACTAAAGAAAGTTTTTTTACACAAATTACTAAAGCTGTAGCTGGGAAATCTACAGTGGATTTGGACTTTTTAGATGATTTAGAAAATATTCTGATTTCTTCTGATGTAGGCCTAGAAACAACAGTAAAAATTATAGACAGACTGGAAAAGAAAGTTTCAGAAGACAAATATCTCAATACCAGTGAGTTGAACTCCATTCTCAAAAAGGTCATCACGGATATCCTGGCAGAAAACAATACCGTTGATATCGAAGACTATGAAGTACCCCGTGATCAGCATCCATACATTATCATGGTAGTAGGTGTCAATGGTGTAGGTAAAACTACCACTATCGGTAAACTTGCCAACCAATTTATAAAAAAAGGAAAACGAGTCGTGTTGGGTGCTGGAGATACCTTCAGGGCCGCTGCCGTAGATCAGCTCAAAATTTGGTCTGAAAGAAGCCAAGCACACTTCTATGCTAAAGGTATGAATACCGACCCAGCAGCAGTGGCCTATGAAACAGTACAATATGCTCAAAACGCCAATATGGATGTTGCCATCATAGACACAGCCGGCCGTCTCCATACCAAAACACAGCTTATGGAAGAACTTACCAAAATCAAAAGATCTATGGACAAAAAGTTGCCTGGTGCTCCTCATGAAGTCATCTTGGTACTCGACGCCACAACAGGTCAAAATGCAATAGAACAAGCTAAACATTTTACAGCAGCCACCAATGTGACTGGAATTGCTCTGACCAAACTAGATGGTAGTGCCAAAGGCGGTGTAGTCTTGGGTATTTCTGATCAATTTAAGATTCCTATAAAATATATTGGTGTCGGTGAAGGCATGGAGCAATTGCAAGTTTTTAATCGCAAAGCATTTGTGGACTCATTATTTTCATAATTTTCATTAAAATTAACATTTTTAATATCGATAAAAGTCGATTTTTTTACGTTAATGGATTGTACATATTATTTATCACCGTGCTGAGATACTCTTCAACGTACTTCTTTAAAAATCATCATCATATCAAATCCTTTAGATTTTGGTCGATAACTCTTTGTATTTACTTTTGGAGCATTGTTTCATTAAGTGCTCAAAAACCACCGCCGGGAGTAGGTAGTGGAGGCAATATTCCTTTGGAGCGAAGAAATGCCTTACAACAAAATCAAAACAGTCTTTCGGATACGACAAAAGGTCCTGACACAACAATCTATAAATACGTACATGTTAACGACATTTTTAATCCTGTAGAAGTTAAGGACACACTGGCAAACACTCCTTTTTTGCATAAAATTAGTTTTTCTAATGGTGGAGAATATGTAAGTACCGGTAATTACGGAGCAGCAGTTATGTCACTCTTTCCACAAGAAGAAGTCAATACGGGATTTAACACAGGTTATACCCAATATCGATATTATCAGACGACAAAAGACAATTTTAAGTTTTTCGAACAAAACAGACCGCTTTCAGATGTATATTTCACCCAATTGGGAAATCAGGAAAACATAGCTGTTGGTGCCAACTTTTCCAGAAATTTTGATAAAGGACTGTCTATCAGCCTCAATTACAACAGACTTAGTCAGCGAGGATTCTACAATGGCCAAGATACTAAAACCACATCTTTTGCAGTTGGTATGAGGTACAAATCGCCGTCCGAGAGGTACAATGCCATCTTGATGTTTATACACAATGCCAATGAAGAAGGACATACAGGAGGTATCAAAGATGATACTTTGTCTGATGAAAGTTTCAGAAGAATCATAGGTGTAAAATTAGCTAACGCAGCTACCAGACATCAAGAAAGGAATATTTCTTTTATACAATACTATAAACTCAATAGTGCAAAAAATAAAGACTGGAAGCTGTATCTAAAAAATGACTTTTCATTTGCACCATCCTATTATAAGTTTTCTGACACCAATATAAATACAGCCCAAGATACTGCATATTACAGTCCTTGGCCCTTTCTGCCCAAAGGCATCAGAAGATATTTGGATGTCCAAAAGGTCTCCAATGGCTTTTATATCAATGGCGAAAAAACCAAAGGTGTCGCAGGAAGTCTTGGTATCATTTATGATCAGTTTTCTATTACTGACTCGCCTACAAAAACCAGCCGAACGGACCTGACTGCCGTTGCCGATGGTAAAATACCTATTAAAAATATCGTAGCCCTTGATGTAAAAGGAAAATTGGGTCTAGGTGCCAATATTGGTACGTTTGACTTCATGGGTGGTTTAGGTTTGAATTTAGGTAAAATTGCCCAACTTTATGGATCGGTAAAACTGTTTAGTTCTGAGCCACAATACCGAATGACCCACCTGAATATCAATAATGAAGTACTCCAAGACACTTCCTTATCTAATCCCTTTGGTACGATCATTTCTGGGGCGCTCACCATTCCGTCTATCCATTTAAAAGCGACATTAAATCAATCTGTAGTTAGTAATCCCATATATTGGCCGGCACAACAATTTGCACAACAATTTGATGGTGTCTTTACATTATCACAGCTGCACGTAAGTCACAAACTAAGCATCAAACGTTTGCATTTTGATAATGATTTGTATTTTCAGTTGCAAAGTAATGATCTTTTGCCTTTGCCAAATTTTTTCTCCACACATCAACTTTATTATGGTGATTATTGGTTTAAAAAAGCACTGCAAATCAATATAGGCCTAGATGCCAGAATGATACCCGAATACAAAGGTCCGGCTTTTCATCCATTTTACGGGGCATACCAACTGAGTGACACCACCCTACCCTTTTTTCCTGCCGCTAATTTTTTTATCACAGCCCAAATATCAGCCTTCAGAGCGATGTTTGTCATGGAAAACTTTTCTCAATACTGGATTGACGATCAAAATTTTGACGTAGTAGGACACCCTCAAAACGATCCTGTTTTTAGAATGTGTTTCCAATGGTTGCTCAAGGATTAAGGTTAAGGTTAAGACTAAGGTTGAGATTAAGGGGTGTCATGCTAAAGTAAGATTAAAAATTAAGCGGAGTCGAAATCACATTTAGTTTAATTTTATTTCAAAAATATATTTGATGTAATCCAAAAAAGATATGCAAAAATTAATTGTAATTATACTAATTTGTTTCAGTTTCCACCCAATATATGGGCAGGCACAGAGAAATGTGGATATTTCTAACTTGCCGTATTACAATTTTGGAAAAGGACTTGGACTTACATCACCGGATTCTGTTTTTCAGCTCAATATCAGATTTAGAATTCAAAATAGATTTGGGTATTTTAAAAATGGCAATGAAGATGCTGCTTTTGACGGTCAGGTAAGAAGACTGAGGTTAAGATTCGACGGGTTTGTGGGTAATCCCAATTTTCTCTACGTAATACAGTTATCTTTTGCACCGGGCGATGTAGGTGAGATAGAAGAAGGTGAAAATCTCAATATCATCAGAGATGCCGTGGTGTACTATAAGTATAATGACAAATTGAATATTGGTTTTGGTCAGACTAAACTACCCGGAAATCGTCAAAGAGTCAACTCTAGCGGCGCCTTACAATTTACGGACCGTACAATAAACAATGCCCGATTTAATATAGATAGAGATTTTGGCTTTTTTATCAATTATAGTAATGAGACTAAAAATACATTTTCATACAATGTAAAATCGGCAATCACTACCGGAGATGGTAGAAATTACACACAAAAGCCTGATAACGGTCTGGCATACACCGCCAAACTTGAATTGTTGCCCTTTGGTAAGTTTAGCAGAGACGGAGCTTATTTTGAAGGTGACTTGGTCAGAGAATCATCTCCAAAGTTGATGATTTCTGGTGTGTATCATTACAACCACAAAGCCAAAAGGCAGGCGGGAGTATTAGGTGATGCATTGTTTGAATCGCGAAATCTCAACAGTATCCTACTTGACGGAGTATTTAAATACAAAGGTATCGCACTTATGGCCTCCTATATGGCTAGAACCACCAACAATCCCATAACGATTAGCAATGACTTAGAGACATCCGTGGTATATACGGGTCAGGGATTTGATTTCCAAAGCAGTTATGTTTTTGGTCAAGATTGGGAAGTATTAGGACGTTTTTCGAAAGTAAATCCAAATTCAAATGTAGTTTCGTATTTCCCAAATCAAGAACAACTCAGCGTAGGATTGGTAAAATACATCTGGGAACACGCATTCAAACTTCAATTAGAAGCTACTCAAGACAAATTGATGTATAACGACGGTCGTCAATTGTCCAACTACCTGGTGCGATTTCAGATAGAAATGGGGATATGAAATAGCGCACCTTTGCTGTTGGCTTGATGCACTGTGGTTACCAATTTATTCTAATCTATTCTTTAGTCACAAGTTACAAACTCGCGCCAGCAAAGCTATTTTTTAGGCACAAGTTACAAACTCGCACCAGCAAAGCTATTTTTTAGGCACAAGTTACAAACTCGCACCAGCAAAGTGGCTTCGACTCCGTTGCACTTCGCTCAGCCACCGTGCACTACCTCTTCAATATCTTAAACGTAGTGCGTCTATTGGCTTGATGCTGAGCTTCGGTACATTGCTCGCAGATGCATGAGATTGTGAGTAGAGACTCTCCATAGCCTTTGGCCACTAACCTTTCTGGTTTGATGCCCTTTGAAATCAGATATTCTACTGCAGATTGAGCTCTTTTTTGTGACAATGTCTCATTGTATTGATCTTCGCCCCTACAATCGGTATGACTCGACAGTTGTATATTGATTTGCGGATTATCTTGGAGCAACTGCACTAATTTATCCAAAGTTGGTTTGGCTTCTTCTTTGATATCCCATTTATCATAATCATAGTATATGTTTTCCAAGTTGATCTCTTTGTCTAAGTAGATTTTTTCGAGCTCTAGTTCTAGATTTATGGTCCTGGCATCTTCATTTCCAAATTCGATATTGGATGTGCTGATCGTTTTGCTGGAATTTAGATAATTCAGTTTGGCACCCGTAAAAGTAATCTGTTTGTTTAAAGGTACTTCTGTGTAGAAAAACCCATTGACATCAGTGTATAATTCGGCTACTTTTTGCCTATCTGCAGATATGGCTTTGATAAGTACATTGCCTAGCGCTATCCTACCTGTTTTACCTGAATTAGGTTCATCGGAGATTTGATAGACTGGTGTGTATGCTTTTACAGTGACATAAAGTTTTTTATCTTTGACCACAGGCGTCGTATCATTGATTTCTTGAGGGGCTTTCAGTTCATAAAATCTATAAATATCATCTTTGCCGACACCTTGACGAGACGACACCAGAAAACCTTCTTTGATCACCGTGGGCTTAGGTTTGGCGTTTTTGTCTACAATGTAAGAAAAATCATCCGCACCACTATTGATGGGATATCCCAAGTTGATGGGTGTAGTCCACTTAGCATCTTCGGTGAGATAGGTTTTAAAAATATCAAAACCTCCTAATCCAGGCAAGTAATCAGATGAAAAATATAGTGTATCGCCATCACTGGTTGGAAATTTTTCATTTCCCTGACTGTTGATACTAGCAGGCAACTTCTCAGGATTAGCCCAATTGCCATCTTCTAGTAATTCTGTGTAATACAAATCCTTAGTGTCGCCGGGTGCCTCCAAGTCTGAGCTAAAGACCAATATTTTATCCTTTTCAATCAATGCAGGGTGACCATAACTGACTTTCTCCTGTATAAATGGAAGTACTGTGGGTTCTGACCAAAAACCATCAACTTTTTGTGAGGTCATGATTTTACAAAACTCATCTCCACTGTCGAAACTATAACACCTTGTAAAGTACATGGTATTCATATCCTGAGTAAAACAAGGATTTCCTTCATTGGCTTCCGTATTGATATTGCTATCAAAAGATCTGACTTCAGAGCCATTTTTCATCATGATAAAAATATCCGAATGCTTTTCCCCTGTCCATGAGTATGTATTTTTACCGGTAGCTTCTTTCCTTTCAGAAGTAAAAACTAGATACTGATCATCATAAATCGCCGGACTATATTCGGATACGGAAGTATTTTCAATGATCTTTTCGATGACTACTCTTTTAGGATTATTGATGAGTAAAATAGCATTTTTACATATCTGTATATCCCTTTCTGTCTCTTGTCTCCGTCCAGTGATTTCACCGATTTTTTGATAGGTTTCTATAGCTTCATTGTATTCTTCCAAGTTTTCTTGCACCCTTGCCAACATAGATAATGCCTCTGCACCATAATTATGCTGTACTGCTTTTACAAACCAAGTTTTGGCTTCTTTATACTCTAAAATTTGCAAATAGCTTTGCCCCAATAAATAGGATTTACGTGCCTTAGCGTTTACATTGGATGTTTTTGAGTATTCTTCTTCCAACAGATCTATAGCTACGGCATATTGCTTTCTATCATAGGCCATCTCTCCATTCTTTATCTTTTGAGCAAAGGAACAGGCGTTTATGATAAGAACTGCAACAATGTAGAAAATATAAATCCTCATTAAGATGAAAGTTAATTTTGTGGGCACTACCAAAAAATGACCAAGTATGTCCCTAGAATGTAAACGGTTACAAAGATAAAAAGTTGAGGAAGTTTGGTATTCTTGTGTTTACTAAGTCTCTTTCTGCTTGGCTTAAAAGAAAAAGGTATACACACATCTTGTACATGCATGTATACCTTTGGTATTTTAAGAGCAACAAACATCTGCTAAAAAAGAATCAACAAATCATTTATGGTATCCTTTTTTTGCTTCTGAATAGAAGGCTGTCTTATTCTGCCGCTTCAGCTGCTACTACTTCAGTATTGATTTTATCTACTTCCTTATCGATGTAATATAAGCTTTGTCCACCTTCACCTATGATTTTTATTCTATCCAAGATGGTTCTGATCACCGCTTCTTCTTCTCTTTGCTCATCCACGTACCATTGTAAAAACTGCTGTGTATTATAATCGTTTTCAGATACTGCCAATTTTACCAAATTGTGAATAGAAGTGGTCACTTTTCTTTCTTGTTCAAAAACTTTTTCAAATACATCTTTGATTCCATTGAAATCAGATGGTGGTTGTGGTATGGCAGGAGTCACCGGACAAACGCCTGATTCACTCATATATCCATACAACTTTAACATATGCATACGCTCTTCGTCTGCTTGTCTCATAAAAAACTTTTTGCATCCTTCTAGTGCTTGGTCATCACACCAATACGCTAATGCTAAATAAAAATTGGATGCGTATCCTTCATAAGCAATCTGATTGTTGATGGCTTCTTGCATTTTTGGACTTAAATCTATCATTTTGATTCTAATTTTAAATTTTTTAACTAACCAATAACCATTATATTTAGTTTTTAAAACCGTAACATAGCGCTAAATTTAGAATTAATCTAAGTCAGATTAAATCCAGTACTTATTGCAGCCTTTTCCCAAATATAAAAGTTATCTTATAATTATACATATGATTTTGGAAAGATCCGTTCATTCACCTTACCAAACAACTACTAGATTCAAGAATACAACTCAAAATATTTTACACCTACCCCCTAATTTTAAAGCACATAAATCAAATATTTTACACTTTCTTAACAAAGCACCCCATATTTTTTGATACCTTTGCGTAAATTTTTATTAAATCATTTAAAAACACGTAAAATTTATGGCTTTCATTAGATTTGAAGCATTAAAATCAACCCTGGACAGAAAACCGGTTGTGATTACAGAGCCCACCGAAAGGAGATCAGAATTGTATGCTATCAATGTGTTTAGCAACGCTACGATGAATCATTTTATGACCAAAGATGCGTATAATGCAGTGATGGACGCAATCAATCATGGTAAAAAAATAGATCGTAAAGTGGCAGACCAAGTGGCTTCTGCTATGAAAGCATGGGCAATATCTAAAGGTGTGACACATTACACACACTGGTTCCAACCGCTTACTGGTGGAACGGCTGAAAAACATGATGCTTTTTTCGAACCCAAAGGTGACGGAACAGCTATAGATAAGTTTGATGGCGGGCAGTTAGCACAGCAAGAGCCTGATGCTTCGAGTTTTCCTAATGGAGGTATCCGCAATACTTTTGAAGCACGTGGTTATACCGCATGGGACCCTAGTTCACCTGCATTTATCATGGGTACTACATTATGTATTCCCACTGTTTTTGTATCTTATACTGGAGAAGCACTAGACAATAAAGTTCCTTTGCTCAGAGCATTGCATAGCATAGATGATGCGGCTACTGAAGTGGCTAGATACTTTGATAAAAATGTAAGTAAAGTTATTGCTACTTTGGGATGGGAACAAGAATACTTCTTGATTGACAGCTCACTAGCGGCTTCTAGACCGGACTTGGTCATGGCGGGTAGAGTGCTCTTGGGACACGAAGCAGCCAAAGGTCAGCAATTGGAAGATCACTATTTTGGGTCAATCCCTGAAAGAGTACTTTCATATATGAGAGACCTAGAGATAGAATGTATCAAATTGGGTGTACCGGTAAAGACCCGACATAATGAAGTTGCTCCCAATCAATTTGAATTGGCACCTTTATTTGAAGAGGCCAATCTAGCAGTAGACCACAATTCCTTGTTGATGGATGTAATGCGCAAGGTAGCTTCACGTCATCATTTTGTTGTGTTACTTCACGAAAAACCATTTGCAGGAGTCAATGGCTCAGGAAAACACAATAACTGGTCATTAGCAACAGATACGGGAGTAAATCTATTAGGACCGGGCAAGACGCCAAAGAGCAATTTGCAATTCCTAACCTTCTTTATCAATACCATCAAAGCCGTACATGATTATGCGGACTTACTAAGAGCTTCGATAGCTTCTGCCAATAACGACCACAGATTGGGCGCAAATGAAGCACCACCTGCGATCATGTCTGTATTTATTGGTAAACATTTGACATCAGTTCTGGACGAATTGGAAAACGTGACTGATGGCAGCTTATCTCCGGAAGAAAAAACAGACCTGAAACTCAATATTGTAGGTAAAATACCTGAAATCTTATTGGACAATACAGACAGAAACAGAACCTCACCTTTTGCCTTTACCGGTAATAAATTTGAATTCAGAGCGGTGGGTTCATCAGCCAACTGCTCCAAGCCCATGACGGTGCTCAATATGATCGTTGCAGAACAGCTCAGAAAGTTCAAAAAAGAAGTGGACCATTTGATCGAAGAAAAAGGTATGAAAAAAGATGACGCCATCTTTAACGTGCTCAGAGAGTTGATCAAAGCATCTAAAAAAATAAGATTCGAAGGTGACGGATATAGTCAAGATTGGGTAGTAGAAGCGCAAAAGAGAGGACTTAGCAACTTCAAAACCACTCCTGAAGCATTAAAAGTTCAAGTTTCTAAGCCAGTATTGGCCCTTTACGAATCTCATGGTATCATGAATAAAGTAGAAGTAGAAGCCCGATACGAAATAGAACTGGAAGAATATATCAAAAAGATTCAAATAGAAGGCCGTATTTTAGGTGATATAGCAAGAAATCATGTCATACCAACCGCTATAGCATACCAAAATACCTTGATCAAAAACGTACAGGGTCTTAAAGATATTTTTGGCAAGGATTATACCAAATATGGTGAAGAGCAAATGTCCTTGATCAAAGAAATCTCTGGATATATTGGGTCTATTATCTCTGATGTAGATAAAATGACCGAAGAACGCAAAAAGGCCAATAATATGGATCATGCAGACAAGAAAGCTGCTGCATATTGCAATAAAGTAAAACCATATTTTGACAAAATCCGATATGCATGTGACAAACTGGAATTATTGGTAGATGACGAATTATGGCCATTGACTAAATATAGAGAGTTACTTTTCACCAGATAATCACTGTTGGAATAGTACGAGCTATCAACTTATAAAACTCCACTTACAGTAATGCAGGTGGAGTTTTTTTTGGGGGCTATTATAATCATACCTATAAATATTATCACCTAAGTAGACCAGCATTGAGCTTTCTTAATAAGCTTTCCCTTCATATAGTAGTCAAAAGTAAGTTGCTAAATTCATTGGGATGTTTAACGTAGGTGTGTAGTATTCAATAGAAACGGATGTAATTATTTATTTAGGATATAAGGGGCCAATACCAAAGCCGTCACCCTACACTAAAAAAGCAGCAACGTCATTTCTAGCATTGGAAGTAAAATACAATTAAAAATAATATTGATAAAGTAAATGAGATGTCTAATGTTACGAAACCACAATGATTTTAGTTGTTGTTAAGTCTCCATTACTTTTTGCCCTAAATAAATCTAATCAAGACTACTAATTAAGCATTTCTGTCGTTTCAAATACCTTTCACCACAAGTAAAGAATAGTTCATGACACGTGCATATGTCTTCATGACCGTCACTTTAAGTTTAAGGAGACTTCGATATTAATCTAAAGGTGGCTGGGAATGCTTTGTGGTGATTCGTGAAAAGAACATGAAGCAACATGAAAGCTATACGAGAGTTACAAAAGACTTCAGTAGTAACCAAGAAGTCTTTAGCTTTACTTTAAGAGTATTCTTGTTCAGTCCACAAAAGTTCGAGCGAACTCCCAAAGGCTTTATGAGCATGTGCATAAGATTTTCGGGATGCCCACAAGCCTTTCCAAACACTTCAAAACCATTAGTGCTTGATTCACAAACCTTTTTATGTACTTGCCAAGGATTAATGAATACGCTCAGAGAGATTAGATGAAGTGCAAAAGAATTACTGACCTACTTCACAACCTTAATCTACATCATATTTTTATTGATGTATATCGATTAAGTATTAATCAACATGGATCAATACTTAATCGATATGAATTAATACTTGATCAACATGGATAATACTTGACATACATAGATTAATACTTGACCAATATCAATTGATACTTAGCCAATATCAATTGATACTTAATGTATATGGATTAATACTTAACCTATGTTAATTAACCCTTAACCTATATGGGTCAATACTGAATCAATATGGATGAATACTTGACCGACATGAATATATTATAAATCTACATAGCCAGATACTTGATGCATGTTGGTAAACTATTTAACCATATGAATGTTTTATTTTGGATATTTTCATAGTAAAAAAAAGACGTATTCTCCTTTTTATGAAACGTAAAGATCCCAGATTGCTCAATGAATGTAAAGATAAAGTGATACCGCTTTTTGTAGCATTATCTAATGAAACTCATATTGAAAATCCAATTTTTGACGAATTTATTAAGGCTACAGATTATTACGAGAATCTAACTCAGGAATTCAATCAAATGATTACCAATGTAGAAAGCCTTAATCGACAAATTGATGGTCACGAAAAAACACTTCGCGACTTAAAGGAAAGGACTCGTGCTGCTATCATTTTGTACTTCGGTAAAAACTCAAATCTTTACCATAGCTTTATGCGTTCTTCAGAGTACAACCAGCAATTAAAAAGTAAAAAAGCCAAGGAGAAAAAGCTAAAGTCACCATGATTTTGGTGATGGAAAAACGAATCAATGCTTTATTTTATTTGATAGTCAAAAAAGGTGCTAACTTCTAATAATGTAGATTAAATTTATATCTTTACATTGAAGAGTACTTATTCGAACCCAAAATAAAAAAAAACCGTAAAAAGGTAAGTTTCTTTATCTATCCACCGCTCACATCACTTCCTCACCCAAACTTCGTTGTCATCCGTCACAAATGCTTCTATATTATTTTCTTGGGTGTAATATATGGTCATTCCTTCAGATTTTGAAGGGTTATAGTAGGCGTTTTTAATTTTGCGCTGCAATATTGTGGTATCTTTTATTATAGCATATTGCAAAGGTTGATTCAGCGTGTTTTGAAGGTCTTTATGCTTTTCATTGCCTCTAGTGGATGTGATGACAGATAATGCCCCCGATTTGGCATCAACGCCTATTTTTTGAGACCAAACTGTCACTTTTTCAATCAACGCTGTGTCTTGTATTCCCGTGTTGGGCATATGTCCAGCAAAGACAACATCGATGGCAAGGGTAAATTTTTCAGGATTTGACTGATAAAAAAGATAGACCGCAGGTGCTTCCAAATATTCAATTTGTACGGTTTTGTCCAGAAAATCTCCCCTTTCGCAGAGCGTACTCACCGGTATTTGTTGATTGGTAACTACCGAACTGTTGGTGGTATTAAAGGTTAGTGTTTCTCCTTTTTCATTTACAAAAGTGAGTGACTTAAAGTTGATATCGGAAGGAATGAAGTTTAATGTTTCGGCACTAAAATGAACACTTCCTATTTTTGAATCTTTTGGGCAAGGTACCGCACAAGACAAAATAGATAATAAAACACCCAAAATACTATATTTCAACATGATGCTCTCCTTTTGGTTTGATATTAAAAAATACTGACTTATAATTACAACGTTATACTACTGTCTATTGTTACATGAAGATGATCATAAGATAAGTCAGGGATGGTACCGCGATAAATTGACTCAAAAATAATAAATTATCAAATATTTCTCTCTATGCTTTTCTAATTAATTTATAACTTTGCGGCTTTAATATAATAATTTAAAATGAAAAAAGTAAGATTAGATATCATGGCTTTGTCTCATAGTGTGACACAATCACACAACTATGCCGTGGTATTGGGTGAGGAGAATGGCAAACGCAGACTTCCTATTGTGATTGGAGGTTTTGAAGCACAAGCCATTGCTGTGGCATTGGAAAATATGACTCCAAACAGACCACTTACTCACGATCTATTTAAAAATACATTGGATGCGTATGAAATAGAAATCAAAGAAGTCGTCATCAATAATTTACTTGACGGTATTTTTTATGCGCAATTGATTTGTGAGCAAGACGGAAACGTCATGCAAATAGATGCCCGCACTTCTGACGCTATTTCCATGGCGGTAAGGTATGGTTGCCCTATATTTACTTTTGACTTTATTATGGAAAGTGCAGGTGTACTATTAGACGAAGAAACAGAATCTACGCCCAAAAAAGTACCATCCAGACCTAAAACAACTTCGATAGAAGATATGAATCTAGCCAGTTTGGAAAAGTTGTTGGATGAAGCCCTTCAAAAAGAAGACTATGAAAAGGCAGCACAAATCAGAGACATCATTTCGAGCAAAAAATCAGGCAACTCCTAATTAAATAGTCTTTGGGATTTTCCCTAGCCTGAACTTCTTCTATAATCTTAATATCGGTAATTACGTATGACCAAGCTGAGTGTAAATATCAATAAAGTAGCGCTAATTCGTAATTCTAGGGGCGCTAACTATCCAGACCTAATCAAAACAGCTTTGGATTGTGAGGCTTTTGGAGCGCAAGGGATTACAGTGCATCCGAGACCTGATCAAAGACATGTCAAATACAGCGATGTTCCAGCACTGAAGAGCGTAGTCACCACGGAGTTTAATGTAGAAGGGTATCCTTCAGAAGAATTTTTAAAATTAGTATTAGAAAGCAAGCCAGATCAATGTACCTTAGTCCCTGATCTGCCCGGGGCACTAACTTCAGACAATGGATGGGATACCATTACGCATCAAAATGATCTCAAAGCAATCGTCCAAAAACTCCAAGATCAAGGCATCAGAGTAAGTTTATTTATCGATCCTGTTCCTGATAGAATCAAAGCAGCTAAAGATACTGGAGCAGAAAGAATAGAGTTCTACACTGGACCATATGCACATGATTTTCATTTGGATAAAGCAGCGGCAGTTCAAGCCTTCAGTACTTGTGCTTCTTTATGTCATGAATTGGGATTAGGTATCAATGCGGGACACGACCTGAATTTGGATAATCTTAAGTACTTTAAGGACAATGTTCCGGGTTTAATGGAAGTATCCATAGGACATGCCATTATTTGTGATGCGCTTTATTATGGCCTGCACAATACCATTCAGTTGTATCTGAAACAGTTAGATTAATGCATCAAAAAAGCCAGAGACTGTAAGCGACTACAATCCCTAGCTTTACCTTTTATTTCCCTTGACTAAGCTTTAACTTCGCCCGTAATTTTCAGTACTACAGGTTCGCCGGTATTGGAAGCAATCGTAATACTTTTGGAAATCACTCCTACCCTATTGGTATCATATCTGACGGTGATAGCAGATGACTCACCTGGCATAATGGCACCTTGCGGAAATGAAGGAACCGTACATCCACAACTAGCTTTGGCGTCAGTGATCAAAAGTGGCGCGTTTCCCGTGTTTTTGAAAGTAAAAGTTCTGGTGGGTTCCGATCCTTTAGATACTATGCCATAATCCATGGTTGTAGACTCAAAAGTCATTTTAGCAAATGCTTCTTTAGGATGTTGGTTAGAAGGCTGAGCTGCGAGTTGAAAAGTTACTAAGCTCAATAAAAAGAAAAATACATTTTTCATGATAAAAAAAATTTAAATGATGAAATAAAAAAATTAACGAAACAAAGGTATAGGCTAAATCAGGCCTTAGATGTTAAGCAAAGTGTCATAGGCTGTTATTCTGTTGTTAAGCAAAACAAGACTTGTCAAAAATTCGTTAACTAACCATATTTTTGATCTGTAAAAGGAAATGCCGCATGCGCAAATATCACATCAGATACCTTACTGTCTTTGGATTTTTAACCATTATTGGTATTTTTGGTATTCAGATTTTCTGGGTGCGCGAGGCCTTTACCATTTCTGAAAGCCAGTTTGAACACAATGTTACCGTGGCACTCAGGCAAGTAGCAGAAAAAATAGCGGTAAAGAATAAAACACAGTTTTTACACAAAAATCCCGTCATCAAAGTCAATCCCAGATTATATGCAGTCCAGGTCAATAGTGAAATAGACGCCAACTTATTGGAATACTTTATCAATGCAACATTTGACTATTTCAATATCACACAAGATGTGGATTACAGTATTTATAGCTGCCAGAGTGGCGAGTTGGTTTACTGCAATTATATCCAAAGACAAAAGCCACGAAGTACTACCAAGAGTCCTGACTTACCCATTTTCAATGATCTGGACCACTATTTTACGGTCAGTTTCCCCAATTATCCGATCGTATCACTCAACAATATACCCATGTGGACGATAACTTCAGTGATCTTGATATTGGTGATTTTATTTATAATCTATGCATTGTACATCATATTTAACCAAAATTCCATTTCAAAAGTACAGAGAGACTTTATCAACAACATGACTCATGAATTTAAAACACCTATAGCTACCATTTCCGTGATCCAGCAAGTGATCTCAGACCCAGACATCGTACATCATCCCCAAAGACTGTCAACCTACAATCAGATCATAGGTGAAGAAATAAGTAGGCTCAATGACCAAGTGGAAAAAGTACTTCAAATCTCTAAACTTGAGAAAAAACAATTCGAATTACAATTGGAAGATTTGGATAGCCATGAAATCATTGAACAGAGTATATTTAACTTTGAACATGTAAACCACGACAAAACCGTTGTTTTTGGCAAAAGCCTGAAAGCAGATCATCCAATCATCTATGCCGATCATGTTCACTTCACTAATGTGATCAACAACATCATAGAAAATGCTATCAAATATTCAGGTCAAGTGGTACATATCAACGTCTCTACTCAACATGTTACAAACCACAAATTATTAATAACAATCTCCGATGATGGTCAAGGTATAGAAAAAAAATTCATCAAAAAAATATTTGAAAAATTCTACCGAATCACTAAAGATAACACCCATAATGTCAAGGGTTTTGGGCTTGGACTTTTTTATGTCAAACAAATCGCACAAGCTCACCAATGGGACCTAGAAGTTGTATCTGCGCCTCAACAAGGAACAGTATTTAAAATAAGTATACCTCAAAAAAATAATATTCATGGCTAAGATTTTTTATGTAGAAGATGACCATAATCTCAGTTTTGTAGTCAAAGATTGTCTGGAAATCGCTGGTCATCAGGTGCATCACTTCTCCAAAGGAGATGAAGCACTCAAAGCATTTACAAAATTTGATTATGAAATATGTATCCTAGATGTAATGTTGCCCAACCTTGATGGATTTTCTTTGGTGAAGGCTATACGCGATAAAAATCCACATATACCTGTGATTTTTGTATCAGCTAGGGTACAAATACAAGACAAACTCGAAGGCCTCCAACTCGGCGGTGATGATTATATCTTCAAACCATTCAGCATAGAAGAGCTCTTGCTTAAGGTAAATATATTTATGAAGCGCATCAAACCGCAAAATGACATGATCATAGTACAGGAGTGCATTCAATTTGGAAGTTTCAGATACGATCCAGATACCATGGAGCTCATACACAGATCAGTCAAGCACAGACTTACAGCCAGAGAAGTAGAATTGCTGGTGTACTTCCTCAAAAACAAAAATAAACTGATTCCAAGACGGGATATATTGATCGCATTATGGGGAAAGGATGATTATTTTTTAGGTAGAAGTCTGGATGTCTTTATTTCTAGACTGAGAAAATTTCTGAGTGCCGACCCAACCATAAAGATAGAAAATATACCGAGGGTTGGTTTTAAGTTTGTATTGGAAGCGTAAAAAGACTAATAAAACAATAGCACAAGTAACTGTGCTATTAAAATCCTGAAAATGGTAACCATAGGATATACCGTTGCATAAGCGTGAGTGGGCAAATCTGACTTGATAAAACCATTTGAAAAAGCTAATGCAGCGGGATCTGTATAAGAACCACTCATCAAGCCAATCAATTGGGTAAAATTCAACTTCATGACTTGCCTTCCTATCACCACTAAAAAAATCAAAGGAATGAATGTAATAAAAGCTCCATAGAAAATCCAGTTCCAACCATTGTATTGGATAAAATTATCTAAAAAGTGTGTTCCAGCATGCAGACCTACTGACGCAAAAAACAAACTTATCCCTAAATCTTTCATAAAGTGAATAGCTCCATTATTGATATAGGAATGAATGACCCCAATACCACCATATCTGCTGATCAATAGTGCTGCAAGCAATGGGCCTGCCGCAAATCCCAACTTGATAGGTACAGGCAATGACGGAAGGGCAATTGGAATAGAACCTATAATAATACCAATCAATAAACCACCAAAAAGGGAGAGAAAGTCAGGTTCTAGTAATTTTTTTTCAGAATTACCAATAATCTTTTCCACTTCATGAATGTCTTCTGCATCACCCACAACCCTGATTCTGTCTCCATAAAAAAGTACTAAAGTGGGCGAAGCCAGTAATTCCATACCCGACCGGTACACCCTGGTGACTTTCAATCCATATTTATTGTACAAATCCAATTCAGCCAGATTCTTGTGCGTAGCGGACTTCCTCGTGACAAACAAGGTTTTAGAGATAACGTCCTTTTCGTTTTCAATATTTTCGTCTGAAGATTCTTTGCCTACAATGGCCACAAAAGCATCTACATGCTCTTTACTTCCCACTATCATCAATACGTCTCTTTCTGAGAGCCTCACATCCAGTGATGGACTAAAGACAACCTTGGTACCGCTATGTTTTAGTCTAGAAACAATGACATCTGTAATTTGATGTTCTTTCATAATCTGGAATAAGCTCATTCCAAAAACATCAGGATGGGTTACCCTACATTTTCGTCTTTGTAAATGAATTTTCGTTTCATTTTGGGTCGCTATTAGCGAATTGATCTCAGCATTCACATCAATTTTAAAAAATATTTTTGTCAGTATTATCATCAAAATTACACCCAGAACACCCATGGGGTATGTGATGGCATAAGCAATAGCAGGATCAGAAAAAACAGCGTCAGGATTTTGAAGATTGATGTCATTTAGAGTAGTCTTGGCAGCGCCCAAACCAGGTGTATTGGTAACTGAGCCTGACATAACACCGACCACATTAGCTACATCCAATGCTGCCCAATACATGATCAACAAAGATATCAACCCACCTAGCAAAACGGTACTTATGGCCAGCAGATTTAGTCTCACACCTTCATGCCTGAATGATGAAAAAAACGATGGACCTACCATGATACCAATGCCATAAACAAATAAAATCAAACCAAACTCCCTAATGAAGTGCGAGATGTCTTCATCCACTTTATATCCCAAATGCCCCAAAAATAATCCCATAAACATTACTGCAGAAACGCCCAAGGATACTTTTTTGATTTTTATTCTTCCCACTAGTACTCCCAAACCTATGGTAAGCAGTATCGCTATGATCGTCTGCGTTGTATCAGGTGACGAACTCGGTAAAAATAAATTTCTAAACCAATCAAACATAGAATATTTTATAAAAAGATGCTAAATCGAAAGTGGTGAAAAAATGGATCCATTTGTAAAAACATTGATATAGGTATTAAAAAAAAATGTATTGACATCATGTTGCCACAATATCAATACATTCTATTTATTTATTGAATATGGAAACTATCCCTTAGGATTGTCCAAAAGTGCCTTTCTAGAAAGACGTAACTTCCCTGTTTTAGGGTCTGTTCCTATGATTTTAACATTGACTTTGTCACCTACTTTAAATACGGTACTGACATCATCTATACGTTTATGATCAACCTCGGATACGTGAAGTAACCCACTTTGTCCGAAGAACTTAACAAAAGCACCATAAGGCATCAATGACTCCACTTCCGCTTCATAAACATCGCCAATAGATGGTGTGAATGCGATACGAGCAATTGCTTCTTTAGCACCTTTTAAGCCTTCAGCATTTGTACTCGCTATGGTTACTATACCTTTATCACCTACTTCTTCTATATTGATAATGGTTCCAGTACGTGCCTGAATTTCCTGAATGATCTTACCTCCAGGTCCGATCACTGCTCCGATGAATGATTTATCGATGACTACCTCAACCATTCTTGGTGCATGAGGTTTAAGGTCTTCAGCAGGAGCACTGATGACTTTATTCATCTCACCCAAAATATGAAGCCTTCCTTCTTTAGCTTGCATCAAAGCTTTTTCTAATGTCTCATAAGGTAAGCCATCTACTTTGATGTCCATTTGGCAACCTGTGATACCATTTTGTGTGCCTGTCACTTTAAAGTCCATATCGCCGATCGCATCTTCATCGCCCAAAATATCAGAAAGTATAGCGGATCTACCACCTTCGGCGATCATACCCATTGCTATACCTGAAACCGCAGCTTTGATCTTAATACCACCATCCATGAGTGCCAATGAACCCGCACAAACTGTAGCCATAGAAGAACTACCGTTGGATTCCAAAATATCAGATACAATTCTCACTGTGTAAGGAAGATCTGATGGCATCACTTTTTTCAATGATCTACCTGCTAAATTGGCATGACCTACTTCTCTTCTTCCTGGACCACGGTTTGGTTTGACTTCACCAACGGACAATCCAGGGAAATTATAATGCAAAATAAATTTTTCGTTGTAATGCTCTAATGCATTGTCGATGAGCATTTGGTCCAACTTAGTTCCTAATGTCAACGATGTCAATGATTGGGTTTCCCCTCTGTTAAATATTGAACTACCGTGAGCAGCAGGCAAGTATCCAACTTCGCACCAAATCGGTCTGATTTGTTCTGTGGTACGTCCATCTAGTCTGATTCCTGTGTCCAAAACCATATTTCTGATGACCTTCTTCTTGAGCTTATCAAATATTTCAGAAATTTTTGATTCTTTCTCGGCCATGTATTCTTCGCCTTTTTGCTCTAAAATAGCCGCTTTTACAGCTTTGCTGACTTCTTTGTAACCATTTTTACGAGCTGTCTTATCCAAAGCTGATGATGAAACTTTCAATAAGTCTGCTTTAGCTAAAGATGTAACTAATGCTGTTAATTCTGTATCTTCCTCTACAACAATGACTTCTCTTTTGATCAGTGCTTTGTCACCTACAAGTTTTGCTAAAGCCAACTGAGCTTCGCATTGAACTTTGATAGCCTCATGAGCTATTTTAATCGCTTCAATAAGTTCATACTCCTGACATTCATCAGCTTCCCCTTCTACCATCATCACATCCTTTAATGTGGCTGCCACGATGATATCTAGTGAAGCTTGTGCAAGCTGCTCTCTTTCAGGGTTGACCACATATGTTCCGTTGATTTTAGCTACTCTGACTTCAGAAATAGGTCCGTCAAAAGGAATATCAGATACGGCTAGTGCGGCAGAAGCTGCAAGAGCTGCGTATGCATCAGGCATATTTCGTGAGTCACCTGATATTAGATTGATAATGATTTGTGTTTCATTCAAAAAAGTGTCCGGAAACAATGGTCTCACTGCTCTATCCACTAATCTAGATATCAAAACTTCATAGTCAGAAAGTTTAGATTCTCTTCTGAAGAAATTACCAGGTATTTTACCTGCAGATGCGAATTTTTCCTGATAGTCTACAGAAAGTGGGAAAAATGATTGATCCGGCTTAGCCTCTGGACTAGCCACTACTGTAGCTAAGATCATGGTATCTTCTACTTTGACCACTACAGATCCATGTGCCTGAGTTGCCAATTTGCCCGTTTCAATGAGCACTTCCTTACCATCAGGAAGTTTAAATGATGTTGATGTAGGAATGAAATTTCCCATAAATGCTAAATTATTTAAGATATTTATTGATACAAACTATAAAGCAATGTATAAGATCTGATGTTGATTTCAGGAAATAAAATCAAACAATAAACGAATACATGGTTTGAGTAGCAAAACTAACCGAAAGGAGGCGATTTTCTGGATATTTTTGCTGATAACATGGCGCAAATATAATCATAAAAATTAATCTGTAGTATATAAAATAGTAAGTAAAAAAAAAGAGCGGCAATTTGCCGCTCTCCTTTTTATTTTCTGATACCTAACTTTTCGATTAGATCTCTATATGCTTGTATATCTTTACGTTGTATATACTTTAGCAATCTTTTTCTTTTACCTACAAGAGTCAACATACTTCTTTTGCAAGAGTTGTCTTTTTTGTTGGTTTTTAAATGCTCCGATAAGGACTTGATACGGTAAGTAAAAAGAGCTACCTGAGCTTCAATTGAACCGGTATTTGTTGCTGAGCCACCGTACTCTGCGAAGATTTCATTCTTCTTTTCTTCAGATAAATAAACTGACATTTGTTATTATTTTTAATGTTTACCAATGATACAAATTACTAAAATCTGTAAATAGCGGCGCAAAGATAATATTATTTTGGATAAATACATTAATTTTCAAATGAATTTCCCATAAAAATATTTAGCGCAATGGATAAAATGTAAAATATTTAAATATTTACTCGTGCACATATTTATCGTACCTTTGTTGCACAACTAAAGTCAATTTAACGCATGTCCAATATTCTCTTTAAAAATGGAAGAATCATCAATAGAGGAAAGTCCATTTATGGTGACATTCTAGTAAAGAACGGTCGTATCTCTAAAGTAGATACTCACATAAGTACAGACGCAAATTGTGAAATCGTAGACGCTGAAGGAAAATGGATTATCCCGGGTATCGTGGATGACCAAGTACATTTCAGAGAGCCAGGTCTAACACACAAAGCAGATATTGCCTCTGAATCCAAAGCTGCTGTAGCAGGTGGCGTCACCACCTTTATGGAAATGCCTAATACTGTTCCTTCAGCTTTAACACAGGAATTGTTAGAACAAAAATATGAAATTGCAAGAAACACTTCATACGCCAACTATTCATTTTTTATGGGCGCTTCAAACGACAACTATGATGAAGTCATGAAAACAGACGCTAAAAATGTTTGTGGTGTAAAAATTTTCATGGGATCCAGCACCGGAAATATGCTAGTAGACAATAATCTTGTATTAGAAAAATTATTTTCCAATGTGCCTTTACTTATCGCAACCCATTGTGAAGACGAACTAACGATAAAAAATAATTTAGTTGCTTTCAAAGAGAAGTTTGGAGATCATGTCACCCCTGCGATGCATCCGTTAATCAGAGATGTCGATGCTTGCTATCTTTCGTCATCCACTGCTATAGCCTTAGCTCAAAAATGGAACACTAGGCTGCATATCCTTCATATTTCAACAGCGAAAGAACTGGAACTATTTGATAATAATCTACCATTAGCGCAAAAGAGCATCACTGCTGAAGTATGTGTACATCATTTATATTTTGATGCAGACGATTACGGCCCTTTGGGTAATCAAATCAAATGCAATCCAGCGATCAAAGCCAAAGAGAATAAAGAAGCATTGTTTCAAGCGTTGCTAGATGACCGACTCGACATCATTGCAACTGACCATGCCCCGCATACGTGGGAGGAGAAGTCTCTACCCTATTTGAATGCGCCTTCAGGACTTCCATTGGTACAGCATTCCCTAAACATCATGTTGGACTTTATGCAAAAAGGCAAAATCAGCATAGAGAAGATAATTGAAAAAATGTGCCATGCTCCCACCGATTGTTTTCAACTCCTAGATCGGGGTTATCTTGATGAGGGCAAATATGCTGACTTAGTCATTTTAGATCCCAATGAATCATGGAGCGTTACTCCATCAAACATTCACTATAAATGTGGTTGGTCCCCCTTAGAAAGCAAAAATTTCAAAGGTAAAATCAAAGCTACTTATGTCAATGGGACCAAAGTATATGATGATTCTGGCTTGTTTTTAGCTCAAAAAGGTATGCGTTTGACCTTTGATAGATAATTTTTGTAAAAAAAAATGCTTAGGTGTATTGGTAGAATTAAAATTTATTTTACTTTTGCGCTCGATTTAAAGAAATCATACATCTACGGTTCCGTAGCTCAGCTGGATAGAGCAACAGATTTCTAATCTGTGGGTCACAGGTTCGAATCCTGTCGGGATCACTTTTCGCAACGCCAAACAAGTTAAAATCATATCAGATTTCTTGTTTGGCGTTTGTTTTTCAGGGAGTTATGAAAATCTACATCTTCAAATTTACTCAAAGAAACTCAAATTATATGTGCCCACATAGACACCAGAAACTATAATCTGTCCCCAATGCGTCACCAAGCAAAAATCTAAAAGTCTGGTAACAGATGATTTGTAAATGTTAATTATAAAGAATTTTTAGGGATTTTACTGACAGATGGCAACATACAATATTTATTCATCGTTTTAAATCCATGTATGACCCATGAAAAAATTAGATTTTTTAAAAGTAACCTTTATGGTCCGAAAGGACAGAGCACAAAATGGACATGCTCCCATTTATCTGCAATTATTTCTCGAAGGGAAGAGAGTTAGAATTTCTACCGACCAAACGGTAGAATTAAAAAACTGGGATGAGCAATTAGGTAGAGTCAAAGGGAATTCTGCAATGGCAAATTCACTTAATGAATACCTAGAAAAAATTAAGCTAGATACGCTCAGAATTTATAATGATTACAAAATCAAGGATTCTGATATCACAGTTGACATGTTAAAAAACAAGCTTACAGCAAAAGAAATTGATACCAGGAAAAAACTTCTCGAAGTTTGTGACATCTTCAATTCGAATGCTGAAAAGTTAATTGGCATCGAAATAGGTAAAATAACTTGGGGCCGATATCATGCCTTCAGAAATAGAATAGCTGACTTTATCAAGCTAAAGTATAAAACTGAAGATATCTATTTGAATCAGCTGAAGTATTCTTTTATGGTGGAGTATGAGTTCTACATCAAAACTGAAGTTAAAATCCAACAAAATACTATGTCAAAATATCTCAAGTATGTAAAGCGAATCATGGATTTTGCAGTAAATAATGAGTGGGTTGAGAAAAATGTATTTCAAGGATATAAGTGTCCGGTTAAAGAAGCCAAGAGGGAATATTTGACTGCAGCTGAGCTTGATCGAATTATGACTAAAGAATTTACTATTGATAGACTCATTGAGGTGAGAGACATTTTTGTATTTTGCTGCCATACAGGATACGCTTATAAAGATGCCGCAATGCTAACACCAGAACATATTGGAACTGGAATCAATGGTAAAAAGTGGATCTACACATCAAGACGAAAAACTGAAAATGTAGCCAATGTACCTCTATTGGAGATAGCATTAGATATCCTGGAGAAATATCAAGATCATCCAGCTTGTGTCAAGGGAAATAAATTATTGCCCATGAAAAGCAATCAAAAGCTTAATTCCTACTTAAAGGAAATTGCCGATATATGTGGAATTAAAAAACCACTAACCACACACATTGCTAGACATACATTTGCAACTACAGTGTTGCTGGCCAATGGTGTGAGTATGGAAGCCACTAGTAAGATGCTTGGACATAGCAGTATTAAAACGACTCAGATATATGGCAAAATAGTGGAGTCAAGGGTTGGTGATGAAATGGACATGTTAAGCGATAAATTGGCTGCTAAGAAAGATGATACTTTGAGAAAAGCAAAGTAGTAAAATTTCACTTTAGCGATTACGGAAAAGCTGTCCTTTTGGATGGCTTTTTTATTTTAAATGTGTTACCTAAAAGTTAAAATTTATTTTTTTTATCTACTCATATCATATTTTGAATTTAGGTTCGTTATACATATTAATTGAACCCACACTGCCTATTACTAGAATGATTTATTGAAGTTCACTTATGCTATCCAAAAAATTATGTATCATTCTAAATCAATTTTTGGGCAAATACCCTGACCACTTCAATATGGTATTCAATAGAGAAGAATTAAAGGAACGTCTGGATACGTATGTGGCATTAAGTGGTGAATTAACAAGGGCTGAAGGTGAACACCAGTTTAAATCACTTCAAGATGAAATCCAATACTACAAGATAGATAAGCCTACTTTTCAGCATCTAGGGATTTATTATGAGCGCGTTTATAATTTTGAATTGGAGAAAATACCAGGAGATAGAAAGTATTATTCCAGGCTACTAAAACAATTGAAAGATGATTGTATATTGATCAAAGATGACTTCATTTATTTTAGATCAAAGGGAAACCTAAGAGATGAGACGTTATTTAGAAAAGAATCAAAAGATAATCATATCTTTGCGCTCATTAAGGCACTAGAAATGATAGAAAAATATCTGTTAAAGGCTGATGATCCGGATTCTGTGGAAGAAATTATAGCATCCTATCCGAAAATTAAATGGACTGGATCAATAGCTGAACTTAGTGAATTAATAAATGGTCTTAAGTTAACTAATGTGATCAATAATGGTGAAATGTCACTTGAAGAAATCTCAAATCATATCAGTAAGTTTTTCAATGTGGAGATCAAAGACATTCACGGCTCAACTCATGAATTGTATATTAGAAAAGAAACTGCAAAGTATTCAAATAAAATGAAAACAAAGATTGAGCAAAAGAGAGACGATCTTATTGAAAAGGATTACCAAAGAAAGATTACAAAAAAAACTTAGGCTAGTAGATTAGTCAATGCATCCTCCCCTATCCCCATGTACTCACAGAACTCCTGGACAGTGACTACCTGATGGACGTCCTTATTCAGATGTTTTTTAATTTTGGTAAGCAGTAACCAGGAAGAACGGTAGTTCTTGCCGGTGATGGCAGAGACATCTTTTGGATAAATAACTACTCTTGAAAATTTACTCATTTTGACTTCTATTTAACATAATTGTTGATACACTCTTCATACACTATCCATACACCATCCATACATCATCCATACACTATCTAAAGGTGATGGGTCACAAAAAAATAATTTGGGTGTTTGGAAGTTTTTCTAGCAATTAGAATTCAGCGCATAGTCAAAAAGTAATGTCTGTAAGTGGCTACCATTTGATCTGACAAAAGTAAAAACTTATGACGAAAATCTTGCCCCTTTTGGTATGCAAATATATGTTAAAAATGATCATTTATTGTGTTTTATTACACAGGTACTTCAAAAACTATAACAAAGCAGATGAAATGAGCGTAATATTGTCATTATTTCACATTTAAAAATGATTTAGTTATGGCAAGACAAGGTGGATTGTTGAAAGTGGTGGGAAAGCTTGATGACCTATCATTTTACAAAAGTGCTGATGGTTTCTTAGTAAGGACCAAGGGAGGAGTTTCGGCGGACAGGATCGCCAATGATCCTACATTCCAAAGGACACGGGAGAATGGAGCCGAATTTGGTATGTCGGCTGGTGCAGGCAAGCTGTTGAGAACAGCTTTGAGGAATTTTATGATGAATGCGAGTGACAACCGCGTGGTGTCCAGGCTCACCCAATTGATGACAGATGTCAAAAATTTGGATGCGGCCAATGAGCGTGGTGAGAGACATGTGCATGAGGGCTTTGACCTTCCTGAAGGGAAGGCGGTATTGAAAGGTTTCAACTTCAATAATCGGGCGATCTTGAGTAGTATCTTATTTAAAGCGTATGCTTTGAATACTACTACTGGAGCTATAAACATCACTGGTTTGGTCCCTAAGCTGGATTTGGTGTCTGCACCTGGATCGACGCATGTGACTTTTAAGGCTGGATGGTCGAAAGTGGATTTTGCCACTGGAGAGTTTGAGACTGTGATGAGTAATGAGGTAAATCTGCCGATTAACAGCACAGCCAGCAATGTGGCATTGACTCAGGCAGCTGCGCCTACCTTGGCTACCGGTCTTAATGTATTCACTCTTCAGATTGAGTTTTACCAAGAAGTGAATGGCAATCAGTATTCTCTCAAAAATGGTGGTTATAATTCCTTGGCGGTGATTGAGGTGGTGTAAGGTTAAGCCTGAGATTAAGGTTTAGGCTAAGTCTGAGATTTAGGTAAAGATTGAGATTTAGAATGAGATCGAGCGTGAGATTAAGGTTGAAATCGAGACTTGGATTAAGGTTGAGATTGAGTTTTAGATCAAGGTTGAGAAGGTTTAAGAAGTTTAAAAGGTGTAGATCTTTAAAAAGAATTTAAGATGATGTTAGAGCTTCAAAGGTTGTATCGGGATGGCTGGACAGATGGGATGATTTTTATCCAGGGCATCTTACTCTGTCGGAGTATTGAATTGGGATGGGCCAATAATGAGCGAAATGTGTCGTGTGTGCCGGAAGGAGTTTATCCAGTGGCCATCATTCAACATCCGAAATTTGGGGAGTGCCTGCGGATAGATAAAGTGAAGGGGAGATCTGGCATCCTGATGCATGTGGCCAATGATGCTCGGAAGGAACTCCGGGGCTGTATAGCTCCGGTGTTTTCTTCGGGTGGGAATGGGAAGGGTCAGTATTCAAAGCTGGCGCTTGGGTATATCATCGAGAATTTGAAGAGGAGTGGAGAGAAAAGTCATTTTATTAAAATCATCAAAAAAGTATCATGAGTAAGATTGTGGATAGAATAAAGGCGCCAACGCCAAAGTTTTTTAAGGTGTTGCGGAATGTGGGATTGGTGCTGGCAGGTGTGGGAACGGTGTTGCTTACGGCTCCAGTTTCGCTACCTGCAACAGTGGTGACTTTCGGTGGATACCTGGTCACTGCAGGTGGTGTGGCCACGGCTGTAAGCCAGATTACTAACATCGCTGATGATGCCATCGGCGAGTCAAAAGAAGGAGGTATCGATGGGGATGGGAATTCATCATAGTGATCAAGCGGTGGGAACGCTCGGTGGTACCTTGATCGCTTTTATTGGCATCGTAGATGGCAATGATATCATCAAAACAGGGATATTGGCTTGTGTGGGTGCGATTGTGAGTTTTGGGGTGTCGAAGGGGTTACATTGGGCCCTCCCTAACCCTCCCAAAGGGAGGGAGAAGGCCCTCCCCAGCCCTCCCAAGGGGAGGGAGTAATGTACACCCGGACCATCCCGAAGGGAAGATTTAGAGTTTTGGTTGTTTGCATGGGTTAGGCTCCGGACGCTGGTTCGGGGCCTTTTTTTGTTTAATGTGGAGTTATTAAGTTGTGGAAATTGTGAAGTTGTTTATTGCGATTAAATGGCACTATTTCTTTTCTGTAAACTTGATATCAAATCTAAGTTTTATCTGATTATCCGCTCCTTCAAAAGATTGATTTTGGAGATCAAATTTCATTAACTTAAAACTTTTTAAAACTACTTTTAGAAATGGTGAATCTTCACTTTCTGATACGTTTGATTCAAATATTTCTCCTTCCTTATTAAGTTTAATGTCATAAAATGATGTGACAATAAAATCGTGTGGACTATTTATATACTCTAATAGATTTGAGTTTAGAAACATTTGGACTGCTTCACGATTAATTAGCTTAGGCACATTTTCAGTTTTAATCAAATTGTTATACTCATTGATTCTTGGCGGTATCAACACAGTTATGTCAGTTTCAAGAATAGGATTATCGAACATCGGAAAATTGTCTTCTTTTTTAACAATATTACCATCTTGAAAATGAGTTATAGACTTAAGTCTGCCATTTGAATAATATTCATAAGATGGTCCATGAGCTTTTCCATTTTCTTGATTAAACAAAGAGATTAATTTTCCATCTTTATAAATCTTTTGATCTCCATTTGTCACCCCATTTCTATACTTTAATTCATAAATATAACCTTCAGAAGTATGAAAAAAATCACTGCCTGTACCGTCAATAACCTGTTGCATGCCAGTACTATCCCACATTTGCCATAAATGAAATTCACCTTTTATGTACTCACCTACACTTCGAAATGAACCATCTTCAGAATATGAAAATGTGTTTCCTATAGACAATCCATTCTTATCATAAAGGCATTGGTAACTAATCTGTCCGTTTTCATGATATCGAATATCTTCTCCTATTCTTTTTCCATTATTATTGATTAAGGCTTTGGATTTTAATGCTTTAGATTCATAAAATTCTTTCTTCCAAATACCATCATTTTCTATTGAAATAATGCTACTAATAATTCCACTTTCAAACCAACTTGTATCTATTAAAGTTGAATTGCCTTTTTGATACAATTTAAATGATTTTACTTTACCAGAAGTATAATATTCTTTTTGAATTCCATGCATATACCCATTTAGTGTTGAATACTCATATTTTGTATTTCCATTCAAAAAGCATGTCATGAGATATTCAATTTCATCTTTATTAGATCTTGTTTTCCCTAAAGAAACAAAATAGTCATCCGAAGTTTGGGCATAACCTGTTATAGTAGTAAAAATCAAAATTGCAATATTGAAAAAATGATTCATGATTCAATTATTATTCTAACATTTGCAAATATGTAGCTTTTCTTATAATTTATCGATTATTGTCTTTTAAAATATTTGCATAGTTTTAGAAGAAATAACCCTGGTCAGAGATCAAGACTACAAAAAAGAAAACTACTCCTGCGCTGAAGGAAAGCGTATTAGTAATGGAACCCTGATCCTGATCTTTAGTGTGGTTTATCTTTGAATGCTTTTACTTTGGTGTCACCTAGTATTTTCTTATCACTTTTTTTACTACCAAATAGTGTTTGAAATTCTTCTTTGGAAAGTTTAGTTAATTCGCTGATTAATT